>JBGAPI010000034.1:0-56778 GCA_044221335.1 Ahniellaceae bacterium
ACATGCTTCGCCAGATCAACCGCTACGGTCGTAATCTTGTCCACGGACTCGCCCTCCTCGCTCCCGATTGGTGAGTACATCTCACCACTGGCACCTCGATGCCTGGGTCAACACGAGGGGGGCGAGTCCACCCGATTACGCCAGCGTCCCTCTCGGCAGCTGCATCGTCACGCAATGCAGGCTGCCGTTCTGTTCGATCAGTGCACGGCAGGGAACGACCTCGATGCGATGCCGCGGGAAGGCCTGCGCCATCACCGCGGCCGCGGCCGCATCGGTGGCGACCCCGTAGCCCGGCATCAGCACCGCGCCGTCGACGATCAGGAAGTTCGCGTACGAGGCCGCGAGGCGACGCCCGTCGGACTCGATCGGCGGCGCCCACGGCAGGGCGAACAGCCGGTAGGGCGTACCGTCGTGCTGGCGCAGCGCGGCGAGTTCCTTCGCCATCGCCGACAGTTCGGCGTGATGGTGATCCGCCGGATCGTCGCAGCCCTGGTAGACGATCGCATCGACGGCAGCGAAGCGCGCCAGCGTGTCGATGTGGGCGTCGGTGTCGTCGCCTTCGAGGTAGCCGGCTTCCAGGATCAGCACGCGCTCGGCGACCAGGTCGGTGGCGAGCTTCGCCTTCAGCTCATCGCGCGACAGCTGCGGATGGCGCTGGTGCAGGCAGCGGAAGGTCGTGAGCACGGTACCGGCGCCATCGGACTCGATGCCGCCACCCTCCAGCGCGAAGTCGATCCGCGCGTGCTCGGCGGCGGCGAATACGCCGGCCGCGGCCAGCGATTCGATGATGCGGTCGTCGCGGCTGGCCTCGAACTTGCCGCCCCAGCCGGTGAAGCGGAAGTCGAGCAGGCGGCGATCGACGCCGCGGGTCAGCGTGATCGGGCCGCTGTCGCGGAGCCAGGTGTCGTCGTAGTCGAGCGCGACGAAACGCACCCGGCCGAGATCCGCACCGGCGGCGGCGAGCAGTCCGCGGGCGCGCTCGCGGAGAGCGTCGCTGGCGACACCCACGACGGCGACTTCGTAGCGGGCGATCGCCGCGACGAGCGCGACATAGGTCTGCTCGACGTCCGCGAGGTTGTCGACCCAGTCGGTGTCGGCGTGCGGCCAGGCCAGCAGAACGCCGTCCTGCGGCTCCCATTCGGCCGGCCAGCGCCAGCGGCCGGTCGTCTCGGCTGCCGTCATTGCGCCGGCTTGGGACCGAGTTCGAGCGCGGTCGAGCGCACGGCGACCGACGAGACCACGTGGTCGTTCTCGAAATAGACGTTGAAGGTCGGGTAGTGCCAGGTGGTGATCGGCGGCTGCTGCTTGCTGTCGCCTCCGACCGGACCGTCCTTGCTGGTCGGCTCGCCGAACTGCGCGGCGACGGCGGACATCAGCATGCCGCGACCCGGCATCGACTGGGTGTTCTCGCGATGGACACGATCGATCAGCAGCGTGTCGGCATGCGCCGAGGGCGCGATCGAGGTGCCTAGGGCGAGTACGGCGAACAAGGCGAGGCGGGCGTTCATGGTCGGCTCCTTCGGAATCCATCCCTGTGAGCCCATGATGTTAGGGCGGATGGGGGCCTAGCCGCCATGTTTCACGTCGCAAATCGGTGACGGGGGTGGGGATGCCAGTCGGGATTTTGGACGCCACGGAGACAGGGCCCAGCCCAGGGCACAGGACTGGCAACAGGCGCAAGACGAAGGATCGAGAAGACCTCCGTCATTGCGAGGAGGAGCGCAGCGACGACGAAGCAACCCAGCGCCTTTGCTCTTGCACCGGCGTCGCGAAAAGCGCAGGCGCTGGGTTGCTTCGCTTCGCTCGCAATGACGGGAGTCCGAAGTAGGACGGAGCCCTATGCCCAGCGCCCAGCGCCCAGCGCCCGGCGCCCCGTGCCCTCTGGAAGCGCAGAGCTGGTGTCTCGAATGCCTAGGCGGCCATGAACCCCAGATCGCTCGCCGAAAAGTTCTTCAGCAGCGGGAAGATCCCGTTCAGTGCCGCAGAGTCCGTCACTCCCATCCAGCGCGCAAGCGTCGCCGCGACCTGGTCGATCGCGGTGGTCGGGATGTACTGGCCGCGGCTGAAGCTGTAGTCGCGGGTGGCGTTGTCGTTGGAATTGACCACGAGCTTCGGGAAATTGCCGTAGAGCTTGTTGCCCTGGACCGCGTCGCCCAGCACCAGCAGGTTGCCGCCCCAGGCGTGATCGGAGCCGCTGCCGTTGCCGGTCAGGGTGCGGCCGAAGTCGCTCATCGTGAAGGTGGTGACGGCGTCGCGCGCGCCGATCTCGCCGAGTGCCGTCCAGAACGCGCCGACCGCCTGGTTCAGCGTGGTCAGCAGCGCACCATGACCGGTGGTCGCCACCGCGCCGCCGGACTGGAACATGCCGTCGTGCAGGTCGAAGCTGCCGTAGCGCACGTAGAACACCTGGCGGGTGGCGCCGAGGGAGTTGCGGCTGACCTTGATCATCCGGGCGACCATCTTCAGCTGGTCGGCCAGCGTGTTGCCGGACGGGAAGATGGTGGTGACGTCGCCGCTGCCGTCGGTCGCGCCGAGCAGGCTGGCGAGGCTCTCGCCGACCGACAGGGAGCGCCGCATCACCTTGGCGTACTCCTTGGCGAAGGGCTGGGCGTAGCTGTCGTCCAGCAGGTCGTTCAGGACGTTGCGCCGCGCGTTGGTGAAGTTGCTGCCATTGCTGCCGGCGGCGTAGTTGTCGAGCGTGTCGATGCCGCTCGAGGCGAGCTGGTAGGGCGTGATCTGGTCGCCGATCAGGAACCGCGCGGCGCCGGCGACCGACAGGGTCGGCGAGAGGCCGTTGGCGAGCGCGCCGCCGGCCGTGAGCTTGGCGACGCGGCCGCCCCAGCCGAAGCGCGAGATCGCATTGTTCGGATCGGACATGCCGATCTGCCACTGCAGTTCCTGGTCGTTGTGCGAGAACAGCTGCGGCGGGCGCGGGGCACCGTTGTTGTATTCGGACAGGCTGATCGGCTGCACCAGTGTCCCGGCGTTGACCACGAAGGCCGCCTTGCCCTGGTTGAACAGGCTCTGGATGCCGCTGTGGTTCTGGCTGGAATTGCCGCTGGTCGCGGTGAAATCGGCATTCGCGGGATGCAGCCCGAACCCGCTCGACTGGTTGCTCGGCGAGATCGGCAGCAGGTCGGAGAAGCCGAGCGCGAGGCCGCTGGTGTTGCTGCCGCTGTACACGCCGCCGCGCGAGTTGCGGTAGGTGTCGTAGCGGCTGCCGCCGGCCTCCGAGTCGCGCGGTACCAGCCAGTTGTAGGAATCGTTGGCACCGGCGAGGTAGATGCAGACCAGCGCACGGTAGTTCCCGGTCGCGGCGGCGGCGCGCGGCATCAGCGCGAGCTGCGGCAGCAGGCCGCCGATCGAGCCAAGCGCGAGGCCGCGGCCGAGCTTGCAGAGGAAATCGCGACGGTGGAAGTTCTGGAGGTGGCTCATGGTCGTGCCCTCAGCGCTGCTGCGCGAATTCGGGGGTGATCGTGATGAGATGAATCAGGTCCAGGGCCTTGCGGCGCTTGTCGGCCGCGGCCATGTCGGTGTCCAGCAGCGCGATCAGCTTCGACTTCATCGTCGCGCTCATCGATCCGTACAGCAGCCGCTGGTTCAGCGCCTCGACCAGGCCGGCGTTGTCGGCCGGCAGGGCGTCGATCACCGTCGTCGGCAGGTAGGCCGCGGTGCTCGGCGTGGTGAAGTTGGTGGTGGTGGCGCTCGACGTGCTGTAGCCGTTGAACACCCGCCGCCACAGTTCGTCGGCGCCGCTGATCGAGGTCGACTCGTCGAGGATCTGGAATTCCGGCGAGTACAGGCCGGCGTCGGCGATTTCGCCCGGCTGCTGGTAGTCCGGCTCGTAGAAGTTGAACACCGAGTTGGCACCGAGCGGACGCTGCGCGAAGAAGCGCTCCGGGGTGGTCTCGCCGTAGGCCCCGCCGGAACCGGGCAGGGCACCGAATGCCCGCCACAGGGCCGTCAGGCGCAGCAGCGGTTCGCGCAGCTTGCCGAAGTTGTCGGTCGGTACCGTCGAGCGCGCTTCCGGGTCCAGCAGGATGGCCGAGGCCACCGCGCCGAGGTTGCCGCGGACGCCGGTTCCGTCGTTCTCGAACACCGCGGCGACGCGGTCGATGTAGCCCGAGGTCGGACTGCTGGTGGTCAGCCGCTGGATCAGCTGGCGTGCGATGAAGGGAGCGACGTTCTTGTGGTTGTAGAGCGTGTCGATCAGCGTGTCGACCTGACTGTTGCAGTAGTTGATGCAGGTCTGCTGGTCGGCCGCCGGCGTGCCGGCATAGCAGGCGACCGGGCTCGGGCCGATGCTGACGCCGCCGAGCAGGCGCTTGAAGTCGTTCGGCGGCGGCAGGATCGCGTAGTTGTCGGCACTGGTCGCCGAGCGGCCGTCGTCGTTGTAGCGCGGGTAGCAGACCATCTGCCGGTAGCCGTCCGGATGGATCAGCGCGGTGACGTTGCTGTTCGCCGCATAGCGGCCCGGGTTCGAGAAGAACACGCTGGTGGAGAACTGGCAGGCGGTGCCGGTGCAGCCGCCGCAGTTGTGGTTGATGGACAGGCCGCCGACCGTCGTCGCGCCGGTGCACTGGAACGACAGGCCGGTGAAGACCTTGGCGGAATTCGTGATCAGGTCCTGCGTGTAGGTCGGCACGGTATTGCCGCCGACCAGCACCGGGCTGAAGTCCCGGTTCCTTTCAATGAGGCCGATCGAGAACAGCTGCATCACCTCGCGGGCGTAGTTCTCGTCCGGCGAGATCACGCCGGCGACGAGGTTGTTGCCGCCGTCGCGGGTGTAGTCGGTCTTCTGGTTGCGCAGCGTGGTGAGGAACGCGCCCATCGCCGGATCATGGGTGACCTCGGACAGCAGGGTGCGGTAGTTGCCGAAGGCGTTGCGGACCAGGATGTCGTAGTACTCGGCCACGCCGATCGGATTGTTGTCGAGCACGTTGACGTCGGACAGCACCAGGATCTGCGACAGCGCGAAGGCCATCCGCTGGCGGAGCTGGTCGGGTGAATTCATCGCGACGTTGAACCAGCGCTCGACCCGGTAGGCGCGGTAGAACGGGCCGTTGCGCGGATCGACCTGCACCTGCGCCGCGATCTGCTGCTCCAGCGTCGGCCGGTGCAATGTCGGCGCCAGCGCCTTCTGTGCGGCGATCCAGTTGGCGAAGCCGCGGCTGCGCACGTCGGCGATGTCGGTCGGGGTCGGGCCGTAGGTCGCCTGGGTGAGGAAGCGCGCCGCCTCGCCGTCGCTGCCGGGGGTGCAGCCGCGACCGCTCATCGCGGTCAGCCGCGACAGCGGCATGCTGCCGCTGCCGAATCCGGGATACGAGGTGGTCCAGCGCCAGGTGGCGTGATCGGCGTCGGTGACGGTGAAGCTCATCGTGCCCCAGGGCTCGAGCACCACGTCGCTGCCGCGGAAGTTCGGCGGGAAGTCGGCGCCGTGGGCGATCAGTCCGGACAGAGTCGCCGTGTTGCCGCTGACCGGCCCCTGCGCATAGAGCCACGTCTGCTGACCGTTGATGTAGGTGTACCAGATGGCCAGCATGTTGCGGTTGCTGCCGCTGCCCAGCACCTCGAGAAAGACGCCCTGGCCGCTCTGGCTGGTGTCGTACCAGGCGCCGCTGTGGCAGCCGGCGATCTGGGAGAGCGGGGTATCGTCGACGTTGGTCGGCAGGGTCAGGCGCGACTGGCTCAGCGAGCCGCTGCTGTAGCCGGGGTAGCTGGTGGTCCAGGTCGCCGTCAGATGGTTGACGTCGCTGAAGGTGACCGTCATCGATCCCCAGGTCTCGAGGTTGACTGCCGATGACGAGAAGTTCGGCGGGAATCCCGTTCCCGAGGTGATCAGCGCGGTGAGGTCGGCGCGGTTGCCATTGACCGGGCCCTGCAGGTACAGCCAGCGCGGAGCGCCGCCGTGGTAGGTGAACCAGGCGCCGACCAGGTTCGGCACGCCGTTGACCAGCACGTGCTCGAACATGAAGCCTTCGCCCGGTTGGGCCGGGTCGTACCAGCTTCCGCTGACCTCCGCGCCGATCGGTACGCTTGTCGCGGCGTCGGTCTCAGCGGCAGCGCGGGATGGGAAGGCCAGGCTGCTGGCTGCGATCAGGGCGAGCGCCATTCTCGCAGCCGTCAACAGGGTTCGTATCGTCATTGCCGTTCTCCTGCGATGGCACGTACGGCGGGAAGCGCCGGCCGGTCTCCATGGAATCGTGGAACATGCGGTCGCGCTGGATCGGGTCCTCGGCGCCCTCTCCCAGGGCACCTTCGGCGATCCAGTCGTAGATCAAGGCCTGCAGCGACAGCGGCAGGTGACCCTGCGGCGGCGGCATCGGACGGCCGACGGCGGGATCGCGGCAGCCGATCTTCTGCATCAGCAGGCTGGCCTCCGGGTCCGTTGGAGCGACCCGGAGTACCCGGTCGCTCTGCACGCTGGTCTGCTCGACCAGGTAGTAGATCGACAGCTTCGCGTTGCTGAAGTCGAGCATCGCCGACGGCTGGCTGCCAATGTGGCAGTTCTGGGTGCAGGAGGCCTGCAGGTCCAGGGCTCTCCAGACATCCGCCCAGACCACGCCGTGGTTCAACGGCTCCGAGCTCAGGTCATCGCAGTCCAGGGCCGCTCCCGCCCGGGCAGGCAGGGGCAGGAGCAGCAGCAGGGCGAGGAGGGTCGGGGCCTTCATGTCGGCTCATTAACGCGTCGTTAGCCGGGCGGTTGACGCCGCCGTTCGCGGTCGGCGAACGGCGACACCGGTCTGCATCATTTCATTTACATCGTTCAAGCCGCGCCCTCTTGCCAGCACCCGCGGCGCCTGCCAAGGTTCGATCATGATGCTCCGATTTTTCCCAGCCGGTTGGCGCTGTGTCCGCGGGCTGATCGGCCTCGTCGTGGCACTCGCGGCGCTGTTCCCGAGGTATGCGCTCGCCCTGAGCTCGACCCGTCCCCTGTCCGAGTTCGGGGTCGACATCTACACCACCCGCGAGGGCCTGCCGCACAACCAGGTCAACACCATCGCCCAGACGCCGGAAGGCTACATGTGGTTCGGTACCTGGGAGGGGCTCGTGCGCTACGACGGCACCCAGTTCCGGGTATTCGACCGGGTGAGCCTGGGGCGCTCCAGCAGCCGCGAGCTGGGAATGCGCGACAACGGCATCCGCTCGGTGTGGGTGGCGCGCGACGGCAGCCTGCTGGTGGGAACGTCGCGCGGCGGCGTGATGCACCTGAAGGACAACACCTGGTCCTTCATCGACCCGCGCGGCGGCCTGCCGTCGTCGGAGATCATGGGGGTCGAGGACGACGCCCAGGGCAACCTCTGGTTCGCCACCGAGGCGGCCGGCGTCGCCGTAATGGACAAGCAGGGCGGGATCCGGCGCTTCACCTCGTCGCAGGGCCTGCCGAGCGACATCGTCATCGACATCGCGATCGACCAGGACGGCGGCGTCTGGGTCGGCACGGCGCGCGGCCTCGCGGTCATCCGGCGCGACAAGATCTCCACCTTCGGTCCGGCCGAAGGCATGCCGGTCGGTCCGGTCGGCGCGCTGCTGGTCGGTCGCCACGGTGTCGTCTATGCCGGCTCCGAGCGCGGCGTCTACCGCTATGACGGTACCCGCTTCGTGACGTTGAACGGCGAAGTCGCGGCCCTGAAGGAAACCATCACCGCCCTGTTCGAGGACCGCGTCGGCGCGGTCTGGGCGGGCAGCGGCGCGAGTGGCCTGTACCGGTTCGGCGAGCATGGCGAGGAGCACTTCGGCGTCGAGTACGGCCTGCCGAACTCGCGGGTGGCGTCGATCTTCGAGGACCGCGAGGGCAGCGTCTGGGTCGGCACCAATGCCGGCCTGATGCGCCTGAAGGAAGGCCCGTTCTCGATGCTGGACCGCCGCCACGGTCTCGCCGACAACTTCGTGCGCGCCGTGCTGCAGGACAAGGACGGCACCTGGTGGTTCGCCACCAGCCGCGGCCTGTCGAGCTACAAGAACGGCCATTTCGAGACGATGACGACGGCCCAGGGCCTCGCCAGCGACTCGGTGATGTCGCTGCTGCAGGACAAGGACGGCACGATGTGGGCCGGCACCTTCGGCCGCGGCGTGACCGCGTTCACCCCGAACACGGTGCGCAGCTACAGCGTCGGCGAGGGCCTGCCCGGCAACCAGGTGCGGGCGCTGGCGCAGTCGCCCGACGGCGCGATCTGGATCGGCACCACCCGTGGCCTGGCGCGCAAGACGGCGGCGGGCTTCCAGAGCTTCACCTCGCGCGACGGCCTGCCGCGCGACTACATCATGTCGCTGCACGTCGATCGCGCCGGCGTGCTGTGGATCGGCACCTCGAACGGCCTCGCGCGCTGGCGCAACGAGCGGATCGAGCCGGTCGCGCTGCCGCTCGACTTCGACGTCGAGGACGTATTCGACGTCGCCGACGATGGCCAGGGCGACGTCTGGTTCGCCACCGACCGCGGCCTGCTGCGCTACCGCGACGACCGCTTCACCCAGTTCGGAACCGCCGACGGCCTGCCGGTGGAGTCGCTGTTCCACGTGACCGCCGACGGCTACGGCTACCTGTGGCTGACCTCGAACCGGGGCGTGCTCCGGGTCTCGCGGAATGCGGTCGGCGCGGTGCTGGACAAGAAGCAGTCGCGTGCCGAGGTCGACGTGTTCCGGGAAGCCGACGGACTCGGCAGCTCGCAGTGCAACGGCGGCGCCGGACCCTCGGCCTGGCTCGGCAGCGACAACGTGCTGCGGGTCGCGACCGCGGCGGGCGTCGCCAGCGTCGAACTCGACCGCTTCAACCGCAATCCCGGCGCGCCGCCGCCGGTGGTGATCGAGGGCCTGCGCTTCGACGACGAGTCGGTCGAGGCGGTCGGCACGCCGAAGCTGAAGGCCGGCGTGCAGCGCCTGGAGTTCCGCTTCTCGGGACTCACCTTCCTCAATCCCGACCGGGTGCGCTTCCGCTATCGCCTGATCGGCTTCGACCGCGGCTGGACCCAGCTGCAGGGCGAGCGCTCGGCGCACTACACCAACGTGCCACCGGGCAACTACACCTTCGAGGTCGCGGCCGCCAATGCCGACGGCCCATGGAGTTCGGAGCCGGCCTCGCTGTCCTTCGAGATGGCCCCGCACTGGTACCAGCGCACCGGCGTCCAGATGGCCAGTTTCGGCCTGATCCTGCTGATGGCCTACCTCGGCTACCGTGCCCGCGTCGCGGTGCTGCACGCGCGCCACCAGCACCTCGAGCGGGTGGTCGACGAGCGCACCCGCGACCTCAACGACCGCAACCAGAAGCTCACCGCGCTGGACGCCGAGAAGTCGCAGCTGCTGGAGCGCCTGCGCGAGCAGAAGGAAGCCTTCGAGCGCCAGGCGCGTGAGGATGCGCTGACCGGCCTCGCCAACCGCCGCTTCTTCGACTCCGAGGCCGCACGCCTGTTCGCGGGCTGCCGTGCGACGGGCGAGCCGATCGCGATGGCGCTGGTCGACATCGACCATTTCAAGCGGATCAACGACCAGTTCTCGCACGCCGCCGGCGACGATGCGCTCCGGGTGATCGGCAGCGTCCTCGCCGAGCAGTGCAAGTCGCCGATGCTGGCGGCGCGCTACGGCGGAGAGGAGTTCGTGATCGCGATGCCCGGCGTCGATCTTGCCGGCGCGGTCAACGTCTGCGAGGCCATCCGCAAGCGCATCGCGGAGTTCGACTGGTCGACCATCGTTCCGGGCATGCAGGTCAGCGGCAGTTTCGGCGTCAGTGCCCGTGTCGACGCCGCCAACCACGAGCGGCTGCTGGCGGACGCGGATCGCTACATGTACGCGGCGAAGAGCGGCGGGCGGAATCGGGTGGCGAGCGAGCTCACCCATGCCGTCGTGGCGTAGGCGTCACTCCACGCTCCGATGCAGGAATGCCCGCCGATGTGGCGGGCATTCCTGTCAGTGACGAGCCCGCGGCGATGCCACGATGCGCGAATGCGACTACGGCAAACACCCGCGGATGAGTTTGGAAACGATGCTTCATGGCATCGATCGGCATGACGGATGAGCCCTTGTCCACGACCTATTGGGCGTTCGGTGACGTCACCCGACTATTCACGACCGACGCGCGATCCGGCGTCGCCGAGGCGCTTGAGTCCCATGTTCCCGGGAGCGGCTCGGTCGGGACCTGCGACGGCGCGAATGACGAAGTCTGTTTCGCCGTCGACGCTCGTTCTGACCGTGAAGCGATTGAACCAGCCGATCGATACCTAGGCCCGGTCGTCCTGGCCGCCAGGCTCGACGTCCATTACACCGTCGCGGTGCAGCGATTGCCCGGATGCTAGTTCTCAAGACCGAAGTGCGGGATGCGGGCAGCGCCGATCCGACGGGCCACTTTCGTCGCGGGCAACGTCGGAAATGCCGTACCGGAAACGAAAATGCCCGCGGATGGCGGGCACTTTCGAACGTGGAAACAGTACTACGTCTTTGCGGATCGGCCGACGGAGCGCCGCTCTTTACGTGGAAAACAAGGCGCAGCGAGGATCAGCAGCTAGCCTCAGTCCAACGGGCCCTATTTTCGCGCCGCCGTGATCTGGTTCGCCGCCTCCGGCTGGTTCCCGGACAGGGTCAGCGCGGTGGTCTCGAAGCGGCCGTTGCCGGCCGACATCAGCGTGCTGGCGAGGCCATTGGCCGCCTCGTCGTCGGCGTCGTTGTTGACCACGCGGACGCGAAGGAGCTGGGCGACCCCGAAGTTCAGCACGCCGGACGCGCTGACCAGGCTGTTGAAGCGGCGCGAGACGGTGTTCTCGGCCAGTCGCGAATCGGTGAGCTTGAGGTGGCCGAAGTTCAGCACGATGCCGGCATCGCGCTGGGCACCGGCGATCTCGTTGTCGGAGATGTCGACGTGATCGCCGCGCATCTGGCCATAGTTGGCGACGATGGCCTGGTTTCCGTGCGCCGTGTTGTCCCGCACGTTGACGTGGGAGAGCGACAGCTGGCCGCGATTGACCACCGCGCCGCGGGAGCCCTCGGCCAGCGTGATGTTTTCCAGCCGCAGCGTTCCGCCTTCGGCCACTTCCAGCAGCAGCATGCTGTCGTTGCTGTAGCGGCGGACCTCGGCCCTGTTGCCCAGGATGCGGATGTCGCTCTTGACCAGCGGCAGCGCGAGCTCCGGGTCGAAGGCGTTGTCGGAGGTGATCGCGTAGAGACTTCCGGCGCCCAGTTCGATGGTGTCCGGACCGGCATGACGGTTGGCCCAGTCGATCGCGGCGGCGAGCCCATGGACGTCCCGGGGAGCGACGCTGATGACGTCGGCGCGGGCGGCGGCAGGGGCGATGGCAAGAGCAGCGAGCAGGGCGAGGCAGGTATGTTTCACGGGTGTCTCCGGCGTTGGGGGTCTCGGTACCCGGGATCCGACCGTGGGCGAACCGACTAGAGCAATGAATCCAACGTCGCCGTGCCTGGCGGTCGCCTCGCGCCTCGGAATCCATCTCGAGGTCGCTTGGACACCTACCGTCCGTGGTGGGCTGATGCTGCAATTGCAGAGTGTGACGAAATCTAACAGCAGACTGTCGACACCGTCACATCTTGTGTCCGGGCCAAGAAGCGCCCGCCGCCACGCCGGGTCGAGGAAATTGCTCTAGGTCCTTGATCCGTACAGGGAGAGTCGGTCGCGTCGATTTCAAACGCCGGTGTGAATTCCTGTTACGGCGTTGCAGTTCGTTGCGACGATGGACGCGGGAGCGGTGTGTGCCGGGGTGTCGGCACGACACTCGCCCTGATCGCCCGGCGATTTCGAAGCGCCAAACCGCCGGGCTTGCGCCCGTCGAACAGGCACATCGGGGCGGCCGCGCCGCCCACCGGAGCGCCTACATCTTCGATTCGGCGAGGAAGGCGTCGATGTCGGCGGGCTTGTACATCGGCGTGGAACAGCGGCCCTCGGTGCAGACGAAGGCAGCGGCACGCTTCAGTTTCGGGTACTGGACATCGGAATTTGGCAGGTCGCCTTCCGCGCGGTCCCACCACTCGAGGCGCTTGTAGAGGCCCGGCACCGAGCGGCAGCGGGCGAACAGCTCCGCTGCGGCCGGGTCGGCCTTGGCGCCAATGACGGTCAGATGCAGCGGATCGCGGTTGAGTTCATGGTCGGCGAGCAGGATGCCGGCATCGGTCGAGCGGGCGCTGGCGATGTCGGGGGAGGCGAGCAGTCCCATGGCCCGGTGGGCGATCGCCAGGTCGCCGGCGCGCCCGGTGGAGCGGGCGAGGGCGTTGGCGAAGCGCGCCAGCGCGACGTTCTGGTCGATCTCCGCCGACGCGGCGATCGGACCCTTGCCGACCGCCGCGCTGGCATAACCGCGCTTGCCGTGGAAGTTCTTCTCGATGAAGTCCGCCGCCTGGCTGGCATGGTCGAGCCAGGCGCGTTCGCCGGTCGCCCGGTACAGCGCGAGGAAGCCGCCTCCCATTGCCAGCGTGTCGGACAGGTAGGGACCCGCCGGATCCCTGGCGTCGTGACGGAATCCTCCGCCGGGCAGCGACCGCTGTCCGAGGGCCCACTCCGCCGCGCGCCGCGCGCGGGCCAGCGCCGCCACGTCGCCGGTGGCGTCGTACCAGGCGACCTGGGCGGCGATCATCAAGCCGGCCACCTGACTGTATTCATGGCGGTCCACCCGCGGCACGCCCTGCTTGCGGCGCCCGGCGTCGTCGAGGGCGAAGTACTCGGCGCTGTGCTCGCCGGGACGAAGATCGGCGTCCTGGCTGACGTAGTAGCCGCCGTCGTCGGCGGACAGGAAGGTGTCGATGTAGCGCTTCACCGCTTCGGCGCTGGCCCGGTAGCCGCCGTCGGGGAAGACCAGGCTGGCGTTCGACCAGGACTGCAGGTAGCCGGCCTGGATGCTGCCCAGCTTCTCGAAGTGCGGGTGGTTCCAGTCGCCGTCGGTGCTGTACTGGTAGACGCCGCCCCAGGCGGGGTCGATCAGCGCGCGGGCGCCGTCGAGCGTCGAGCGCGCGATCTGCGCCTCGTCGGTGTCGCCCGCCAGGGCCAGGGTCATCGCGTAGGCGACCTCGTCCCGGTCGAGGTATTTCTGCTCGATGTTCAAGCCGCCGAGCTTCGTGTCGCTCATCTCGTGGTGGCGACGGATCAGGTCGGCGCGAACCGCGTCCGCGAGGCTGGAGGTCGCGGCGACGGCCTCGACCGGTGCCGCGGCATCGACCTCCTCCGGGCTGGGGTCGGCGACGATGGCGTCGAGCAGCTTCAGGAAGCGGGTCTTCTCGATGTAGCCGCGGCGCTTGACGATCTCGCTGCCATCGGCGGCGAACACGATGGTGGCGGGCCAGCCGTAGGACGAGTAGCGCTCCGCGAGGTCGGGCCGGTTGTCCTGGTCGATCCGCAATGGGACGTAGTGCGCCGCGAGCGCGGCCTGCACCTTCGGATCGGCGTAGGTCTCGTGGTCCATCACGTGGCACCAGTGGCACCAGACGGCCTCGAGGTACAGGATGACGTAGCGCTTCTCGGCCTTGGCCTGGGCGAAGGCGGCGACATCGTCGTGCAACCAGGGGACGCCCTTGTCCGACTCGGCGCGCGACGATGTCGCAGCCGCGAGCAGCACGACGCCGAAGAGGAGGGAGACGAGGCCTTGACGCGCTTTCGACATGACTGAATTCCAGATGAGTGAGCCGTGGAGCTACGGACCTGCGTTAAGCCCGGATGCGAGCGTCGTTCGGCTCGCCGCCGTGTTCGGATGGTGCCTCGCCGGCGTTCTTCGGAACAGCTGCAAGCCGCATTCCTGCTCACGATGGCAGGATCGGCGTGATGAGATCGTCGGCGCCCGACGGGTCGCGAGAGATTGCGCCGGTACGGACGTCCGGCTGAACGAAGTGCGGTGGCGCCCCGCCGGGGCTCACCATAGAATGAATTCACCTGGGGATCGTCCCTCGATGGGTAACGGGAGTTGAACATGAAGCAGTTGAAGTTGGCCGCGCTGGCGGTGGTGTGTGCGTTGGGTGCCACGTCGGCCATGGCCGCGGGTTCCGGCAAGCCCTCGGTCGGCGTGATCGAGTTCAAGAACGAGTCCGGCGCCGCGTGGTGGTCCGGTGGCGTGGGCTGGGAGCTGTCCGGCATGCTGTCGAACGAGCTGGCCGCGACCAACAGCTTCCGCGTCGTCGAGCGCGCAAAGCTGGAATCCGTGCTGGCCGAGCAGAATCTCGGTGCGTCGGGCCGCGTCTCGGGCAAGAGCGCCGCGAAGATGGGCAAGATCACCGGCGCCGAGTACCTCGTGGCCGGCACCGTCACCTCGTACCAGGAGAATGCCTCCGGTACCGGCGGCGGCATCAGCATCAAGGGCATCTCGCTCGGCGGCAATTCGTCGAACGCCTACATCGCGGTCGATATCCAGGTGATCAACTCGACCACCGGCGAGATCGAATTCACCCGCACGATCGAAGGCAATGCGAAGAGCAGTGGTGTCAGCGTCGGCGTGTCCCGTGGCGGTTTCGGCGGCAGCCTGTCGCAGCAGAACAACACCCCGGCGGGCAAGGCCATCCGCGCCGCGCTGGTCGAGGCGACCGATTACCTGTCCTGCGTGATGGTCGAGCACAACGGCTGCGAGGCCGAGTACCAGGCCAAGGACAAGAAGCGTCGCGAGAAGGACCGCAAGGCGCTGAAGCTCGACTGACGCGGGCTGAGGACAGGCGCTCGAACGAGCGCCTGCTTCGCGTCGAAAAGGCCGCCGTTGGCGGCCTTTTCCATTTCGGGCGGTGTCGCGCTGCGGTAGGAACGGTCGGGTTCCGGCTCTGATTATTAAATCAAATCAGAGTCTTACTCGCGAAACCTCATCCCGACTGCGACGACTCTACTTGGGGCCGCGGCGCGGCCCGCCGCGCCGCGGTCCCCGCGGATCGGCGTTTGGAACCTCGTCGCGGCGGGCGTAGGTGTGATCGGATGGGAAACCGTAGGGCAGGGCATTGCCACGGTTGCCGCGGTTGTCGCCGCGCGGCGCGTAGTTGCCACGGTTGTCGTCGTCGCGCGGTCGGTTGGAGTCGCTCGGGAAGAAGACGCGGCCCTGGCCCGGTGCGCCCGAGCGCGGACCATCGCCGCCACGCCGCGGACGTCCGCCGCCGGGCTGGTCGCCGCGGAAGCCGCCGCCGGCGCCACGTCCCGGACCACCCGGACCGCGACCCGGACCGCCGGGGCCACGCCCCGGTCCGCCCGGACCGCGACCTGGACCACCCGGTCCACGCGCCTGTCCACCCGGCCCGCCGGCCGCGCGCCCTGGGCCGCCGGGACCACCGCGTCCACCCGGGCGGCCAGCGCCACGGCGCTCGCCACCGCGGTCCTGGCCGGCACCCGCACCCGGCGGACCGGAACGAGGCGGGCCACGGCGCGGACCACGGCTGCGCGCGGGGTCGGCACCGGCCGTGGCACCGTCGCTCGGAAACAGCCGGCTCTCGTGCGCGGCCACGGGACGCTTGGGTCCGCGACCGGCGCCGCTCTTGCGGGGCTTGCCGCGCTTGCCCGGGCCATCGTCGCGGATGCGATCGAAGGCGCGCAGTTCGCGCGACTCGTCGGCGTGGGCGCCGCTCCAGGAGCGGCCCTTCTCGCCAGGCTTGTAGACCGAGGACTTGGTCGCCTTCCGTACGCCGATCACCGGCTGCAGCGTCAGCACCTGCGGAATCTCGGACAGGCCGAGCGAACCGCGCAGCGTCTTGACCTGGTCGGCCGGCATCGCCTCGAAGTGTCCGCGGCGCAGGTGACGCGGCAGCTCGATGCTGCCGAAGCGGATGCGCTTCAGGCGACTGACCTGCAGTCCGACGGCGTCCCACAGGCGGCGCACTTCGCGCTGGCGACCTTCCTTGATGACGACGCGGAACCACGAGTGCGAGTCGCCGCGGCTGATCTCGGCGATCTCGTCGAAATGCGCCGGACCGTCCTCGAGCTCGACACCGGCGCGCAGGCGGTCCAGCGCCTCGTCGGTGACTTCGCCGTGGATGCGGCAGAGGTATTCGCGTTCGACCTCGCGGGACGGATGGGTCATCGCGTGGGCGAGCTCGCCGTCGGTGGTGATCAGCAGCAGGCCGGTCGTGTTGATGTCGAGGCGGCCGACCGAGACCCAGCGCGAGCCCTTGTTGCGCGGCATCCGTTCGAACACCGTACGACGGCCCTCGGGATCGTCGTGGGTGGTCACCTCGCCGTCGGGCTTGTGGTAGACCAGGACCTCGTTCTCCTCCGGCTCGACCGCGACCACCACGAAGGCCTTGCCGTCGATCTCGACGCGGTCGCCAGCGTGCACGGAGGTGCCGAGATCGGTGACCGCGCCGTTGACGCGGACCTCGCCCTTCTCGATGCGCTCTTCCAGCATGCGGCGCGAGCCGAGGCCCGCCTGGGCCAGGACCTTGTGGACGCGTTCGGCCAGGGCCGGGGTCTCGCGCGAATCGCGCTTCAGGGACAATTTCGAGCGGGTGGTGTTTTCAGTCATGGCGCGGCTCCGTCGCCGCGTCGGCGGCGTCGGTTTCGGTGGCGGGGGATGGGGATGCGACGCCGTCGGGCGCGGCGTCCGCAGTGGAATCGTCGTGTCCGGTCGCGGCCGGCGCGTCGGTCGCCTCCGCCGTCTCGGTGACGGAGGATTCGGCGGACTCAGCCGGAACCGCTGCGTCCTCGGTCGGGTCCGATCCGGTGACGACCCCGGCGTCGTCGGAGTCGACGGCGGCCTCGGACGTCGCGGCCTCGTCCGCGCCGGAAACATCGGCTTCGCCGCGATCGCCATCGTCGGGCGGGAGGGTTGGCGACTCGGCGGAGGACTCGTCGCCGGCGATGGCTTCGACCAGCGGGATGCCGGTCGGTTCCGGGAGCTCGAGTCGCGGTTCGAGGTCCTCGAGGTCGCGGATCTCGCCGAGCGGCGGCAGTTCGTCGAGACGCTTGAGATTGAAGTAGTCGAGGAACTGGCGGGTGGTGCCATACAGCGCCGGGCGACCGGGGACGTCGCGATGACCGACGACCCGCACCCACTCGCGTTCCTCCAGCGTGCGGATGATGTTGGTCGACACCACCACGCCGCGGATCTGCTCGATCTCGGCGCGGGTGATGGGCTGGCGATAGGCGATCAGCGCCAAGGTCTCCAGCAGGGCGCGCGAATAGCGGGTCTGGCGCTCGGTCCACATCCGGGCGACGAAGGCGTGCACGTTCTGGCGCACCTGGAATCGCCAGCCACTCGCGACTTCCACCAGCTCGACGCCGCGCTCGGCGTAGTCGGCGACCAGTTCGGCCAACAGCAGCGCGATGCGGTCCTCGGCGATGGGCTCCTGCTCGGCGAACAGTTCGGCCAGCTGGGCGAGGCCCAGGGGCTGGGAGCTCGCGAAAAGCGCCGCTTCGATGATCGGTTTGAGTTCGTTGTCCTGCATGCGAATCATGGGATGCGAATGGGGGCCGCGGGGAAAGCGTCGCGACCGTGTCAGCCGGCCACGGCGAGGGTCTCGCCGCCGCTGTCGGTGCTCGCCGCCTTCACGTAGATCGGGCCGAGCGCGACCTCCTGCACGATCTGGATCAGCGATTCCTTGGCAAGCTCGAGGATCGCCAGGAAGCTCACCACGACGCCGAGGCGGCCCTCCTCGACGGTGAACAGGGACTCGAACGGGTGGAACTCGCCGTCCTCGAGCTTCGCCAGCGCCTCGCTCATCCGCTGGCGCACCGACAGGGTCTCGCGGCGGATGTTGTGGCGGCCGAACAGCTCGCCGCGCTTCATCACGTCGCGCAGCGCCAGCAGCAGCTCGCGCAACTCGACCGGAGGTGGCAGCCGGATCACGTTGCGGTCCGGCACGTGGGCATGGGCCGGCCCGAAGTCGCGCTCCATCCGCGGCAACGCGTCGATGTCCTCGGCGGCCTTCTTGAAGCGCTCGTATTCCTGCAGCCGGCGGATCAGTTCGGCGCGCGGGTCATGCTCCTCGCCCTCGGCTGCCGGCGGTCGCGGCAACAGCAGCCGCGACTTGATCTCGGCGAGCATCGCGGCCATCACCAGGTACTCGGCCGCGAGGTCGAGGTTCAGCTCGCCCATCAGGTCGATGTATTCCATGTACTGCCGGGTGATCTCCAGGATCGGAATCTCGAGGATGTCGAGGTTCTGCCGGCGGATCAGGTACAGCAGCAGGTCGAGCGGTCCCTCGAAGGCCTCGAGGAAGACCTCGAGCGCGTCCGGCGGGATGTAGAGGTCCTGCGGCATCGCCAGCACCGGCTCGCCGCGCACGACGGCGAGCGGCATCTCCTGCTGCTGCGGCTGCACCGGGAACACGTGCGCGACGACGTTGTCGGCGGGCGTGCTCATCGATGCTGGGCGCGGGCAGGCAAGGCGGTGGAGGTCCGAAAACGCATGGAGGTCCGAGAGTGCGGTACTGGATGTGAGGCAGGAGCAACGATTCGGTGAGCCGATCGTTCCGGTATTGCCACGGGTCACGCGGGTCGGCGGGACTCGGCGGTACACGCGGCAATGAAGGGATCGATCGCCGGCCACGGGCGCAGCGCGCGGGTGGGGCGAACGACGATTCGGATCGGGCTACGGTCCCCGCACGGTGGCAGCGATTCCAAGGCTTGCCGGGCGGGTAGTGGTCGAGAGACTAACGGCTGCTCTGGTCGCTGTCCAGTTGCCCAGGGCATGGCGAACGGACAATGCCGTATAATGTCGTGCTTCCCTTTTCCGCCGGAAGCTCCCCATGCGTCTGCTTGCCGAAGCTTTGACCTTCGACGACGTCTCGCTGGTGCCCGCCGAGTCCAATGTCCTGCCGAAGGACGTCAGCACCCAGACCCGACTCACCCGCGGCATCACCCTCAACATCCCGATCCTCGCCGCCGCGATGGACACCGTCACCGAGGCGCGACTCGCGATCGCGATGGCGCAGATGGGCGGGATCGGCATCGTCCACAAGAACATGTCGGTCGAGCGCCAGGCGGCCGAGGTGCACAAGGTGAAGAAGTTCGAGGCCGGCGTGATCCGCGATCCGATCACGGTGAACCCCGGCATGTCGATCGGCGACGTGCTGAACCTGACCCGGGCCCGCAACATCTCCGGCGTGCCGGTGGTGGACGGCTCGCAGCTTGTCGGCATCGTCACCAGCCGGGATCTGCGCTTCGAGACCCGCCTCGGAGACCCGGTGTCCTCGATCATGACCCCGAAGGACCGCCTGGTGACGGTGCTCGACGGCGCCAGCGACGAGGAAGTGCTGGCCAAGCTGCACCGCCACCGCATCGAGAAGGTGCTGGTGGTCGACGACGCCTTCCGCCTGCGCGGCCTGATCACCGTGAAGGACATCCAGAAGTCGCGCGAGAACCCGAACGCGTGCAAGGACGAGCAGGAACGCCTGCGCGTCGGCGCGGCGGTCGGCGTGGGCGGCGACACCGAGGAGCGGGTCGCGGCGCTGGTCGCAGCCGGCGTCGACGTGATCACCGTCGACACCGCGCACGGCCATTCGCGCGGCGTGCTGGACCGGGTCGCCTGGATCCGCAAGCACTACCCCGCGCTGCAGATCATCGGCGGCAACATCGTCACCGGCGATGCCGCGCTGGCGCTGGTCGCGGCCGGCGCCGACGCGGTCAAGGTCGGCGTGGGTCCGGGGTCGATCTGCACCACCCGCATCGTCGCCGGCGTCGGCGTGCCGCAGATCACCGCGGTGTCGATGGTCGCCGAGGCGCTGAAGTCGAAAGGCGTACCCCTGATCGCGGACGGCGGCATCCGCTACTCCGGCGACGTCGCGAAAGCCGTCGTGGCCGGCGCTTCGACGGTGATGATCGGCGGCCTGTTCGCCGGCACCGAGGAGGCCCCCGGAGAGGTCGAGCTCTACCAGGGGCGCTCCTACAAGAGCTACCGCGGCATGGGCTCGCTCGGCGCGATGCAGCAGGGCTCGAAGGACCGCTACTTCCAGGACGCCTCCGACGCCGACAAGCTGGTGCCGGAAGGCATCGAAGGCCGCGTCCCGTACCGCGGTCCGCTGCGCAACATCGTCCACCAGCTGGTCGGCGGCCTGCGCTCCAGCATGGGTTATCTCGGCTGCGCGACGGTCGACGAGATGCGGACGAAGCCGGTGTTCGTGCGCGTCACCTCGGCGGGGGTGCGGGAGAGTCATGTGCACGATGTCGCCATTACGAAAGAGGCGCCGAATTACCGGATGGACTGACGCGACACCGCGTTGGACGGGGTGCGCCGCTTCGAAAGGGCCCAGGGCACAGGGCCCAGGGCCCAGAAGAGCGGGGATCGACAAGGTCGTAGGGCGGGCACCGCCCGCCTGCGCCGAGCGCCTCGTGATGGCGGCCAATGGCCGCCCTACACCTGGGCCCTGTGCCCTGGGCCCTGGGCCCTAATCGAAACCTCAAAGGACCCTCGACGCCCATGTCGGACATCCACCTCCAACGCATCCTCATTCTCGATTTCGGCGCCCAGTACACCCAGCTCATCGCCCGCCGCATCCGCGAGATCGGCGTCTATTGCGAGATCTGGGCCTGGGATCACGATGCGGCGGCCATTCCCGGCTTCGCGCCGACCGGCATCATCCTGTCCGGCGGACCGGAATCGACCACCGAGGCGAATTCGCCCCGGGCGCCGCAGGTCGTGTTCGAGCTCGGCGTGCCGGTGCTCGGCATCTGCTACGGCATGCAGACGATGGCGATGCAGCTGGGCGGCAAGGTCGAAGGCGGCCATCACCGCGAATTCGGCTACGCCAAGGTCAGCGTCACCGCCGCGTGCCGGCTGCTCGACCTGCCGATGGGCGCCGACGAGACCGTCGTGCACTTCTCCGAGGGCGAGTCGTGGATGGGCGCGCAGGGGAGTGCGGCCGCGGTCAGCACGCGCCTCGGCGCCGGTCGGGCGACCGAGCTCGATGTCTGGATGAGCCACGGCGACCGGGTCACCGCGGTGCCCGCGGGCTTCTCCGTCGTGGCCGCCACCGGCAGCGTGCCGATCGTCGCGATGGCCGACGAGGCGCGGCGCTGGTACGGCGTGCAGTTCCACCCGGAAGTGACCCACACCAAGCGGGGCGAGGAGATCCTCCGCCGCTTCCTGATCGACATCTGCGGCTGCAAGACCCTTTGGACCGCCGCCAACATCATCGAGGACCAGATCGCGCGCGTGCGCGCCGAGGTCGGCTCCGACCAGGTGCTGCTCGGCCTCTCCGGCGGCGTCGACTCGTCCGTTGTCGCCGCGTTGCTGCACCGGGCGATCGGCGCGCAGCTGACCTGCGTGTTCGTCGATACCGGCCTTCTGCGCTGGCAGGAAGGTGACCAGGTGATGGCGACGATGGCGCAGCACATGGGCGTCAAGGTGATCCGGATCGACGCCTCGGCGCGCTACTTCGAGGCACTCGCCGGCGTCTCCGACCCCGAGGCGAAGCGCAAGATCATCGGCCGGCTGTTCGTCGAGATCTTCGAGGAGGAGTCGGCGAAGCTCGACGGCGTGCGCTGGCTGGCGCAGGGCACGATCTATCCCGACGTCATCGAGTCGGCCGGCAGCAAGACCGGCAAGGCCCACGTGATCAAGTCGCACCACAACGTCGGCGGCCTGCCGGAGCGGATGAAGCTGAAGCTGCTGGAGCCGCTGCGCGAACTGTTCAAGGACGAGGTGCGTCGCCTCGGCGTCGAGCTCGGCCTGCCGCGCGAGATGGTCTACCGTCATCCCTTCCCGGGACCCGGCCTCGGCGTGCGGGTGCTGGGCGAGGTGAAGCGCGAGTACGCCGAGATCCTGGCCCAGGCCGATCACGTCTTCATCGAGGAACTGCGGTCCTCGGGCTGGTACGACAAGGTGAGCCAGGCCTTCGTGGTGTTCCTGCCGGTGAAATCGGTCGGCGTGGTCGGCGACGCGCGGGCCTACGAGTGGGTGGTGTCGCTGCGCGCCGTCGAGACGATCGACTTCATGACGGCGCACTGGGCGCATCTGCCGTACGACCTGCTGGGTCGTGTCTCCTCGCGGATCATCAACGAGATCCGCGGGATCTCGCGGGTGGTCTACGACATCAGCGGGAAGCCGCCGGCGACGATCGAGTGGGAGTGACGCTGCGCTTTCGGATTTCGCTGCGCGAAATCCGAGAGTGAAGGGCGGCGCGTGTAGGGCACCGCAACGCAGGTCGGAGGCTGGGTAGAACCTGGTGAAGCCCGGCACCGGTGTCGCTGCCACGATCGATTCGGGCCGGGTCGTCGTTCTAGAAGTCGCGGAGCAACGCGGACGGGAGGCCGTCCTGTCAGTCAGCTTCGACTCCGACGCCTTCCGATGGAAAAATCGTGGATCCATCGCCTGGATGGCTACCTGCAGTCCCTCCGCAGGCTCAGCGGGAACCAATGCGACTTCTGGGCGGAATTGATCGAGATCGAGACGGATTTGGAGTCCGATCTGACGGCCTATCTGCGGAAGAAGTCGATCGCGGTGCTCGATCGCAAGCCCGTGGGCATCGGGGAGCTCCGAGCGCTTCTGGACCTGCATCTCCTGTCGAAGCTGAAGGTCGATGACGCCGACCTCCATCGACTGCTCGCGTGGGACATCATCGAGTTCATTCGGATGTCCTACCGGATGCGTCAGTCACGGCCGGTGCGCGACCCCATATCGAGGAGGGAGTCGTTCGTCGCGGACGTGGGAAGCGACTTCCACGGGAAGCGCGTGATCATCGCAATTCCGGTGGAACGCCGATGCATTGCGATCAGTCTCGCCACCCGCGCTGACCCGTCGAGCATCGTGGGTGCCCCGCCGCATTCTTGACGGCACTCGCTCTTGATCTCGAACGGAACCGCATTCCGCGGCCGCAGGCCGCTTACGAAATGGCGGCGCCAGCCGCCATTTCGAGGCGCGAAAAATCAAGCAGCGCGCGAAGCCCGCTTCCGATCATTCTCGGTCAGCGCCTTCTTGCGCAGCCGGATCTGCAGCGGGGTGACTTCGACCAGTTCATCGTCGTCGATGAACTCCAGCGCCTGTTCCAGCGAGAACTTGATCGCCGGGGTCAGCATCAGGTTGTCGTCCTTGCCGGCCGCGCGGAAATTGGTCAGCTGCTTGGCGCGCAGGGCGTTGACCGTGAGGTCGTTGTCCTTCGCGTGGATGCCGACGATCTGGCCCTCGTAGATCTCGTCGCCCGGCTCGATCAGCAGGCGACCGCGCTCCTGCATCGCGAACTGCGCGTAGGCCGGGGAGGGGCCCTGGCCGTTGGAGATCATCACGCCGTTCGGGCGCTTGCCGATCGCGCCTTCCGCCTTCGGACCGTAGTGGTCGAACACGTGGAACATCAGGCCGGTGCCGGCGGTGATGGTGCGGAACTCGGTCTGGAAGCCGATCAGGCCGCGCGCCGGGATCATGTACTCGAGGCGGACGCGACCGCGGCCATCGGGCTCCATGTTCTTCAGCATGGCCTTGCGCTCGCCCAGGCGCTGCATGACGCCACCCTGGAACTGTTCCTCCATGTCGACGACCAGCTGCTCGTACGGCTCCTGCATCTCGCCGTCGATCTCGCGGACGATCACTTCCGGACGCGACACCGCGAGCTCGTAGCCCTCGCGGCGCATCGTCTCGATCAGGATCGACAGGTGCAGCTCGCCGCGGCCGGAGACGCGGAATTTCTCGGCCTCGTCGGTGTCCTCGACCTTCAGCGCGACGTTGTGCATCAGCTCGCGCTGCAGGCGGTCGCGGAGCTGGCGGGAGGTGAGGAACTTGCCGCCGGAGAACTCCTTGCGGCCGGCGAACGGCGAGTTGTTGACCTGGAAGGTCATGCTGATGGTCGGCTCGTCGACCGTCAGCGCCGGCAGTGCCTCGACGGCGTCCGGCGAGCAGATGGTGTCGGAGATCCCGAGCGCCTCGATGCCGGAGATCGCGATGATGTCGCCGGCCTGCGCCTGCTGGACCTCGCGACGCTCCAGGCCCATGAAGCCCAGCACCTGCAGCAGCTTGCCGTTCTTGCGCTTGCCCTCGCGGTCGACCACGGCGACGTTGGTGTTCGGCTTGATCTTGCCGCGCTGCACGCGGCCGATGCCGATCACGCCGACGTAGTTGTTGTAGTCGAGCTGCGAGATGCGCATCTGGAACGGACCGTCCGGGTCGACCTCGGGACGGCTGACGTGCTTGACGATGGTCTCGAACAGCGGGTCCATGTTGCCCTCGCGCACGTCCGGGGACAGGCCGGCGTAGCCGTGCAGCGCGGAGGCGTAGACCACCGGGAAGTCGAGCTGCTGCTCGGTCGCGCCGAGGCGGTCGAACAGGTCGAAGGTGGCGTTCAGCACCCAGTCCGGGCGCGCGCCCGGGCGATCGACCTTGTTGACCACGACGATGGGCCGGAAGCCCATCTGGAAGGCCTTCTGGGTGACGAAGCGGGTCTGCGGCATCGGGCCGTCGAAGGCGTCGACCAGGATCAGCACGGAATCGACCATCGACAGCACGCGCTCGACCTCGCCGCCGAAGTCGGCGTGGCCCGGGGTGTCGACGATGTTGATGCGGTAGTCGCGCCAGGTGATGGCCGTGTTCTTCGCGAGAATGGTGATGCCGCGTTCCTTCTCGAGGTCGTTCGAGTCCATCACGCGGTCCGGGACCACCTGGCGCTCGGACAGCGTGCCGGACTGCTTCAGCAGCTGGTCGACCAGGGTGGTCTTGCCATGGTCGACGTGGGCGACGATGGCGATGTTGCGGAGGTTGTCGATGGACATCGGAAGTCTCGGCCGCGGGGCCGTTCTCTGGCAGGAAGGTAGCCGCCGAGTATAGCTGGAGTTTGTTGCGTTGCGGCGCTATCGGTCGTGCGCTTCGGCACGTCGGCGTGAATTGGTGTTGCGACTTGCGTTGTCGATCGATGTTGGAAGAAGGCCCAGGGCATAGAGCCCAGGGCCCTGCGCGGATTGGAAGCGGGTGCTCCGAGCGTCAGCCCGCATCGAATCGGTGACGGTGAGGGCAGTGACGGATACCGCGCGTCGCGCTCGGTCCGACGCGAAGACCCGACATCTCGCCGGGCCGAGCGGGGCCCGGGGCCTTCTCGAAGCGGGCCGGGTACGCGGGACGGAGTCGCCATTCACCCAGCCCGGGGCGGATGCATCGGCCGGATCCCCTGGGCCCTGAATCGTCGGCCGTGGCAGAGCCTGAACGCCAAGGCGCAACCGACGGTCACCAGACGGCGACGCGCTGCTCCTTCGTCCTGGCCATGGCATCCCCGATCTTGCAGCGGAATGCGCCGGAGAACGAGCCGATATTGGACAGCGGCGCGTTGACCCGGAGCGGACCGGGGGCGTGGGGATCGCTGCCTGCGCGGGCGCGGACCTCGGCATCGGCGATGGTGCGGCGCCAGATCCGCGCCCAGCCGAGAAAGAAGCGCTGCTCTTCGGTGTATCCGTCGATCTGTTCGACGATGAACATGCGGCTGCGGCCTTCGTTGTCGCCGTCGTCGTTCTCGGCACCGGCGTCCGCACCCTCCGGCGCCGGTTTCGCGGCCGCGGCCGCGGCACGGCGCTCGCGGTCGAGCCGCAATGCGTCGTAGGCGATCTGGATGCCGCCGAGGTCGGCGAGGTTTTCGCCGAGGGTCAGCTTGCCGTTGACCTTCAGGCCGGGCAGCACCTCCAGCGCGTTGAACTGCTCGACCAGGCGCTGGGTACGCTTGGCGAATTCGTTGCGATCGGAATCGGCCCACCAGCTGGCGAGGTTGCCGGCCGCATCGAACTGGCTGCCGCGGTCGTCAAAGGCGTGGGTCAGCTCGTGTCCGGCGATCGCGCCGATCGCGCCGAAATTGAGCGCCGGATCGTTGCCGACGTCGAAGAACGGCGATTGCAGGATCGCCGCAGGCAGCACGATCTCGTTGCCGGCGGCGCGGTAGTAGGCGTTGGGCGTCTGCGGCAGCGTGCGCCATTCGGCGCGGTCGATCGGGCGACCGAGACGCTCGATCTGGTAGGCCTGCTCGAAGCGGCCGATCGCCTGCAACTGCTCGACCAGGCCCTGCTCGCGCTTCAGCGTGAGCGTGCTCCAGTCGCGCCACTGGTCCGGATAGCCGACCTTGACGCCGATCCGGGCGAGCTTCGCGAGCGCCTGCTCGCGGGTCGCCGCCCCGAGCCAGTCGACCTTGCCGAGGCGGGCCCGGGCCGCCGCCAGCAGGTCGTCGACCAGGGCGCGCGCGCGATCGCGCGCCTCGGGAGGGAGGAACTTCGCCGCGTAGGCGTGGCCGAGCGGCTGGCCGAGGCTGGCGTTGATCCAGCCGACCGCCCGCTGCCAGCGCGGCTTCATCTCCCGCTGGCCATGCACCGTCCGCTCGAAGAAGTCGTAGTCGGCGTCCGCGATCGCGCGCGACAGGAAGGGGGCCATCCCGTGCAGCACCTGCCAGCGCAGGTAGGCGCGCCAGGTCTCGATCGGCACATCGGCGAGCGCGCGCTCCAGTGCCGCGAAATACTTCGGTTGCGACAAGGACAGCCGCTGCAGGCGACCGGCGCCCTGGCTGCCCGCGTAGTCGAACCAGTCGAAGTGCGGGGTCACCGAATTGGCCTCGGCGAGGCTCATCGGGTGGTACTCGGCCGCGGGATCGCGGCGCTCGCCGCGGGTGAGGCTGGCCTCGGCGAGGCCGGTCTCGAGAGCGAGCACCGCGTCGGCCAGGTGATGAACGTCGGCCTCCGCCAGGCCGGATCGCCGCAACTGCTCGGCGACATGGTCGCGGAACTGCTCGCGCAGCTTCTGCGCGGCGTGGTCCATCCGGGTGTAGTCGTCGCGGTCGGGCAGCGAGAGGCCCGCGGCGACCGCGGTGGCCAGGGGCGCGTCGGCGTCCTTGAGGTCGGCGTCGACGGCGAGACGGAACAGGAGAAAGTCGCCGCGTCGATGGTGGCTGCGGATCACCCGCACCACGTCGTCGCTGCTCTTCATCGCATCGATCTCGGCGAGGTCGGCGCGGATCGGCGCGAGGCCCGCCTTGTCGATCGCCTTCTCGTTCAGCGCGGCCCAGTAGAGGTCGCCGAGCAGCTGTTCCTCGTGGCTGCGTTCCTTGCGCGGCTCGGCGAGGGCTTCCAGCACGCCCTTCAGGCGTTCGTCGGTGCGCTGCTCGATCTCGCGGAAACTGTCCCAGGCCGCGTGGTCCGCAGGCAGCGGATTGTTCTTCAGCCAGCCGCCGACGGCGTACTGGTAGAAGTTCCGGCAGGGCGACACCGATTCGTCGAGGTCGGCGCGATCGAGACCATGCTCGGGCGCGGCCGCGGCGGCCGACAGGGACAGGCAACAGGCGACAGCGGCAACGCCTAGGCGGATCGACATGGTTCCTTCACGCGCAAAGCCGGCGGTGGACGTCCCCACGTCGACCCGGCATCGCACGTGCGGAGCGATGCCGGCGGGAGAATCGACTTCAAGCGCCGGCGCGCGGCCGCGACGCTACCAGATTTCGACCTTCTTTTCGGCGGAACGGACCATCGGGTCGCCGGCCTTGCAGGAGAACGCCTGGGCAAAGCTGCTCATGTTCGTGATCGGCCCGATCACCCGGAACATCGAGGGCGAGTGCGGATCGGTGTTGACCTGCAGCTTCAGGGCCTCGTCCCGGTAGTTGCGGCGCCATTCCTGCGCGAACGCGTGGAAAAAGCGCTGGTTCGGGGTCAGGCCGTCGATCTTCTCGCCCTTCTTCGCCTGTTCGGTGCGCTGGAAGGCGTCGAACGCGACCAGCAGGCCGCCGAAGTCGGCGATGTTCTCGCCCAGGGTCAGCTTGCCGTTGACGTGGAGGTCGCCGATCGCGACGAAGTCGTCGTATTCCGCGACCAGCTTCGCCGTGCGCGCCTCGAAGTTCTTGCGGTCGTCCGCGGTCCACCAGGAGACGTAGTTGCCGGCCGCGTCGAACTTGGAGCCCTGGTCGTCGTAGCCGTGCATCATCTCGTGGCCGATCACCGAGCCCATCGCGCCGTAGTTGAGCGCATCGTCGGCGGTCGGGTCGAAGTAGGGCGGCTGCATGATCGCGGCCGGGAAGACGATCTCGTTCTGCAGCGGGTTGTAGTACGCATTGACCGTCTGCGGCGTCATCCCCCACTCGTTGCGGTCGACCGGCTTGCCGATCTTGGCGAGCTGGCGACGGTTCTCGAACGCCAGCGCCGCGCGGACGTTGTCGGCGTAGCTGGCGCGGCTGATGGTGAGCGCCGAATAGTCGCGCCACTGGTCGGGGTAGCCGATCTTCGGGCGGAAGGAATTGAATTTCTCCATCGCCTTCGCGCGGGTCTCGGGACTCATCCACTCCAGCTTTTCCAGGCGCTGTTTCAGCGCGGCGCGCAGGTCGTCGACCAGCGCGATGCCCTTGGCCTTGGCTTCCGGCGGGAAGGCCTTGGCGACGAACAGCTCGCCCATC
Organism: Ahniellaceae bacterium; assembly: GCA_044221335.1. GTDB lineage: Bacteria > Pseudomonadota > Gammaproteobacteria > Xanthomonadales > Ahniellaceae > JBGAPI01. The sequence goes on from JBGAPI010000034.1 coordinate 28,216, forward strand.
GCCTCGCCGAGATTGGCGTTGATCGCGTCCATCACCCGCTTCCAGCGCGGACGCAGCTCCTTGGCGCCGGTCAGGACGCGGCCGTTGAAGGCGAAGTCCTCGTCGACGAAGGCCTTGGACAGGTAGGGTGCGGCGGCGGCGGCGAGATTCCAGCGCAGGTAGGCCTGCCAGTGCGAAACCGGCACCTCGGCGAGCATCTTGTCGGCTTCGGCGAAGAAGCCGGGCTGGGCCAGGGAGAAGGTCTCCTGGTTCAGTCCCTGCGCCTTGAAGTAGGCCGACCAGGGGAGGTGCGGAGTCGCCTGGTCGGCGTCGACGACGCTGACCACGTTGTAGTAGTTGCCGGGGTCGCGCATCGCGACCTTGTCCAGCGAGGCCTTGGCAAGGCGGGTCTCGATCGCGAGAATCCAGCCGGCCTGTTCGGCGGCGGACTTGTCCGACTCGCCGACCAGCTTCAGCATCGCGGTGACATGGGCGACGTACTTGTCGCGCAGCTCCTTCGACTCCGCATCGTCGCGCAGGTAGTAGTCGCGCTCGGGCAGGCCGAGGCCGCCCTGGGTCGCATAGGCGATGTTCATCGACGAGTTCTTGAGGTCGCCGAGCGGCCCGAAGTTGAACAGCGGCTGCTCGCCGCGCGCGTGCGCGTCGCGGATCAGCGCGGCGATGTCGTCGGCGGTCCTGGCCTTGGCGATGCGCTTGAGGTCGGCCTTGAGCGGCCCGGCGCCGGCCTTGTCGATCGCCTTCTCGTCCATCGCCGCCGCGTAGAAGTCACCGATCTTCTGGGCGTTGCTGCCCGGCGCCGGCTTGGTCGCCGCGGTCTCCTCGAGGATCGCCTTCAGCAGCTCGAGGTTGCGCTCGCGCAGCTCGGAGCCGACGCCCCAGGTCGAATAGGCGTCCGGCACGGGATTGCTGGCCAGCCAGTTGCCGTTGGCGTGCTTGTAGAAGTCGCTGCAGGCGGCGACCGCGGTGTCGAAATTCGCCGGGTCGAGGCCGCGGACATTGCTCGCGGCGGATGCGCCGGCGGCGGACAGGGTGAAGCTGATGGCGACGGCCATCGGAACGAGACGAAGCATGGATGTACTCCCCGGTGAGACCGGCGAGGCTAGGCGCGGGATCGGAAGCGAGACAGTGCAGGAGGTCACGGCGGGCTATCATCCGCGCCCCCGCGTCGCCGCCGGCGACCCCACCGTCACAGGAAACCCGATGTCCATCAAGTCCGACCACTGGATCCGGCGCATGGCCGAACAGCACGGGATGATCGAGCCGTTCGCGCCCGACCAGGTCCGCCGCGACGGCGCGGACCGGCGGCTGATCTCCTACGGCACCTCGAGCTACGGCTACGACGTGCGCTGCGCGAACGAGTTCAAGATCTTCACCAACATCAACTCGACCATCGTCGACCCGAAGAACTTCGACTCCGGCAGCTTCGTCGACGTCGTCTCCGACGTCTGCATCATCCCGCCGAACTCGTTCGCGCTGGCGCGCACCGTCGAGTACTTCCGGATCCCGCGCAGCGTGCTGACGGTGTGCCTCGGCAAGAGCACCTACGCGCGCTGCGGCATCATCGTCAACGTCACTCCGCTCGAGCCGGAGTGGGAGGGCCACGTGACCCTGGAGTTCTCCAACACCACGCCGCTGCCGGCGAAGATCTACGCCAACGAGGGCGTGGCGCAGATGCTGTTCTTCGAGTCCGACGAGGTCTGCGCGGTGTCCTATCGCGACCGCGGCGGCAAGTACCAGGGGCAACAGGGCGTCACCCTGCCCAAGACCTGATCGAAACGGGGACGCCGCTCTCGCGAATCCCTGCCGTGCTGGCCCGGTGGCGAGCACCTTGACGCTCCGCGCGATCCAGGCGTCCGATGGTTCGCGCGCTTCGGTCTCCGGTGGCGGGGCTGCTTCGAACGGGCCCTGGAGCGCTCCGACACACATCCGCTTCGCGAATTTCAGCGTAGGATTCGGACCTTTCCAGGGAGCCGGACCATGCACATCGTCAATCGCCTCGCCCTCGCTGCCGTCGCACTGCTCGTCTCGACAGCGGCGCTCGCCGATACCTCCAAGCTGCAGGCCACCGACAAGGACGCCGCGAAGGCGTTGAAGACCTACGACAGCATCGTGATCCTGGACATCGGCGACGGTGTGGCGAAGAAGCTCGACGACGCGGCGGAGAACGACGCCTATCACGCCGAGGTGGTGAACGCGGGCAAGCAGTTCGCCGATGCGCTGGCCAACAAGCTGCGCGGCAGTTCCAAGGGCTTCGCCGCGATCTCGCGCGAGAAAGTCGACGGCAAGGCGCTGCTGGTCGACGGCAGCATCACCGACCTCAAGACCAGCAACATGGTCGGCCGCTACATCGGCCTCGGCGCCGGCGCGGCGCTGGTCGCCACGTTGAACGTGAAGGACGCCGAGTCGGGCAAGGCCCTCGGCACCATCGAGATCGACCTGTCCTCGAGCCCGATCCCGGGCGCCGGCAACGTGATCCAGACGGTCGATCGATTCATCGACGGCGCCGCCGCACGCAGCCGCGACGAACTGCTGATCGCCAAGGGCGCGCTGGCGCGCGAGCAGACCGGCCGCTCCGGACGGGCGCGCGAGGCCTACGGCCTCGACCAGGATCCGCCGAAAAAGAAGAAGTGACGCGGCGCTCGCCGCACGCGCGATCGCTCGGCGGGCACTGCCCGCCGATGCCGGCGGCCCTCGCGAAACCTGGCGATGCCGACCCTACACGTCGCGCACTTTCCGCTGGCGTGTCCACAAGGTCGCCAGCCACTTCTGTCCCGCGCTCACCGGCATTCCTGCATGCAGTGTGCGCGGATCCGGTGAGCCGTCCGCCTGCAGGTTGACGAAGTGCACCAGCTTCCCGCGGCGCGGTTCGATCCGCACGTCGAGCTGCGGGAAGTCGGTCTGGCCGCCGCCGGCGACGTCGGTCAGGTAGCAGAACACCGTGTGCAGGCGCTGGCCCGGCTGCTGCGGTGAAGGGACGTTTCCTTCGACGCCCGGTGCGAGGTAGTCGCGATGCGGCCGGTACTCGTCGCCCTCGCGGTAGCGCAGCAGCACCAGCGGCTCGGCGTGGTCGAGGCGCACGCCGATCGCCGAGCACATCCGCCACTGCAGCCAGCGCAGCACCAGGTCCTCGTCGAAGCCGCGGAAGCTCATGTCGCTGGAGGTGCGCAGCTGCAGCCGCTGGCTGCCGCTGGTGGCGTCGTGCGAGACCTCGGAGCGCTGCAGTTTCGACTCGCCCAGCGCGATCACGTACTCGCACTCGAGGGCACTCAGGACGTCATCGGCGGTCTCGACGAGCGGGTCGCGGCACGCGGGGAGCCACGTTGTCTCGGGCGCGACGTCGATGCGGATCTCGGGCAGGCGGGGCAGGGGCGCCATCGTGGCTGGTACCGGGGCGTCGCCGGACGAGGAAGCACCGAGCCATTCCGCCGCGCGGCTGGAGCCCCGGATCGCCGCCTGCTCCAGGTGCCGGTTGGCGGCCGCGGCGTCGGTGTCGCGCAGGTGCACGCCCAGCAGCAGTGCGGCCGTGCGATCGCCCAGTGCCAGGGCTCGCTCGAGGCAGGCGCGGGTGAGATCGCCGTCGCCCGGTCCCCGTTGGCGCGCATGCAGCAGCGCGTAGGCGCGCAGGGCCGGCGCGAAGTCGAGCAGCGCGGCGTGACGGACCCGGCTCGCGATTCGGGCGACGTCGAACGGCTCCAGCGCGTCGGCGAAGGCGAGCCAGGCGAGCGTCCACATCGCCTCGGCCGAGCCGGCGCTTTCGGCCGCGAGCAGCAGGCGACGACCCTCGGCGGGCTCGGGCGGCGCGCCGATGCCCCACAGATGGAACAGCGCGAGTTCGGTCAGCGCGCCGGCGTGACCGCGGCCGACGGCATCACGCAGCGTGCGGCGGGCGCGGCTGATCTCGCCGCGGCCGGCCTGGCGGCGAGCCAGCGCACAGGCCGCGTCGTCGCCGCCGTCGGCCGCGGCCCGGCGCAGCTCCTCGTCGCTGCACAGCGCCAGCGCGGCGTCCGCCGTCGCGGTGCCGGCAGGGGCGATCCCCGTCGCCATCTCAGGCGCGGCTGCTGCGGCGAGTGCTGCGGGCCGGCGTCTTGCGCGCGGCCTTGCGCGGCGTTGCGCTCTTGTCGGAACGGGCAGGAGCCTTCCTGGCGGTGACCCGCGGCGTGCGGGTGGTCGGCGCCTTGCGCCGTGCGACCGCCGCGCGCTTCGGCGCCGCGGTCGGCAGGTCGGGCAGGCTCGGCAGGGTCGCTATCAGTCCCTCGCCGAACTTCCGGGCAAGCCCGCTGAAGCGGTCCATCGCCGTCCGCGCGGAGTCGGTCGCCCAGCGCGCCAGCTTGCGTTCGTCGATCATGGTGACGGCGCGCAGCAGGTCGGGCCAGGCCGAGAAATCCGCGTTCTTCATCTTCGCCAGCGCCTGCGCGCGCTTGCCGATCGCATAGGTGACCGCGATGTTGGTCGCGGCCAGCGCCACCACGTTCACGATCGGACCGGCGAGCTTCGAGATCCGTCCGCCGACCAGTTTCCCGGCGCGCTCGACCACGGCGCGGCCGACGCCCTCGCCGACGGTGGCGGTGCCGATGTTGGTGGCGGCGATCGCCAGCACGGCGACCCGCTCGGCGTCGTGCGGCAGGTCGACGCCATAGAGCGCGAAGGTCTCGGCGACGAGTTCCGCCTGCAGCGTGCTGACCAGGCTCGCGTCGGCGAGCGGCCCCAGCACCGTGGCCGCGAACTTGCCGACGCCCGGCACGAGCTCGAGCGCGCCGCTGATCGCGCCGATCGCGCCGGCCTCGAGGCACTTCGCGTAGATCAGGCGGGTGTGCAGCTCGTCGTCGTCGACATGGGGCGCGCTCTCGCGCAGTTCCTCGACGCGCTGGTGGATGTCGCGCCGCTCGATCCGCTGGATTCCCGTCCACAGGTCCCTGGTCGACCTGCCGAGTCGAAGTGCTGATTTGAGCATGTCGCGACGTCCGGGTTAGGCTCGTGGGATGAGCCGATCCTCTTCATTGTCCACGCTGTCCACCCTGTTGCGCCATCTCTCCGCCGAGCGCCGGACGGTGATCGCCGCGAGCGCCTACTCGGTGATCAACAAGCTGTTCGACATCGCGCCGGAGATCCTGATCGGCATCGCGGTCGACGTCGTCGCCCGGCGCGAGCATTCTCTGCTGGCCGACTGGGGCGTCGTCGACCCGCTGAACCAGGTCTACCTGCTCGGGGCGGCCACCGCGCTGATCTGGATCTGCGAGTCGCTGTTCGAGTACCTGTATCTCGTCCACTGGCGCGGGCTGGCGCAGCGGGTGCAGCACAACCTCCGGGTCGAGACCTACGACCACCTGCAGCAGCTCGACCTCGGCTTCTTCGAGCGCCGGTCCAGCGGCGACCTGATCGCGATCGTCAACGACGACATCAACCAGCTGGAGCGCTTCCTCAACTCCGGGGCGAGCCAGCTGATCCGGGTCGCGACGACCATCGTCGCGATCGGTGCGGTGTTCGTCGTGATCTCGCCGAAGCTGGCGGCGATGGCCTTCGCGCCGATCCCGGTGATCGTCGCTGGCGCCTTCATCTTCCAGCACCGGATCGCGCCGCGCTACGACAAGGTCCGCGACATGGCCGGCCGGGTCGCGGCGCGGCTCGCCAACAATCTCCAGGGAATGGCGACGATCAAGAGCTTCGCCGCCGAGGCGCGCGAACTCGAGGCGATCCGTCGCGACAGCGCCGAATACGTCGATGCCAACCGCGCCGCCATCCGGGTGTCGTCGGCGTTCATCCCGATCCTGCGGATGGCGATCCTGGCCGGATTCCTCTGCACGTTCGTCTACGGCGGCGTGATGGTGCTGTCGGGACAGATGCGCGAGGGTCTCTACGCCGTGCTGGTGTTCCTGACCCAGCGCCTGCTGTGGCCGCTGACCGACCTCGGCGAGACCGTGGACCTCTACGAACGCGCGATGGCCTCGACCCGGCGCGTGCTGCGCCTGCTCGACGAGCCGGTCGCGGCGCGCGGCAGCGCCGAGGACGTGCGGCTCGCCGGCGCGATCACCCTGTCCGGCGTCGGTTTCGCCTATCCCGGTCATCCGCCGGTGCTGCACGACATCGATCTCGCGGTCGCCGCCGGTCGCACCGTCGCCCTGGTCGGCGCGACCGGCGGGGGCAAGACCACGCTGTTCAAGCTGCTGCTCGGCTTCGTCGAACCGACCGCCGGTGCGATCCATTTCGACGACCGGCCCCAGGGCGAATTCGAGCGGGCCGCGCTGCGCCGCTCGATCGGCTGGGTGGCCCAGGACGTCTACCTGTTCGACGGCAGCGTGCGCGACAACATCGCCTACGGCCGCCCCGACGCGACGCCGGACGAGATCGCGGCGGCGGCCCACGCGGCCAGCGCCGACGACTTCATCGAGGCGCTTCCGCGCGGCTACGACACCGAGATCGGCGAGCGCGGCGTGCGCCTGTCCGGCGGACAGCGCCAGCGCATCGCGATCGCCCGGGCGATCCTGAAGAACCCGCCGATCCTGCTGCTGGACGAGGCGACCTCGGCCGTCGACAACGAGACCGAGGCGGCGATCCAGCGCTCGCTGGCGCGGCTGGCGCACCAGCGCACCGTACTGGTGATCGCGCACCGACTGTCAACAATCGTCCACGCCGACCTGATCTGCGTTCTGGTCGACGGCCGCATCGTCGAGCGCGGCAGCCACGCCGAGCTGCTCGCCGCCGACGGCGCCTATGCCAGGCTGTGGAAGGTGCAGACCGGCCAGGACGAGACCGACCTTGCATTTGCAGCCGCACCGGTTCCCGCGTGAAGATTCGAACTGGCGCACACGATCCGGACGGAACGCCGGCCGACGGGTCGGCCGGTTCATCTTCCCGAATGGCGGCCAACGCCTCGCGAGAGGCCGTCCGGGCTTAGTCTCGATTCAGTCGCCCGTTGTTCTAATGCATCCACCGACGCACGCCCCGAGTCGGACCATGGAGAAAGATCGATGAAAGCCGTAATTGCCACCGTCCTGCTGCTCGGCGCCTCCGTCGCCTTCGCGCAGGGGCGGCCGACCGAAAGCCGCTATGACGGCGACGAGAACATCAGCTTCGCCTACGCCGACGTGCTGCGCGTCGACCCGGTCTACGACCGCGTCGAGACCAGCGAACCGTCGCAGGAGTGCTATGACGAGCGGGTCGTCACCCGCGAGCGCGGCGGCAATACGACCGGTGGCACCGTGCTCGGCGCCGTGATCGGCGGTGCGCTCGGCAACCAGGTCGGCAAGGGCGACGGTCGCAAGGCGGCCACCGTGGCCGGCGCGGTGATTGGCGGAGCGATCGGCCACAACGCCGCGAAGGGCGGCGACCGCACCTATGAGACCACCGAGCGCCGCTGCCGCGACGTCGACAACGTGCGCACCGACCACCGCGTGGTCGGCTACGACGTCGAATACCGTTTCCGCGGCGAGGTGTACAACTCGCGCCTGAACTACGACCCGGGCGATCGCCTGCGGGTGCGCGTGTCGATCACGCCGGCGGAATAGCGTCGGCGGCGGGCGCAGGAGCGGCTCCGGCGACGTTCGCATAGAGCGGGCTCCGGCCCGCTCTCCGGCGGGAGCGGCGCATGCGACTCGAGCGCTGGATCGGGCTGGGATCGAGCGCCGCCGATCGGATACCGGACGTCGGAATCACGTCCGCCCCCTGCACCAGGAGCCCGGCACCGACGGGCATCGTGACGACCGCCAGCAACAGGCCGAGCTGCCGCCGACGCAGCTCATCCGCACGCCGGAAGGCAACGACCGCCGTCAGGGCCGCCCCGAGCGCGTAGGGAACGAGGAACGCGAGCGCGCCGATCAATGCAGCGCGGCCGCGGCCGTGGACGCCGCCCCCGCCGTAGGACGACAGTACGGAGCTCAGCGAGTACAGCGAGAGCCCGAGGAGGCCGATGCTCACGGCCGTCAGCGCTCGCACTTGCAATGTTCGTCGGATCGTCATGGCCGCAGCATGGCGGTGGCGGCCTGCCGGCGGTTCGAATCCCCGCGAGGTCGACGAATCCTCGCCCGGTCGTGCAGCGTGGCGACGCGTTCCTTCAGGACCGACCTGGCGGGTTTGCACCGCGGGAGTTTCCGTGCGTGCGCTCGCTCAGTCGCCACCGCCGCCGCCGCAGCCCGCGCGACGGGCCTCGGCGACATGGGCATAGGGCGTATTCGACAGCACCGCGACGCCCGCGATCGCGACCGCCAGGGCCACATCGGAGCCGCGTGGCGCGATCCGGGCATGGCTGTGCAGCGCGCGCAGGCGGGCGATCGCGTCGGCACCGGCGCGGGTCAGGCGGCTTGGGGTCAGCACGGCGACCATCGCGACCACGAAGGTCACCAGGAACAGCAGGACCAGGAACGCCACCGGGCGGTCGCGCAGGATGCCGATGTAGATCTTGACCGCCGCGAACGCCATCAGGGCCAGGAAGACCAGGCCTGCCCGCAGTTGCGCCACGCCCCGCTGCCCACGCCCCGGCAACAGGCCGAGGTCGATCAGCCGATGGTGCAAGGCCTCGAAGCCGGTGCTGGCACGGCGGCGCAGGCCGGCCGCGCGGCCGTTCCCGACGATCGCGTCGAGCACCCGGCGTGCAGGCTCTTCGAGGCCATGGCCGTCGCCGATCGCGACGTAGCTCTTCTTGTCCGGCACCCACTGGATCCGGGCCTCGCGCGCCAGCACCGTGAGCGCCGCCTCGACGACCCGTTCCGGGCCGCCATGGAGGTAGGCGATTTCGTAGGTACTGAGCGTCGGCAGGCGCTCCAACGGCGGTCCGGCAGGGCGGCGCAGCACGAAGGCCGCGATGAGCGCGATGAACAGCAGCACCAGATACAGCAGCAGGAACTCGCCGCCGCTCCAGTCGAAGGGGTTGACCGACAGCGCGAAGGCGGGAGCGGCCAGCACGGACGCCGCCAGTCCCAGTCCGAGACGCTGCCAGGCCATCCGGCCCGGCCAGCGTGGCCGCGGCAGGACGAAGTGGCGGCCGAGGTCGACCCGGCGCCAGCGTCCGCCGTCGGCGAAGCGTTCGCGGCCCGGCTCCCAGGCCTGCTCGTCGATCGGGCCGAAGCGGTGCTGGTAGCTCGCCAGGGTCTCGGCGTAGAGCTCGCGGAAGCGCTCGGTCTCTCCGCGGCGGCCCCGGCCGGGGCCATGGTGCAGCGGCCGGCCGAGCACCTTCGGGCAGAACTCGCCCCAGTAGTCCTCGGTATAGAGCAGGTGCAGGTGCCAGACCTGGTCGACCACCTCGCTCGGCACGACCTCGTGGCCGGCGGTCATCGCTAGGAACACGAATCGCCGATATTCGGCGATCGCGCGGGCGGTGAATTCCGCCGTCCAGCCCTGTTCCCTGGCCAGCTTGCGGCTGAAGGGCAGGCCATCGTCCAGCGCATCGAGGGGGTGACTCGTGATGCGCTCCCACAGCGCCAGATCCCCTGGCGTCCACTCGTTCGTCGTCTTCATCGTGGCTCGACACTCTCTCGCCGGCAGATGACGGTCCGATGACAGTAGCGCCGGCGGCCGACGAACGGCAGTGACGACCGTCAGGTGGCCGGTTCGCAATAGAATCCCCGCTGCGCCGGGCTGGCGCACGCCATCCGCGGATGGCCGGCCGGTCCTGCCCGAATTCGCGGCGATCGACGGGGTCGGTCGCCGGCCGCAGGCGAGGGCGCCGGACGCGCCATCGCCGCATCCACCCAGCCGCCGGAGCGTGCCATGACCGTGATCAAGCAGGACGACCTGATCCAGAGCATCGCTGATGCCTTCCAGTACATCTCGTATTACCACCCGGTCGACTACATCCGTGCGCTGGCCAAGGCCTACGAGATGGAGAAGTCGGAAGCCGCGCGCGATGCGATGGCGCAGATCCTGATCAACTCCCGGATGTGCGCCGAAGGTCATCGGCCCATCTGCCAGGACACCGGCATTGCCAACGTGTTCCTGAAGGTCGGGATGAACGTGCGCTGGGACGCGACGATGAGCCTCGACGACATGGTCAACGAGGGCGTGCGCCGCGCCTACAACAATCCGGACAACAAGCTGCGCGCCTCGGTGCTGACCGACCCGGCCGGCAAGCGCCAGAACACGAAGGACAACACTCCGGCAGTGATCAGCGTCTCGCTGGTGCCGGGCGACACCGTCGAAGTCGACGTCGCCGCGAAGGGAGGAGGCTCCGAGGCGAAGTCGAAGTTCGCGATGCTGAATCCCTCCGATTCGCTGGTCGACTGGGTGCTGAAGACGGTGCCCACGATGGGCGCCGGCTGGTGCCCGCCGGGCATGCTCGGCATCGGCATCGGCGGCACCGCCGAGAAGGCGATGCTGCTGGCGAAGGAATCGCTGATGGACGAGATCGACATCCAGGAGCTGATCGCTCGCGGTCCGAAGAACCGGGTCGAGGAGCTGCGCATCGAGCTCTACGAGAAGGTCAACGCGCTCGGCATCGGCGCCCAGGGCCTGGGCGGCCTGACCACCGTGCTCGACGTCAAGATCAAGGACTACGCGAGCCACGCGGCCAACCTGCCAGTGGCGATGATCCCGAACTGCGCCGCCACCCGCCACGCGCATTTCGTGCTCGACGGCAGCGGTCCCGCCGTGATCGAGCCGCCGTCGCTGGAGGACTGGCCGAAGCTGACTTACGACGCCTCGAAGGGCCGCCGGGTCAACCTCGACACCGTGACCCGGGCCGACATCGAGGCCTTCCAGCCGGGCGAGGTGATCCTGCTGTCGGGCAAGCTGCTGACCGGCCGCGACGCCGCGCACAAGCGGATGGTCGACATGCTGAACAAGGGCGAGAAGCTGCCGGTCGACTTCACCAACCGCTTCATCTACTACGTCGGCCCGGTCGATCCGGTGCGCGACGAGGTGGTCGGCCCGGCAGGCCCGACCACCGCGACCCGGATGGACAAGTTCACCCGCCAGATGCTCGAGCAGACCGGTCTCGCCGGCATGGTCGGCAAGGCCGAGCGCGGCCCGATGGCGATCGACGCGATCCGCGACAACAAGGCGGTGTACTTGATCGCGATCGGCGGCGCGGCGTACCTGGTGTCGAAGGCGATCAAGTCCTCGCGCGTGCTGGCCTTCGCCGATCTCGGCATGGAGGCGATCTACGAATTCGAGATCCAGGACATGCCGGTCACCGTCGCGGTCGACTCGCGCGGCGCCTCGGTGCATTCGACCGGGCCGAAGGAGTGGCAGGCGCGGATCGGGAAGATTCCGGTGGTGGTCGCCTGAGACGCCCGCGACGGGCCGGAGCCGTGTCGCCGCGCCGGCTGGCAGCGATCGCGCTGGCGCTGGCGTTGGTGTGGCTGCCGGCGTCGGCGGATGAAGGCGATCGGGCGCTGGTGCTGCGGGCACTGGATCGGGTCCAGTCGCTCGAGCTGTACGCGCTCGATCCCGATCACGGCTTCATCGAGGGCTCGACGGTCTGTGCCGGCGAGTGCTACTTCAGTGTCGCCGAGCTCGGCAAGGCCGAGATCGATCGCGGTGTCGATCGGCGTCGTGTCATCGACGAGCTGCGGCGGTGGCTTGCCGGCCCGGAGCCGAACGCGGTTTCCCTGTGCTTCAGCCCGCACCACGGCGTCCATGTTCGCGTCGCTGACGACAGCTACGACTTCGTGGTCTGTTTCGAGTGCGGCCGCATGGACGTCTACCGCAACGGCAACGAGGCGTTGCTGACCGTCCATGGCGCCGGCGGCGGACGAGAGGCGGCCGACGCCTGGAACGCGCTGCTGGCGCGGCGTGGCATCACCCCCTGGTCTCCGGATTCTCCGCAGCGATGACGACCCCGTCGGCTGCGCCAAGCCTGGCCGCGGATATCCAGGCACCTGATGCCTGGCGCATCCTCGTGCTGCTGCTGCTCGCCAACCTGCTCAATTTCTTCGATCGCACGCTGCCGGCGGTGGTCGCCGAGTCGATCCGCAAGGAATGGGGCCTCTCGGATTTCCAGCTGGGCAGCGTCAGTACCGCGTTCGTTCTGGTCTACGCCGTCGCCGGCCTGCCGCTCGGGCGCTGGGCCGATCGCGGGTCGCGACGGCTCATTCTCGCGCTGGGCCTGACGCTGTGGAGCGCGTTCACCGGCGCGGCGGCCTTCGTCGAATCCTTCCTCGCCTATTTCGTCGTCCGGATGTGCGTCGGCATCGGCGAGGCCTCGTTCGCGCCGACCGCGAACTCGCTGATCGGCGACCTGTTCCCGTCGGCACGGCGGGCACGCGCGATCGCGCTGTTCACCCTGGGACTGCCGCTCGGCATCCTGCTGGCGTTCTTCGCCGCCGGGCCGGTCGTTCAGGCGCTGGGCAACTGGCGGGCACCGTTCGCGGTGGCGGCGCTGCCCGGCCTGCTGCTGGCGCTGGCGCTGCTCGGTATCCGTGACCCCGCCCGTGGCGCGGCCGATGCGGCGACGGCCGATGCGAGTCCGGTGGCGCGGCCGATCCGAACGCTGCTCGCCATCCCGACCTTCCGCTGGATCATCGCCTCGGGCCTGACCTTCAATTTCGCGGCGTATGCGATCACGGGCTTCATGGTGCCGCTGCTGCAGCGGCACTTCCTGCTGCCGATCGGCAGCGCCGCCCTCGTGTCCGGCGTGATCGTCGGTGTAAGCGGCCTGGTCGGCCTGATCGTCTGCGGCCCGGTCTCCGACCTCCTGCACCGGCGCTCGGAAGGCGCACGGCTGCGCTTCTGCACGCTGGCGCTGCTCACGGCGTCCGCCGCCACCGCCGGGGCTCTGGTCCTGGGACGCGCCTCGATCGTCCTGTTCACGTCCCTGTTCGCATTGGGGGTCGTGTCGAACTACAGCTACTACGTCTGCGTCTACCCGGCGGTGCACGACGTGGTGGCGCCGCGGCTGCGCGGCATGGCGTTCGCCGTCTACTTCGCGGCGATGTACCTCTTGGGCGGCGCCTTCGGTCCCGCGGCGGTCGGTGCGCTGTCGGATCACCTGGCCGCCGCCGCGATGCGCGCCGCCGGGAGCGAGGTGATGACGGAGAGCGCCCGGGCCGCGGGACTCTACGGGGCGATGGCCCTGGTGCCGCTGATCTACGGCGTCACCGCGCTGTTCGTGGCGCTCGCCGCGCGCCGCTTCGTCGCGGACGCGCGGGCGATGCGTTCCGGATCCTGAGGTCGGCCGCGCGGCGGCACCGAACCCGCGGCTCCCTTGTCCGCACGGCCCGGTCTGTCGATCATTGCCGTCGACGATCCGCCGGAGTCCCCGATGTCCGAGTCCACGCTGTCCCGCTGTCCCTGGTGCGGCACCGATCCGCTCTACACCCGCTACCACGACGAGGAGTGGGGCGTTCCCAACCGCGACGAACGCCACCTGTTCGAGATGCTGGTCCTGGAAGGCGCGCAGGCCGGGCTGTCGTGGATCACGATCCTGCGCAAGCGCGACGCCTATCGCGAGGCCTTCGACGGTTTCGAGGTCGAGCGGGTCGCGCGCTACACGCCGGCGCGGATCGAGAAGCTGCTCACGAACGAAGGCATCGTGCGCAACCGCCTCAAGGTGACCTCGGCGGTGACCAATGCGAAGGCGGTGCTGCGGCTGCGTGACGAGGTCGGTGGCCTCGGCGACTATTTCTGGGGCTTCATCGGCAAGCGTCCGATCGTGAACCGGCCGGCCACGATCAGGGACGTGCCGCCGCGCACCGAGCTGTCGGATCGGATCAGCAAGGACCTGAAGAAGCGCGGCTTCTCCTTCGTCGGTTCGACGATCGTCTACGCCCACATGCAGGCGACCGGCATGGTCGACGATCACCTCGCGACCTGTTTCCGAGCGAGGTAGGGCGCGCACCGCGTGCCATTGCGAGACGCCTCGTGATGGCGGCCAGTGGCCGCCCTACGCCATGCGGTTCCCCGCCGGATCGAATCGCCGCTCGCTCAACCGCGCCTCGCCATCGATCATCACCACCGTGCTGCAGCGGGTGCCATATTCCGGCGAGACGATGAAGGGCGCAGACAGCAGGCGTTCGACGGCCAGGCCCACGCCAGTGTCGGGCAGGTCGGCATCGGCGGCGGGTTCGCGGTCGTCCAGGAGGCGAAAGATGTCGGACTCGAGTTCGTCGTCGTCGCCGCCGGGGTGCACCGCGATCAGCTCGCCGAAGGACTGCCGCAGCCGCGCGAGCTTCGGCCAGGGCGTGTCGAGCGCGGCGTTCGACAGCGCGTAGACGCCGGGTGGCAGCAGGCGCGGAGCGTCGCCGTGACTGCTCACATAGGCCAGCTGGTCGTCGGCGAACAGCAGCAGGTTGAATCCCCCGTAGCCTGCGCGCTCGGCGTGCGCGCGCTCCGCCGCTGCGAGCGGGGATTCGCCCGAGCGCAGGAAGTCCGCGGTCAAGGCGCCGCGCGATCGCGCCATCCGCGGCGGTAGCCGGCCGTCGCGCACGTTGGTGACCGCGGCAAAGCGGCCGGCGTCGCTGATCCCGAGCCAGGTGCCGCCGGCGACCAGGTCGCGACCCGCCGTGACCGCGGGTGCATCCGCCCAGCGCCCGGCGGGCGCCGCGGCGCGCGCATGGAACTCGTCGCGATTGGCGCCGACCACCAGCCGGTGACGGGAGTGGACCTTCCAGGCGAGGGCGATCAGGCACATGGAGCTCAGCGCCGCATCGCCTGCCGATAGCGCTCCGCCATCACCCGTGCCAGTGGTGCCAGCAGGTTGGGGCTGAGGCGGTAGGCCCACCACAGCAGTCTCGCGCTGAACGGGAAGACGATCAGCGCCTTGTTCCTGGCGACGCCGCGGAGGATGCGGCGCGCCGCGTCATCGGTGTCCATCGGCTTGACCAGGACCAGGTCCTCGGTCAATCCCGAGCCCGCCGGCAGTCCGGCCATGCGGGCGCTGGTGTAGATGTTGGACCGGATGAAACCCGGACAGACCACAGTGACCTTCACTCCGATCCGATGCGCCTCGGCGCGCAGGGTCTGGGACAGCCCGACGACCGCGTGCTTGGTGAGCGCATAGGGCGCCAGTGGCGCGAAGGGCACCAGCCCGGCCACCGACGCGGTGTTGACGATGTGGCCGCCGCGCTGCTGCACCATCAGCGGATAGGCCGCGCGGATGCCGTGGATCACGCCCCACAGGTTGATGTCGACGATGCGCCGGAGGTCCTCCTCGGCGATGTCGCGGAAGTCGCCGCCGACGGCGATGCCTGCGTTGTTGAACAGGTAGTCGATGCGGCCGTGGCGCTTGGCGCAGTCGCGAATGGCCTCGTTGACGGCCGCGCCGTCGCTGACGTCGAGCGTGACGGCTCGCGCACCGCCCCCCGCGACCAGCACCTCCTTGGCGACCTCGAGCGCGCCGTCGCCGTCGATGTCGGCGACCACCACCACGCAGCCGGACTTCGCCAGCGCCAGCGCGAGCGCACGCCCGATGCCGGACGCCGCGCCGGTGATGAAGGCGACCTTGCCGCGGAAGTTGTTCATCCGTGGCGCCTCAGCCGCCCTTCGCCGACTTGCCGAGGTCGACGCCGAAGCGGAGGTGGAAGGGCGCCTCCGGCGGCGGCGGGTAGGACTTCGACATCATCTCGTCGCGGTAGCACGCGTTCGCCGGCTGGTCCGGCTTCAGCAGGACGTTCGAGACCTGGCCGTCGGCGTCGAGCACGACGATCATGTCGAACTTCGTGAGCTTCGCGTCCAGTGCATCCTGGCTGCAGGCGTCGCCGACGTCGTCCCAGAAGCTGTTGTGTGCCTGCAGCATCGGGCCGTCGTTGTAGGCCCGGCCCTTCGCACTCTTGTCCTGTTCGCCGGCCTTCTTCTCGGCCGTCGCCCAGTCGGGCCCGCCCGCGGCCCGGGCGGTCGCCGTTCCAGCGACGGCGATCGCGATCAGCAGCGGGAGGACCCGCATCGTCTTCGTCCCCATGGAAGAGTGAACCTCAGCGCATCTTGGTCGTACGCATCGACAGCACGTTCGGCGGCGCGCCGAAACTGTCGGGCGTGCTGACCTCCCAGAACACCTTGAACACCGGGTGCTCCGGCACCGAGCCGTCGACCAGCTCGTTCGGCTTGACCCAGTGGTAGAGCGCGGCGAGCGAACGCACCTCGGTCGACGACACCCGGCGGATGATGTGCTCGGGGCCGATCTGCTCCGGATGGGTGAGGCCGGCGGCGCCGATCAGTTCCTTCAGCGCGATCAGGGTGTTGTGGTGGAAGCCGTAGACGCGCTCCGCCTTGTCCGACGCGACCAGGGCCTGGTAGCGGCCCGGATCCTGGGTGGTGACGCCGGTCGGGCAGTGACCAGTGTGGCAGGTCTGCGCCTGGATGCAGCCAAGCGCGAACATGTAGCCGCGCGCGGCGTTGCACCAGTCGGCGCCGAGCGCGCAGGTGCGGGCGATGTCGAACGCCGTGGCGACCTTGCCGGCGGCGCCGATCTTGATCATGCCGCGGAGGCCGATGCCGACCAGGGTGTTGTGGACCAGCAGCAGCGCCTCGTTGAGCGGCGCGCCCATGTGGTCGGTGAACTCCAGCGGCGCCGCTCCGGTGCCACCTTCGCCGCCGTCGACCACGATGAAGTCGGGATAGATGCCGGTCTTCACCATCGCCTTGGCGATGCCGAACCATTCCCAGGGATGGCCGACCGCGAGCTTGAAGCCGGTCGGCTTGCCGCCGGAGAGGTCGCGCAGCTGCTTGACGAACTCCAGCAGTCCGGTCGGCGTGGAGAAGGCCGAGTGGCTGGCGGGAGAGATGCAGTCCTCGCCGACCTGGACGCCGCGCGCCTGCGCGATCGCCTCGTTGACCTTGGCACCCGGCAGCACGCCGCCGTGGCCGGGCTTGGCGCCCTGCGACAGCTTGATCTCGATCATCTTGACCTGGTCGGATGCGGCGTTCTGCTTGAACATGTCGGCATTGAAGGTGCCGTCGGGGTTGCGGCAGCCGAAGTAGCCGGAGCCGATCTCCCAGACCAGATCGCCACCCGGCTCGCGGTGGTAGCGCGAGATCGAGCCCTCGCCGGTGTCGTGGTAGAACTTGCCCTTCTTCGCGCCGGCGTTGAGCGCCAGGATCGCGTTCGGCGACAGCGCGCCGTAGCTCATCGCCGAAATGTTGAACACCGACGACGAGTAGGGCTTCGCGCACTGCGGCCCGCCGATGGTGATGCGGAAGTCGTGGTCGTCGAGGTGCTGCGGCGCCATCGAGTGGTTGATCCACTCGTAGCGCGGCTCGTAGACGTTGAGCTGGGTGCCGAAGGGGCGCTTGTCGAGGGCGTTCTTCGCGCGCTGGTAGATGATGGAGCGCTGCGCACGGGAGAACGGGATCTGTTCCTGGTCGGTCTCGAGGAAGTACTGCCGGATCTCCGGCCGGACGTACTCCAGGAAGAAGCGCAGGTGCGACAGGATCGGATAGTTGCGGCGGATCGACTGGCGGGACTGGGTGACGTCGCGCACGCCGACCGCGGAGAGGAAGCCCGCGACCGCGGCCAGGCCCCACCAGTACACGCCGAAGCCGGAAACGGCCAGCGCGACGGCGGCCAGGAACACCAGCACGCAACCCGCAAAGAAGAAGTAACGCGACGCCATGTCGACCCCCGATTCATACGTCGTGGAATGGCTGCCCGGGCCCCCATGGCCGACGGCAGACCGGCGGCCCGATTCTGCGCCATTGTCGGGTCAGCGGAAAGGTCGAATCGGCACGCCGGCATGTTTCATCCGGGAGCGCGCGCAGGCGGCGATCCGGCCGCGCGGACCCAGGCGCGACGAGGAGGCATGGCGGAGGCTGGGGTGACGATCTGCAACGCCAGGCCGCGCGGCCGGATCGCCGTCTGCACGCACTCAGCGACCCGGTGGCAGCCTGCGCGCATGCGGCAATCGGGGCGCGACCGGTGAAACATGCTGGCTTCGGACATTGCCGGGCGTGAAACCGAGCCGCTACGCTCCGGCGCTGCCTGCCGGAGGACATCGATGAGAGTGCTGATGCGTGGAATCGGGCGCCTGTCGGGCGTGCTGCTGGCGCTGCTGTTCCTGGCTGCGGCAATCGTGCTGCTCACCCTGCGCGGCTCGTTGCCGCGGCTCGACGGCGAGGCGAACTTGCGCGGCCTGTCGGCCAAGGCCAGCGTCGAGCGCGATGCGCTCGGAGTGGTGACGGTCAGCGCCGAGACCACTGCGGACGCGATGCGCACGCTCGGCTTCGTCCACGCGCAGGAACGCTATTTCGAGATGGACCTCATGCGGCGGGTGCCGTCCGGGGAGTTGTCGGAGCTGTTCGGCGCCAAGGCGCTGCCGCTCGACCGCGAACACCGCCTGCACCGGATGCGCGCCCGCGCAGCGGTGCTGGTGGCGTCGCTGGCCGGCGCCGACCGCGAGCGGATGGACGCCTACGTCGACGGCGTCAACCAGGGCCTGGCGGCACTGTCGGCGCGACCCTTCCCGTACCTGCTGCTGCGCCAGCAGCCGCGGCCGTGGACCGCCGAGGACAGCGTGCTGGTGGTGATGGCGATGATGTTCGACCTCAACGACAGCCGCGACGACCTCGAGTACCGCCTCGGGCAGCTGCGTGGCCTGGTACCGGCGTCGCTGTTCCGTTTCCTGAACGCCCAGGGCAGCGAGTGGGACGCGCCGCTGCACGGCGCCGCGATCGCCGATCCGGAGATTCCCCCGGCGACCGATGTCGACCTGCGCCAGTTCGACCCGAAACTGTTCAACGGCCGCGGCAGCGGCGAGAACGCCATCGCCGGCGACATCGGCAGCAACAACTTCGGCGTCGCCGGCCGGCTGACCAAGACCGGCGCGGCGATGGTCGCGAACGACATGCATCTCGGCCTGCGCGTGCCGAACATCTGGTTCCGCGCGCGGCTGCGATTCGCGCATGCCGACGGCCGGGCGATCGACGTGTGCTGCGTCAGCCTGCCGGGCGTGCCGGCGATGGTTGCCGGCAGCAACGGCCACATCGCCTGGGGCTTCACCAACAGCTACGGCGACTACACCGACTGGTTCGAGGTGCACTGGCTCGACGGCGCGCACAAGACCTACCGCACGGCCGAGGGCGAGAAGGCGGTCCTGCACCACGACGAGGTGATCCACGTGGCGGGCGCGGCCGACGAGCATCTCGACGTGCGCGAGACGATCTGGGGACCGATCCTGCACGACGACGCGCCGGACGTGTCGCTCGCGCTGGCGTGGACCGCGCACCGACCCGGCGGTGTCAACCTCCGGATGGCCGACATGGAAGGCGCGCAGAGCGTCGACGAGGCGCTGAAGATCGCGGCCGCTGTCGGCATGCCGGTGCAGAACCTGATGGTCGGCGACCGCGATGGCCATCTCGCCTGGACGCTCGCCGGTCAGATCCCGGCCCGCAGTGGCTTCGACGGCACGCTGCCGGTCGACGGCTCCGAGCCCGGTGTCGGCTGGACCGGCTGGCTGTCCGGAGAAGCGCGGCCGAAGGTCGTCGATCCCGAGGACGGTCGCCTCGCGACGGCGAACGCGCGCACGATCGAGGGCGACGAGCTGGCCCGGGTCGGCAACGGCGGCTACGCCCTGGGCGCGCGGCAGCGCCAGATCCGCGACGACCTCCGCGCGCTCGAGAGCTTCGAGCCGAAGGACTTCCTCGCGATCCAGATCGACGACCGCAGCCTGTTCCTGAAGCGCTGGTGGGAGCTGCTGCGCAAGACCACGGCGGGGCAGGGCGAGGAGCGCCTGGCCGAACTCGACGCCGCGACCGCGACCTGGAACGAGCATGCCAGCACCGACGCGGTGAGCTACAGGCTGACGCGCGTCTTCCGGCTCTACGTGCACGCCGCGGTGCTCGATGGCCTGTCCGCGCCCGCGCGCGCGAAGCAGCCGGACTTCAAGCTGCCGCCACTGAACCAGGCCGAGGGCATCGTCTGGAAGCTGCTCGGCGAGCGGCCGGCGCACCTGCTGGCGCCGGAATACGCCGACTGGGACGCGCTGCTGCGCGCGGCCGCCCAGCGTGCGGTCGACGATCTTCACCACGGTCACCCGGGCCCGCTGACCGCGCGCACCTGGGGCGAGAAGAATACCGTTCGGATCCAGCACCCGCTGTCGAAGGCGGTGCCGGCCTTGTCCTGGCTGCTCGACGAGCCGGCACGGCAGTTGCCGGGCGACAGCAACATGCCCCGGGTGCAGGGCGTGGCGTTCGGCGCCTCCGAGCGCTTCGGGGTGTCGCCCGGCCACGAGGACCAGGGCTACTTCCACATGCCGGGCGGGCAGAGCGGACATCCGCTGTCGCCGTTCTACCGCACCGCTCATGCCGACTGGGAAGAGGGGCGCCTCACGCCCTTCCTGCCCGGCGCCCGCGTCTATGCGCTGACCCTGATCCCGTCGCGCTAGTCGCGGCCGCGATGCGCCTCGTCGGGGTCCTGCTGTGGCTCGTCCTGCTGCTGCTGCCGGCGGCGGGTCAGGCGGTGGAGCCCACCGTGATCGACCCGGTCCTGCTCGACGGGACCGGACAGGAACTCTGGCCCGCGTTCCGCCGGATCGACGACGAAGCGGCCACGCTCGATGCGGCGACCGCCTTCGCCGCGTTCTCTGCCGGGCCGAAGGAGGCGTGGCGGAACCGGGCGGGCAGCATGGGCTTCCGCCGGGGCGCGGTATGGCTGCAGGTCGACCTGGTCGCGCCGGCGCAGCCACTGGCGACGCTGGCCGTGATCTCGCAGCCGCGCCTCGACCGGGTGGAGATCTACCTGAAGCACGCGGACGGCCGGATCGATCGCGCGGTGGTCGGCGACACGCTGCCGTTCGCCGAGCGTGCGGCGAATCATCGCTTCCTCTCCGCGCCGCTGGCCTTCGCCGCCGGCGAGCGCGCCGAGCTCCTGCTTCGGGTCGGGTCGACCAGTTCGATCCAGGTGCCGCTCATGCTGCAGTCCGAGCCGGCGCTGCTGCGCCTCGCCCACGACGAGCAGATGGGCATGGGCCTGTACTACGGCATCCTGCTGGCGCTGCTGCTGTACAACCTCGCCGTGCTGGTGTCGTCCCGCGAGCCGGGCTATGCGCTGTACTCCGGCTACGTCGCCGCCTTCGGGCTGCTGATGCTGTCGTTCAGCGGCGTCGGCTTCGAATACCTGTGGCCGCGGGCGACCGCCTGGCAGAACGCCTCGCTGCCGTTCGCGATCGGCGCCGTGCTGTGCCTGTCGCTGGCGTTCACCTCGAACTTCCTCGACCTGCCGCGCAACCTGCCGCGCGCCGCGCGCTGGTTCGACGGCGTGATCCTGGTCTCCGCCGTGCTCGCCTTGCTGTCGCTGGCGCCGCCGCTGATGTACCCGCTGACCCTGGTCCTCAACGTCGGCGTGGTGGTGATGTCGCTGATGGCGATCTCGGCCGCCGTGGCCTGCGCACTCGACGGTTTCCGTCCGGCCTACTACTTCCTGCTCGCCTGGACGCTGCTGATCGCCGGCGGCGTGGCCCTGCCGCTGTCCTCGTTCGGACTGCTGCCACGCACC
Organism: Ahniellaceae bacterium; assembly: GCA_044221335.1. GTDB lineage: Bacteria > Pseudomonadota > Gammaproteobacteria > Xanthomonadales > Ahniellaceae > JBGAPI01. Next base: position 49,565 of record JBGAPI010000034.1, read on the forward strand.
GTGGTGACCGAGTACGGCATCCAGTTCGGTTCCGCAGCCGAGATGATCCTGCTGTCGTTCTCGCTGGCCTACCGGATCAGCCTGTTGCGCGCGGAGAAGGAACAGGTCGTCCTGACCGCGAAGCTCGAGCTCGAGCAGCGCGTGCAGGAACGTACCCGCGAGCTGGCCGAGGCCGCCGCCTCGCTGGCCCGCGCGAACGAGCAGCTCGCCGAGGCAAGCCGTCGCGATGGCCTGACCGGCCTGTTCAACCGCCGCCATCTCGATCAGGCGCTGGACGCGGCCTGGGTCGAGTGGCGCGAGCGGGCGCGTCCTCTGGCCCTGGTGATGCTCGACATCGACCGCTTCAAGTCGATCAACGACCAGCACGGCCACGCGGTCGGCGACGACTGCCTGCGCGAGGTCGCGAGCCGCTGCCGCGAGCTGCCGCTGGCCTATTCGCTGATCGCGCGCTACGGCGGCGAGGAGTTCGTGCTGCTGCTGCAGGACGAGGGTGCGGCAACGGCGCGGGAGTTCGCCGAGCACCTGCGCTGCCGCGTCGCCGACCCTCCGGTCGCGACCTTCAAGGGTCCCATGCGGGTCACGATCAGCCTGGGCGTGGCGGTAGTGTCGACGTCGCACACCGATCCCGCGTCGCTGCTGCGCACGGCCGACGAGGCGCTGTATGCAGCCAAGAAGGCGGGCAGGAATCGCGTGGCGTAGGGCGGCCAATGGCCGCCATCGCGAGGCGCTTAGACAAGTCGGCGGCTGAGGGAAGGGACTTCGGCCCGATGCCGCGGGGCTTCGAAGGTGCGAACGAGTCGGCGACGAGGGGTGCTGATCGGCGCTCGCCATTCCACGCGCCTCGCCATCGGGGCTGAAGCCCCTCCCAAGACCGCCGCTTCGCTACTGCACGACATCCTTGATGACGAGGCTCAGCGGCCCCTTCTGCCCCTTCGTCGCCATCGGATCGGTCAGCACCTGCAGGTCACCCGGCTGCGGGAAGGCATTTCCGGACTTCGAGATCCGCGCGCCGACCACGACCTGCTCGACCGAGGACAGGGTCATCGTCGGCATCATTCCCATGCCATCGGTGAGGGTGACGGTGTAGGGCAGCTTGTCGGCGGTGGTCTTCGAGATCGCGAGCGGCATTTTCGGGCCGGACGGGGCACGGGCGAACACGAACAGCGTGTCGCCCGGACCGACCTTGGCCCTGAGCTCGGGGCTGATGTCCACGACGACCGTGAGCGATGCGCCGCCGGAAGCCGTGGCCGGGGCGCTCGGCGCCGCGGTTGCGGGCTTCGGCGGCGTCGCCGCGGCGACGGTGGTCGACGTCCCCGGTTCGGCAAGGCCGCCGAGCCGCTTGGCCTCGGCGATCTGCTTGCGGATCGGGTCGCCGGCGGTCGCGTCCGGCGGCAGCAGCGAGAGCAGCTTTTCCCAGGTCGCGACGGCCTTCGGATAGGCACCGCGCTGCGCATCGGCGATGCCGAGCAGCCACAGCGCGCGCTGATGCTCTGGGTCCTTCTTCAGTGTCGCCTCGAGCAGCTCGCGGGCCTCGCCTTCGAGCGACCGGTCCTCGCGATTGAGCGCCAGCGCCTCGGCGTACTCGACCGCGAGGTCCAGGTCGTCGGGGAAAATCCTGCGCGCCTTCTCGAGCGCGTCGCGCGAATCGGCGAAGCGCTGCTGCTGCTTCAGGGCGCGCGAGAGCAGGGTCCAGCCCTCGACGTCGTTGGGATCGGCCGCGAGCTTTGCCGCGAGACCCTTGATCGCCTCGTCCATGTCGCCGCCGTTCTGGCCCTCGCCGGCATGCGGTGCGGCGGTGGCGGCGGAGGGCGGCGGCGCCTTGGCCGGATCGAGGCCGTCGACGCGGCCGAAATGGGAGTAGCCGAGCAGCCCGGCGATCGGCAGCAGGACGGCCAGCGCGAAGGCGCCGTGCTTCGCCACCGGGAGGGCGCGGCCGACATCGGGACCGAGCGCAGCGCGCTTCTTCGCGTATTCGGCCTCGTCGATCACCTCCGCCTTGCGCGCGGCGTCCAGCGCCTCCAGCTTGCCCGCGAGTTCGGGACTGAGGCCCGCACCGCCGAGCAGGGGGCGCAGGACCAGCCAGAGAGCCACGGCCAGCATCACGGCCACAGCGGCCCAGAACATCAAGGTCATGGCAGATCCTCTTCACCCACCGCATCGGCGGGGATTTCCGCCGAGCGCCGGCGGACGATTCCAACGATCACGACCGCGCCGACCAGCAGCAGGGCGATCGGTCCGAACCACAGCAGCCAGGTGCGGCGCTCGACCGGCGGCCGGTACAACACGAATTCGCCGTAGTGATCGACCAGGTAGTCCTTGATTTCCTGGTCGGACTTGCCGGCCTGCATCTGCGCGAACACCTCGTTGCGCATGTTGTGCGCCAGCAGCGCCTCGGAGTCGGCGATGTTCTGGTTCTGGCACTGCACGCAGCGCAGCTCGCGGGTCAGCGCCTGGAAGCGCTCCTCCTGGGCGGCGTCCTTGAACGGCAGCGGGTCGATCGCCCATGATTTTTGCTGCGCAAACATCATCAGCGAGAAGCACAGAGCGAAGAGCAATCGGGTTCCGAAAGCGATCCGAGCCCTTCTCCCTACCGTCGGAGCGAAGGGTGCAATCCCGCCGCTGCCCCACTGGGACCTGGGACCTGGGCCCTGGGCCCTCGTCTCGTCGAAGCCGCGCAAGGAACTCACTTGGCACCCTCCGTTGCAGCCGTCGTGGCTCCGCCAGACATCGCGGCGACCCTGGGGTCGATCTCCTTCGCGAAGACCTCGTCGGTCAGCGGGCCGATGTACTTGTAGCGGATCACGCCCTGCGGATCGACGAGGAAGCTCTCCGGCGCGCCGGTCACGCCGAGCTCGATCACCATGTGGCCGTCGGTGTCGACCAGCACGGTCTGGTAGGGATTGCCGAACTGCGCCAGCCAGCGGGTGGCGTCCTCGCGGGTGTCGTTCCAGTTGACGCCGATGATCGGCACGGTGCCGTTCTTCGCGTAGCGGCGCAGGTACTGGTGCTCCTGCTGGCAGGCGACGCACCAGGAGCCGAACACGTTGAGCAGGTAAGGCTTGCCCAGCATCGACGCCTTGGTGACGACGAGGTTCGGGTCGGCGAGGGTCGTCAGCTTGAAGTCCGGCACCGGCTTGTCGACCGTGGACTTGGCCACGTAGTGCGGGTCCTTGCCGATGCCCGAGTACAGCAGCAGCGCGAGCAGCGCGAAGCCGATCAGCGGCAGGAAGAAGCGCAGCGCCTTCATGCCGTCGCTCCGACGCCGGCGACGTCCTCGTCCGTCGTCCGCGACCGCCGCATCGCCTCGCGATAGCGCTTGTCGGCCGCGGCGACGAAGCCGCCGAACATCATGAACAGTGCGCCGAGCCAGATGAATCGGATGAATGGCTTCACGTAGGCGCGGACCGCCCAGGCGCCGTCGTCGCCGAGTGGCTCGCCGAGCGCGACGTAGAAGTCGCGGGTGAGGCCGGGGCCGATCGCCGCCTCGGTCTGCACCTGGCCGCCCAGGTACTTGCGCTTCTCCGGCTGCATCTCGTGCTCGACGGTGCTGTCGCCGGACAGGATGGAGAAGTGCCCGCGGTCGGCGACGTAGTTCGGTCCCTCGTAGTGGTCGAGCGCGTCGAAGCGCACCTTGTAGGCGCCGACCTCGGCCACTTCGCCCGGCTTCAGCCGCACGTCCTTTTCGACCGACAGCGCTTCGACCGACAGCACGCCGGTCACCGTCAGCGCGATGCCGAAGTGGGCGATGCACATGCCGGCGATCTCGCCGTGGCCGAGGGCCTTGCGGCGCACCGGGTCGCGCAACAGGCGGACGACATAGAGCAGGGTGCCCGCCGCAACCCAGGTGCCGCCGAGCGCGGCCAGCAGCGCGCGCCACGGCAGGCCGTGATCGACGAGCCACGCCATCGCGACCACCAGCAGGGCCGCACCGGCCGCCAGGCGCAGTACCTGCCAGATCGCCCCGATGTCGTCCTTCAGCCACTTCGAGAAGGGCCCGAACGGCACCAGCAGCACCATCGGAGCCATCAGGATCACGAACATCGAGCCGAAGTAGGGCGGACCGACCGAGACCTTGCCGAAGTTCAGCGCCTCGCCGATCAGCGGGAACAGCGTGCCGAGCAGCACCATCGCGGCGGCGGCGGTCAGCAGCAGGTTGTTGATCAGGATCAGGAACTCGCGCGACACCGCGGCGAAGGGCTTGCCGCCGCCGGCGAGCTTCGGTGCCCGGATCGTGTACAGCGTCAGCGCGCCACCGGTGACCAGGCCGAGGAAGGACAGCACGAAGATGCCACGGCCGGGATCGGCAGCGAAGGCGTGCACCGAGGTCAGCACGCCGGAGCGCACCAGGAAGGTGCCGAGCAGCGACAACGAGAACGCGAAGATGGCGAGCAGCACGGTCCAGCCGCGGAACTGGCCGCGCTTGTCGGTGACGGCCTGCGAATGGATCAGCGCGGTGGCGACCAGCCAGGGCATGAACGAGGCGTTCTCGACCGGATCCCAGAACCACCAGCCGCCCCAGCCGAGCTCGTAATAGGCCCACCAGGAACCGAGCGCGATGCCGAGCGTCAGGAAGGACCATGCGACCTTGGTCCACGGCCGCGACCAGCGCACCCAGCGGGTGTCGACCTGCCCCTCGAGCAGCGCGGCGACCGCGAACGCGAAGGCGACCGCCATCCCGACATAGCCGGTGTAGAGCATCGGCGGGTGGATGACGAGGCCGGGATCCTGCAGCAGCGGGTTGAGGTCGTTGCCTTCGGCCAGGGCCGGCAGATGCCGCAGGAAGGGATCCGAGGTGAACAGGATGAAGGAGAGGAAACCGGTCGCGATCACGCCGAGCACGCCGATCACCCGGCTCGCGAACGACAGCGGCAGTCGCGAGGACAGGCCGGCGACCGCGATCGTCCAGATCGACAGGATCAGCGCCCACAACAAGAGCGATCCCTCGTGCGCTCCCCAGACCGCGGTGATCCGGTAGACGATCGGCAGCTTGGAGTTGGAGTTCTGCGCGATGTAGGCGACCGAGAAGTCCGAATTGACGAAGGCCGCCGCCAGCATCACGAACGCCAGGGCCAGGAACACGAACTGCCCGGCCGCCGCCGGCCGCGCCACGTTCATCCAGCGCACGTGGCCCTTCCAGGCGCCGACCAGCGGGAACACCGACTGCACGACCGCGAGCAGCAGGGCGAGGATGAGGGCGAAATGGCCGAGTTCGGGGAGCATGGAAGCGTGCCGGAGTCCGTTGCTTTTCCCTCTCCCCCGCATGCGGGGGAGAGGGCAGGGTGAGGGGGCGAACGACCACATCGCGCCGGGCACGACGGTGGACAGCCGATTCTGCACGATTGTTCCAGTCCGGTCGACGGAGTGCCCCGGCACGTGCTGGGTATCGGCCCGGGAGCAACGGCGGCCGCATGGCTCGAGCGCGACGCCGATCGGAGCGTCGCGTTCCCTGACTTCGATCAAGGTGCCCCGGAACCGGAACGGAATAATGGACTCTCCCGCAACGACGCGAGGAGCATCGCCATGAGCACCCCCGGATCGGAAGCACGGCTGTTCGATCGACTCGGCGGCATCGAGGGCGTCTCGCAGCTGGTCGTGCAGTTCTACTCGCGGGTCCTGTCGGATCCCGCCCTGCGGCCCCATTTCGACGGCGTGCCGCTGGACAAGCTGCAGCGCATGCAGCTCGAGTTCTTCTCGGTGGCGCTGGAGGGTCCGCTGGCCTACAGCGGCCGCGCCCTGCAGCAGGCGCACCAGGCGCACCACATCCCCCGGACGCACTTCCAGGCCTTCGTCGAGCACCTGTTCGAGACGCTTCGGGACTGTCCGCTCACCGACCCGGAGCGCTACGCGGTCATCGCGCGGATCAACACCTACGCCGACGAGGTCGTCGGCGGCGGCGAGACGGCGGTCGACTAGCCGGCGCCGGGACGCCGTGGCGCCCGCTCCGGCGGTCATCGGCGCCGGTGAGGCGGCCCTGTGACTGGGGCCCGTCGGCTAGTACCCTCTCGCCCCCCGGGTGTGCCCGGCGCATCCGACGAGGCGGAGACGATGACCACCCACGACACCATCCGCGCCATCCGCTATGCCGACGGCGTCCTCCACCTGCTCGACCAGCGTGCCCTGCCGCAGGCGACGACCTGGCTCGACTACCGCGATGCCTATGCCGTCGCGGAGGCGATTCGGGAACTGGTGGTGCGCGGTGCACCCGCGATCGGGATCGCGGCGGCCTACGGCGTCTGCCTGGCGGCGCGGGTGCTGGCCGGCCGCGGCGAGCCGGCGACCCCGGTCACGCTCGGCGCCGATCTCGCGGTGCTGCGCGCGTCGCGTCCGACGGCGGTGAACCTGTTCTGGGCGCTGGACCGGATGGGACGCCTGCTGGCGCGGCATCCGACCCTCGAAGAGCTGGAGGACGAGGCGCGCGCGATCGAAGCCGAGGACGTCGACGCCAACGGGCGCATGGGCTACTACGGCGCCAGCCTGATCGATCCCGGCAGCGGCGTGCTGACCCACTGCAACACCGGCTCGCTCGCCACCGGCGGCTACGGCACCGCGCTCGGCGTGATCCGCGCCGCGTTCGCGGCCGGCAAGCTCGCGGCGGTCTATCACACCGAGACGCGACCCTGGCTGCAGGGCGCGCGGCTGACGGCCTGGGAACTGGTCACCGACCGGATCCCGGCGCAGATGATCGCCGATGGCGCGGGCGCGCACCTGTTCGCGTCCGGCAAGGTGCACTGGCTGATCGTCGGCGCCGACCGGATCTGCGCCAACGGCGATACCGCGAACAAGATCGGCACGCTGCAGCTCGCGATCGCCGCGCGCCACCACGGCGCCAAGGTCATGGTGGTCGCCCCCTCGTCGACCGTCGATCCGGCCACCGCGAAGGGCAGCGACATCCACATCGAGCTGCGCAAGCCCGAAGAGCTGCTGGAATACGGCGGCGTGCGCGTCGCGGCGCCGGGCGCACAGGCCTGGAATCCGGTATTCGACGTCACCACCGCCGACCTGATCGATGCGATCGTGACCGAGGCCGGAGTGCACCGCGCGCCGTTCGACTTCACCCGGGACTTCGAGCAGCGCCGGTAATCGGGTGGACTCGCCCCCCTCGTGTTGACCCAGGCATCGAGGTGCCAGTGGTGAGATGTACTCACCAATCGGGAGCGAGGAGGGCGAGTCCGTGGACAAGATTACGACCGTAGCGGTTGATCTGGCGAAGCATG
>JBGAPI010000035.1:0-55386 GCA_044221335.1 Ahniellaceae bacterium
GCCTCGCCAGTGCCACCGAGACCACCCAGCGCTGCACGTCCTCGCGGCATCCCGGCCGCTTCAGGACACCTCGACCGATCCAAAACCGCGCCGCGACGTCGTCACCGGCGGGAAATTCCTTCTGCCGCGCACGCTCCTAGGCCTTCACCGTCCGTCCGGCGGCCATCACCTCGCGCAACGGATTGCCTCCGACCCAGTACGCCAGTTCCGCCGGATGCTTCAGGTTCCAGATGGCGAGGTCGGCGTCGTTGCCCGGCGCGATCCGGCCCTTGGTGGTGGACAGCCCGAGCGCGCGGGCGGCGTTGATCGTGGTGCCGCGCAGGGCCTCGTCCGGCGTCATCCGGAACAGGATGCTGGACTGGTTCATCGCGAGGCGCAGCGACAGCAGCGGCGAAGTACCGGGATTGAGGTCCGTCGCGACCGCCATCGGCACGCCCGCGGCACGCAGCGCGGCGATCGGCGGCTGGCGGGTCTCGCGCAGGCAGTAGTACGAGCCCGGCAGGATCACCGCGACCGTGCCGGCCTCCGCCATCGCGGCGACCCCGGCGTCGTCCAGGTGTTCGAGGTGATCGGCCGACAATCCGCCGAATTCCGCCACCAGCGCCGCGCCGTGCGAGTTCGACAGCTGTTCGGCGTGCAATTTCACCGGCAGCGACAGCGCGGTCGCGCGCTCGAAGATCCGTCGCATCTGCGCGTTGGAGAACGCGATCCGCTCGCAGAAGCCGTCGACCGCGTCGACCAGGCCCTCCTCCGCGAGCGTGGGCAGCACGGCCTCGGCCAGATGGTCGATGTAGTCGTCCGCGCGGCCCGCGAACTCCTGCGGCAGCGTGTGGGCGCCGAGGAAGGTCGTGCGGACCTGGATGCCGAGCACCCGTCCGATCCGCCGCGCGACCTTCAGCATGCGTCGCTCGGAGTCGAGGTCGAGTCCGTAGCCGGACTTGATCTCGAGGGTGGTCACGCCCTCGGCGAGCAGGGCGCGCGCGCGCACCACCGAGGCATCGAACAGTTCCTCCTCGCTGGCGGCGCGGGTCTTCGCCACCGTCGAGCGGATGCCGCCGCCGGCCCTGGCGATCTCCTCGTAGCTGACCCCGTTCAGCCGCTTCTCGAACTCGTCGGCGCGGTCGCCGGCGAACACGAGGTGGGTATGGCAGTCGATCAGTCCGGGCGTCACCAGCGCGCCGCCGAGGGAGCGCCGCTGGCTTGCGAGCTGCACCGGGTCGCCCGGCAGCTCGCGCAGGTCGCCGACCCAGACGATGCGGCCGCCGTCGATGCCGATGCCGCCGGCTTCGATCAGGCCATAGCCGCTCTCGCCCGCGAGGGTCGCGATGGTGGCGTTGGTGAGGAGGAGGTCCCAGCGTTGGTCCATGGCGTTCCTTGCTGCCGGCAGGGCGGCCCGATTGTCCGTCGGCGAAATTGGCGTGGGAAGGCGGACAGGGTGTCGATATGATGGTTCACAAACTCACGCGACGGTGTTCGGGAACCGATGGCGATCAAACGCTACTACTGCGACTACGCCTGGTTGCCCGGTGGCTGGACGCGCCAGGTCGAGCTCGCCGTGTCGGCGCAGGGCGACCTGCTCGACGTGCGGCAGGTCGCGCGGATGGACAGCACCCGCCGGATCGGCCGCTACGTCCTGCCGGGATTGCCGAACCTGCACTCCCATGCCTTCCAGCGCGCGATGGCGGGCCTCGCCGAGCGTGCCGGTCCCGAACGCGACAGCTTCTGGACCTGGCGCGAGACCATGTACCACTTCGCGGCGCGGCTGACGCCGGAGACCCAGGCGGCGATCGCGGCCCAGCTCTACGTCGAGATGCTGAAGGCGGGCTATACCGCGGTCGCCGAGTTCCACTACCTGCATCACGCGCCGGGCGGCCACCTGCATGATCCGGTCAGCGCGATGTCGGATGCGCTGATCGCGGCCGCGGACGCCAGCGGCATCGGCATGACCCTGCTGCCGGTGCTCTACCAGACCGGAGGATTCGACGGCCGCCATCTCGCCGAGCGCCAGCGGCGTTTCACCTTCGCGACCGACGACTACCTGCGCTTCGTCGACACGCTGCAGACGCGGCGCTCGCCGCAGCTCGCCGTCGGCGTCGCGCTGCACAGCCTGCGCGCGGTGCCGCCGGAGAGCCTGAAGCCGGTGCTGGCCTCGGTCGCCGCCGACGCGCCCGTCCACATCCACATCGCCGAGCAGACCGCGGAAGTCGACGACTGCGTCGCCGCGCGCGGCCAGCGTCCGATCGCGTGGCTGTTCGACCATGCCAGGGTCGACGCGCGCTGGTGCCTCGTGCACGCGACCCATGCCGATCCCGCCGAGGTCGCCGCGATGGCGAAGAGCGGCGCCGTCGTCGGACTCTGCCCGACCACCGAGGCCAACCTCGGCGACGGCGTGTTCCCGCTGCGCGCCTTTCTCGATGCCGGCGGTACCTTCGGCATCGGCTCGGATTCGCACGTGTCGGTCGACCCGGTCGAGGAGTTGCGCTGGCTCGAATACGGGCAGCGCCTCGTCAGCCGCCAGCGCAATGTCGCCGCCGACGCGCGGCACGCATCGACCGCCGCCAACCTGTGGGGCGCCGCGGTGCAGGGCGGCGCTCGCGCGTCCGGACGCAAGATCGGCGCGCTGGCCGTCGGCCATCGTGCCGACCTCGTCGTGCTCGACGATCATGCGGTCGACCTCGCGGGCCGCGACATCGATCGGCTGCTCGACACCTGGCTGTTCGCGAGCCAGCGCTGCGTGGTCCGCGACGTGATGGTCGGTGGCCGCTACGTGGTCCGCGACCGCAAGCACGTCGACGAGGAGCGGATCGAGGCGGACTACCGCAAGGCGCTGCAACAGCTCGCGAAGTAGGGCGGGCGCTGCCCGTCGCTGCCAGGCCGCTCCGGCCCCGACGCTTGCCGTCCTATTCGAAGCTGCCGACGAACAGCACGTCCTCCGGCGGCGGCAGCCGCGCGATCCAGCCCTCGTCGAACACGCCGTGCCCGGCAGTGCCGACGAGCACGCTGCCGTCGCTGGAAATGCCGGTGGCCTGCTTCAGGTTCCAGTTGCTCATGTCGACTCCGGCCGCGACCAGGAGGTCCTGGATGAACTGCATTCCGGTGGTGGCGGACCAGCGGAACGCCTTGCCCTGGGCGACACCGACGACGATGTTGCCGGCACTGTTGACGGCGTTCGCGCGCGCACTGATCGAGGTGCCCCCGAGGCCGACCAGGCCGCCGGCCTGGGTCCAGCGGAACGGTTGGCTGTTGACGATGTCGACCGCTGCCTCGCCGACGACGACGCTGCCGTCGTGGTTGGTCGCGAAGGCGCTGCTGAAGTTGCCGCCGAAGTCGCCGAGCGTGATCACCACGCCATTGTTCCAGCGGAACGCCTGGGTGCAGGGGAAGCAGCCGGTCATCGGGATGCCGATGCTCTTCTGGCCGACGATCACGCTGCCGTCGCGGTTGGCCCCGCGGGCGAGTCCGGACGGCGGACTGGCACCGCCCTCGAGGAAGGTCAGCGTCGAATTGTTGAGCCAGCGCACCGCGCGGCCGGGAAAACAGCCGACCGGCATCCCGATATGGTCGGTGTCGATCGCACCGACCGAGACCAGGCCGTCGGTGCTGATGCCGTAGGCGAACGGGCCCTGCCCGCCGCACTGGCTGAAGTCGATCGCGAACATCGGCGCCTGGTGCCAGCCGAACGCGTAGTTGTTGGCATTGGTGCCGGTGGCGTGGCCGACGATGGTGTCGCCGTCGCCGCTGATGGCGTAGGCGAGCGAGGTGTCGGTGCCGAGGTAACCGATCCCGGTCATCACGCCGCCGGTCCAGCGGAACGCCTGGGTTCCGGAGGCGCCGCTGTTGGCGTAGCCGGTGACGACGGTGCCGTCGCTGTTCACGGCGGTGGCGTAGCTGGCCGAGCCGCTGGTCGACGGAAGAAAGCCGAGGCCCCGGAACTGCACCGTCTGCGCGTGAGCCCCGGCGGTTGCGAAGACCGCGACGACGAGCAGCGAGCGAATCGATGTGGTGCAAGCGGGACGGCGCATGGCGACCCCGGTCACGCCGGAACGGTGCGTCCGGTCTGCCGCCAGTCTAGTCCCCGCCGCGCGTGGAGGGCGTCACAGAAAGCGAAAGGCGGGATGACTGCCAGGCCCGATCATCCCAGCGACCGCCACAGCAGGAATACCGAATAGGCCCGGAACGGTCGCCACGCTTCCGCGCGGTCGCGCAGCTGGCGCTCGGTCAGCGGGATGCCGTCGAGACTGGCGGCGCGGCGCAGGATGAGGTCGCCGGCGGGGAAGGCATCCGCGAGGCCAAGCGCGCGCATCGCGATGTACTGCGCGGTCCAGTCGCCGATGCCGCGCACCATCGTCCACTCGGCGACGAAGGATTCGGGGCGGTCGTGGACGAACCCCAGCTGGCGGTGGAGCAGGCCACGCGCGATGCCGCGGATGGTGTCGCTGCGCTGGCGGATCACCCCCGAGGCTTCGATCTCGGCGTCGGCCAGCGCCTCCGGTGTCGGGAAGTAGCGGGCACCGTCGCCACCGGCGATCGGGTCACCGTAGCGATCGATCAGGCGGGCAGCGACCGTGCGCGCCGCGGCGACGCTCACCTGCTGGCCGAGCACGGCGCGTACCGCGAGCTCGAAGGGGTCGAAGGCGCCGGGCAGGCGCTGGCCAGGGAAGCGCCGGACCAGCGGGCGGAGGTGCGGGTCCCGGCGCAGCACCGCGCCGATCGCGACCGGATCGCGGTCCACGTCGAGCATCCGCCGCGCCCGCGCGAGCACCGTACGTCGGACCCCGGCGTCCGCGGCCGTGACGGTGACCGACAATGCCGGGCCACCTCGCGCATGCTCGATGTGCAGTTCGCCGGCGACGCCGTCGATCAGGAACCGGCGCCGGAAGTCGCGCGGCGTCACCGTCTCGAGGCCCGGCAGCGCGCGACTGGCCTGGAACGCGAGCCAGGCTTCGAAGTCGTAAGGCTCGAGCACCGGCAGGCGCGTGCGCTCGCTCGGGACGGGATCGGGAGGGCGCGTCGGCATGGGGCGATCCGCAGGGAAGGCCGCACTATAGTCCGCGGCATGAGCCGCATCGAATCCTTCCTGCCCGCGTTTGGCGCCCTGCTCGCCGCGACCGCGGTAGCGCTGTCGGCCGCCGCCAGTCACGCGCTGGCGACCCGCCTCGACCCCGATGAGCTCCGCCGGGTCTGGATCGCCGCAGCATTGCTGTTCGGTCATGGCGCGGTCCTGGCGGTCTCCGGCAGCGGACCGGCGACGCGATCCGCCCGCGGCGGTCGCCTGCTGATCGCGATCGGCACGATGGCCTTCGCGGGGGCACTGCTGGCCCGCGCGCTGGCCGGCGCCTCGTCCGCGCTCGCTCCATGGGGCGGGTCGACGCTGATTGCGGGCTGGCTGCTGCTGTCGCTGGGACTGCTGCCGAGCGCGGGCACGCGGGACGACTGAGCGACCCGCCCCGGCCCGATCGGCTCGCGCAGCGGTCGAACCGTTCCAACGGCGTTGACGCATCCGTTACACTGCGCGCCTTGGGTGGGGAGCCCAACCATTTCGTATTGTTGATTTTGGGAGAGCCTCGTGGCTGACCAGCCTGTTGATCATGGCAAGCGCCGATTTTTGACCGCGACCACCGGCGTCATCGGCGGTATCGGCGCGATGTGCGCTGCTGTTCCTTTCGTGAAGTCCTGGCAGCCCAGCGCCAAGGCCCAGCTCGCCGGTGCGCCGGTGGCGGTGGACATCTCCAAGCTGGAGATGGGCGCCCGGCAGATCGCCATGTGGCGTGGCCAGCCGGTGTGGATCATCCGCCGCTCGCCGGAAGTGCTGGCCGCGCTGGCCGGCAACAACGACCGCCTGCGCGATCCGGACTCGAGCAAGAACGAAGACCAGCAGCCGAAGTACGCGCAGAACGCGACCCGAGCGCAGAAGGACGAGATCCTGGTGCTGGTCGGCATCTGCACCCACCTCGGCTGTTCGCCGCTGTTCAAGCCCGAACTGCAGCCGCAGGCCTTCGACGAGAACTGGAAGGGTGGCTTCTTCTGCCCCTGCCACGGCTCGCGTTTCGACATGGCCGGCCGCGTGTTCCAGGGCGTCCCGGCGCCGTACAACCTGAAAGTGCCGCCCTACAAGTTCGTCGATGACAAGCATCTCGTCATCGGCGTCGATCCGGACACCAAGGCGTAAGGACGATGGCTGCCGACTATTCCTCGACTCCCACCGCCGGCGGTCTGCTCGGCTGGTTCCAGACCCGTGCACCCGGCATGGCCGGGTTCATGGAAAAGCACCTGACCAAGTACTACGCGCCGAAGAACTTCAATCTCTGGTACTACTTCGGCTCGCTCGCGATGCTGGTGCTGGTCAACCAGCTCGTCACCGGCATCTGGCTGACGATGAACTTCAAGCCGAGCGCGGCGGAAGCCTTCGCGTCGGTCGAATACATCATGCGCGACGTGGATGGCGGCTACCTGATCCGCTATCTGCACTCCACCGGCGCCTCGATGTTCTTCATCGTGGTCTACCTGCACATGTTCCGCAGCCTGATCTACGGATCGCACCAGAAGCCGCGCGAGCTGGTCTGGGTCTGCGGCATGCTGATCTTCCTGTCGCTGATGGCTGAAGCCTTCCTCGGCTACGTTCTGCCCTGGGGCCAGATGTCCTACTGGGGCGCCCAGGTGATCACCTCGCTGTTCGGTGCGATTCCGTGGGTCGGCCCGGCGCTGGTCGAATTCATCCGCGGCGACTACCTGATCGCGGACGCCACCCTGAACCGCTTCTTCGCGCTGCACGTCGTCGCGGTGCCGCTGGTGCTACTGGGTCTCGTCACCCTGCACATCTTCGCGCTGCACGAGGTCGGCTCGAACAACCCGGACGGCGTCGACATCAAGAAGAAGAAGGGCGCGGACGGCGTGCCGCTCGACGGCATCGCGTTCCACCCGTACTACACGGTCAAGGACCTGTTCGGTGCCGGCTTCTTCCTCACCCTCTGCGCGATGATCGTGTTCTACGAGCCGACCTTCGGCGGCTGGTTCCTGGAACACGACAACTTCACCGAGGCCAATCCGATGGTGACGCCGGAGCACATCAAGCCGGTGTGGTACTTCACCCCCTACTACGCGATGCTGCGTGCGATCCCGGACAAGCTCCTCGGCGTGATCACGATGGGCGGCGCGACGATGATCCTGTTCCTGCTGCCCTGGCTCGATCGCTCGCCCGTGCGTTCGATCCGCTACCGCAGCGGCATCACGTGGGCGATCATCTCGCTGTTCGTGGTCGACTTCCTGTGGCTCGGCTATTGCGGCACCCAGCCGCCGACCGACACGCTGACGCTGACCGCTCAGATCGGCACGTTCTTCTATTTCGCCTTCTTCATCACGATGCCGATCTGGTCGCGGATGGGGCAGTCGAAGCCGGTTCCCGAACGCGTGACCATGCCGCATTGATGCCGACCACCATGAAGACACTCACTCAGATCCTCGCCGTCCTCGCCCTGGTGGTGGCGCCCGCGCTGGCCTCGGCCAACGAAGGCGGACTGCCTCCGGCGAACACCCGCATGGGCGACGTCGCCGCGATGCAGCGTGGCGCCAAGCTGTTCACCAACTACTGCCTGTCCTGCCACTCCGCGAAGTACATGCGTTATTCGCGAGTGGCCGCCGATCTCGGCATCGACCAGAAGTCGATGGAGCAGAACCTGATCTTCACCGGCGCCAAGTTCGGCGAGACGATGAACGTCGCGATGACCCCGGCACAGGGCGAGGCGTGGTTCGGCAAGGCGCCGCCGGACCTGTCGCTGACGGCCCGGTCGCGCGGCGTCGACTGGATCTACAACTACCTGAAGTCGTTCTACGTCGACGAGTCCCGCCCGAGCGGCTGGAACAACACCCTCCTGCCCAACGCCAGCATGCCGAACGTCCTCTGGGAACTCGGCGGCTCGCAGCACGCGGTGGTGGAGCCGAAGGAAAAGGGCAAGCACTGCGAACACGGCGAGGCCGGCGAGTCCTGCTTCGTCAAGTTCGAGACCACCGCTCCGGGGGCCCTGACGCCGGCGCAGTACGACGAGGCGGTGCGCGACATCACGACGTATCTCCAGTACGTCGGCGAGCCGGCCGCGCTGCAGCGCCACGACCTCGGCTGGATGGTGATCCTGTTCCTCGCCGCGTTCACGCTGGCGGCATACTTCCTGAAGCTAGAGTTCTGGAAGGACGTGCACTGAGCCGGTCCTGCCGGCACGGTGTGAAGAAGCGACCGGCCTGGCGCCGGTCGTTTCATTTCGGGCTGCCGCGGGAGCGGCGCAAGCCGCGAGCCGGGCTCCTAGCTCACCACCGCCACCCGAGCCGCAGCCAGGCGGTCCGGTCCCGGAACGGGAAGGGCTGGTCGCCGAGCGGCGAGGCCAGGATCTGCGTGTTGCGCTGATTGAACAGGTTGTCGACGCCGAGGCGCAGGTCGAGGCCGTCGGCGAGGAAGCGGTGGCGGGTGTAGGCGAGATCGACGAGGTCGTAGCTGCCCTTGTCCGGCGCGGCACCGGGGCGGGCGGAAACGTGGTTCCAGTGGGCTCCGATCGCGCTGTCGCTGCGCGGGCTCCACAACAGCCCCACGGTCGCGGTCCAGTGCGGCGTCGAGGAGATCTCGCGATCGTCGAGGGTGACGGTGCGGTTGTCGTGGGCCTCGACATGGCTTGCGCCGACGTCCATATGGAGGCTTTCCGCCAGCTGCCGCTGGAACTCGAGCTCCACGCCGTCGGCGTCGGCATGCGACACGTTGCCGAACGCGTTGCGGGCGAAATCGCGGAACACCATGTTGGCGATCCGCGCGCGATAGGCGGTCGCGCGGAGCGACATTCCCGACTCGGTGTAGACGTAGTTGAGTTCGGTGGTGCGGTTGACCTCGAAGTCGAGGTCCGCGCCCTCCGGGTGCTCGATGTAGACCTCGAAGAAGGTCGGTGCGCGGAAGCCCTCCGCGAACTGCGCCTTCAGCACGTGGTGTTCGGCGACCTGCCATACCAGCGCCGCCCGCGGCGTGAGGCGGCTGCCGACCTCGCTGTTGTCGTCGTAGCGCGCACCGAGCGTCGCCCGCAGGCCATCGGCGATCTCGATCTGGTCCTGCACGTACACGCTGGACACCTGGCGCGAATGCGGGGCGATCGAATGTGGCGGCAGCGGGACGCCGAGTCCAAGCGGCACGAACAGCGCGCGATCGAAGCGGCCATCGACGCGTTCGACGCCGAACAGCCATTCCTGCCGCTGCCAGCCGCTCCAGGCCAGATCGACGCCGGCGCGGCTCTGGTCGCCCTTGAAGATGACCGAGCCTGCGTCGATGTCGCTGGAGAGGAACTGCAGGCCGGCATGCAGGCCGAGCTTCGGTCGCAATGTCGCCTGATAGTGCAGGTCCGCGGTTCGGGTGGTCTCGTCGTAGGCCGGGACCGAGCCGGGGTCGGGATCGACATGGCGGGTCAGCCACTGCACCGTCGCGCCGAAGCCGCCGCGTGCGACGCTCGCCACGCCACTGGTCCGGCGCTCGTCGCCGCCGTTGCCGATCGGCAGGACGGCGTCACTGCTGTCGAACGCCGCGACGTTCAGCGCCGCCTGCCAGCCGGTGGCAGGATCGACGCCGTTGCCGAGCACCGCGACGAGATCGCGTGCGCCGTGATCGTCGACGCCGGCTTCGACGCTGCGGCCGCTCTTGCGGGTCACCACGTTGAGCAGTCCCTGAAAGGCGTAGTCGCCGTACAGCACCGAACCCGGGCCGCGGACGAATTCGATCCGTTCCACCTGGCCAATCGGTAGGGACAGCGCGGAACCGTTGACTCCGGCCGACTCGCGACCGACCGGCACCGAGTTCAGCAGGACCTGGATGCTGCCGGAGTTGAACGGGAAAGGGACGCCGCGGACGGTCACGCTCGGCGTGCCGGTGGGGTCGAGCAGGGCCTCGACGCCAGGGAGGAAGGCCATCGCCTCGGCGACGGTCCGCGCCCCCATCGCCGCCATCCGTTCGCCGTCCAGCACGCTGACGATGCCGGGGACGTAGTCCGCGTTCATCCGGGTGCGGGTCGCGAGATCGGTTTCCTCCTGCATCACCGCGAGCAAGTCAGTCAGTTCCTGCTCGTCGTGCTGGTCCGCCCGGCTGACGGGCGTGCCGGCGGAAAGTCCGACCAGGATCGCGGCAGAGAGGAGGCGTCGAGGCATGCCCATGATCGGGATTATTGCCAGCAATGAACGGATCCGGCGAGCGTCAGCACGTTTTTTTTCCGACTCCTGCCGGATCGGGGCGACGCCCGGTGAGCCGGTGACTCATACGGGTCGGACTGAAGCGGAGAAGTCTCCGCCCGATTCGAGAGGCGACGCGCACGGTCGAACCGGAGCGGAGTCGAGTCCCCGGGGTCAGGACGCGCGAAATCCGGGCCCTCTCCGGATTTCGTGGGAGCGGGGCGGCCGCGTTTCGCGCCTGCCTGAACGCAACGCGGTCGAGTTCACCGACCCTTCCTGGTGCTAGGCTTCAACCGGTATGCGGCATCGGGACCAAGGGGGTTACCGCCGTGAACACCACGCTTGCCGCCTGGAGCAAACGCAGGGCCCAGCATCCGGTCCGGACGCGTTCCGTGCTGACCCTGTTTTCCGGTCGCACCGATCTCGACAGCCACCGCGCCCGGCTGGTGATCGCGGCCAAGGGCGTGGTGTGCGAGCAGGTGCTCTGCGATCCGAACGAACCGCCCGAAGACCTGACCGACCTCAATCCCTATCGCTCGCTGCCGACGCTGGTCGACCGCGACCTGGTGCTGTACGACGTGAACGTGATCGGCGAATACCTCGACGAGCGCTATCCCCATCCGCCGCTGATGCCGATCGATCCGCAGGCGCGGGCGCGGGTGCGCCTCGGGCTGTCCCGGGTCTGCCACGACTGGCTGGCGCCGGCCGCGCAGATCGTCGGCGCCGACCGGGCGACGGCCGAGGCCGCACGCAAGCAGCTGCGCGAGCTGCTGATCGCCGGCGTGCCGGTGTTCAAGGCATCGAAGTTCTTCCTGAACAGCGAGTTCACCCTGGTCGACTGCGCCGTGGCGCCGCTGATCTGGCGACTGCCGCATCTCGGCGTGGCACTGCCGCGCGAGGCGCAGCCGATCCACGACTACGGCGAGCGCATCTTCAAGAGCAGCGGCTTCCGCCGCAGCATGTCCGACATCGAATCCCAATGGCGCAACTGAACACATGTCCAACCCGCACATCATGACCAGCAACAAGCCGTACCTGATCCGCGCCATGTACGACTGGATTGCGGACAACCAGCTGACGCCCTACGTCCTGGTCGACGCGCGCGTACCCGGCGTGCGGGTGCCGGCGTCGGCGATCCGCGACGGCTACGTCGTCCTGAACATCGCGGTGCGCGCGGTCAGCGACCTCGAACTCGGCAACAAGTCGATCCGCTTCCTGGCCCGCTTCGGCGGCGTCAGCCAGCAGGTCGACGTTCCGATGGAGGCCGTGATCCGGGTCTATGCCCAGGAGAACGAGCAGGGCATCGTGTTCTCGCCGGAGGAGCAGGCGAGTCCGCCGGAAGTCGCCGCCCAGGATGCCGCCGCCGAGGGCGCGCCCGTTTCCACCGATCCTCCCCCGCGCACCGGCGGCCCCCGCCTGCGTGTCGTGAAGTGAATCGCAGCGCTGCCGCAGCAGCCTCGGCACGATTACACTTCGTTGCCAAGATGACGGGGAAGGTCCAGGCGTGATTTCAGTACCAGGGTACGATATCAAGCGCGAGGTCGGCGTCGGTGGCATGGCCACCGTCTATCTCGCCACCCAGACCTCGCTCGATCGCGAAGTCGCGCTGAAGGTGATGAACCCGGCGCTGGTCACCGATCCCAGCTTCTCGCGGCGCTTCCTCGACGAGGCCCGAACGCTGGCGTCGCTGTCGCACCCGAACATCGTCGCGGTCTACGACGTCGGCGTCACCGAACAGCAGCTGCACTACTTCACCATGCAGCACCTGCCCGGCGGCGACCTGTTGTCCCGGACCAAGGCGGGGATGGGCGAGCCCGACCTGATCGCGGTGTTCACCGGCGTCGCCCGCGCTCTCGGATTCGCGCACCAGCGCGGCTTCGTGCATCGCGACGTGTCGCCCGGCAACATCATGTTCGACGGTGCCGGTCACCCGGTGCTGACCGACTTCGGCATCGCCCGGGCGCTGTCGCGCACCTCGCGACTGACCAATTCAGGCAACAGCGTCGGGACCAGTCACTACATGAGTCCCGAACAGGCCCGCGGCGGCGAAGTCGACGCGCGCTCCGACCTGTATTCGCTGGCCTGCGTGATCTTCGAGGCGCTGTCCGGTCATCCGCCCTACCAGGGCGAGGACGGCTTCGCGATCGCCTATGCCCACGTGTTCGAGGCGATCCCGCAGCTGCCCGACAAGTACAAGCACTGGCAGCCGATGATCGAGCGCGCGCTGGCCAAGGATCCGCGTGACCGCTACAAGGACTGCGACGAATTCCAGCTGGCGCTGGCCGAGATCGCCAACAAGGTGATCGGTGCCACCAACGGCAGCACCATGCAGACGGTGGCGCCGCCGCCCGTGATCCTGCCGAGCTCCAATCCGGCCGCCGCCCTGCAGCAGCAGATGGTGATCCCCGCCAGGACCGGCAACGAGCCGGTTGCCCCGGGGCTCGGCACGCCGCTGCCTCCGGCAGCCCCGTCGGCCGCGACCGCGACCGGAACCTCCCGGGACGACGACGGCGTGCCGCTGTGGAAGCTTCTGCTCGCCGGCCTGATCGTCGCGATCGGCGTCGCGGCCATCACTGTCTGGGGACTCTCTGCCTTCGGCGGCAGCAAGAAGCGAGTGCTGCCGACCGACCTGTCGAAAGTGACCACCACGGCGCCGGCAACCCCGCCGGCACAGCCGCCGCCGCCGATGGCACCGCCGCCGACCCCGCCGCAGCCGCCGCCGGGCGAAGGCGAGACGCCACCGCCGACCGGCGGCGACACCGAGACGCCGGTTCCGACCGACGGCAGCGACACCGGCGTCGCCGGAGGCGACACCGGCGAGCCGGTGGTCGACGCCGCGGCCGAGAAGCTCGCCTTCGACACCACCGTGACCGACCCCTTGAACCTGGTGCTGGTGCTGGCCAAATCCGACGTTGCGGCGCAGCGCTATTACACCCCGCAGTACCGCAACGCCGTCGACCGCTACAAGCTCGCGGTGAAGATGGCGGACAAGTTCAAGGCCAAGCCGGAGGGTGACAAGGCGCGCCAGGGACTGGCCGATGTCGCGGCGCTGGTCGCCACCCAGGCCGAAAAGAAGCTCTCCGAGCAGAAGATCGCGGAATACGTCGACCTCGCGAAGAAGGCCGAAGAGATCGCCGCCAGCGTGCCGGAAGGGGCCTCGGTGGTCGAGCGGGTGAAGACGCGCCGCAACGCCACCCGCGACGAGGCGGTGACGGCCGGCAAGACGGCCCTGGCCGCGTGGGACAAGGCCGGCGCCAGCGCGGCGTTCGAGCGCGCGCTGCTGCTCGCGCCCGGTGACGCCGAGCTCGCCGCGCTGGCGAAGAAGGCCAAGACGGTCGGCGATCCGGGTTACGTGTTCCGCGACGGCGCCAACAACGACGGGCCGGAGATGATCGTGGCCAACGTCGGCCGGCGCCTGGCGGTGGCCCGCTCCGAGACCACCGTGAACGAGTTCCGCCGCTATTTCCGCGAGGCCGGCGATGCCCGTCGGCGCGGCGCCAAGCCGACCTGCAAGGACCGCGAGGGCGGCCTGTTCAGCTCCTCGCGCAGCCGTACCTTCGAGGCGCCCGACGTCGAACACGGTGCCGATTCGCCGGTGGTCTGCGTCACCTACGACGATGCGGCCGGCTACGCCGAATGGCTGTCGAAGCTCACCGGAAAGAAGTATCGCCTGCCGACCGCCACCGAGTGGCGCGCCCTCGGCGCCAAGATCACGGGCGACTGCAAGGCCAATGTCGCCGATTCCAGCTTCCGCGCCCAGTTCAAGAAGGGCAACGTGGTGACTTGTGATGACGGGTTTGCGACAACCGCACCGGTTCGCCACTATGATGCGCCCGCCGGAATCTACGACCTGGTCGGCAACGTCCGGGAGTGGACCAGCGACTGCGGCAAGTCCTGCAAGCAGCATCTGGCCTTCGGCTCGAGCTGGATGAGCGAGACGGACGACGCCGATCCGCAGCAATCGAAGGCGCTCGATGCCGACGAAGGCAGCAATACCGTGGGCATCCGCGTGGTGCGGGATGTGGAATGACCGGCGCCACGGGGTGCGCCGGTCGGTTGACGGGATGACGAATAGCGCATGAAACTACTTTTTCCGAACGGCGAGCACGGACCGCAGGAACTGAAGGCCGGCATCAACAAGATCGGCTCGGCTCCGGGATCCGACATCCTGATCGCCGCTCCCGGCATCGCCATGCACCACTGCGACATCGACCTCGGCGCCGATGGTGCGCAGGTCAAGGTGCCGGACGGCGCCAACGTCGTGGTGGTGAACGGCAAGCAGGTGAGCGGCGCGAGCCCGATCAAGTCCGGCGATCTGATCCTGTTCGCCAAGGTCGGCGCGCGGGTGGTCACCGACAAGTCGGCGCCGGCGCCGGCCGCCAAGGGCAAGGACAAGGAGCCGGAGGGCGAGGACGGCCGCACGAAGATCCGGATGGCGGTCCCGCGCTACATGCTGCGCGGCGTCTCCGGCGCGACCTTCGGCAAGACCTACCCGCTCTACGGCACGATGACCATCGGCCGGCAGAGCGACTGCGACATCTCGATCCCGTCGGAGGAGATTTCGCGCAAGCACGCCAAGCTGCAGGTGATGCCCGACGGCGTCGCGGTCGAGGACCTCGGTTCCGCCAACGGCACCTTCCTCAACGGCAAGCGCATCCATACCGCCACGGTGAAGCATGGCGAGGAGCTGCGCTTCGACACCCTGCGGTTCCTGGTGGTGTCGCCGATGATGGAAGCCGCCTCGGGCGCGCCGAAGCCGGCAGGCGCGGCGCCAGCGCCGGTCGCTGCGGCGCCGGTCGCTCGCAAGGGTGTGCATCCGGCGGTGTTCTTCGTGGGCGCCGTGATCCTGGTCGGCGCGGCGCTCGCCGGGGCCTATGCGATGGGCTGGTTCGGCAAGTAGTTTCGCACCGGCCTCGTCCCCCATGGCGAATCCGGTCTCCCAGACCGCGTGGTACTGCTGCGGCGTCCGGGCGTTGGACGCCGCGAGCAAGCGTCCGGTCTGCGGCGACACCTACGCCCAGCGCTTCATGGACGAGGAGGGGCGCGCGGTGTTCGCGCGCTTCGAGAAGCACGTCTTTCCGAACCGATCGAATGCGGTGCGCCACCGCGTGGTCGACGACCTGCTGCGTGCGGCGCTCGCGGCCGCTCCCGAGCGGCAGATCGTCCTGATCGGCTGCGGCTTCGACGCGCGCGCCTATCGTCTCGGCGCCGGTCGCTGGCTGGAGGTCGACGAGGCGCCGCTGCTGGCCTACAAGGAAGCGCGCCTGCCGATCGCGGAGTGCCCGCGGCCGCTGGAACGGGTCGCGATCGACTTCGGTTCGGAACGCCTTGAAGAAAAGCTCGCCCCTTGGGCGGGCGACGTTGACCCGGTCGTGGTCGTGGAAGGCGTCAGCATGTACCTCGACGACGCCAAGGTCGCGGCGCTGATCGCGACGCTGGCGAAGCTCTGGCCGCGCCACACGCTCATCTGCGACCTGATGAACGACCGCTTCCAGCGCAAGTACGCGCAGGGCCTGCAGAAGGACATCCAGTCGCTCGGCGCCACCTTCACCTGGAGCCCGCGCCATCCGGATCGCCCGTTCCGCGACGCCGGCTACCGTCTGCTGTCCGAGCAGTCGCAGGTCGAGCGGGCGTGCGAGCTCGGGGTGCTCAGGATCCCGTGGCTGCTGCGCCGAACACTGCTCCGGCAACTGGTCGCGGGCTATCGCGTCTACGAGTGGCGGCGGGGGTAGGGCGCGCTCCGCGCGCCGTTGCCGCGATGCAGGGTCGAGCGATGGTCGCTCGACCCTGCGATGGCGGCCCTGGCCCGCCGTCGGCGTGTCGCTCGCTCTGAGAGAGCCGTCATGGCCGAATTCGACTACGCGAGCTTCGCGTCCGCTGCCAAGTCCCGCTTTCGGCATGTGGCGGCCGAACTCGGTTTTGAGCAGCGCTCGGGGGTCTTCTACGTCCGGGCAAGGGAAGGCTGGTACGAGACCTTCGACCTCCAGGCGGCAGGGCACGGAAACCCGTTCTTCTATGTCAATTTCGGCATCGCCGTGCCATCGCTCGCTCCCGGAGCGCCGCCCGTCGCGCTGGCCGATGCGGGACTGTTGCTGTGGGAACGGCTCCGCGACACCGACGAGACCGGCGGCTTCGGGCGTGAGAGCAAGGACGCCATCGCCGACAGCGCCGACCGGGTGCTGACGCAGTTTCGGAAGCACGCTGCGCCCTGGTTCGCGGAGCGCAATTCCTGGGAAGCGATTGCCGCCGAGTACTACCGGGTCAATCCGATCGATGAAGAGAAGATCGGCCAGCACGAAATCACCTTCGGGGCCGATCGTCGATCCGCGACCTACGGCTTCCTGCTGCTCAAGGCAGGGCGCATCGACGACGCCAGACGCTGGCTGGGCGAGGCGAAACGGATGCTGTGTCTGCCCTGCTACCTGACGCGAGGCGGAAACTTCGTTCATGCGAAGGAACCGCACGCGATGCTGGTGAAGCGCGAGCCGCAGGACGAGGCCCTGCTCCGGGACGTCGAGACGGCGATTCGACGCGTGACATCTGCTGCGCCTCGGCGCGACGATCGGTAGGCGTCTGGCCAGCGCAGCCACCGGGAAACGATCCGCTGAGCGGCGGGTCGATGCCCGAGGCGGCGATCGCCGAGGCGCGTCCGGGTTCACTCATCGATTTTCGTGGCGTAATGGCGTAGGTGCCGCCTGAGACTCTCGTCGCTGATCTCACGACAGGTGGAGGACTCCAGCAGGCCGACGACCCGCGGAATGTCGGTTTCGACATGCAGGTCGCCGGCGTCGATCGTGAACAGGCGGAACAACGCGCCGGATGTGGGAGAGCTCGGCGACGCGGGATCGACCGCTTCGATCGTCGTCCAGTCCATGCCGATGCGGTCCGCATCGAACAGACGGCGCAATTGTTCGGTCGACACCCGAAAGCGGGTCGACGTCTCGTCGCCGGTCTCGTTGGCACGGTCCCATTCCTCGTCGCTATCGAATTGGACGTAGGAGGCATCGCGAATCCGATGCATGGAATGCCCGGCCGCCAACAGGAGTCTGGGCAAGTCCGAGGGTTGGATCACGAAGATCCGGACTGCAGGGGTCATTCGATTTCCTGAGCATGGATACCGGTGGTTGTCGGCATCGCGCCGCGAGCGACGGTTGGACTGGTCACGATGCCGGAAAAAATGTTTGGGCACACGCATGATTCGTTGTCGTTGCGATCCTCCGTTTCGCGGTGCCGGAGCAAGGGCTACGGCGCCGGATTGCTTCGTCATCGCTACGCTCCCCCTCGCGATGACAAAGTCATTTCATGAGCCCTGAGCCTCAGCCCTGAATCCGGAGCCTCGAGCCCTGATCCTGAGCGTCAGATCGAGTCTCGTTGCTGGTGCGTCCAAGACGCACCCTACCTTCAGCCCTCAGCCCTCACTCCCCAGTCGCCACCGGCCGCGCCGGATCGCTGATCCAGCCACTCCACGAATCCGCGAACACCCGCGCCCCATGCAGCCCGGCGTGTTCCATGGCCAGCAGGTTGTGGCAGGCGGTGACGCCGGAGCCGCACATCAGCCAGACCTCGTCGAGCGGCAGATCGCCGATCAGCGCGGCGAATTCCTCGCGCAGCTGCGCCGCTGGCTTGAAGCGGCCCTGGGCGTCGAGGTTGGTGGTGTAGGGACGATTGACCGCGCCGGGCACGTGGCCGGCGACCTTGTCGATCGGCTCGACCTCGCCGCGGAAGCGCGGCGCGCCGCGGGCGTCGATCAACAGGGCGCGGCGAAGCTCGACCACTTCGCGCAGCACTTCGTCGGCGCCGACGATGCGGTCGGCGGCGTAGGCAAGCGGTTGGTCGGTCGGCGGGCGCGGGGCCGCGTCGCGTCCGATCGGCAGCGTTGCGGCCTTCCACGCCGCGAAGCCGCCGTCCAGCACCGCGCACCAGGCATGCCCGGCGAGGCCGAGCAGGAACCACAGCCGCGCGGCGTAGGCGCCGTCGCCGTCGTCGTAGGCGATCACCCGATCGCCGGGGGCGATGCCGAGCCGGCCGAGCGCGGCGGCGAAGCGTTCGGCGGACGGCATCGGATGGCGACCGTGGCCGGTGATCGAGAGGTCGGACAGGTCGTTGTCGAGCGAGGCGAATACCGCGCCGGCGATGTGGCCCTCGGCGAAACTGCGGGCGCCGTAGGCCGGATCGGTGAGCTGGTGGCGGACATCGACGAACACCACGCCGGGCTGGCCGTGGAGGGCGGCGGCGTCGACGACCGAGATCAGGGTTTGCGACATGACGGGGCTTCCGGGGAGTGGGCGAGGCGGCGATCGATGGGCCGGCGACCACGCTACGATACGCGCCCTTCGCCCCGCCGTGGACTGCGCTTGACCCCCGAATCCGCCGACGTGCTGCTGGCCGCCCGTGGCCTCGTCCTCGACCGCGCCGGCGAAGTCATCTTCGGGCCGCTGTCGTTTTCGGTCGCCGCCGGCGAGACGGTGGTCGTCGAGGGGGGCAACGGCGCCGGCAAGACCACGCTGCTGCGCATCCTCGCCGGACTGCTCGAGCCCAGCGCCGGCGAGCTGGCCTGGCGTGGCGCCGACTACGACGGCATCGACTGGCCGAGCGACGCGATCGCCTGGCTCGGTCACCAGCTGGGCCTCAAGCCCGACCTCACCGCGCGCGAGCACCTCGATACCTGCGCCGCGATCTTCGGTCGTCGCGACGGGCTCGATGCCGCGAGTCAGCTCGCCGCCGTCAACCTCGCCGGCTACGACGACGTGCTGCTGCGCCAGCTCTCCGCGGGACAGCGCAAGCGCATCGCTCTGGCCGCACTGTCGGCGCGGCATGCCGACCTGTGGCTGCTCGATGAACCCTATGCCAACCTCGACGAGCAGGGGCGCGGTCTGGTCGACCGGATGATCGAGGCGCATGCGGCCGAGGGGGGCGCCACCGTGCTGACGAGCCACGGGCTGATCGTCTGCCACGTCGAGCGCCAGCGCACCCTGCAGCTCCACGGCCGGGGTGACGCCGCATGAGCGTGTTCGGGGGACTCGTCCGGCGCGAACTGCGCCTCGCCTGGCGCCGGCGCAGCGAGTCGATCAATCCGCTGATGTTCGCGCTGATCGTCACCACGCTGTTCCCGCTGGCGCTGGGGCCGGAGTCGGCCAAGCTCGCGCGGATCGCCAGTGGCGTCAGCTTCGTCACCGTGCTGCTCGCGGCGCTCCTGACGCTCGACGGCCTGTTCCGCGGCGATGCCGAGGACGGCAGTCTCGACCAGTACCTCGCCGGCCGCCGTTCGCCGAGCCAGCTGGCCGCGGCCAAGATGCTCTGCCACTGGCTGTCGACGGGATTGCCACTGACGGTCGTTGCTCCGGGACTGGCGCTGCTGCTGGGGCTCGATTCCGAGGTGCTGCCGGTGCTGATCGCCGCGCTGTTCCTGTCGACGCTGCTGATCTCGATCATCGGCGCCTGCCTCGCGGCGCTGACGGTCGGCGCGCGTCGCTCCGGCATCCTGCTGGCGCTGCTGGTGTTGCCGCTCAACGTGCCGGTGCTGATCTTCGGCGCCGGTGCGGTCGAGGCGGCGATCAATCACGGGCCGGTGACGGCGCCGCTGCTGTTCCTCGCCGCCGGCCTCGCCGTGGTGTTGCCGGTAGCGCCGGTCGTGTGCGGGCAGGCGTTGAAAATGGCGGTGGAGTAGGGCGGGCACTGCCCGCCGTCGCGGAGCGTCGCAGCTTGCGCCTTGTCGCTTTCACCGAAGAATGTGCCCCATGCCCTGGGCCCTCTGCCAAGCCGTGCGACGAGGCGCCCCGCGATGGCGGGCAGTGCCCGCCCTACGACAGCGGACGCCCTACAGCAGCCGCCAGATCCCGTACAGCACGCCCACGATCAACGCGTACTTCGCCAGCCGGAACACCGTCCGGTTCTTCTTCTTCAACGCCCGCGCCACCCCGTCGATGCGGTCGCCGATCGGGTGGACCACGCTCGAATAGAGGCGGTTGATCGCGCCGACCGGATCGCCGGGAAGGTTCTGGCTGGCGCCGGCGGCGACGAAGCCGCGGCTGAACAGGCGATTCAGCCAGCGCATCGGCGCGAAGTGCAGCGGCCGCTCGACGTCGCAGAAGAGGATGATGCGATTGACCGTCGTGGTGTTGGCCGCCGAGTGGATGAAGGTCTCGTCGAACATCACGTCTTCGCCGTCGCGCCAGTGGTAGTCCTCGCCGTCGACGGTGATCCGGCAGTCGGGCGAGTTCGGGGTGACGAGCCCGAGGTGATAGCGCACCGAGCCGGCGAAGGGATCGCGATGCGGGTTGAGTTTCGCGCCCGGCGGCAGCATCGCGAACATCGCGCCCTTCACCGACGGGATGGCAGTGAGCAGCGCGATGGTCTTCGGGCACAGGCGCTCGGCCGAAGGCACCACGCCGCCGTACCAGGTGAGATAGAAGCGCCGCCAGCCGGTCTTGAAGAAGGAGTTGAAACCGACGTCGTCGTTGTCGAGCGCGGCCTTGATGTGACCCTCGTCGTTGAGCGCCAGGGCCTCGTCGCGGATGGTGGCCCAGTTCTGCTGGAGGACGTCGAGTTCGGGGAAGCGGCGGCGGTCGAGGAAGGCGGTCGCGGGCACCGCGGAAAAGACATAGGCCAGCGTGTTGTAGGGCGCCAGCAGGGTGGAGTGGTTGAACAGCTGGCGGAAGAAGCCGAAGCGCTTGCGGCCGCGCAGGTGGACCACCGCGGCGCCGACGACGAACAGCGCGGGGATGGCGAATTTGATCCAGGTCCAGCTCATCTTGCGTGATCACCAGCAGGGACCGAGGGCGTCGCCGGGTTCGGGCGCCGGAATCGGCCGGAATACAGCCTGCCATCATACGGCGAAGGAAACCTGACCACCATGAATCGAGCCCAGATCCGCGTGTTGCTGGCGTCGCTCGGTGTGCTGTGGGCCATTCCCCTGTTGTGGCTGGTCGGGAGCGGCGTTTCCCTGGTCGTCATCGCGGTCTACCTCGGCGTTCCGCTGCTTGCGGCCGGCCTGCACTGGTTCTGGCCGCGGCGCCCCTGGCGCCCGGCGAGCGCCATGGACCTGCTGCGCCCGCAGATCGCCGCGCTGCGCGAGCACTACGCGCGACCCTCCACGCCGCAGCAGCGCGGCGACTACCCGCGCTACGTCGCCTTGCTCGACCGGCTCGCGGCTGAACTGGGCGACTTCGGCGACGGCGTCTACACCCTGGAGACCTGGCGCGAGACCCACCGCTCCGCCGACGACGAGGAGTTCTCGCGCAGCAGTCGCCACTTCCAGTTGCGCATCGACCGCGGCCGGCTGCGCACCGCGACCTGGTCCAACCACGCGTCGCTGTACGGCGCCGAGCAGAGCATGGGGGCGCAGACCGAGCAGCAGCTGTCCGCACCCGCACCGGACGCGCTGTGGGTGTTCCTGGCCGAAATGCGCGGCGCACTGGAACAGACGGCGAGCGGTGGCCACGTGCAGGGGGTCGACGGCCGTGGGCAGCCGCTGCCGCAGCGGGTCGCGGAGTTCGGCGGGGCGCGGAACGGCACGCAGGCGTTTCGCGCCTGGGCGTGATCGTCGGGCGGGACTTGATCCGCCTAGGGCCGCATCAGCGGTAGGGCGGGCACTGCCCGCCATCGCCGAGCGCCTCGCAATGGCGGGCAGGGCCCGCCCTACGGCTTCAACAGGACCAACACCGCGCCCGAGCCGCCATCGACCGCCCGCGCCGAGCGGAACGCCAGCACGTCGCCGCGCTGGCGCAGCAGCTGATCGGTGAGAAGCTTCAGCACCGGCCCGGGGCCCTTCGAGCGCAGGCCCTTGCCGTGGACGATGCGCACGCACAGGTGCTGCTCGCGCTTCGCCTCGGCGAGGAACAGGCGAATGGCTGTGGCGGCCTCTTCGCGATTCATGTGGTGCAGGTCGATCTCGTCGGCCACCGCGAACTGGCCCTTTCCGAGCTTGCGCAGCAGCTGGCGGCTGAGGCCGTCCGCGACGTAGGAGAGCGGCTCGCCCATCTCCAGTTCGAGCTCGGCGGTCGGGCGGGCGAAGGCCTCGCGCAACGCGGCGCGCTCGTCCGCCAGCGTCTTGTGCGCCCGCGGCGGCGGCGGGGAGGGGCGAAGCTCGGCGCGATCGTGGCTGAGTTCGGTGATGCCGTCGCCGATCGCCTCGCGGAACAGCGCGCTGTCGTCGAGGCTGACCGACGCGGCGGGAGCGGGCGTTCGTTGCGGGCGCGGAGGGCGGGGCATGCCCGGATTCTACGGGGCTTCGTCATGCCATTCGGACATGAGGACGTCGCCGAAGGCCACCGCGTCGTCACCCGTCCGCCGCCATCAACGCTTACACTGCGCGGCTCGGAGAGGAGACATCACGCGATGCGCATCGACAGCAAGCTGCCCCGGGTCGGCACCACGATCTTCACCGTGATGAGTCAGCTCGCCGCCCAGCACAAGGCGGTGAACCTCGGGCAGGGTTTTCCCGACTTCGACGGTCCACCGGCGCTGCGCGAGGCGCTGGCCCGGCACGTGGCCGAGGGCCGCAACCAGTATGCGCCGATGTCGGGGATCCCGAAGCTGCGCGAGCAGATCGTGCTGAAGACCGAGCGCCTCTACGGCCGCACGGTCAACGTCGACACCGAAGTCACCGTCACCTCGGGCGCCACCGAGGCGCTGTTCGCGGCGATCGCGGCGACCGTGCGCGCGGGCGACGAGGTGATCGTGCTGGATCCCTGCTACGACTCCTACGACCCGGCCATCGAGCTGCAGGGCGGTCGTGCGGTCCACGTGCCGCTGGTGGCCCCGAGCTTCGCGGTCGACTGGGACCGGGTCGCCGCCGCGGTCACTCCGCGAACCCGGATGATCATGATCAACTCGCCGCACAACCCGGGCGGCGGCGTGCTCGAGTGGTCCGACCTCGAGCGCCTGGCCGAGATCGCGACGCGCCATGACCTGCTGGTGCTGTCCGACGAGGTCTACGAGCACATCATCTTCGACGGCCGCGCCCACCAGAGCGTGCTGCGCCACCCGTCGCTGGCGGCGCGCAGCTTCGTGGTGTCTTCATTCGGCAAGACCTACCACTGCACCGGCTGGAAGGTCGGCTACTGCATCGCTCCGGCGGCGCTGTCGGCGGAGTTCCGCAAGGTGCACCAGTACCTCACCTTCTCGACGTTCACTCCGGCGCAATGGGCGCTGGCCGACGTGCTCGAGTCCGACCCGCAGCACTACCTCGATCTCCCGGCGTTCTACCAGGCCAAGCGCGACCGCTTCCGCGAACTCCTGGCGGGCTCGCGCTTCCAGCTGCTCGATGTCGCCGGCGCCTATTTCCAGGTGGTCGACTACTCGGCGATCAGCAGCACCGACGATCTGTCCTTCTGCGAGTGGCTGTGCAAGGACAAGGGCGTCGCGGCGATCCCGCTGTCGGCGTTCTACGAGACCACGCCGGATCTCCGGCTGATCCGGTTCTGCTTCGCGAAGAGCGACGCGACGCTGGTCGCCGCAGCCGAACGCCTGCGTGCGGCCTGAGGACATCGCCATGACGCTGCCGACGAACGACCTCCGCGTTTCCCTGGTCCAGGCCGCGACGGTCTGGCACGACGCCGCCGCCAACCGCGCGCTCTACGGTGACCTGGTGCGTGGCCTCACGGGGCAGACCGACCTCGTCGTGCTGCCGGAGACTTTCACCTCCGGCTTCACCAACGACACGATGCACAATGCCGAGGGCATGGACGGCGAGAACGTGCGCTGGTTTTCGGCGCTGGCACGCGAGGTCGCTGCGACGCTGACCGGCAGCATGGTGATCCGCGAGGACGGCCGGAACTACAACCGCCTGCTGTGGGCGCGCCCGGACGGGAGCCTCGCCGCCTACGACAAGCGCCATCTGTTCCGGATGGCCAACGAGCACGAGCGCTATGCCGACGGCAAGCAGCGCCTGATCGTCGAACTGAACGGCTGGCGGATCAATCCGTCGGTCTGCTACGACCTGCGCTTCCCGGTCTGGCTGCGCAACCGCTGGGACCGCGCGGCGGGCCGCTTCGACTACGACCTCGCGATCTTCGTCGCCAACTGGCCGAGCCCGCGCCGCCACGCCTGGCGCACCCTGCTGGCGGCGCGCGCGATCGAGAACCTGGCCTACGTCGCCGCGGTGAACCGCGTCGGCACCGACGGCAACAACCTGCCGTACTCCGGCGACAGCGTCGTCCACGATTTCCTCGGCCAGCCGCTGGTCGAACTCGGCGCTCAGCCACAGACCGTCACGACGACGTTGTCGGCGGCGGCGCTCGCCGGGCATCGCGAGCGTTTCCCGGCCTGGATGGATGCCGACGACTTCGAGATCCGGGTGTGAGGAGGAGGCCCGGTCGCCGGTAGCCGGCGCGGGCGAGCGTTCCGCCATTCGCTGTCGCGTCCGCGACGACGGTGACGGGGACCGGAAGGGCACGACGATGTCGCGCCACACCTCGGAACCCGAGGCGAGACGGACAAGCGAGGTCGCAGTCTCTACTCTTGCGCGCTTCGAGCGAGGCCCGCCTCGGCAACGATCCCCCGGCCATGGAAGGCCACTCCGCAGATTGCCCCGACCTTCCGTGCCGCGATGATTCGACTCCTGTTGCTTCCGCTCCTGCTGTCCACCGCCACTGCCGGCGCCGACGAGCTGCCGTCGAGCGTGGCGGTGCCGGTCGATACCGAGGTACACCTCGTCCTCGACGCCCCGGTCAGTACCCGCACCGCCAGGCCCGGGGATACCTTTCCCTTGCATGTCGCCGAGGCGCTGTCCTTCGAGGGTCGGCTGCTGATCCCGTCCGGCGCCCATGCCGTCGGTCAGGTCATCCACGCGCAGAAGGCGGGCGCCTTCGGCAAGGCGGGCGAGCTGATCGTGACCGTGCGCTATGTCGAACTCGATGGTCGGCGGATCAAGCTGCACAAGATGCAGCCCCGCGCCGGTCGCGATCGCAGCCAGGCGGGCATCTGGGTTGCGGCGGCTGCCGGGCCCTTCGCCGCCTTCGTGCGCGGCGGGCAGATCGACCTGCCGGCAGGCAGCGCGATGACCTCGTATCTGGCGGCGGAGGCGGCCGGCGCCCATGCCGTCGAACTCGTTCCGACCGTCGAGGCGCCCGCCGAATCGCCACCGGCGTCGCAATCACCGTCCCCGCAGAACTCGTCCTCCCAGGGGTAAGTCGTGAAGCTCAATCGGATTCGCCTCTCGTCCCTCGCCCTCGTCGTTGCCCTCGCATCCGCCGCGGCCCACGCGGCGCCCCTCGATCCGGCCGTCGTCGACAAGCTCGGCCCGCCGGTCGACGGCAAGGCCCAGGTCGTGTTCTTCCGTCCCGCCAAGTTCGCCGGCGGCGGGATGGGCTACATCGTCCGCGAAGGCAAGGAGGAACTCGGCAAGCTCCGCAACGGCAAGTATTTCGTCGCCTCGGTCGAGCCCGGTGCGCACACGTACACCGTGCATTCCGAAGCCAAGGACGACCTGAACCTCGAAGTCGAGGCCGGCGAGACCTACTTCGTCAGCAGCAGCATTTCGATGGGCCTGCTGGTCGGTCACCCGAACCTGACGCCGTCGACGGTCGAGGAATTCCAGAAGGTGATGAAGAAGCTCGAGCTGGCGAAGCCGCTCGACAAGTAGGGTGCGCCTCCGCGCTCGCGACGTCGCGTCGCGGGCAGCGCTAGCCGTTGCTCGCATCGGCCGCGAGGGCAATACTCGCCCCATGCCCCGTGTCCTGATCCCGCTCCCCGACCGCGACTTCGACACCACCGAGGTCGCGGTGCCGTGGAAGCTGTTCCGCGACGCCGGTATCGACGTGGTGTTCGCCACCGAGAACGGCGGCGTCGCGCCATCCTGTGATCCGCTGCTGCTGACGGGCGTGCTGTTCGGCCAGCTCGGTGCCGAGGCCGAGCCGAAGCGCTTCTACGAGGAGCTCACGCGCGACGCGGCGTTCCAGTCGCCGCTGGCCTGGCGCGATCTCGCGATGTCGGACTACGACGCGCTGGTGCTGCCCGGCGGGCACGCACCGGGGATGAAGCAGTACCTCGGCAGTGCGCTGCTGCAGTCCAGGGTGGTCGAATTCAATCGTCTCGGCCGGGTGCTGGCGGCGATCTGTCACGGCCCGGTGCTGGCGGCACGTGCGGTCGATCCCGCGACCGGTCACTCGGTGCTGCATGGCCGGCGCACGACCTGCCTACCGGCGTACATGGAGCGGATTGCCTACTGGATCAGCGCGTGGAAGCTCGGCCGCTATTACCGCACCTACCCGGACTACGTCGCCGCCGAGGTGGGCGCGGCACTCGCAGCGCCGGAGCATCTGGTGCGCGGGCCGATCGAGCTGATGAACCGCGGCACCGCGACCGACGACCGGGCCGCCTTCGTGGTCGAAGACGGCAACTACATTTCGGCGCGCTGGCCGGGCGACGCCTACCTGTTCGCGAAGAAGATCATCGCGAAACTGTAGAGACTCCGTTCGTCGTCAACGACGTTCGGTGTCGCCCGCCCCTCGACCCCCGAACCCCTCTCGCGCCCGAAGGCTGGAAGGCAGGGACCGACGCCTCGCGCGCGCCATCGCGAGGCCTTTCGGCAGAGGCGGGGCCTGCGCCCCTCTTGCTGCTCAGCGCCCGAAGGAACGCCAGCCGCCGCCGCTCTTGCGCGGCGCCTGTGCGTGCCCCGACGGCCGACCGTCGCGACCCTCCGCGTGGCCACGACGAGCATGATGCGGCGCCGCCGACTTGGTGGCCGGACGCGACGATCCGCCGCCCGGCTTGCCCCGCTGGGCCTGTCCGTCGCCACTGCGATTGCCACCGCCGCCGTTGCCGGCAGAGCGTGCACCGGTGAAGCTGTTGCGCTGGCCGCCGCGACCCTGCTGCGGCTTCTGCGCCGGGCGCGGCGAGTTCTTGGTGATCACCAGAGGAGACGGCGGTGCGAAGCCGGCGATCGCGACCTGCTCGATCTGGCGCTTGATCAGGCCCTGCACGTCGAACAGCAGGCCGGTCTCGTCCGGGCTCACCAGCGACACCGCACGACCCGACGAGCCGTTGCGGCCGGTGCGGCCGATGCGGTGCACGTAGTCCTCGGCGACCGCCGGCAGATCGAAGTTGACCACCAGGGGCAGCAGGTCGATGTCGATGCCGCGGGCAGCGATGTCGGTGGCGACCAGCACGTTGATCTTGCCGCGCTTGAAGTCGTCGAGCGCGCGGGTGCGGGCGTTCTGACTCTTGTTGCCGTGGATCGCGGCACACTTCACGCCGCTCTTCTCCAGCCAGTCGACCAGCTTGTCGGAGCCGTGCTTGGTGCGCGCGAACACCAGCATCTGCTGGCGCGAATCCTGCGCGATCAGGTGCAGCAGCAGGTCCTTCTTGCGCTCGGCGACGACCGGGTGCACGGCGTCGCAGATGGTGCCGGCGACGGTGTTCTTCGGGGTGACCTGCACCTCGACCGGGTCCTTCATGAACTGCGCAGCCAGTGCCTTCACCGGCTCGGAGAAGGTCGCGGAGAACAGCAACGTCTGGCGGTTCTGTTTCGGCAGCAGCGCGAGCACGCGGCGCAGCGCCGGCAGGAAGCCCATGTCGAGCATGCGGTCGGCCTCGTCCAGCACCAGCACCTCGACCCGCGACAGGTCGACCGAGCGCTGGTCGGCGTGATCGAGCAGGCGGCCCGGGCAGGCGACCAGCACGTCGACGCCGCGCGACAGCGCGTGCACCTGGCCGCTCATGCCGACGCCGCCGAAGATCACGTGGCTGCGGATCTTCGTGTGGCGGCCGTAGTCCTTGTAGCTCTGCTCGACCTGGGCGGCGAGTTCGCGGGTCGGGGTCAGTACCAGCACGCGCGGGCGCTTCGGGTTCGGAGTGCCATCGGGATAGCGGGTCAGCAGCGCGTGCAGGGTCGGCAGCGCGAAGGCCGCGGTCTTGCCGGTACCGGTCTGCGCGCCGGCGAACAGATCCTTGCCGGCGAGCACGTAGGGGATGGCATCGGACTGGATCGGAGTCGGCGTCGCATAGCCGAGTTCATCCAGCGCGCGCAGCAGGGCGGGCGCGAGGCCGAGATTCGAAAAACTCATGTTTTGATGCTCCAGCGATCGCCGGGTCTTGGCGGCCGATCGGTTGCCTGGAGCGTTCCTAAACCGCGCTGCAGGCTTTGATTGAGCGGATGCCGGCCGACGGCCGAGTGATCCGGATTGCAGCGACGAAGGCGTTCGGCTGTGTCGATGGCGACCAGAAGTGGCCGGGCCATCACACCAAGGAAGGACACGAAGCGGCGCGACAAGCGGCGCGAACACTAGTGATTTCGCCCCGAGAATGCAACCGCCGGGCGCTTACAACTTGTTTCCGCGGCGGCGCGAGGTCGAATGTCCATCTCGATTTCAGGCGGATAGACTGCAGTGATGGAACCCGCCACACCTCCGGCCCCGGCCACCCTCGATCTTGGCCAGCTCCGCCGCAGCTGTGCCAGCTGCGCGCTCGGACAGCTCTGCCTGCCCGCCGGAATCGGGGGCGAAGACCTGAACCGTCTCGATCAGCTGGTGCGCTCCAACGTGGTGCTCGATCGGGGCACGGTGCTGTTCGGTGCCGGGCAGCCGCTGACCAAGCTGTATCTGGTGAAGAGCGGCGCGCTGAAGACCTACGCCGAAGACGAGGAGGGCGAGCTTCAGATCCTCGGCTTCCACCTGCCCGGCGAGATCGTCGGCTTCGACGGCCTCGCCGACGACACGCATCGCTGCAGCGCCGAGGCGCTGTCGCGCGCGAGCGTCTGCGAGGTCCCGTTCGATCGACTCGAATCCGTCGCCGCCCAGGTGCCCGGCCTGCAGCGCCAGCTGATGCGAGTGGTGAGCCGCGAAGTGGTGAAGGACCACGAACATCTGGTGATGATGGGCCGGCGGCAGGCGATGGACCGGCTGGCGATCTTCCTGCACAGCCTCTCCACCCGCTACAAGCGGCTCGGCTTCTCCGGCGACGAGTTCGTCCTGCCGATGTCGCGTTACGAGCTCGCCAACTATCTCGGGTTGGTGGTGGAGACGGTCAGCCGGCTGTTCACCCGGCTCGCCGAGCTCGGCATTCTCGAGGTCGAGCGCAAGACCATCCGGATCCGCGACCATGCGCGGCTCGAGGCGATGATCGGCGACGAGCATTCGGCCGACCGGCCGATCACGATTCAACGGCGCAAGGGCACGCAGAACGCCGTGACGTAGGACAGCATCGGCCAGCGCGGTCCGAGCAGGTTGCCCGCCAGCGCGAGCGCAGCGAGCGTGCAGATCGCGAGACCGCCGCCGATGCGCCAGCCCGGATGGGTCGCGGCCGTGCCGAGACGCGGCAGCAGCGCCCCGGTGAGCAGCAGCCAGGGCAGGGTGCCAAGGCCGAAGGCGAGCATCATCCCGGCGCCGTAGACGACGTCGGCGGAGAGCGCCGCCGCAACCAGCATCGAATACGCCATCGCGCAGGGCATCCACCCCCACAGCAGGCCGACGCAGAGCGCCCGCGGCAGCGAATCGATCGGCAGGAAGCGCCGCGCCAGCGGAGCCAGCCGCGCCCACAGCGCGAGCCCGGGCCGGTCCAGCCAGCGGAACCAGGCATTGCCGAGGACCAGCCGGAGGCCGACCAGCAGCAGTGCCAATGCCGCGGCGCTGCCGGCAATGGTGCGCATCGCGGCGAGGGGAGCCAGATGCACGACGCCGGCGCCGAGGCTTCCGGCCAGCGCGCCCGCCGCCGCATAGGAGACGATCCGGCCGAGGTTGTACACGATCGGGTAGGCGAGCCCGAGGCCGCGACGTCGCGCGGCATCGCGCGAGGCGAGGCCGAGCGCGCCGGCGATGCCGCCGCACATCACGACGCAGTGGCTGCCGGAGATGAGGCCGGTCAGCGCGGCGCTGATCAGCAGGGACACGAGATAGGCCATGGCGCGCACCATCGCCGAGCGTCCTTTCAGGGTCAATGCCCCGGGCGTCGCCGCGGCGTCTTGCCGCGACCGGAACGCTTTTGCACACTGCCGGGATGAGCACCGAATTCGAACACCACCTGCGCGACCTGCTGCGCCCGATCGGCCAGGTGACGCTGCGCCGCATGTTCGGCGGCATCGGCGTGTACCTCGACGAGCGCTTCTTCGCGCTCGGCATCGACGAGGTCCTGTACTTCAAGACCGACGAGCTGACCCGCAAGCAGTTCCAGGACGCCGGGTCGCAGCCCTTCGTCTACGACAACGGCAAGCGCCAGGTCGAGGTCGGCTACTGGACGGTGCCGGAGGAGGCGCTCGACGATCCAGCGGCGATGCGGCCCTGGGCCGAGCTCGCGCTGGCCGCGGCCGGACGCGCCGCCGCGGCGAAGGCGGCGCGCGAGGCGAAGCGCCGCACCCGCACGCCGGCGGCGAAGGCGCGGCCGCGCAGCGCCAGCCGCCCGCGGCGGCGTCGATGAGACGTCACGATTCGCGCGCGCCGTCGGCCGAGGCTCTCGGCGCCGACGGCCCCTTCGCGCTGCGCGACCCGGCCTTCGTGCCGCGGCAGGTGCAGCAGCGGATGGCCGCCGCGGTCGAGGACGCGATCGCCGAGCGCCGGCAGCTGGTGGTCGAGGCCGGCACCGGCACCGGCAAGACCTTCGCCTACCTCGTGCCGCTGCTGCTGTCAGGCAAGCGCGCGATCGTCTCCACCGGCACCAAGAACCTGCAGGACCAGCTGTACGACCGCGACCTGCCGCGCGTGCTGTCGGCACTGAAGCTGGGCGCGAAGACCGCGCTGCTGAAGGGCCGCGCCAACTACCTGTGCCTGCACCGCCTCGACCAGACGGTCCGCGAAGGGCGGCTCGCGTCGCGCGACGACGTCGCCGCGCTGGCGCAGATCCGCCGCTGGCGCACCGCCACCGACCGCGGCGACATTGGCGAGCTCGCCAGCGTGCCCGAAGGCGCGACGATCTGGCCGAAGGTGACCGCGCAGGCCGAACAGTGTCTCGGTCGCGAATGCGCGTTCTGGAACGACTGCTTCGTCGTGCGTGCGCGGCGCGAGGCGCAGGACGCCGATGTCGTCGTGGTCAACCACCATCTGCTGTTCGCCGACCTCGCGATCAAGCGCGAGGGCTTCGGCGAGATCCTGCCCGGCGCCGAGGTGTTCGTGCTCGACGAGGCGCATCAGGTGCCGGAACTGGCCGGACAGTTCTTCAGCACCACGGTGTCGGCACGGCAGCTGATCGAGCTGGAACAGGACGGCCTGCGCGAGGCGGCCGCGGTGCCCGGCGCGCTGTCCACGCTGACGCCGCTCAACAAGCGGCTCGATACGCGCTGCAAGCAGCTCCGGCTGTCGCTGGCGCCCTTCGGCCCGCGCGCCGCCTGGCCGCCGGTGCGGGAACGACCCGAGATCAAGGCCGACCTCGACGACCTGCGCGACGAACTCGAGCAGCTCGGCATGGCACTCGGCCAGCTGGCCGAGACCAGCGAGGGCCTGACCCAGTGCCAGGCGCGCGCCGAGGAATACCTGCGCCGGGTGGACTTGCTCCTCGATGCCCAGTCGCGCGACGACGTGCAGTGGTTCGAATTGACCGAGCGCGGCTTCAACCTGACCTCGACGCCGCTCGATGTCGCCGCTCCGCTGGAGGAGTTCCGCCGCCAGACCCACGCCGCCTGGATCTACACCTCGGCGACGCTCGCGGTCGGCGAGACGTTCGAGCATTTCCAGCGCCAGATGGGCCTGCAATCGCCCGAGACGCTGCGCCTCGACAGCCCCTTCGACTACGCCCGCTGCGCGCTGCTCTACCTGCCGGCGGCATTGCCGCGGCCGAACGATCCGGCCTTCACCGACCGGGTGATCGCGGCGGTGCGGCCGGTGTTGACCGCGTCGCGTGGCCGCGCCTTCCTGCTGTTCACCTCGCACCGCGCGTTGCGCCGCGCCGCCGAGCTGCTGTCGGACCTGCCGTTCCCGTTGTTCGTGCAGGGCACCGCGCCGCGCGCGGTGCTGCTGGAGCGCTTCCGCAAGTCCGGCGATGGGGTCCTGCTCGGTGCCGCGAGCTTCTGGGAGGGCGTCGACGTGGTCGGCGAGGCGCTTTCCGTGGTGGTGATCGACAAGCTGCCGTTCGCCGCCCCGGACGATCCGGTGCTGGCCGCCCGGCTGCGTGCGATCGAGGACGACGGCGGTTCGCCGTTCTTCGAACACCAGGTTCCGCAGGCCGCGATCGCGCTGAAGCAGGGCGCGGGGAGGCTGATCCGCAGCATCCACGACCGCGGCGTGCTGATGGTCTGCGACATCCGCCTGACCGCCGCGGGCTACGGCCGCATCTTCCTCGACAGCCTGCCGCCGATGCGGCGGACGCGGGATCTCGGCGAGGTCGAGGCGTTCTTCGCGTTCGGGCCGGACTCGCCCTGATCGTCGGCGCCGGCGTGCCGTCGTCGCCGGAGTCGTGATCGAGGACGCGCCTCGGGTGCCGGAGACCGCCGCCGCAGGGATGTCGAAGACCGCCTTCACCGACGACCAGCACGGTACCGTCGGCGTGCGCGATCTCGGCCCGAAGGATGCCCGGGCGGCGGGCGGTACGCTTCCCGGCCGTTGAACCGGAGAGCGAGCGCCGGTTCCCGGGGAACCGGTTCCGCGACTTGCTACTATGTCGCGGTCCTCGCGCGTTGGCATCCTGCCGCCTTAGCTCAGTTGGTAGAGCAACTGATTTGTAATCAGTAGGTCGTCGGTTCGAGTCCGACAGGCGGCACCAGCCCGCGACGGAACCCGACGAATGCATCGTTCGGTGGGCCGACTCCGTAGCTGCACCCTGTCCCCAGGGCAGGAATTCCGCCATGATCCGCCCGTGACCAACCCTGCATGGCGGCGACCGCCGGGATCCGTCGACATGCCGAACGATGCACCCTACGAGGCCTTGCGGCAGAGATACCGGATGAGTCTGGGGGACAAACAGTCGGAACTGGCCTTGAGCTGGGAGCGCTGGCTCGGCACGCCCGACAGCCCGAAGGCGAAGTCCGATTTCCACGAACGGGTCCACAAGCTTGCCGGCTCGGCGCAGGCCTACGGCTACGTCGACCTCGGCCGCGAGGCCGTCCGGGTCGACGAACTGCTGTCGCGCTGGGATTCCGAGGTGACCTCGCTGCGGGCGCCGTTGAAGGAACTGCTGGGCGACATCGCCGCACGGGTCGAGACCCTGCTGCACGTGCTGTCGCGGGCCTCGCGCGAGGCGGCGCCGGCGATGGAGCGGGGCACCGGCAAGCCGGTCACGGCGAGTTCGATCTTCGTGCTGCTGGTCGAGGACGATCCGCAGCAGGCGCAGTACTGGCGCGAAGCGCTGACCGCCGAGGGGCTGAGGGTGCGCAGCGTCGACAACACGGACGCGATGGACGCGCAGCTCGTCATCGAGCCGCCCGACGTGCTGCTCGTCGATTTCTGGTTGCCCGGCCAGACCGGCGCCGACCTCGCGCGACATCTGCGCAGCACCGGCGATTTCGCGCGCATCCCGCGGGTCTGCCTGACCGCCGACCAGGGGCAGCTGCCGCGCCAGGTCGCGATGGACAGCGGTTTCGCGGCGGTACTGCGCAAGACCGTGTCGCCGGCGGATCTCGCCCAGGTGCTGCTGACGGTGGCGCGTCCGCAGCGCGGATGAACGGCAGAGGCTAGAATCGTCGACCATTTCCGCGGGTCACGAGCATGGCGCAGGCGGTTTCCCTGATTGGCGTTCCCACCGACATCGGCGCCGGCCATCGCGGCGCGTCGATGGGCCCGGAGGCGCTGCGTGTCGCCGACCTCGCCGGCGCCCTGCGCGCCCGCGGCCTCGACGTGATCGACCGCGGCAACCTGCAGGGGCCGGTCAATCCCTGGTTGCCGCCGCACGAGGGCTATCGCCACCTCGACGAGGTCGTGGAGTGGAACCGGCTGCTGATGCATGCGGTCGGCAACGAGCTGGCGCAGGGCCGCCTGCCGGTGGTGCTGGGTGGTGATCATTGCCTCGCGATCGGCTCGATCACTGCGGTGGCGCGCCACTGCCGCCAGAACAACAAGAAGCTCCGGGTGCTGTGGCTCGACGCCCACGCCGACTTCAACACCAGTGCGATCACGCCCTCGGGCAACGTCCACGGCATGCCGGTCGCCTGCCTCTGCGGCCACGGACCGACCGCGCTGATCGGCCTCGGTGGCAGTGTGCCGGCACTGCGCTCCGACGAAATCCGCCAGATCGGCATCCGCTCGGTCGACCCCGGCGAGAAGCAGCTGGTGCGCGAATGCCAGCTCGACATCTACGACATGCGCTACATCGACGAGGTCGGGATGCGCCGCGCGATGGACGAGGCGCTCGAGGGCATCGACGCGGAGACCCATCTGCACGTCAGCTTCGACGTCGATTTTCTCGACCCCGAGATCGCACCCGGGGTCGGTACCACGGTGCGCGGCGGTCCCAACTACCGCGAGGCGCAGCTGGTGATGGAGATGATTGCCGACCGCGGTGCGATGGGCTCGCTCGATATCGTCGAACTCAATCCGGCCTTCGACCTGCACAACAAGACGGCGGAGCTGGCGGTGGACCTGGTCGAGAGCCTGTTCGGCAAGTCGACCCTGATGCGGGAGTAGGGCGGGCACTGCCCGCCATTGCCCGAACGTCTCGCATCGTCGGGCAGCGCCTGAGCTTGTACGTTTCGTCCGGAGACGTAGAGCGGCCTCCGGGTCGCTCGCCTTGGAATCACCAGCCGAGCAGCGGGCCGGGGACGGCTCCACTCCCGTCGTCGACGATTGCCTAGCGATGGCGGGCAGTGCCCGCCCTACGCGCGCAGGCGCCTCGCGACCAGCTCCGCCACAGCCTCGGTCTCGCGCAGCGCCGTCGGCACCCAGTCCGCGTCGGCATCGTCGAAGTAGCGCAGATGGTTGCCCTCGAGCAGCGAGCGGTGGAAGTGCAGCAGCTTGCGGTCGAGCAGCGTGCGCAGCGTGTAGGTCGGTTTCCCGGTGGCCGCGGCCTCGGACAGCATGTTGACCGATTCCGGCGTGACGACGATGCGGTCGGCGTGCGCGAGGAAGGCAAGATAGGGGTTGCTCGCGGTGGTGCCGGCACCGGCGCGATACAACTCGCCGCGACGCCCGCGGACGAAGGCGTCGAGCACGTCGAGGACGTCCGGATCGCTGCGCCGCGAGGTGCTGATCAGCACGCTGCCCTGGTCGGCCGGCTGCAACGCGTCGAGCGCGGCCAGCAGGCGGGCGATGAATGCGCGGTCGATGCGGACCCGATGCGCATCACCGCCGATCAGCACCGCCGTCCGCGGATGGGGCAGGGCGTGCAGCGCCGGCGTCGACAGCGCCGCCGCCGCCAGGCGCGCGGGAGTGATGGTGTTGAGCGCGCCGATGGTCTGGATCAGGTTGTCGCCGACGAGCTGGTCGTGGCTCGGCGCGA
Source organism: Ahniellaceae bacterium (assembly GCA_044221335.1). Classification (GTDB taxonomy): domain Bacteria; phylum Pseudomonadota; class Gammaproteobacteria; order Xanthomonadales; family Ahniellaceae; genus JBGAPI01. The sequence goes on from JBGAPI010000035.1 coordinate 35,476, forward strand.
CCACCACGTCCCAGTGCGCGAGCTCGATGCGCGGGTCGAGGATCTGCACTGCGCGCGCCCCGGTCTCCGCGCGCAGCAGGCGCGTCGCCCAGGCGCCGGCACGGCCGCAGCCGATCGCGATCGCCGGCGCCTCCGCCGCGACGGCGTCGCGCAGGCCGGAGGGCAGGCGTCGCCAATCGCCGGGTAGCAGGTGCGGCGCGATCCAGCGGCTCGGCCAGCGAAGGTCGATGTTGAACTCGATGGCGGCGACGCCCAGCGCCTGCGCCAGCGCGCGCGCCTGCTGCAGGTTGCCGGCGGCGCCGTTGCTGAGGAGAAAGGCCGGTCGGGACATCCCGGGATTATCGGGGGCTTCGGGGTCACGCAGCACGTCCGTCATGGCGAGGAGGAGCGCGGTGACGACGAAGCAATCCAGCGCCTTCGCTCCTGCTCTTGATGGGCGCGTCGAAGAGCCAAGGCGCTGGATTGCCTCGCCACGCTCGCAATGACGGGATCGTGAGGCGAGCTCCGATCGGGGCTCGCGCCCCTCCCACGGCGGCGCCGAGGCGCACCCTAGATCATGAAGCCGAGATTGGGACTGGCGAAACGACCGAGGTTCGGGAACATCAGGCTGCGGTCCGTGTCCGCGAGGCCGTACCACTTCGACAGCGTGGCCGCGTACTGGTCGACCGAGGTCGACGGGATGATCTGGCCCCAGTCGGCGTCGTCCGGGCCGCCGCTGGTGAGGTTCGGGAAGCTGCCGTAGAACTTGCCGCCGTCGACCGCGCCGCCGACCACCCAGTGGTGCGCGCCCCAGCCGTGGTCGGTGCCGTCGCCGTTGGATGACAGTGTCCGGCCGAAGTCGGACGCGGTGAAGGTGGTGACGCTGTTGGCGACGCCGAGCTCGACGGTGGCGGCGTAGAACGCGCTGATCGCCGCCGAGAGATTGCCCATCAGGACCGGGTGGTTCTCCAGCTGCGCGTCGTGGGTGTCGAAGCCGCCGAGGCTGACGAAGAAGATCTGTCGCGACATGCCGAGCGTCATGCGTGCGCTGATCAGCCGCGCCACCATCTTCAGCTGGCTGGCGATGTCGGTATTGGGAAAAGGCGTCGCCAGCGCCGGCGCCGCGGCCAGCGCTGCGGTGATCTGCTGCTCGACCGCGATCGAGCGCTTGATCCCGGCGCTGTACGCCCGTTCCAGCGGATTGGACTGGGCAGCGTTGACCAGCGCGTTGAACGCGGTGCGACGGCGGTCGTTCCAGCTGTTGTTGTCGATCGCCCAGATCGATTCGGTGCCGCCGCTGTTCATGAAGTAGGGCGACACCTGGGCGCCGGCCTGGTACACGTTCTCGCCGTCGAGCGAGATGTTCATCGACAGCGTCTGGTTGGTATTGCTCGAGAAGAACAGGTCGGCGAGCTTGCCACCCCAGCCCAGGCGGTCCGTGCTGTCGGAATTGGGCGACTGCCAGCAGACCTGCTGGTCGGAATGCGAGAACAGCTGCTCCGGCAGCGGGACGCTGCCGTTCTGGTACTGGGTCTTGGTGACCGGATAGAGCAGCGGCCCGACGTTGGCGACGACCGCGGCCTTGCGCTGGATGTTGAACAGGTCGCGCAGCCCGGTCATCGTCGACTGCAGGCCGTAGGTCGCGCCGTCGCTGGGGGCATTGAGGCCGGACAGGTTCAGCAGCGCGCCGTTGTTCGGCAGCGCGAGGCCCGAGCGCGACGTGTTGTAGATCGAGTAGTGCGGAGCGTCGGTCGGCACCAGCATGTTGAGCGAGTCGTTGCCGCCGTACATGAAGACACAGACCAGGGCGCGGTAGTCGGTGCCGGCCAGGCGGCGCGGGACGGCGGCATGGGCCAGCGACAGCTTGCCGAACAGGCTGCCGAACATGGCGGACGAAGCGGTCGCGCACAGGGCGCGGCGGACGAAATCGCGGCGGTTGCGGTTCATGGTCACTTCTCGATCACGTATTCGGGCGACGCCGAGATCAGGAACAGCGCGTCGGTCACGCGTTCCTGCGGCGCTCCGGACCAGCTGGTGAGGCCGATCGAATTCATCTCGTCGACCAGGGTCTTGGTCATGCCGGTCGACATCGTGCCGCCCATCAGCAGCAGGTCGTAGCGGGTCACCAGGGTCTCGGGCTTCGCGGCGAGCGCGACCTCGGGGCGCAGGTCGACGACGATGTCGTGGTTGGCGGGGTCGAGTCCGGTGTTGCCGTAGTAGTACCACTGCACCGAACCCGCCATGTCGTTCGTGGTGCGGGTGATGTAGGTGTCGGTGAGCAGCTGGAATTCCGGCGAATACAGGCCGAGTCCGGCGATTTCGCCCGGCAGCTGGTAGTCGGGCAGGAAGAAGTTGAACACCGTCTTCGAGCGCAACGCGGCCTGGCCGGTCGAGTAGTCGGGCCAGCCGTAGCGGAAGCGGCCGTCGTTGCTGGAGGCGCCGAGAGCGCGCCACAGCTGGGTCTGCCGCAGCAGCGGCTCGCGCAGCTTGCCGGCATTGGCGGGCGGTGCGCCGCGCCAGCGCGCCTCGGGATCGGTCAGGATGGCCTTCACCGTGGCCTTGAGGTCACCTCGCACGCCGCTGCCATTGTTGGCGAACACGGCGGCGACCCGGCCGATGTAGGCCGGGCTCGGGTTGCTGCCGACCAGGCGCTGGATCAGGCGTCGCGCCAGGAAGGGGCCGACATTGGGGTGGTTGAAGACGTTGTCGAGCGCGGCGTTGAGGTCGGCCATCGCGGTACCGCCGCGGGCCAGCTTGCCGTTCGGCAGGGCGACATTGCTGTAGTCGAGCAGTTGCTTCTCGAAGTTCGGCCCGTTCGGGCCGTCGACCGCGTGGTAGTTCTCCCAGGCCTGCATCGGCAGCCGCCAGCCGGCGCCCTCGTTGCCGGTCGGACCGGACGGGCAGTATTCCCACTCCCAGGGCTGGCCGTTCGCGCCGGTCCTCGGGCAGTTCGCCCAGTTCCAGCCGGTGAACACGTAGGCGAAGCCGCGGATCGTGTCCTGGGTGTAGGTCGGGATCGGCGCGTTGCTGGCGTCGAGCTTGCGGGTACCGTCCTGGTTCAGCTGCCAAAGCCCGACGGAGAACAGCTGCATGATCTCGCGGGCGTAGTTCTCGTCCGGACGGATGTTGAGCGTCAGGTCGGGCTTGCGATTCTTGAACATCGACAGGTAATGGCCCATCACCGGACTCAGCGTGACCTCGCCGAGCAGGGTGCGGTAGTTGCCGAAGGCATTGCGGACCAGGATGTCGTAGTAGTTGGCGAGCGCGAAGGCGTCGTCGACCGAACTCGCCTGGTCGGACACCACCAGCACTTCGGACAGTGCGAACGCGACGCGCTGGCGCAGCTGGTCCGGAGCACCCATCGCCGCGTTCCACCAGGCTTCCTGGCGGGTGTCCTGGTAGACGTCCTCGCCCTGGCTCTTGCGAAGGTCGAGATAGGGCAGATGCAGGGTCTGGCTCGCCGCGAACTGCTCGTTGAGCCACGCGTTGTAGCCGATCTGGCGCAGCCGCTCGACCTCGGTCCGGGTGGCGCCATAGGTCGCCTGGGTGAGAAAGCGCGCCGATTCGGGGGCGCTGTAGGGGCCCTCGGCCGGCTCGTCGAAATTGGCGTCGAACAGGCGGTTGCTGGCGGCCTGTCCCGGGATCGCGAACGTGGCGGACAGTGCGACGAGGACGGGGAGTGCGAGGCGCATGGCGTCGGATCGGCGGCGGCGGTGACCCATCATGACAAAGTCTTCAGGGTCCGAATTGTGCGGTCATCCGCATCCCTGCAAGGGCTTGGAGACGACGCAGCAAGATGTTATATTGTAACTGTCCTCGCCGGCCGACCGATGTCGACAGACTCTTCCCATTCCCCTTCCGAAGCGCGCCGCTGGCTGGCGCGACTCGACGCCGCCGGCGCTTTCGCCGCGTTGCTGTGCGCCGCGCACTGCGTGCTGGTGCCGCTGGTGCTGGTGCTGGCGCCGTGGTCGGGCCTCGAATGGCTGTCCGGCCATCGCTACGAGCGGGTCTTCGTCGCGCTCGCACTGGTGTTCGCGATCCTGGTGATCGGTACCCAGTACAGCCTCCGGACCTGGACTCCGGTGCGGATGCTGTTCGTCGTCGGTGCGATCGGTCTGATCACCGGCGCCTACGTCAGCGAAGGCATGTGGTGGCACGCGCTGGCAATGGGCGTGGGCGGCACCGCACTCGGGCTCGCGCATGGCGTCAACCGCTACGCGATCCATATGCGGGCCGAGACCGCGAGTCTCTGGCGAGTGTAGGAGCGGCGTGAGCCGCGATGCCCGGGCGGCGTGAGCGCCGACCCTTCGCCTCGCTCTCGCGGCTTGCGCCGCTCCTGCATTGAAAACTGGCGGATTGCTGGTAACCTTCGCGACCTTTTTTGAGGAGAACGACATGGGCAAGGGTGATCGCAAGACCCGCCGCGGCAAGATCTACTCGGCGAGCTACGGCAACAAGCGTCCGCAAGGCAAGCGCGTCGTCGGTACGGGCGCGGCGGTGGCGGCGAAGCCGGTGGCGAAGAAGGCGGCGGCGGCGAAGCCGGCGGCCAAGGCTCCGGCCAAGAAGAAGGCGTAATGCTCCGCCGGCGCCTTCCGCGCCGGCCAGCGGTCGTCCCACAGGGCGGCGGATCGATACGAAGATTCATGTCGATCGGCTTGCCCCTCCTCGGCGGCGCGTGCTCTACTGGAAACATGATGAAGGACATCTTCGACGTTCAAGGGGTCACCAGCGCGCGGCTTGCCGCGGGCATGACCTCGCGTGCGCGCCGACTCCCGACGACCTAGTTGCCGGGCTCTGCGTCGCTGCGCGACGTCGAAAAAAAACCCGGCCCCGTGCCGGGTTTTTCGTTTTTTGGCTCCGATAATCCCAAGGACGACCTGTCGATGGCGATCAAGCACTTCCTCACTACCCAGAACTTCAGCCGCGCCGAACTCGACGACATCCTCGACCTCGCCGCCCGGATGAAGAACGAGCGGATCGGTCGCGAGATGGCCGGCAAGACCATCGCGCTGGTGTTCTTCAACAGCTCGATGCGCACCCGCAGCTCGTTCGAGATCGGGGCCTTCCAGCTCGGCGGTCACGCCGTCGTGCTGTCGCCGGGGCGCGATGCCTGGGGCATCGAGTTCGAGCCCCGCAAGCTGATGGACGGCGAGGCCGAGGAGCATGTCGCCGAGGTCGCACAGGTGCTGTCGCGCTACTGCGACCTGATCGGCGTACGCGCCTTCCCGAAGTTCATCGACTGGGCCAAGGATCGCGAGGACCCGGTGATCCATGCGTTCGCCCGCTACGCCAGGGTGCCGGTGATCAATCTCGAGACCATCACCCATCCCTGCCAGGAGCTCGCCCACGCGATGATGCTGCGGGAGCGCCTCGGCCACCTGAAGAAGCGCAAGTACCTTCTCACCTGGACCTACCACCCGAAGCCGCTCAATACCGCGGTGGCGAACTCCGCCCTGCTGATCGCGAGCCGGCTCGGCATGGACGTGACCCTGCTGTGCCCGTCGCCGGACTATGTCCTCGACAGCCGCTACATGGAGGCCGCGAAGCAGAACATCGCGGAGAACGGCGGCTCGCTCACGGTCAGCCACGATATCGACGCGTCCTACCGCGGCGCCGAGGTGGTCTACGCGAAGAGCTGGGGCGCACTGCCGAATTTCGGCAAGTGGGAGGGCGAACGTGCCGTTCGTGACGCCAGCAGGCACTTCATCGTCGATGAACGCAAGATGGCGCTGACCGACAACGCGATCTTCTCCCACTGCCTGCCGCTGCGCCGCAACGTGAAGGCCACCGACGGCGTCATGGATGCCCCGTACTGCGCCGCGATCGACGAGGCGGAGAACCGCCTGCACGTGCAGAAGGCGCTGATGGCGCGGTTGCTGCAGTGGAATGCCGTGCGATGAACAGCGAGGGCCCGGGTCACAGGGCCCTGAATCGACATCCCCATCGAATCCGACACCCAACACGATGACCATGAATCCGAAAGTAGTCCTCGCCTTCTCCGGGGGCCTCGACACCTCTTTCTGCGTCCCCTACCTCCGCGAGCGCGGCTATGACGTCTATACGCTGTTCGCCGACACCGGCGGCGTGTCGGCGGAGGAGCGGGCCTACATCGAGGCGCGGGCGATCGAGCTCGGCGCGATCGAGCACCGCACCGTCGACGCCGGGCCGGCGATCTTCGAGGAGTTCGTGCGGCCGCTGTTGTGGGCCGGCCAGTGGTACCAGGGCCAGTATCCGCTGCTGGTGTCCGACCGCTATCTCATCGTCAAGCACTCGCTCGACTGGTGCGACGCGCTCGGGACGAAGCACTTCGCGCACGGCTGCACCGGCATGGGCAACGACCAGGTGCGCTTCGACCTCACGGTGAAGGCGCTCGGCGACTACGTGATCCACGCGCCGATCCGCGAGATCCAGAAGGAGCACACCGAGGTACGGGCCTACGAACAGGCCTGGCTCGAGCAGCGCGGCTACGGCACCCGCACCAAGGCGCGCGCCTACACGATCAACGAGAACGTGCTCGGCGTGACCCTGTCCGGCGGCGAGATCGACCAGTGGCAGATCCCGGGCGAGGGCGCCCGCGGCTGGTGCGCGCCGCGCGCCGCGTGGCCCGCGGACGTGCAGCGTCACACGCTCGGCTTCGAGCGCGGCGTGCCGGTGGCGCTCGACGGCGAATCGCTGTCCGGCATCGATATCCTGAAGAGGCTCAATGCCAGCCTCGCACGCTACGGCGTCGGCCGCGGCTACTACACCGGCGACACCACCATCGGCCTCAAGGGCCGCATCGTGTTCGAGGCGCCGGGCCTGACCGGCCTGCACGTCGCCCATCGCGCGCTCGAAGAGGCGGTGATGACCAAGGCGCAGAACCGCTTCAAGCCGATCATCGGCGCGCGCTGGACGGAGCTCGTCTACGAAGGGTTCTTCTACGATCCGCTGAAGAACGACCTCGAGGCCTATCTCGCGGAAAGCCAGCGCCACGTCAGCGGCGAGGTGGTGATCGAGACCCGCGGCGGCACGCTGGACGCGGCCGAGTTGCGCTCGTCCAACATCCTGCGTTCGGCCAAGGCGACGTATGCCCAGGCGGCCGACTGGGGCGTTGCCGAAGCGGAAGGCTTCATCAAGCTGGTCGGGATGTCGTCGAGCCTGTTCGCCGACGTGCACCGGGCGAAGTGAGCCGCCGCCGATGAACCGTCCCGATGCCGCGACGCGACAGGAGCGACTGCTCCGGCACCTGGAGCGCCTGGTCGCCTTCGATACCCGCAATCCGCCGCGTGCCATCACCACCGGCGGGCTGTTCGCGTATCTGGTCGACCAGCTGCCGGGTTTCCGGATCCGGCTCGAGGACCTCGGCGCCGGCGCGGTGAGCCTGCTGGCCGTGCGCGGCGCGCCCTGGCGCGTGTTCAACGTGCACATGGATACGGTGCCGGCGGCGGACGGCTGGACGGCCGATCCGTTGGCTCTAAGGATCGCCGACGACCGTGCGATCGGCCTCGGCGCCTGCGACATCAAGGGCGCAGCCGCGGGACTGCTGGCGGTCGCCGAGGAGTCCGAGGGCGACCTCGCGCTGCTGTTCACCAGCGACGAGGAGGCCAACGACGCCCGTGGCGTCGCGCACTTCCTCGCGTCGAAGCACGGATTCACCGACGTGGTCGTGTCCGAGCCGACGAAGTGCCGTGCCGTGCTCGCCCACCGCGGCATCGTTTCGCTCGCGGCGAAGTTCGTGGGCGTCGCCGGCCACGCCTCGGAAGCGCGCGCTCTCGAGGACAACGCGGTGCATCGGGCGGTCGCGTGGTGCGAGCGCGCGCTGACCATGGCACGTGCCGCGAAGGACCTCAGCTTCGGCGAGCTCTCCGGCCTGCCGTTCAACCTCGGTCGCATCGACGGCGGCATCAAGGGCAACATCATCGCGCCGTCCTGCGAGGTCCGCGTCGGCTTCCGGCCGTTGCCCTCGCAGTCGGTCGACGCCCTGATCGGGCAGTTGCGCGGCATGGCGTCGCCGAGCCATCTCGTGGAACTCGCCGAGCTGTTCCGCGGCCCGCCGTTGCCGGCCGGCGCTGGCGCGCTCGCGGACGAACAGCGCGCGCGCGGTGCGGCATTGGCCACGTCGCTCGGCATGGCGATCGGCCCGGACGTCAGTTTCTGGACGGAAGCCGCACTGTTCTCCGCAGCAGGTCTCACCACGCTGGTCTACGGCCCGGGCGACATCGCGCAGGCGCATTCGGCGGACGAGTGGGTCGAGATCGCGCAGCTGATGGAGGCCGCCGAGCGCTATGCGGCGATCGTCTCCCATGCATAAGGGCCCAGATGAACCGCGGCAGGCGCGTGGGGCGGGCGATGCCCGCCATTGCCTGGCTCGTAGGGCGGGCACTGCCCGCCATTGCCTAGCTCGTAGGGCGGGCACTGCCCGCCATTGCCTAGCTCGTAGGGCGGGCACTGCCCGCCGTCGCGAAGCGTCCAGGCAATGGCGGGCATTGCCCGCCCTACGCGCTCGCGGCGCACTCACTGGGTGGCCCCTGTGCCCTGGGGCCTAGGCTCAAACGAAGCCTCGAACTTCCAATCCATCAATTCCTCGCAAAGCCGACCGATGTCCCCCGACCTCCGCCCCCTAGTCGTCCGCCTGCTGTCCAACCTCGGCAGCACCAAGGAAATCCAGCAGTACCTGAAGCGCTTCTCGCAGCAGGACGCGAAGCGTTTCGCCGTGGTCAAGGTCGGCGGCGCGATCCTGCGCGACGACCTCGACAACCTCGCCTCGTCGCTGGCCTTCCTGCAGCAGGTGGGGCTGACGCCCATCGTGGTGCACGGTGCCGGGCCGCAGTTGAACGAGGAACTTGCCAAGGCCGGCGTGGTGACGCCGATCATCGATGGCCTCCGGGTGACTTCCCCCGAGGCCCTGCAGGTCGTCCGCCGGGTCTTCCACGACGAGAACCTGAAGCTGGTCGAGGCGCTGCACGCGATCGGTGCGCGCGCCAGCCCGATCCTCGGCGGCGTGTTCGAGGCCAGCTACTTCAATCGCCGCAAGTACGAGCTGGTCGGCAAGGTCACGGCGGTCGACGTGTCCGCGATCGACGCCGCGATCCGCGCCGACTCGATCCCGGTGCTGGCGAGTCTTGGCGAGACGAAGGGCGGGCAGATCCTCAACATCAATGCCGACATGGCGGCGAACGAGCTGATCACGCGGCTGAAGCCCTACAAGATCATCTTCCTCACCGGCACCGGCGGCCTGCTCGACGGCGACGGCGAGCTGATCTCGTCGATCAACCTGTCGACCGAGTACGCAGAGCTGATGGCCGCGCCCTGGCTGCACTCCGGGATGCGGTTGAAGATCGAGCAGATCGCCGAGCTGCTGGGCAAGCTGCCATTGTCCTCGTCCGTGTCCATCACCAAGCCCGAGGAGCTCGCGAAGGAGCTGTTCACCCACCGCGGCTCCGGCACGCTGCTCCGCCGCGGCGAGCGCATCCGGGTGGCGAAACGCTGGGCGCAGATGGACCTCGACCGCCTGCGCAAGCTGGTCGAGTCCGGCTTCGGTCGCAAGCTGGTCGGCGAGTATTTCCGGAAGACACCGCTGTACCGCGCCTACGTCAGCCAGCAGTATCGCGCCGCACTCCTGCTGACGAAGGAGAACGGCATCCCGCACCTCGACAAGTTCGCGGTCGCCGACGACGCGCAGGGCGAGGGTCTCGGTCGCGCCGCCTGGCAGGTGATGCGCGCCGAGAACCCGCAGCTGTTCTGGCGCGCCCGGGCGGACAATCCGGTCAACGAGTTCTACCTCGAGGAGGCCGATGGCGTGATCAAGGGCGAGCAGTGGAACGTCTACTGGTACGGCCTGACGTCGTGGGAGCAGATCCAGTTCGCCGTCGAGCATTGCAGTGCGCGTCCCGCGACGCTGAAGGCGGCGACGTGAGCGCGATGAAGACCGTCGGCATCGTCGGCGCGCGCGGCCACGTCGGTGCCGAGCTGCTGCGTCTGCTGGCCGGGCATCCGGCGCTCGCCGTCGATTTCGTGATCTCGCGCGAACTCGCGGGGCAGCCGGTGCAGGTCGGCGCCGCGGCTGCGGAACGCTTCGACGGCCTGCGCTACGAGAACCTCGACCCCGCCGCCATCGCCGCGCGCGGCGCCGACGTGCTGGTGCTCGCACTGCCGAACGGCAAGGCGGCGGACTACGTCGTCGCGGTCGACGCCGCGGGAGCGAACCCGGTGATCGTCGACCTTTCCGCCGACTACCGGTTCGACGACGGCTGGTACTACGGCCTGCCGGAACTGACCCGGCTGCACGCCGCCGGTCGGCGCCGGATCAGCAATCCGGGTTGCTACGCCACCGCGATGCAGCTGGCGCTCGCGCCGATCGTCGACCTCCTCGATGGTCCGGCCCAGTGCTTCGGCGTCTCCGGCTACTCAGGCGCCGGCACCACGCCCTCGGACAAGAACGATCCGGCGAAGCTCGCCGACAATCTGATGCCGTATTCACTGACCGGGCACATCCACGAGCGCGAGGTGAGCCGCCAGCTCGCGCATCCGGTCGAGTTCATGCCGCACGTCGCGCCGCATTTCCGCGGCATCACGATGACGGTCAACGCGCATCTCGCGACGGCGACGACGAGCGAGGCGCTGGTGACGCGCTGCCGCGAGCGTTACGCCGGCGAGCGCCTCGTCCGGGTCGTCGACGAGGCGCCATGGGTGAGCCGGATCGCCGGGCGTCACGGCGTCGAGATCGGTGGCGTGGCGCTGGCCGCGGATGGTCGTCGCGCGGTCCTGGTATCGACGCTGGACAACCTGCTGAAGGGCGCGGCGACGCAGGCGCTGCAGAACATCAATCTCGCGCTGGGGCTGGACGAATACTCCGGCATCCCGGCCGACGCCGCGTGACGAGGAGCCGCGACCGATGAGCGCACCGCTTTGGCAGAAGGACGGGATCGACATCGATGCCCGGATCATGCGCTTCCTCGCCGGCGACGACGTGGTGCTCGATCGCGAACTGCTGCCCCACGACATCGTCGCGAGCCAGGCGCAGGCCAGTGGCCTGCGCCTCATTGGGATACTGGGTGAAGAAGAGGAGAGGGCGATCCGGGCGGAGCTGGACCGTCTGGCGGCGGCGGTGTCGAGCGGCGAGTTCGTGCTCGACGACCGCTACGAGGACTGCCACTCCGCGATCGAGTCCTGGCTGATCGATCGCCTCGGCGACACCGGCCGCAAGATCCACACCGGCCGCAGCCGCAACGATCAGGTGCTGGTCGCGCTGCGGCTGTGGATGAAGCAGGCGCTGTCGGAACTGGTCGATGCCGACCTCGCGATCGCCGACGCGCTGCTCGCGCGCGCCGCGGCCGACGCGATGCTGCCTTTGCCGGGCTACACCCACCTGCAGCGCGCGATGGTGTCGTCGGTCGGGATGTGGGCCGCGGGATTCGCCGAGGCCTTCCTCGACGATGCCGTGCTGGCGCGCTCGCAGCGCACGCTGATCGACAGCAATCCGCTCGGGACCGCTTCGGGCTTCGGCGTGAACCTTGGATTGCCGCGCGAGCACGCGACCCGCGAGCTCGGGTTTGCGTCCGTGCAGTGGAACCCCGTCTACGCGCAGCTGTCGCGCGGCAAATTCGAGCTCGTCGCGCTCGATGCGCTGGCGCAGGCACTGCTCGACCTCCGCCGACTCGCTTGGGACCTGTCGCTGTTCACCACCAGCGAGTTCGGCTTCGTCGCACTGCCGGCGAAGTACACGACCGGCTCGTCGCTGATGCCGAACAAGCGCAATCCCGACGTGGTCGAGCTGCTGCGCGCGAGCTATGCCGTGGTTGCCGGCGCGCGCGCCGAGATCGAGAACCTGCTGTCGCTGCCGTCGGGTTACCAGCGCGACCTGCAGTACTCCAAGGGGCCGCTGATCCGCGCGTTCCGCCACGGGCTCGATGCCCTGGCATTGCTGCCGGAGCTGATCGGCGCGCTCGCCTGGAAGCCCGACGCGATGCGTGCCGCGCTGGAGCCGACGATGTACGCGACGGACGTCGCGATCGAGAAGGCGCGCGCCGGCGTGCCCTTCCGGCAGGCGTATCGGGAGGCGGCGGAGGCGAGCGGCGATGCGTCGCGCACGCCGGAGGCGAGCCTGGCGGCGCGGGTGTCGCCGGGCGCCGCGGCCGACCTCCGGCTGGGCGCATTGCGCGCGCGCCTCGCGTCCCTGCGCGGCGGCTGAAGGGTGGCCCGGCGCGGCACGCTCCCGAGCCTCGTCGTGCTGCCCGGAATGGACGGCACCGGGGAACTGCTGTCCGACTTCGCCGCGGCCTTCGACGGCCGCCCGGCAGTCCAGGTCGTCGACTATCCGCGCGATCGCATCGAGACCTACGACGCCGTGGTGGCGCGTGTGCGGACACTGCTGCCGACGTCGGGGCGCTACGTCCTGATGGGCGAGAGCTACTCCGGGCCGGTCGCGCTGCGCATCGCTGCGGAACGGCCGGCGGGACTGGCGGGGGTGATGCTCGCCGCGAGCTTCATCAGCGCACCGTGGCCGGCGTTGCGCCTGCTGCGCCCGCTGCTCGCCCGCTGGTCGCTGCGGCCGGACACGGGCCCGATCACTCGCGCGCTGCTGTTCGGCCGGCACGGCGACGCCGCGTGGGCGGAGCGCCTGCGCGCGGCCGTCGCCTCGGTGTCGCCGCGGGTGTTCCAGCGCCGCCTGCTCGACGTGCTCGACTGCGACGTGCGGCTCGCGGCGTCGCGCATCGCCGTACCCCTGCTGTACCTGCGCGGCAGCGAGGATCGGCTGATTCCCGCCCGCTGTGGCGACGAGGTCGCCGCGATCGTGCCCGCTGCCCGCATCGCCACGGTCGAGGGGCCGCATCTGCTGCTGCAGGTAGCGATCGCGCCGGCGGTGGCGGCGATCTCGGAATTTCTCGAGGGCCTGGTGGAGAATTGAGGGATGAGGGCCAAGGTCTCAGGGCCAAGGGCTCAGGGAAGGCCGTGTTTCCTCCTTCCCCGTCATTGCGAGGAGGAGCGCAGCGACGAAGCGATCCAGCGCCTTCGCTGATCGTCGCGCCAGAGCAGGAGCAAAGGCGCTGGATTGCTTCGCTGCGCTCGCAATGACGGGTTTTCGTGATTCTGGGTCCTGGGCCCTAAGTCCTTCCCGTCGCACAAGGCCACAGCGCATCAACATTCCAGGTCATCGCGGTTTCAGTCCCCATTCCTCATCCGCGATCCTTGAACAGCCAGTGCGCCATGGCGCACCCTACGCTCCCCATCGGAGACTGCGATGCTCTACATGATCCTCGGCTACGACCACGCCGACTCCCTGCCGCGCCGCAAGGCGTGCCGCCCCGAGCACATCGCCCGCGTGCAGGAACTGCGCGACGCCGGTCGCGTGATCCTGGTCGGCCCTCTGCCCAACGTCGACGGGACCGACCCGGGCGAGGCCGGATTCACCGGCAGCCTGCTGGTGCTCGAGTTCTCCGACATCGCCGCGGCGCGCGCCTGGGCGAGCGCGGATGCCTATGTGCGCGAGCGCGTGTGGCAGCGAGTCGAGGTGCTGCCGTTCATCAAGGTGGGCTGAGCATGAATCGTGCGGTCATCCCACTGGTCGTCTTCGTCGGCGCCGCGGTGCTGTTCGGGCTCACGCTCGGTCGCGGCGGCGGGAAACTGCCGCCCAAGCCCGTCGCGGAGCCGGCACCTTTCGCGGAGCCGGCGTCCGCAGCGGACCCGGCACCCGTCGCCGTCGTCCCGGTGGCGAGGGAGTTCAGCATGGCGACGCTGCCTCACGGCGAGTCCAGCATGGCGGAGGCGATCCGCGCCGAGGTGGCGAACGCCGCGCGGCTCGGCCGCAGGCCGTTCGTCTATTTCTACGCCGAGTGGTGTGGTCCCTGCCGGGATCTCAGGGACAGCATGGACGATCCGCGCATGGTCGATGCCTTCGCGGGCACCCACATCATCAAAGTCGATGTCGACGAATGGGAGGACGAGATCGACGAGGACTACGAGGTGCAATACATCCCGCTGATCTTCGAGCTCGGCGGCGACGGCCGGCCGACCGGCCGCACGATCACGTCGACGGCCTGGGACGACAACATACCGGAGAACATGGCACCGCCGCTGAAGGCCTTCTTCCGCGCCGGCTCCACCTCGATCTGAGGCGGCGACCGGCAGGCTGCCGACTGCGCGCGGGACGCGTCGACGGCCAGCAGAGACGACAACGGCGCCCGCGGGCGCCGTTGCCGTTCCAGGTCGGACGATCTCAGGACGATTTCGATTCGCCCTGACCCTCGGCGGGCTTCGGCGCCGGCATCGCGACCGTGTGGTCCGGATGGGTCACCGCGTGGTGGATCGCCTCGCTCAAGGACGCCGGTGCGCGCGCCTGGGGCGCCGCGGCCGCGGCCTTCGCCGCTGCAAGCTCGGCCGCCGAGACGGCGACCGTGACATCGGCAGGCAGTGCCAACTCGGCCTGGACCGGCGCCGCCACGGCGACCGCAACCGGCTGAACCGGCGCGACGACCGCTTCCGGCTCGACCGCAGCAGGCTCGACGGCAACCGGCTCGACGGCAACCGGCTCGGGCGCGATAGCTGCCGCCGACACTGCAACGACTTCAACCGGCACTGCCGGTTCCGCGGCAGCGACGGGGGCCGGCTCCGGCGTGGACGCGGCGGCCTGGGCGGCAGTGAGATCGGCGATCGAGATCGCGACCGTCGATTCGCGCGGCTCCGGGCGTGCGACCGCGGTCTGGCTGGCGGCATTGCGCTGCTGTGCCGCGGCGGCCTGCAGGACGTCCGCGAGCGGGATCTCGACGGTCGGCGCGCTGCTCGGTCGCGGCGCGGACGCGGGTTCGACCGCGGCGGCCGGAGCCACCGGCGCGTCGACCGTGGCCGAAGCGGCGGCCGGAGCCACCGGCGCGTCGACCGTGGCCGGAGCGGCGGCCGAAGCCACCGGCGCATCGACCGTGGTCGGAGCCGCGGCGATCTCCTGATCGTCGTCGTCGTCACCGTCGAAGTCGTTGCCGGTGTCAGCGGCCTGGTCGGCTGCCGCGTTGGTCGCGGCATCCCCCGGCGCACCGTCACGACGGCCGCGACGGCGGCGACCGCCGCGACGGCCACGGCGACGCGGCCGTGCATTGGGATCGGTCGCGGCGGCATCGCCACCCGGCGCGTTGGCCGCCGCGTAGGCCGCGAGGGCCGTTTCGGTGCTGTCCGGAGATTCCGCGGTCGGCGGCGCGGCGACCGGCGCCGCCATCACGGCGGTCGTGAGCGCGGAAGCGGCGGCAGGCGACGGGATCACCGGCTTCGCAGCCTCGGCGGGCTTGCCACCATCCGCGGGTTTCTGCGGCTGCTGGCCGCGGCCGCCATGCGGACCTTGCTTGCCGTGCTGCTGCTGACGCTGGCCCTGACCTTGACCCTGGGCCGCGTTGCCGGCGGCTGCCGCCGCGGCGGCCGCGGCCATGGTCTTCGGCAGCGACTGCGTCGCCGGACGATCGTCCGGCTTGCGACCGCCCTGCTGGCCCTTGCCTTGCGGCTGGCCGCGCTCGTGACGCTTCCCGTGCTCGGACGAACCGCCGCGCGCGTGCTGGCCGTGGCGGCCACCGCGATCCCCGCGGTCACCCCGGTCATTGCGCTCGTTGCGTTGGCCATGTTGCGGGCGCTGCTTGTCGCGCGGGCTGCTGCTGTCCGGGGCGCTCGGCTTCGCCGGCGCGGGAGCGGCGTCGCCGCTTCCGAACAGGCTGCGCCAGAGGCGGACGAAGAAACCGGGGCGCTCCGGAGCGGGCGCGGCCGCGACCGGCACCAGGGCCTGCGCCACTGCCACCGGCGCGACTGCTTCGACGGGCTCCTCGCGCACCGGCGCCGGCGTGGCCGGCGCGATCTTCGACACCGCCGGCTCCTCGACCTTGACCGGCTCGGCCGAGGAGGTCGGCGCCGCCATCGGCACGATCTCGGTGGCGCGCTGGTAGCTCGGCTTGCGGTGCTCGGCGACTTCGGCGTCGCGGATGCGCTTGATCTCGTAGTGCGGGGTCTCGAGGTTCGGGTCGGCGACGATCACCACCGGCGCGTCATGGCGCTGCTCGATCGCGGCGAGCGCGCGGCGCTTCTCGTTCAACAGGTAGTTGGCGACTTCCGGCGGCGCCTGCACCAGCACCTCGCCGGTGTTCTCCTTCAGCGCGTCCTCCTCGACCAGGCGCAGGATCGACAACGACAGCGACTCGACACCGCGGATGCGGCCATGGCCGGCGCAACGCGGGCAGGTGATCTGGGTGGACTCGCCGAGCGACGGGCGCAGCCGCTGGCGCGACATCTCGAGCAGGCCGAAGCGCGAGATCCGGCCGATCTGGACGCGGGCGCGGTCGGACTTCAGCGCATCCTTGATCCGCTCCTCGACGTCGCGCTGGTGGCGCGGGCTGTCCATGTCGATGAAGTCGATGACGATCAGGCCGCCGAGATCGCGGATGCGCAGCTGGCGGGCGATCTCGGTCGCCGCTTCCAGGTTGGTGTTGAACGCGGTCTCTTCGATGTCACCGCCCTTGGTGGCGCGGGCCGAGTTGATGTCGATCGAGGTCAGCGCCTCGGTGTGGTCGATCACGATCGAGCCGCCGGAGGGCAGGCGCAGGGTGCGCTCGAAGGCGTTCTCGATCTGCGATTCGATCTGGAAGCGCGAGAACAGCGGCACGCTTTCCTGGTAGAGCTTGAGCTTCCGCATGTTCTGCGGCATCACCTGCTCGACGAACTCGCGGGCGTCCTGGTAGACCTCCGGGCTGTCGATCAGGATCTCGCCGATGTCGCCGCGGAGGTAGTCGCGCAGCGCGCGGATGATCAGGCGCGATTCCTGGTAGACCAGGAACGGACCGGGCTTGGACAGCACCGCGTCGGAGATCGCCTTCCACAGCTGCAGGAGATAGTCGAGGTCCCACTGCAGTTCGTCGGCCTCGCGGCCCATGCCGGCGGTGCGGATGATGATGCCCATGTCGTCCGGCATCACCAGCTTGTCCATCACCTCCTTCATGTTCTGGCGGTCGTCACCCTCGATCCGGCGCGACACGCCCCCGGCACGCGGGTTGTTCGGCATCAGGACGAGGTATCGGCCGGCGAGACTGATGAAGGTCGTCAGCGCCGCGCCCTTGTTGCCGCGCTCTTCCTTCTCGACCTGGACGACGACGTCCTGGCCTTCGCGAAGCAGTTCGCGGATGCCGGCACGGTTCGGGTCGACGCCGTCACGGAAGTAGTCGCGCGAGATTTCCTTCAGCGGCAGGAAGCCGTGGCGGTCGCCGCCGTATTCGACGAAGCAGGCTTCCAGGCTGGGCTCGATCCGGGTGATCTTGCCCTTGTAGATGTTGGCCTTCTTCTGTTCCTTGCTCGGGATTTCGATGTCCAGGTCGTACAGCGACTGGCCATCGACGATCGCCACGCGCAGCTCTTCGCGCTGCGTGGCGTTGATCAACATACGCTTCATTGTGAGTTCCTTCCGCGCGCCGGTTACGGCGAGCCCCAGGCGGGGGAGGCGCTGCGCACGTCCCGTTGCCATGGCATTGCGCCTGGAATCCGGACGGCCGCGAATCGACACCACTGCCTGGACGCGCGCCGCGGACGGCTGCGCATCACCCAGATCGTCGCGGCACCTGCCGGCGGGTCGACCTGGCGTTGATCGGGGAGGGCGCGTCGTCGCCTTCCTTCATCCCGCAACCGGCGGGTCGGTGCTTGCCTGCTCGCCCGCCCAGTCGCCGATGCCGTCGTGAGTCGCTAGGGACCGCGTATGCCTGATACGCTCGATCGGAATCCGCCGACTGGCGGCGTTCAGTGGCGGGCACTCCGCGTTGCCTTGCCTCCCGGACTTCAACCGAATCGATGATCCGGTTCCAAGTCCTTGAAAGAGCAAACGCTTTCGACGAGTGTCGCCACGCCCATGATAACAACCCGACGCCCCCCTCGGCAAACCGGCCGGTCCGGCCGCGGCTCCGGACCCGAGTCCGGCAGTGGCCGCGGTCCCAACCGCGGTGGCGGCGATCGCTCCGCGAACTCCGGTCGGCCGCCTCGCCCGGGGGGGGCGCGCGGAGACCGTCCGGGTCGCCCGGGGCGTCCGGCGCCAGGGGACGGTGGGGCCCGTGGCGAGAGCCGCGCGGGTCGTCGTGAAGGTCGACGCCACGGGGAAACGGCTCCGGGCGATCGTGGCAAGTCGGTCGGGCAGGGCAAGCCGGTCACACGGCCGCGCCGGGACGGCAGCGTGCCGCTCAGCGCGTTCGTGTCGCGAGCCGAGGGAGAGCGCGGACGGCAGCGCAAGCAGGAGCGCCAGCGAGCGCGACGCGAGCGGGCGGTCGAGGCGCCGGCGCGGCGTCCGCAGGGCGGCGGATTCGCCGATGCGCCGCGACGTCGACCGCTGTCCACCTCAGGCCATGACGCGACGCGCGAGCGTCGGCCGGATCCGGCCCCCGGGGTGGAGGCGCCGCCGGCGCCCGCCGGCGTCCAGCACGTCACCGTCGACGCCGACCGCGCCGGCCAGCGGATCGACAATTTCCTGCTCCGGCAGCTGAAGGGCGTGCCGAAAACCCACGTCTACCGGCTGCTGCGCACCGGCCAGGTGCGGGTCAACGGCAAGCGCGCGAAGCCGATGCAGAAGCTCGAAGAGGGCGACCAGCTGCGCGAAGCCGATGCAGAAGCTCGAAGAGGGCGACCAGCTGCGCATTCCGCCGGTGCGGCTGCCGGAGGCGGGCGAGCTCGTGCAGGCCTCGGAACGCAGCCTCACGCAGCTGTCGGCCCAGGTGATCCACGAGGACGCGCGTTATCTGGCGATCGACAAGCCCTCGGGCATGGCCAGCCACGGCGGCAGCGGCATCTCGTTGGGTGCCATCGAGATGATGCGGCAGCTGCGTCCCGACGAGACGCTGGAGCTGGTCCATCGGCTGGATCGCGATACCAGCGGCGTGCTGCTGTTCGCGCGCCGGGCGAGCGCGTTGCGCGCAGTGCAGGCCGAGATGCGTGCCGGCCACATCCGCAAGCGCTATCTCGCGCTGCTGGCCGGACATCTGCCGAAGGCGAGCGTCGTGGTCGACGCGCCACTGACGAAATCGGTGCTGCAGGGCGGCGAACGGATGGTCAAGGTCGACGAGCTCGGCAAGCCGTCGCGCAGCACTTTCAAGCTGCTGCAGCGTTTCGCCGAGGCCGACTTCGTCGAGGTCCTGATCGACACCGGCCGCACCCACCAGATCCGCGTCCACGCCCAGCACCTCGGGGCGCCGGTGGCGGGGGATCCGAAGTACGGCGATGCCGAGACGAACCGCCGGCTCAAGTCCGCCGGATTGAATCGACTGTTCCTGCACGCGGCGGAGCTGCGCTTCCGGGTCGACGAGCACGGCGAGGTGCTGGTCTCGGCGCCGTTGCCGGCGGCGTTGCAGAGGGTGCTCGACGGGATGGCCTGACGCACAGCGCTACGGGAGGGGCGGAAGCCCCGACGGTGTCGATGATGTGTGCCCGGTGCGGGCTACCGCTCCTCCCACTGCGGCGAAGGTCCGTCGCCGGGCGAGCACTGCCCGCCATCGCCTCGACGCCGGTTGATGGCGGGCGGTGCCCGCCCTACGCCTTCAGCAGGGCCTCGACCTTGGCCGCGCAGATGAAATCGTTGCGCGACAGACCGCCGACATCGTGGGTCGAGTAGCGCACCAGGCACTGGTTGTAGCTGACCACGAGGTCCGGATGGTGGTCCTCGCGGTGCGCGATCCAGGCCACCGCGTTCACGAAGGCCATGGTGCGGTAGTAGTTCTTGAAGCCGTAGGACTTCGAGATGGTCTTGCCGTCATCGGAGGTGGCCCAGCCGGGAACCACCGCGAGCAAGGCGGCGACTTCGGTGACGCTGAGCGCATACTCCGGACCCTGCCGCGGCGTGCAGGATTCCAGTGCCAGTTCGACCAGTGCTGCATTCATGTTCCGGCTCCACCCACATCCATGTCGACAAAGTGTAGCGTATATAACGACTTAGTCGAGGCTTTAAAGGTGGTTTCACGA
>JBGAPI010000036.1:0-53030 GCA_044221335.1 Ahniellaceae bacterium
GGCCCGCACTTCTGCTCGATGAAGATCACCCAGGACGTCCGCGACTACGCCGCCAAGACCGGCGCCGCCGACGACGCCGAGGCCCTGCAGAAGGGCATGGAAGAGAAGGCGGCGGAGTTCAAGGCGCAGGGTGGCGAGGTGTATCGGCCGGCATGAGTCGCGCCCTGCGCATCATCGCCGCACCGTCCACCGTAGGGCGCGCTCTGCGCGCCATCGCCGCACCGTCCAAGGTAGGGCGCGCACTGCGCGCCATCGCCGCAACGTCCAAGGCAGGGCGCGCACTGCGCGCCATTGCCGAAACGCCCCGCCATCGCGACCAGCGGTCGCCCGCCTGTTCATGAACTCCGGCGACGAGGAAGTCACTGTCCTGAACGCCCAGACCGACCTGCCGATCGAGGCGGACGCCACTCCAGGCGACTAGCCCACGGAACGCCCCATCCATCGTGCGACCTTGGCCCCCTGGGGTGGCATCCAACATCGTCATCGATCGATGTCGCACCGGCCAGACTTCTGGCGCCTTTGCTCGAAGGAATTCTTAACGAGCCCGACGGATGATCGTCCGGCACTACCGGGGAAATCTTCAATGCCATTCCGCCACCTTGCTGCGCTGATGCTCGCGCTCGCCGCGCTCGTCGCGCCGCCCGCGCGCGCCGAGGCGCTGTTGCTGCCGACGCTCACGGTCATCCCCAACACCTTCCTCGCCCTGCGCTGCGACGGGCTCAGCGTGATGGACGTGGCGACGAGCCAAGTTCAGCGCCACTATCCGGACTTCGGCTGCGTCGACGCCGTGGCGGGCGCAGGCGCGACGCGGGCGGTCGCGATTCTCCGGGTCGACTCGGATGCGCTGACGCCGGATCGGCTGGACTACCTCGACCTGGTCCGCGGCCGCATCATCGACGAGCTCGTCCTGGCGCCGACGCTCGTGTCCGGCCAGCGCTTCCTGCGCATGCTGGACGACTCCCGCGCCCTGCTGCAAGTCGCCCCGCGCCTGGAGACCGACACCCAATCGCGCCTGGTGCGGGCCAATCTCGTGGACGGCCATTGGCAGGCGGTCGCCGACGTCACCGTGGACGGCCGCATCAGCACCGTCGGCTCCGGTGACACGCTGGCGGTGTGGCGCGTGCAGGCGGGCGGCCTGCACGTCGACCTGCGTCGTGCCGACGACCTGTCGACCATCCGTTCGCTGGACCTGCAGGACGCCTCGACCGACTTCGTCTGGCTGGTCTTCGTCGCGCGGGGACGGGTGCACGTCCTCCGCGGCCCCTCCACCTCCGCATTGACCGTGCGCAGCTACGACACGACCTCGGGGCTGCTGCAGCGGACCATTCCCTGGTCGCATGGCCCAGGGCCCTTCGTCGACGTCGATGCCGACGGTCGCGTGCGACTCCGACGCACCGTCTCGACCCAACCGCCCAGCATCAACTTCCGGACGCAACTGGTGTCGGTCGATCTCGACACCGACGCGGTGTCGATCCTGGCGGAGGGGGTGGACGGCCTCTATCCGGTCGGGATCGCCCACCTCGGCGAGCAGTCGGTGTTGTTCCAGGGCACCGACTACATCTGCTTCAACGTCTGCATTCCGACGCCGGACTCTCCCTACAGCTTCACGGCGGGGGCGACACTGCAGCTGCGCAGGCCGGCGATCTACACCTCCCCGCCGAACTCGATGCAGTTCCTGGTGCCCTCGTTCATCGCCGGCGGAACGGCGGCCGAAGTGCCGGCACTCGACCCAACCGGCGCCCTGTTCCTCACCGGCGCGCTGCTGCTCGCTGCGCTCGCCCAGCTCGCCAAGCACCGTCATTCACCGGCGTCGAGGTCTTAGACCCAGCGCTCGACGGGCGGGAAGATCGGGACGATGCCCGGCATCGGCCATCTGACGTCGCGGTGCGACGAAACGATTTCGGCATCTCGAGCATGGCAGCCACGTCGTCGGCGGGCATTTCCCCGAACGACACTTCAACGCACGGTCCGACTTCACTGGGATGGCCGCCCCGCCCCCCATCCTTCGGCACTGGGAACGGCTCGGGGCGATGCGGTCCCCTAGCGCCATCGCATCCCCGCGGCGCCCGTCACCCGAGGTCTCATGGCCCAGCTCGTCGCAATTTCCGGTGCCGCCGCCCTGATGGCCTTCGTCCCGGTCTGGTGGTTCGGCCGTCGCGTGTCGGGCTACAGCCATCTTCGCGACACCATCAGCGAACTCGGGGCCCCCGGAATGCCGGATGCGGCGAAGGTCGCCTGGCTCGCATTCGCGCCCCTGGGGCTGATGGTGCTGGCCTATGCCTGGACGCTCAGGCAGGCACTCGGCGCCGATGAGGGCGGCACTCCGGCGACCCTGCTCGCGCTGGTCGGCGCCTCCTACGTGGGCGCCGCGCTCTTCCCCTGCGACCCCGGCGCGCCCTTCGGCGGCAGCGCGCGCAACCATGTGCACAACCTGCTGGGCGGCCTCGGCTACTTCGGCGGCGGTGCGGCGCTCATCGAGTTCGCGCGGTGCTTCGAGGACGTCGACCGCCTGCACGCACTCGCCGTCGCCTCCAAGCCGCTCGGCGGCGCGGTGCTTGTGGGCCTGGTTGCGCTCGGCTTCCCGTCACCCGTGCGCGGCCTCGTCCAACGAGTGATCGAGGCGATCCTGTTCGGGTGGATGCTCGCGGCGGCGATCATCGTGTAGGGCGAGCCCTGCCTGCCATTGCGAGGCGCCTCCGCCTCTCTGGCGGGAAACGGGCGCGAGGCGATGGCAGTCGAAGGTCGCCCTGCGTCCACACACGGAACCATCGAGGCGCAATCCCTCGCCGGCGACCGTCGAAGGATAATCGCGTGCTGCCAAATCGGTCCCCGGAGACGCTCGAATGATTCGCTTCGCCTTGATCCTCGGCTTCGCCGCCGTCCTTCTGGCCGGCGCCGTGCCTGCGCGCGCCGACGATCACCCGGAATTCGCGATCGGACCGTGGCGATTGGGCATGAGCCGCGACGAGGTCGCCGCGTTCGGCGACCGCGGGCCTTACGAAGCGGTGGCGTCGACCGGCGGCGTGGAGACTCGCCACGCGGGACTCGACCACCACGTCGACAACGTCTCCTTCCACTTCGACGACGACCGGGTCGACTACATCCAGACCTGGTACTACGAGGGCCCCGACGCCGCGGGAGCGCGCGCGGCGGCGATGGAGCTCTACGACGAACTGGCCAGCCGGCTCGGTGGACTCACGGTCCGGAACATGGAGATCGGCAAGAAGAACGACGTGAGCCGCGAGGGCTTCGGCGTCTTCGTCGATCGTATCTTCGGCACCTCGGACCAGGTAGTCGACGACATCCGGAAGAAGGACAAGAAGAATTCGCACGTCGTCGTGACCATCACCTTCGACCTGATCCCGAACCAGCAGCCGGAAGACTACCGTATCCACGCGCAGCTGGTCTATTCGGGCCGACATCACGCCTACTACGTCCTCCTGTTCCAGGACCTGAAGGGCGCGCCGTCGCGCGAGGTGAAAGCCAACGTGATGCTGGAGAAGGAGTGAGTTGCCGGCAGGGCGGACTCGGTGCGCCGCTCGTCTCACCGGGCAAACGGTCGGACGCCGCGGATGGAAGCCGGCTTTTCGACGTCTCACGCCGACTCCGTCGGAACGTCGGAATGCCGGGTCTAGCTGGAGTCGATCAGGCGTCCCGTTTCGACCAGGCCGCGCACCAGCCCTTCGTGCTCACCAGCTTGCCGGCGTACAACGTGCACGGAATCCACTCGTCTCCGGCGGCGCCACCCTTCGACAGCTTGCAGTTGCCGCAGACCTGGTCGGCCGTGCGCTTGGGGTATTTGGTCGCATCCGCTTTGGAGCCCTCCTGGCGGTAACCGAGCGAGGAGGCGGTCGAGTCAGCTTCCGACAACTTGGGCGCCGCGGCCGCGGCTTCGTTGATCGCGGGACCGGCGAGCGGCGCCAGCACCGCGCAGCCGGCCAGCCGCAGGAACTGTCGTCGCGCCGAACCGTCCGGAGTGGCGGCGCGCGTCGACTCCACCGTGCGTTCGCGTTCGTCATTCATCGTGGTTCTCCGCTCAGAACGCCGCCCACAGGAACAGGAACAGCGTGTTGTTGTCGCCCGCGCTGCGGCCGAAGCCGTCGTAGTCGTGGCCGGCACCATTGAAGCGGGCATAGCTCGTGTACTGCAGGCCGAGGCGCGCGTTGACGAAGGGCCGCATCCAGGAATCAGCCTTGCCGAAGGGCGTCCAATCGACCTGATAGGTCGTCCCACGACTGTCCGGACGCCCGTTCGCGCTGCCGCTGTCGGGTTCCGGCGCATACAGGCCGTGGTCGCGGCTGCCGTGGACGTCGAAGAACCCGACGGTCGCGCCCCAGGTGGCGTCGTGATACCAGGACAGGTCGAGCGTGCTCTTGTCGAGCGTGTCGTGATGGTGCTCGGCGTCGCCGGCGGCGAAGCTGGCATCCAGTGTCTGCGACTCGTGCACACGAGTGGCATTCGCCGTCAGCAGGTCGGTCGGCGACAGGGTGTACTGCCAGCTGCCGTCGATGCCGATGTCGCGGTACTTGTTCGACGGCCCGCCGCCGGCGCCGCTGTCGCGCAGCCGGGCGTCGAGGCCGGTCAGGCCGAGCGAGAAATTCTGGTTGTCCTCGTCGTGGTTCCAGACGAAGCGCCAGTAGGGAGCGAGGCCCTGGATGCGACCCGGGTCGTCTGCGTTGATCTTGTCGAGGAAGGATGTCGACAGCGAGCGATAGAAGCCCGCCTCGCCGTACCAGGTGTGATCGAGGAAACCGTAGGCCGTCGCTCCGACGACGCCCTGCGACAGGCCGCCATCGATCAGCGGACTCGCGCCCGGACTCGGCGCCAGCTCCGAGGCCATGTACGGGAAGCGCCAGGCCGGTGCCGTGTTCCAGACGTCCTGCACGGTCGGATTGTTGTTGAGCGTGAAACCGAGCGTGCCGCCGCCGTCTCCGGTGGTGAAGCTGTGGGCGTAGCGCAGGTCCACGTTGTCCAGCGCGACCTTGCGGTCGATGTCGGAATAGGTCGCCTGGGCGAACGCGCCCAGGTGCTCGCTGATCCGGCCTGCGTAGAACAGCGACAGCTCCTGCAGCGAGCTGTTGCCGTTGGTCCCGTCGTGCGGACCGGCCGGCCCGCTCTGGTCCTCGCTGGTGTGGGTGTAGGACTCGACCACCATCGCAGCGATCGGGACCTTTGGACCGTCGCCGACCGACAGCGTGTAGCCGTTCAACTTGAAGTCGCGACCAAACGACGTGAGCTGCGGACCATAGGCGCCGACGTGGCAGGCGGCGCAGGGCTGGCCAGTCTGCTGGGCAAACGAAGGAAGCGCCCGGGCCGGCGTCGCGCCGATCGACGCGACCAGCGCAACCAGCGCGACCAGCGGAAACCGGCAGAGAGACGTCGTTGCGCACTTCCGGAAAGTCAGGATCTTCATCGGTCTCCTCGTACCGAACGGCGGTTGCATGGCGGGCGGGTCGCACAGGCGACGATCGGATCGAGCAGGTTGCTGCCGGGGTCCGCCGAGGCGCTCCATCGCCCCGAGGGCGCACCTTGTCAGCGTCCGCATCAGGCGAAGGTGGAGCGCGCTTTACGGCGAGGTCATTACGAATCGGAAGTGCGTCGCCTGGCGACCGTGGATGCACGTGTCGACGCCGGCGCAATCGCGATTGGCGCCGGCACGCCCGGGCTGCACCGCGCCGACCTCTTCAGCCCGCAAGACCCGGTCGGCGGACCGCGGGCGCCGATGTCTGGTAAAACCAGAGGCTCGCCATTCCGCCGATCCGCCAGGAGGTCCACGCGATGTCCCCGACGCCTTTCCGCCTCGTCCCTGCGCTCGTCGCGCTCGCGGTTTCCGCCGGTCTCGCCTCGACCGCCACCGCCGCCGACGGCGATCTCGCCGCGATCCGCAAGCAGCTCGCCACGCAGCACGACGCCAACGTGCAGCGCCTGCGCGACTGGATCGCGCTGCCGTCGATCGCGGCCGAGAACCGCAATTCGGCGGAAGGCGCGGAGTACCAGGCGCAGCTCCTGCGCGAGGCCGGCTTCCAGCAGGTCGAGATCGTCCCCACCGACGGCAAGCCCGGCGTGTTCGCGACCCTCGATGCCGGCGCGAAGACCACGGTCGGCGTCTACTTCATGTACGACGTCAAGCAGTTCGACCCGGCGGAGTGGAGCTCGCCGCCGCTCGAGGGCAGGATCGTCGACATGCCCGACGTGGGCAAGGTGATGATGGGTCGCGGCGCCGTCAACCAGAAGGGCCCGGAGAGCGCCTTCCTCGCCGCGCTGCACGCCTACAAGGCCGCGGGCAAGAAGCTGCCGGTGAACATGGTGCTGGTCGCCGAGGATGAGGAGGAGATCGGCTCGGTGCACATCCGCCAGCTGGTGCGGGCGCCGAAGGTGCAGGCGGCGCTGGCGAAGACCGTCGGCGTGTTCATGCCGAGTGCCAGCCAGGGCCTCGATGGCGTCGTTACCGTCAGCCTCGGCGCCAAGGGCGTGATCGAGCTCGAGCTGATCGCCAGCGGCGAGAAGTGGGGCCGCGGCCCGACCAAGGACATCCATTCCTCGCTGAAGGCGATGGTCGACAGCCCGGCGTGGCGGCTGGTGAAGGCGCTGGACACGCTGGTCTCGGCGGACGGCAACACCATCACGATCGAGGGCTATCCGCAGGCGCCGGCGCTGTCCGCCGAACACAAGGCGATGATCGCCGCCGCCGCGGCGCGGCGCGACGAGGCGCTGCTGAAGAAGCAGCTCGGCGTCAGCCACTGGATCGACGACCTGCCCTGGCAGCAGGCGCAGGAACGACTGGTGTCGCAGCCGACGGTGAACATCGAGGGACTGGTCGGCGGCTACACCGGCCCCGGCGGCAAGACCGTGCTGCCGCACCAGGCGGTCGCGAAGATCGACATGCGACTGGTGCCGGGGATCCATTTCGACGATGCGGTGGCGGCGCTGAAGTCGCACCTCGCCAAGCGAGGCTTCGGCGACATCGAGGTCAAGGTCTCCGGCGGCTACAACCCGACCGAGACCCGCGCCGACAGTCCGCTGATCAAGGCCGAACTCGCGACGCTGAAAAAGCGTGGCATCGATCCCTTGCTGTGGCCGCGCAACGCCGGCTCCTACCCGGGCTTCGTGTTCACCGACCCGCCGCTGTCACTGCCCTCCGGCCACTTCGGGCTCGGCTACGGCACCGGCGCGCACGCGCCGAACGAGTACTACGTGATCGAGTCCGGCAATCCGAAGATCGAGGGTTTCGACGGAGCGGCGCTGTCGTTCGCGGAGTTCCTGACGGAACTCGCGAAGGCGCCGGCGAAATGAGCGACCCTGTCGGGAAACGCAGCGTCCACTGGCCCGTCATCGTCGGCGGATCGCTGCTGTTCGGATTGCTGATGGTCTCTCGCGAGCTCGTGGATGGCGTGCTGCCGCGCGCCGCCATCGCCGGGCTCGCGGGAGCGACGCTCGCCGTCACGACGATCTTCGGCGGGCGCCCTGCCTGAGTTCATCGTCGCCGTCGGCGCAGATTGCCGCCGACATCGCTGCAGTCCGATCCGATCGGCCCGGTCGACTCCGAGCCCCGTTCGCCCAGGGTGCCCCCTGGTCCACGTCGAAGTCGACTGCGGCGTCCCGGCAGGATGCATCGCCAAGACACCGCGGATGATGTGAATCCGTAGCGACGGAATCGCGAACTCCAGAACAGATCATTTCCGTTCGCCCCAGCCCAACCCGCTCGACAAAGGTTTCTCAAGCCGCAGGCCGCCGTTGGAATTCGCGCAGCGAATTCCGCAGTAGGATTCGCGACCGCACCTGCCGCAGCCGTCCATGTTCAAGTTCTGGAAGCGCTCCAAACCACCGGAAACCCCCGCGCCGGCCCCTGTCGAGGTGACGCCGATGCCTGCGGCGGAAGCCGCTGCGGCGCCAGCCGCGCCGACCGATCCCCTCCCAGCCCCTCCGGCTTCGGCCCCTGCTCCTTCGGCTCCTTCGGCTTCTTCTGCTCCGGCTCCGGCAGTCCCGACAGTCTCTCCATCGGCTCCCAGTCTTCAAAAGGGGGCAGCCGTGCCCGCGGCTGCCCCGTCCTGGCGCGAACGCCTCGCCGGCAACGCCTTCGGCCGCCGGATCGCCGCGCTGTTCTCCTCCAATCCGAAGCTCGACGACAACCTGCTCGACGAACTCGAGACCGCTCTCCTGACCGCCGACGTCGGCGTCGGCGCGACCACCGCGCTGATCGAGGATCTGCGCCGCCGGATGGGCGCGCGGCTGTTCGCCGACGGCCGCGCGCTGCTCGCGGCCTTGCGCGCGGACCTCGTGAAGATCCTGCGTCCGGTCGCGGTCCCGTTCGCGATCGACGGCGACCGCAAGCCCTTCGTGCTGATGGTGGTCGGCGTCAACGGCGTCGGCAAGACGACGACGATCGGCAAGCTCGCGCAGCACCTGAAGAACGAAGGCGCGAACGTGATGCTCGCCGCCGGCGACACCTTCCGCGCCGCCGCCGTCGCGCAACTGCAGACCTGGGGCGAGCGCAACGGTGTGACCGTGGTCGCGCAGGGCCAGGGCGCCGATCCGGCCTCGGTCGCGTTCGACGCTCTGACCAAGGCGAAGGCGCGCGGCATCGACGTGCTGATCGCCGACACTGCGGGCCGCCTGCATACCCAGGCCGGCCTGATGGAGGAGCTCGCGAAATTCAAGCGCGTGCTCGGCAAGGTCGATCCGACCGCGCCGCACGAGGTGCTGATGGTGCTGGACGGCACCACCGGCCAGAACGCACTTTCGCAGCTGAAGCAGTTCCGCGCCGCGGTCGGCGTCACCGGCCTCGCGGTCACCAAGCTCGACGGTAGCGCCAAGGGCGGCGTGCTGTTCGCGCTGGCGCGCGAGTTTGGCGTTCCGATCCGCTACGTCGGCACCGGCGAGCGGCTGGAGGATCTGCGCGTGTTCGACCCGGAGGCGCTGGTGGACGGCCTGCTGCCGGAAAACATCGGAACTTGAGCAGCCCGCGTCCGACCGCCGGGAGGTCGACCCGCAGCGGCGCGAAGATCGTCACCCCCGCGCAGGCGGGGAAGCGCCGACGTGCCCCGCAGGCGCGCGCCACCGTCGCCGAGTCGCTGGACGCCCCGATCGCCGCCCCACTGCTGGCCTGGCATGCGCGGCACGGTCGCCACGATCTCCCGTGGCAACACCCGCGCACGCCCTACCGCGTCTGGCTGTCCGAGGTGATGCTGCAGCAGACCCAGGTCGCGACCGTCGTCCCCTACTTCGAGAAATTCCTCGCGCGCTTCCCGACACTGTCGGCGCTCGCCGCCGCGCCGCTCGACGAGGTGCTGGCGCTGTGGTCGGGGCTCGGCTACTACAGCCGCGCGCGCAACCTGCACCGTTGCGCCGGACTCTGCGTCGACCGCCATGGCGGAGAGCTGCCGGACGACGTCGCGCGGCTGATGCGGCTGCCCGGCATCGGCCGCTCGACTGCCGGCGCGATCGTCAGCCAGGCGCACGATCGTCCGGCCGCGATCCTCGACGGCAACGTGCGGCGCCTGCTGATCCGCTACTACGCGCTGGCCGGCGACCCGCGCTCGACGGCGATGGAGAAGCGCCTGTGGGAACTCGCCGAAGCGCAACTGCCGGCACGCGACGGCGCCGACTACAGCCAGGCACTGATGGACCTCGGCGCCACCGTGTGCACGCCGCGTGCGCCGCGCTGCCCGGAATGCCCGCTGCGCGCCGGCTGCGCGGCACTCGCACAGGAGCGGGTAGACCTGCTGCCGGAGGCCCGCGCGCGCAGGGCCGTGCCGGAGCGCGCGAGCTTCGTTCTCCTGCTGATCGATCGGGCACGCAGGAGTGTCCTGCTGGAGCAGCGGCCGCCCGTCGGGGTCTGGGCGGGCTTGTGGACGCCGCCGCTGGGCGAACGACGGAATGCATTGCTGGACGCGCATCGCCGCGCCGGCGCGAACCCGTCGGAGCCCATCGAACTGCCGGCGTTCGTCCACGTGTTCTCGCACTTCCGCCTGCGCCTGAGCCCGCTGCTTCACTGCGCCGACGCTGCGCCCGCGGCCGCGGCGGGCGATAATGCCGGGCAGCGCTGGCAGCCGCTCGCCCGTCTCGACGAGGTCGGACTGCCGTCCCCGATGCGACGACTGCTCGACGACGTCGCCGCCGAAATCGCCGCCGGCGTGTCGCCGGCGCTTCCGCCATCACGAGCCCGGAAAAACCGATGAGTCCGCCCCGCACCGTGTTCTGCGACAAGCACCAGATCGAGACCGAGGGCCTGCCCTTCGCCCCCTGGCCGGGCGAGCTCGGCAAGCGCGTGTTCAACCACATCGGCAAGGCCGCGTGGGCCGAATGGCTGGCCCACCAGACCATGCTGATCAACGAGAACCGCCTCTCGCCGCTCGACCCCGAGCACCGCTCCTTCCTCGCCACCGAGATGGAGAAGTTCCTCTTCGGCGAGGGCTCGGAGAAGCCGCAGGGCTACACTCCGACATAGCGCGGGTTGGGCGGACTTCGGCACGCCGGCGCGCCGAAGCCTCCCTCGGCGACCGCTCGCATCCCGTCGGAGCTCGCTAGAAGCGGTAGGTCGTCACGCTGCACTGCGTGTCGGTAACGCGTCCATTGGTGTAGTAGTCGAAGCAGATGTTGTAGGCGTAGAAGCTTCCGCTGCTCGAGGTCCTGGTGAAATTCCTGAGGTAACCGCCGGAGTCCTCGTAGTAGCCGACTTCCTTCTGCGTGTTCGGAATGGGAACGGCACCCAGACTCGACGTCGCGCTGACGACACCAGCGCATTCGCGCGAGCCGTCCTCGTAGATCACCTTGAACGTCGCGCCGGCAGGCAGCTTGGCAATGCCGTTCTTGGTCCGATACGCCCCTGCCAATTGCGACAAGGTTTCATTCCTGACTTCGAAATCGCTGTAGACGGCGACGTTGTGCACGGTCTGCAAGGCGCTGTACGGAGACTGGCGCGTATCGATGGTCGGCGCGTTCGGACCGCAGTCGATTGCAGCCGACGCAGAGCCGATCAGGCCGAGGTACAAAGGGATGGCGAGTAGCGAATTGACTTTCATGTCCTGTCCTTGTTCGTTCATGGAAATTGACCCGCGACAGCGCCTCGATTGATCGAGTCGAGGATTTGCCGTTGCTTTTGGAGTGCTTCGGCGAATTGGGACGGTGTCGCGACTTCGTCGCGAAGAAAGTCCTGATAGCTGCCGGCGAAGCACTGATTGAGGTTCATGCACATGTGTCGCATGACGTAGCCGTTGGTGCCGCAGTCCCTGCCCAGCGCGCATCCGACCAGATGCCAGGCGACGTAATCCGCCGTCGCATCGCAGAACGGCGCGTAGAGTTCACGCCTCTCGCTGTTGTCGAGGCAGATCGAATCGGTCATCTCGCCGATCGCTTCACCGTCCTTCGAGGATGCGATGGCGGCCATTCGCGCCTTGACGTCCTCCGGCGACAGGTTGTCGGCATCGGCGCCGAGTCGAGCGGCCTTCGCGGCGAGAGAACCCTGTTCCCTCGCGATTGCGGCCATGCTGGCGAGGGTGGACGCATTGATCCGCGTCGCGGCCAGGCTCCTGCAGCGGGCCGACACCGTTTCGAGGTGCCTCAGCACTGCGGTACGCCTGGGCTCCGGCAGGGTCATTGCGTACCCGCGGAACCCTTCGACGTAGTTGCTCGAGATGGACATCGAGGAGCACTCCGCGTAGGCCTTTTCGGTCCACCACGCCGCGTCTCCGTCACCGACACTGACCGCGCCGCTCTGGCCGTAGACGAAACTCGCCAGGTCGGTCGCGGACGCGAATTCCGCCGACCGTGACTTCGGCGCCGATGTCGACGCCGCGACCGTGTTCCGGGCGGGATCGATTCGATCGGCCGAGGCACGTTCCGCACCGTCCCCCCGTCGCGCCGCCGGCGTCGCCGATACCGTCGTCGCTTCTGACGGCCGGTCCGCGGTCCTGCCTTGGCCAGCGGAATCCGCGATCCACCAGCAGATCGCCACGGCGCACAGCACGAATCCGATGGAATGCTTCAGTTGCATGAAATCCTCGAGCCAATCGCGGTAAAGCGGGAACCAGACGTCGAAGCGAACACGCGGCGTTCCGCCGGATCGCCGTACAAGAACCGGAATCGACGTCGCGACTCATGCCTTCGACGAGGAGCGTGAAACGCGACATGAACTGCGACCCCACACTTCGCGGAAACCGGGGAAAGAATCGATCACGCGATCCGCGGGGCCGGTCGGGCCACGCACGTCACGTCGCGATCACCGACGCGTCACTCCGCGGATTCCGGCGAGAAAGTCGATCACGCATCCGGGTGTCCGGTCGGGCCGCGCCGTCCGCGACGCGAATGCCGACCCGTCACTTCGCGGATTCCGGCGAGAAAATCGATCACGCGCCCCGGATGGCCGGCCGGCCGACGCATCACTTCGCCAAGGCCGGCGAAGCCATCGACCACGGAACGTGGCAATTCGCGCTCGCGCACCTGGAGGGGCCAGCCCCGCGGAGACGGCGAGCCTGGACCAAGGTCCGATAGCTCACGCCGGCCATAGTCCCTACCCTCGCCCCATCGCCGTTTGGAGCCTCGCGATGCTGCTCATCGGAGACCTGCTCGCCGCCAGCGCCCGTCGGCGGCCGGCGCACACGGCCGTGGTCTTCGGCGACGGCCGCCTCGACTTCGCCGCGTGCCTCGAGCGCGCTCGCCGCGCAGCCGCGCTGTTGCAGGAACTGGGGCTGAAGCCCGGCGACCGCCTCGGCCTGCTCCTCGGCAACTCGCTGGAGCTGCTCGACCTGTACCGCGCCGCGGCGCTGCTCGGCGTGGTCGCCGTGCCGATGTCGACGCTGCTGGCCGCCCCCGGCGTGGTCAGCCTGCTGTCGGACGCCGGCGTCGCCGCGGTCATCGCCGACGCGTCGCTCGCGACGGTGACCGCGACCGCTCGTGCACGGCTGCCGTCGACGATCCGCTGGCTCACCGTCGGCGCCAGCGACGGCGGCGTCGAGGACTACGCCCGGCGGCTCGCGGCCGCCGATCCGGCGTCGCTCGTCGTCCCGCCGCGCGATGAACATGCCGCGTGCCACCTCATGTACAGCAGCGGCACCACCGGCGCGCCGAAGGGCATCGTGCTGTCGCAGCGCACCCGCGCGCTCTACGCACTGCTGTTCGCCAACCAGTTCGGCATCGACGCCGACAGCGTCGTCATGCATTCGGGCTCGCTGGTCTTCAACGGGGCGTTCGTCACGCTGCTGCCGGCGTGGCTCGCCGGCTGCACCTACGTGCTCGAGCACCATTTCGACGCGGCGACGGTGATCGCGCGGATCGGCCGCGAACGGGTCAGCCACATGATGCTGGTGCCGTCGCAGATCGCGGCGCTGATCGACCACCCGGACTGGCCGACGGCCAAGCTCGACTCGCTGCGCATGGTCTGCTCGGTCGGCGCGCCGCTGCCGCTACCGCACAAGTTGCGGCTGGCCGAACGCCTGCCCGGCGCGGTATGCGAGCTGTACGGACTCACCGAGGGCTTCGTCACCGTGCTCGACGCCCGCGACCTCGCGACGCGGCCGGGTTCGGTCGGATTGCCGGTCGCCTTCTCGTCGCTGCGTATCGTCGGTCCCGATGGCGCCGACCTGCCGACCGGCGAGGTCGGCGAGATCGTCGGCAACGGCCCGCTGCTGATGGACGGCTATTTCGGCAACCCGGGCCGGACCGCCGAGGTGCTGCGCGGTGGCTGGCTCAGCAGCGGGGATCTCGGCAGGGTCGACGCCGAAGGCTATCTCTACCTCGTCGACCGCGCCAAGGACCTGATCATCTCGGGGGGCGTCAACGTCTACCCGCGCGACATCGAGGAGGTCGCGGCGCGCCATCCCGCGGTCGCCGAGGTCGCGGTGTTCGGAGTGCCGGATCCGGCCTGGGGCGAGACGCCGATCGCGGCAGTCACCCTGCGCGGGAACGTGGCGATCAGCGCCACGGAACTGCGGGACTGGATCAACGCGAACATCGCTGCCCGGTATCAGCGCGTCCGGGAGGTCGCGATCGTCGAAGCGATGCCGCGCAATGTCGCGGGAAAGACCTTGAAGCGCGAGCTGCGCGAGCGCTTCCTGCAGTCCTAGGGCGGGCACTGCCCGCCATCGCGAAGTGCCTCGCCACCGCGGCTGAAATCACCCCCGCCACGGGCATTTCGAAACCATCGACGGGTGGAGACTGCCCGACACTGCCAGGTGCCTCGTGCAGGCGGCCGATGGCCGCCCTACGAAAAAAACCGACCATTCGGCCGGGCGAGGAGAGCCAACAAGGCGTCGCTCTTCAATGACGGAATGGACGCGCGCAGCGCATCCATTCCGCAGCGGAGCGAGAACTAGAAGTTGTAGCGAAGGCTCAGGTAGTAGTTGCGCGGCTGCCCGTAGTACGCCGTCTGGATGTTGCCCACGCTGGAGAATTCCTGCGCATCGGTCTTGTAGGTGCGGTCGGTGAGGTTGCGCACGCCGGCGCGGGCCTGCCACTTGCCGTCGGCCGAGTCGAGCACCGCGAAGGCGCCGACCAGGGTATAGGCGTCCTGCATCAGCACGGCGCGGTTGTCGACCGACAGCCAGGTATCGTCGCGCCAGGAGACATCGGTTCCCAGCGTCAGCGCGCAGCCGTTGTCGAGCGACAGCGTGTGGCCGAGCGCGAGGCGCGCGGTCCACTTCGGCGAGAACGGCACGTGATCGTGCAGGCTGGCCAGCGCCGGATTGACGACGACGCGCGGGTCGATGAAGGAGTCGTAGCGGGCATTCAGGTAGCCGACCTGCAGCGCGGCCTGGGTCGCGTCGCCGATCAGCGCGTTGCCCTCGAGTTCCGCGCCGTCGATCTTCAGCTTGGCGGCGTTCAGCACCGGGAAGGCGAAGGTCGGCACCGGGGCTCCGGGGTTCTGCACCTCGGACACGCGGGCCTGGAAGTCCTTGTAGTCGCTGTGGAAGACGTCCGCGTGGATGCGCCAGCGCTTGTCCGCCGCATTGATCTTCAGGCCCGCCTCGTAGGTCCAGACGAACTCCGGATCGAAGGTCGAGACCTCGGCGGCCGAGTTGGCGCGACCATTGAAGCCGCCGGACTTGAACCCGCGGTTGGCGGACAGGTAGCCCATGGTGTTGTCGTCGAACTGCTTCGACAGGCTGATCGACGGCGTGGTCGCATCCCAGGAGTCGCTGCGCTTGAAGGCGAAGGTGCCGCGCAGCGCCGCGAGGCTGGAGAAGGTGCTGGTGGTCCGGGCGTAGTCCTTGTCCTCGTCCGTGTAGCGCAGTCCGCCGGAAAGCGTCCAGCTCGGTACGAACTCCCAGTTGGCGTGGGCGAAGGCAGCCCAGCTGCGGGTGGTGAGGTCGTCGTCGATGGTGCGCAGGAAACTGATCGGATTGCCGGCGAGCGCCAGCAGGCTGTTGGCGTAGGCTTCCTGATGGCTCGGCACCGTCTCGCGCAGGTAGTAGAGGCCATAGGTGGCCTGCAGGTTGGAGCCGTTGCTGTAGCCGAGCTGCAGCTCCTGGCTGATCTGCTTCTGGTCGAGGTCGACGAGGACGTCGCCGAGCTGGAATTCGGAGGCGTCGATGTCGACGAAGGAACGGGTGTTGAGCCGGCGATACGCGGTGATCGACTTCAGCGTCCACGCGTCGTTGAGGTTCCAGGCGAGGTTCGCCGCCGCGCCGCGGTGGCGGAGCTGCTGGCCGTCGTCGGTCGGGAACGAGGTGCGGGTGTGGAAGTCGTAGCCGTGGTTGTCGATCGGCCGCAGCACGACGGCGCCGCGCGCGAGGTCGGTCTGGACCAGTGGCGCCTCCGGATGGCCGAGGGTCAGCGGGTCGTCCTGATGGGTGTAGTCGATCGTGAAGATCGCGCGGAAATCGGCGGTCGGATGCCAGCCGAGCTTGACCCGCGCGGCCTCGGCGTCGTTCTGGTTGTACTGCTCGTGGCTGACCGGATCGCGCACGTAGCCGTCGTCGCCGTAGCCGGCGGCGGCCACGCTGATCGACAGCGTGTCGGAGATCGGCGTCGTCGCGTACAGCCGACCCTCCACGCGGCCCTGGTCGCCGACCAGCGCCTCGAGGCTGCCCTCGGTCTTGTCGCCCGGATCGCGGGTGACGACCTTGATCGCGCCACCGGTGGAGTTCTTCCCGTACAGCGTGCCCTGCGGGCCACGCAGCACCTCGACGTGGTCGACGTCGAACAGGCCGAACAGGGCGCCCTGGATGCGCGAGTAGTAGACGTCGTCGACGTAGATGCCGACGCCGGGGTCGAAGGTCTGCAGCGCGTCCGGCTGGCCGATGCCGCGGATGAAGGCGTTGACCGCGAACGACGAGCCGCGACCCTGGACGATGTTGAGGTTGGGAACCGCGCCCTGCAGGCCGTCGATGTTGCGGGCGCCGAGGTCGCGCAGTTGTTCCTCGCCGAACGAGGACACCGCGACCGGGACCTTTTCGACGTTCTCCGCGCGGCGGCGGGCGGTCACGGTGACGGTGGACAG
Source organism: Ahniellaceae bacterium (assembly GCA_044221335.1). GTDB lineage: Bacteria > Pseudomonadota > Gammaproteobacteria > Xanthomonadales > Ahniellaceae > JBGAPI01. The sequence continues at coordinate 16,436 of JBGAPI010000036.1, forward strand.
CGTCTGCGGCGTCTTCGCGCCGGCGGACGCGGACTCGTCGGCCGATCCGGTCGCTGCGGCTGCGTCGGCAGCGGCGTCGGCGCTCGCCTCGTTGCTGGCCTCCGCATTTGCCGCGGCCGCGGCCTCGGCATGCGCGCGGGCGGACAAGGTGGCGACGAGCGCCAGCGACAGCGCGAGGGTCAGGCGATTGCGGGTCGTTCTCATTGTGGGCCTCCCGGGGCAACGTGCGGATTCAGCGCAGAGTACTGATCGGCTCCGCGGCGGACACTCGTACCTTGGTCCATACCCTTCCCTGCCGTCTTCGTACCTTCGTACAGTTACGTCTCGACGAAGGACATCGTTGAATTCCGGCCACCAAGCTCACTCTCGGCGACATCGAGTGCGCGCTGTACCTGGTGTTTCGGGTGGGCGTGTCAGCCCCCTGAGTCAGGGGGCGCGAAACCCAGGCCGAGCCTGGGTTTCGCGGGGTGTGGAGGTGCTTCTGGCCGAGCCGAGCGCGGCATGGCGGACTGTTCAATCACTTGACGAGGTACGGATGCTCAGTCTGCTCGGACTACTTCTAGGGCTCGGCCTTCTGATCGTGCTCACGATCCGCGGCGCCAACCTGTTCATCGCGACGCCGCTGTGCGCGCTGCTGGTCGCGGTGCTCGGCGGCCTGCCGCTGCTTCCGGCCTGGGCGCCGGACGGCAAGGGCGATCTCATCACCCTGTACATGGGCGGCTTCTCCGGCTTCATCGGCAAGTGGTTCCTGATGTTCCTGCTGGGCTCGATCTTCGGGAAGCTGATGGAACACGCCGGCGCGGCCGACTCGGTCGCCCACTTCGTCGTTCGCCGCTTCGGCGCCCAGCGCGCGGCGACCGCGGTGGTGGTCGCGTGCGTGGTGCTGACCTACGGCGGCGTGAGCCTGTTCGTCGTCGCCTTCTCGGTCTATCCGATGGCGGTCAGCCTGTTCCGCGACGCCGGCCTGCCGCGACGCTTCATCCCCGCCGCGCTGGCCTTCGGCTCGGTGACCTTCACGATGACCTCGGCCGGTTCGCCCGAGATCCAGAACTGGATCCCGATCGAGTTCCTGCACACGTCGCCGTTCGCGGGTTGGCGCGCGAGCCTGATCTGCGCGGTGTTCATGGCCGTGATCGGCTCGCTGTGGCTGCGCCGCATGCTGGTGCGTGCCGTGGCGCGCGGCGAGACCTTCGAGCCGCGGGCGGAAGATCCGGACGGCACGCGCCAGGACCTGCCCCACCCGGCGCTCGCCGCACTGCCGCTGCTGGTCGTGCTGGTGGTCGCCTTCCTGCTGCACGAGGAGCTGAAGACCTCGGCGCTGATCCTGGCCCTCGCCGGCGGCTCGCTCGCCGCCGCGGCACTCAACTTCCGCTTCCTGCGCGAGCCGGAAAAGGCGCTGGCGTCCGGCAGCATCGGCGCGCTGGTCGCCGTCGGCAACACCGCGGCGGTGGTCGGCTTCGGCGCGGTGGCGAGCGCGCTGCCGGCGTTCCGCGAGATCGTGCAGCAGGTGATCGCGCTGCCGGGCAGCCCGCTGATCAACGCGGCGATCGCGGTCAGCGTGATCGCCGGGATGACCGGCTCCGCCTCCGGCGGCCAGGCCATCGCATTGCCCATACTCGCGCCGCACTTCCTCGCGGCCGGCGTGAATGCGGATCAGCTGCACCGCATCGTCGCGCTCTCCTCCGGCGCGCTCGACGCCTTCCCGCACAACGGCTACGTGGTCACCACCATCCGCGCGATCTGTGGCGAGACCCACAAGGCCGCCTACTGGCCGCTGGCGGCGTTGGCGGCGGCGGTGCCGACGCTGGGACTGATCCTCTGTCTGATCCTGTTCCACTTCGGCGTGGTGTAGGGCGGGCACTGCCCGCCATCGCCGCAGCGTCTCGCGAAGGCGGGCAGTGCCCGCCGCCCTACACTTGAGCGATGCTCTCGCCTGCCCTCGTCCTCCTCGCCGGCCTCGCCCTGATCGCGCTGCTGTTCGCGGTCGCGGCATGGGGCGAGCGCGGCGCGGCTCGGCTCGGAAGAGCGTGGCCGCTGGTCTACGTGCTGTCGCTCGGAGTGCACTGCACCGGCTGGACCTTCTACGGCACCACCACGCAGGCCGACCGCTGGGGCGTCATCCTGCCGCCGACCTTCCTCGGCGTGATCGCGGCCTGCGTGTTCGGACTGCCGTTCCTGACCCGGCTCGCGGAGATCGCCCGGGCGCAGAACAGCGCGTCGCTCGCGGACCTCGTCGCCGCGCGGCTCGGCAAGGACTCGCGGATCGCCGTGATCATCACTGCGGTCGCGGTGTTCGGAATGGTCCCCTACATCGCGCTGCAGCTGAAGGCGGTCGCGATCAGCTATGCCGCGATCGCCAGCGGCGCGAAAGCGAACGCGGGCTGGCAGGACCTGACGCTGTGGGTGGCGGCGATGATGGCCGCCTTCGCGATGCTGTTCGGCACCCGCCGCGCCGCCGCCACCGAGCACAACCAGGGACTGGTGCTGGCGATCGCGTTCGAATCTTTGCTGAAGCTTCTCGCGATGCTGGCCGTCGGCGCCTTCGCGGTGTGGTCGGCGCTGGGCGGTGTCGACGGCGTCGCCGCGGCCGCCGCGGCACAGCCGGCGCGCCATCTCGACGGCGGCTTCTTCAGCCTGATCGCGCTCGGCGCGATGGCGCTCGTGATCATGCCGCACCAGTTCCACGTCGGCACCGTCGAGCTGCGCGATCCCCGCCACCTCCGGACCGCGCGCTGGGGCTTCCCCCTGTACCTCGTCGCCATCGGCCTGCCGATGCTTCCGCTCGCGATCGCCGGTCGCGCCGCGTTCGGCGACGCGATGTCGACCGACCTCTACGTGATCGCGCTGCCGCTCGCCGCCGACCGCTCGTGGCTCGCGCTGTCGACCTTCCTCGGCGGTCTCGGCGCGGCCACCGGCATGGTGATCCTGTCGGCGCTGACCCTGTCGATCATGCTGGCGCAGCACTGGCTGGCGCCGCTGACGCTGCGGCCCGCGGCACGCCAGGACGCGTCCCACGACCTGCGCCCGCTGGTGCTGGGCCAGCGCCGCCTCGGCATTCTCGCGATCCTCGCGCTGGCCTGGCTCTACAGCCGCGCGATGGCGGCCAGCGCCTCGCTCGCCGACATCGGCGTGCTGTCGTTCTCGGCGCTGGCGCATCTGATGCCGGCGGTGCTCGCCGCGGTGTATCGACCGACCGCCCCGGCACGCGCCCTGACCGCCGGCATCGTCGCCGGCATCGCCGTGTGGATCTGGCTGCTCCTGGTGCCGGTCGCCGAGCAGGCCGGCGTGCTGGCCCTGCCGACCGTCGGCGCACCCTGGTCCTGGGCGATGCCCGAGCAGTTCCTCGGCCTCGGCAGCTGGGACCGGCTGGCGCGCGGCGTGGTCGCGAGTCTCGCGGTGAACCTCGTCGTCGTGATGCTGGCGGCACGGCGTCCGCGCGACGCGGCGCGTCTGGCCTTTCCGATCAGTATCGGCGCGCTGCACAAGCTGTCGGCGCGCTTCCTCCCGTCCGAGCGGCTGGTACCGCTGTTCACCGGCAGCGATGCCGGCGCGGGCGCCGACGACGCCCTGGTCGAACGCTGCGAGCACGAACTCGCCGCGGTGATCGGCGCCGCCAGCGCGCGACTCCTGGTCGACGCCGCGCGGCGCGGCGACGCGGCGCCGCTCGATCGCGTGGCGGCCGTGGTCGACGAGACCTCGCAGGCGCTGCGCTTCAACCAGCAGCTGCTCGAGGCCGCGCTGCAGAACATGAGCCAGGGCATCAGCGTGGTCGACCGCGAGCTCAGGCTCACCGCCTGGAACGAGCGCTATGCCAGGCTGTTCGACTATCCGCCGGAGCTGCTCCGGGTCGGCACGCCGGTGTCGGCGCTGGTGCGCTACAACGCGGCGCGCGGCCTGCTCGGCGACGGCGATGGCACCGAACTGATCGAGCGGCGGCTGGCGCACATGCGCTCGGGAACGCCCTACGTCACCGAGCGCCGCTTCCCCGACGGCACCGTGGTCGAGATCCGCGGCATGCCGATGCCCGGCGGCGGCTTCGTCGCGACCTTCACCGACATCACCGCGTTCCGCCACACCGAGGCGGCGCTGCGGCAGGTCAACGAAACCCTCGAACAGCGGGTCGCCGAGCGCACCGCGGAATCCGAGGCCGCCCGCGACCAGGCGCAGCAGGCCAACCGCGCGAAGAGCCGGTTCCTGGCCGCGATCAGCCACGACCTGCTGCAGCCGCTCAACGCCGCGCACCTCTTCACCCATGCGCTCGGCCAGCAGCTCTCCGAAGCGCCGCACCGCGAGGCGGTCGCCAACATCGACAGCGCGCTGTCGTCGACCGAGAGCCTGCTCTCGGGCCTGCTCGACATCTCGCGGCTCGACAGCGGCGGGCTGGCGCCGCGGATCGGCGTCGTCGACCTCGGCGAACTGCTGCGCTCGCTCGCCGTCGAGTTCCGCGTGCTGGCCGCCGCACGCGGCCTCGTGCTGGCCCATGTCCCGGTTCGCGCCTTCGTGCGCAGCGACGTGCAGCTGCTGCGCCGGGTGCTGCAGAACTTCCTGTCGAACGCGGTGCGCTACAGCGAGCGCGGCCGGATCCTGCTCGGCGTCCGTCGTGCCGGCGGTGCCGTGCGGGTCGAGGTCTGGGACAGCGGGCCCGGCATCCCGGAGGCGGCGCGGGAGTTGATCTTCGAGGAATTCCAGCGCCTTCCGGATGCCGCACAGCGCCCCGGGCTGGGCCTCGGCCTCGCGATCGCCGACCGCATGGCGCGGCTGCTCGGCCATCCGCTGACGCTGCGCTCCTGGCCGGGCCGCGGAAGCGTGTTCGCGATCACCGTGCCACGCGCTCCGGCCCCGGCTCCGGCCCGCGCCAGCGAAGGCGGCGCGGCACGCCTGACCCGCTGCGTCCTGGCGATCGACAACGATCCGGACGGGCTGCGCGCTCTCGCCGCCCTGCTGCGCGGATGGGGCGCGACGGTGCTCTGCGCGCACGGCGTCGACGACCTCGATGCCTGCTTCGCGGCCGGCACGCCGGAGCTGCTGCTGATCGACTACCACCTCGATCGGGGGGACACCGGCCTCGCACTGCGGGCCCGCGATTCGCGCCTCGCCGCGCTGCCATCGGTGCTGGTCACCGCCGATCATGGGCAGCAGGTGCAGGCGGAAGCGCAGGCGGCAGGGGTGGCCTTGCTGCACAAGCCGTTGCGGCCACTGGCCTTGAAGTCGGTGGTCAACCAGCTGCTGGCGCGAACGTCCGCAGGAGCGGCGTGATCCGCGATGTCCGAGGGGCCTGTGCCCCGAGTACGGGGTGTTGCGGTTCGCGGCTCACGCCGCTCCTACATCACCTGGCGAAGGGATGCGACGAGATCGCGCCCTCGCATGATCCCGAAGCCCCGCTCCGCGATCCGCCGCCGCTCGTCTCCGGCATTGACGTGTGCCACGCACGCCGCCGGGATGTCGGCGTAGTCCGCAAAGCAGATCCCCTCGGCGAACTCCGCCTCGACCGCCGGATCGGCACCGCGCTCCGACACCACGAAGCGGCGGTTGGCGAGCAGATAGCTGACCCGCACGAGCTCCAGCACCTTGGACTCGTAGAAGTGCGCGTTGAGGACGATCTTCGCGCGCGCGTACAGCCGGTCGCGCTCCTCGCCGTAGCAGCCGAACACGGCGTCGACCCGCAGACCGAGACGACGGATCGCGTTGACCAGCTGCATCCGCCGCTCGTTCAGCGAGCCGACCAGCAGCACGTCGATGTCCTCGTCGCGCGGCGCGATGCGAGTGAGTTCCGGCACGTAGCCGATCGGCAGCAGGCGCACGCCGCCGATCCCGAGCGCGGCGAGGGCGTCGATGTTCTTCTGCGCGTAGTCCCACACCGGGAAGCGTCCGAGCAGATCGAGATACCCGGGACCCAGCCACTGGGTGCCGTCGTGGATCTGCTCCAGGTTGTACACCACGACATCGCCGCTTACCGGCTGCGGATGGCGCGGCAGCAGGTGCGCACCGAGCACGATCTGGCGGCGCCCGGCATGGTCGGTACGGGTCGAGCGGATCACGTCGTGGCCGAGGGTCGCGAGACCGGCGTGGAGACTCTCCGCGATCTCCGCGAGCGCTGCGACGTGGGGATAGCCTTCCGGGCTGATCGTGCAGACTGCGAATCCTTGCATCGTCCATTCCACCTCGTTCAACCGCCGAGCATACGGCCAGAGGACCTGCAACGCGCAAGTGAAGCCATCGTTAACCGGGCCGGTGACGGCGGTGCAAATCCTCGTCAAATGCAGGGAGGCGTTGCATGCTTGCGCCTTGCGCGGCGAGGTCGCGGCCCCATCTGGCTGAACCTCACGCTCCCGTCGCATGTCGCGGCGGCCGCCACCGGAGAACGTCATGAAGCGCGTCATCGGCATCCGCACCAACCGCCAGGGCCATTGGGTCGGCGACGGCTTCCCGGTGCGCAGCCTGTTCTCCTACAACGACCTCGGCGCGCAGGTCTCGCCGTTCCTCCTGCTCGACTATGCCGGACCGATGGACTTCGCCCCGGCCGCAAAGCCGCGCGGCGTCGGCGAGCATCCGCATCGCGGCTTCGAGACCGTCACCCTCGTCTACGAGGGCGAGGTCTCGCATCAGGACTCCGCCGGCAACGGCGGCACCATCGGTCCCGGCGACGTGCAATGGATGACCGCCGCCTCGGGCCTGCTGCACGAGGAATTCCACTCGCCCGAGTTCACCCGCAAGGGCGGACGACTCCGGATGGTGCAGTTGTGGGTCAACCTGCCGGCGAAGGACAAGATGACGCCGCCGCGCTACCAGGCGCTGCTGGCGGCGCAGATGGGGCGCGTCGCACTCGACGAGCGTGGCAGCACGGCGACGCTGGTCGCGGGCGAGCTCGACGGCGCGCGCGGCCCCGCTGCCACCCACACGCCGATCAACGTCTGGGACCTGCGGCTGAAGGCCGGCGCGACGATCGAGCTGCCGCTGCCCGAGGGACACAACGCGGTCGTCGTGCTGCTCGAGGGCAAGGCGGCGGTCAACGATTCCCGCCCGCTCGTCGACGCCGAGTTCGCCCTGCTCTCCCCCACCGGAGCCGGTGCCACGCTGAGCGCCGAGAACGACAGCATCGTCCTGGTGCTGACCGGCGAACCGATCCGCGAGCCTATTGCCGGCTACGGCCCGTTCGTGATGAACACCCGCGAGGAGATCATCACGGCGATGCGCGATTTCGAGGCGGGGAAGTTCGGGAAGATGCCGGCGGACTCCGTGAGTCGCCGCGGCGTGGCGTAGGGCGGGCAGTGCCCGCCATCGCGACGCGCTTCGGGACGGCGGGGCGATCAGGCCCTTCTTGATCTCGTCGATTTCCTTCGTCGGCAAGTTCTTCCCGAAGTGATTCCGGATCGAGCTGGCGAGTGACTTTTCCGACTTCGCGTGCGGCGACTTCGGCTTGCCGAACACCGCGATGTATTCGTCGACCCTCGCGTTGATCGACTTCGCAGGTGCCCCGTTGGTCGACACGGTCGGTGCCGGATTCTTCGCGACGGCCTTCGGGGGAGCCGGCTTCTTCTGAGCGACTTGCTTCTTCACCACGGGTGCCGCCGGCTTCCCGGGCTTGGCGGCCCGCGTCTCGACTTGTGCGGGGCCGGCCTGCTTCGCGGCAGCGACATCGTTCCTTCCCGGCGACATCGCCTCGATCGATTCCAGTCGATCGACCGGAATCCCGCGTCCGCGCATGAACGCGACCAGCGGGTCGAAGCCGGTGTCGCGCGAAATCACGTGGAACGCCGCATCGGGATGCTGGGCGGCGAGCTGGCCGAGGTAGTAGGCGATGTGGAAGTCGAGCGCGTTCCTGCCCGATCCGCTGGCGCGCACGTACTCGGCGCGCGTGCCCATCGCCTGCATGCCGATCACGACCTCGGTGGGCAGCTTGTTCTGCGATGCGCCGACGAACACCAGCAGGCGGTACTGCTCATGGGCGAGCAGCGCGATCGACGCCGGCTGCACGTTCTCGAAGTCGACCAGGACGTAGATCTTGCTCATCGGTGCATCCTACGCCGCATCGCGAGAGCGCGTCGGTATCAACGCGGACCGGGCGCATCGCTGCGATTGAGGGTGCAGCCACACCGGTGCAGGGCTTCTCCCAGCGGGCTCTCCCCCGCCTGGTTCCCTGCGATCCATGCCGAATCCCGGCGACCGACCCGGGCCCTCGGCTTCACCGCGACAACAGGGCGCCTCGCGTCGGCGGGCGGTGCCCGCCCTGCTAGTAAGCGAATTCCTTGAACACCGGATCGACCGACCCGCCCCACGCGCCGTGGAACAGCTCGAGCTTGCGCTCCGCCGGGCAGATGCCCGCGTCGGCGAACTCGATCAGCGGCTCGAGGAACACGGTTTCTGGAACGCCGCGGGAATTCAGACGATTGCGGCGGCGCAGGCCGTTGCCGGAGATCTTCAGTGCCTCGAGCGCCAGCTCCCGGACGCTGCCGTTGCGGAACGGCGTCTTCAGTGCCGTCTTCGGCACGCCATTGCGCAGTGCCTCGCGCTCATCGAGCGAGAAGTCACGTACCAGGTCCCAGGCGGCGTCCAGCGATTCGTCGTCGTAGAGCAAGCCGACCCAGAATGCCGGCAGCGCGCACAGGCGATTCCACGGGCCGCCGTCGGCGCCGCGCATTTCGAGGTAGCGCTTGAGCCGCACCTCCGGAAACGCCGTGGTCATGTGGTCCGCCCAGTCCTTCAGGTTCGGACGCTCTCCGGGAAGAAGGTCGAGCTGGCCGTCCATGAAGCGCCGGAACGACTTGCCGCTGGCGTCGAGGTACTCGCCGTTGCGCGCGACGAAGTACATCGGCACGTCGAGCAGGTAGTCGACGTAGCGCTCGAAGCCGAAGCCGTCCTCGAACACGAAGCCCAGCATCCCGGTGCGGTCCGGGTCGGTGTCCGACCAGACGTTGGAGCGGAAGCTCATGAATCCGTTGGGCTTGCCCTCGGTGAACGGCGAGTCGGCGAACAGTGCCGTCGCGATCGGCTGCAGCGCGAGCGACACGCGGAACTTCTTCACCATGTCGGCTTCGGAGGCGAAGTCGAGATTGACCTGCACGGTGCAGGTGCGGGTCATCATGTCGAGTCCGAGCGAGCCGCGCTTCGGCATGTATTCGCGCATGATCTTGTAGCGGCCCTTCGGCATCCAGGGCATCTCGGCGCGCGACCATTTCGGCTGAAAGCCCATGCCGAGGAAGCCCAGCCCCAGCTCGTCGGCGACCGACTTCACCTCCTTCAGGTGCGAGGTCACCTCGCAGCAGGTGTCGTGGATGGTGTCGAGCGGCGCGCCGGAAAGTTCCAGCTGCCCGGCCGGCTCGAGCGTCACCGAGGCACCGTCGCGCGACAGCGCGATCAGGTGACCATTCTCGCGGTAGGGATGCCAGCCATAGCGGGTCAAGCCGGAGAGCAGCGCTTCGATGCCCTGCGGGCCGTCGAAGGTCGGCGGCCGAAGGTCGGACAGCCGGAAACCGAATTTCTCGTGCTCGGTGCCGATCTTCCAGTCCGAAGCCGGCCGCGCACCACCGGCCATGTACTCGACGAGCTGCCGCCGATCACTGATCGGTTCTTCCTTGACTTGGCTGGGGCCGGACATTTCTTGCTCGCTACGGTTGAGGGCTGCGTGGTTTGGGGCGTTGCTGGTGGATGCAATGCTTTGAGGGCCGAGGGCCCAGGGCCCAGGGCCCAGTAGAACTGGGGCTGGCACGTTGGATTTCGCCGATCCCGGCGCCGCCCGGTCTCACAGGCCGGTCGACGCGCGCGAACGATCGACCGGCAGCCGTGCAGCATAGTCGCAGCGGCGGCGGCGCGCCCGAACCGTGGCTTGGCCTGTCCTCAACGCTGGTTTGCATGAGTTCGAACTCAGCGCGGATTCGGCATCGAGAAGAACCTCCTGGGTCCTCCCGGAGCGAACCCGATGTTTGAACCGGCGTCGGCGTGCGGCGGCAGGCGGCCCCGAACGCAGATGGTTCCACTGGGCCCTCCGTCGACCCGAACCGCTCCGGACCGCCTTAACGGAATGCATACGTTTGCATTCCCTCCCCCCTCCCATTACCTTGCCAAGTTCACTTTTTGGCGCCCCGACGAGGGGAGAACATTCCATGACCAGCAAGCTCGCTTCCCTGAACGAGTGGGTGGCGGAAGTCGCCCGACTGACCCGACCCGATACGATCCACTGGTGTGACGGCTCCGCGACCGAAGACCAGGCGTTGAAGGCGCTGATGGTCGAGCGTGGCGACCTCATCCCGCTCAATGCCGAGACCCATCCGAACTGCTACCTGCACCGCTCCCACCCGTCCGACGTGGCGCGGGTCGAGCACCTGACCTTCGTCTGCACCGAGAAGGAAGAGGACGCCGGTCCGAACAACCATTGGATGGATCCGCGCGACGCCGAGCAGAAGATCGACGCGCTGTTCGAAGGCTGCATGCGCGGCCGCACGATGTACGTCATCCCCTACTGCATGGGCCCGATCGATTCGCCGATCGCCCGCTGCGGCGTCGAGATCACCGACTCGCCCTACGTCGTTGCCAATATGCGGATCATGACCCGGATGGGCGCGCCCGCGCTGGCGCGGATCGAGCGTGAGGGCCGCTTCGTGCGCGGCCTGCACTCGACCGGCGAGCTCGACCCGGACAAGCGCTACATCATGCATTTCCCGGAGCAGCTGACGATCAAGTCGATCGGCTCGGGCTACGGCGGCAACGCCCTGCTCGGCAAGAAGTGCCATGCGCTGCGCATCGGCTCCTATCAGGCGCGCAGCGAAGGCTGGCTCGCCGAGCACATGCTGATCGTCGGCATCCAGAACCCGAAGGGCGAGACCCACTACATCGCCGCCGCGTTCCCGTCGGCCTGCGGCAAGACCAACCTCGCGATGCTGATCCCGCCGAAGGCCTATCTCGACGCGGGCTGGAAGGTGTTCACCATCGGCGACGACATCTGCTGGATGCAGCCGGGCCCGGACGGCCGTTTGTGGGCGATCAATCCGGAAGCCGGCTACTTCGGCGTCGCGCCGGGCACCAGTTCGAAGACCAACGCCAACGCGCTGGCGATGCTCGGCCACGACGCGATCTTCACCAACGTCGGCGTGACCGCCGACAACCAGCCGTGGTGGGAAGGCCTCGACGCGCGAGTGCCCGCGTTCGACTGGCAGGGTCGTCCCTACGACGCCAAGAACGGACCGGCGGCGCATCCGAACTCGCGCTTCACCGTCAGCGCGAAGCAGTGCCCGAGCTATTCGCCGGACGCGGAGAACGCCCGCGGCGTGCCGATCTCGGCGATCGTGTTCGGCGGCCGGCGCGAGACCCTGGTGCCGCTGGTGATCGAGGCGCGCGACTGGACCCACGGCGTGCTGCTCGGCGCCGGCATGGCGTCCGAGACGACCGCCGCCGCCACCGGCGCGGTCGGCGTGGTGCGGCGCGACTCGATGGCGATGAAGCCGTTCTGCGGCTACAACTTCGCCGACTACTTCGCGCACTGGCTGTCGTTCGACCGCGCCAACGCGAAGCTGCCGAAGATCTTCCACGTCAACTGGTTCCGCAAGGGCGCCGACGGCAAGTTCATCTGGCCGGGCTTCGGCGACAACATGCGGGTGCTGGAGTGGATCCTGGCGCGCTGCGCGGGCACCGCCGGCGCGGTCGACACCGCGATCGGTGCGCTGCCGCGGCCGACCGATCTCAACACCGCCGGCCTCGACCTGGCCCCGGGCGCGCTCGAGGAACTGCTCACCGTACATCCGGACGGCTGGTACGAGGTGATGGAGAACGTCTCCGAATACCTCGCGAGCTTCGGCAGCCGGATGCCGGCGGCGCTCGAGCGCGAGTGCAGCCGGATCAGCTCGGCGCTGGCCAGCGCCGGCGTCAGCACCCGCAACGCGACGGCCTGATCGGGATGCGCCTGCCCCAGGAACTCCGCGCCATCGGCGCGGCCGTGGCGCTCGTCGCGCTGGCGTCCTGCTCGACCACCGAGCAGGCGCCGCCGAAGGCCGACAAGGTCGCCGGACGCGACTGGATCGCGGAGATCAACGCGGAGGTCGACCGGCTGGTCTCGGACCTCGAGATCCGGCCGCTCGCCGATCCCGAGGTCAGCGACCTGCGCCGCAAGGGCGACCTCCTGATCTCGCAGGGCAAGCTGGAGGAAGCGAAGGCAGTCGCCAACCAGGCGATCGCGCTGCGTCCCGGCGATCCGGCGCTGTGGCAGTGGCAGGCGGAGATCTCGCTGCGCCGCCACGACTGGTGGGACGCCGAGCACCAGGCGATCCACGCGAACGACCTCGGCCCCAAGCTGGGCTCGCTGTGCGTGCGCCACTGGCTGACGGTGAAGGCGGCGCGTACCGAGCGCCGCGACGAGCCGGGCATCACCTCGGCGGACGCACAGGCCGCCGCCTGCATCCAGACCGCGCCGAAACGAATGTAGAGCGGGCCCTGCCCGCCTGCGCGAGGCGCTTCGGGGTGGCCGTCGGCTACCGCTCCATCTCGGCAACTCCTTCATCCCAGAGTCGCGAGCCATGGACCACATCCAGCAACTTGTTTCCGTTCTGGCCAAATTGGCCCAGGCAGGAGTCCTTCGTTGGGTGGCGGCCGACGAGCCGGGCTTCATTGCCGGCATCGCGGGAGATGAATACCTGCTGCTCGACGTGGTGGACGGCGAGTCGAACCCGATTGCCATCGGCGACCAGGCCCAGGCCGTGTGGATCCGATACGGCGGCGTGTCCTATCTCGTGCTCAACGGAACGGAAGAATGGGAGGTGCTGCGGCACCTGCTCGCCTCTGCCCCCGCCAGTCGCGACGCCTGGTACGCACTCAAGCGAAACGCGTTCGAACGCAACAGCGCCCGGCTGGCAGGGCTACTGCCGACCTAGCCTGGTCGCGGTCGACCGATGGGACGGTCGCGGCTTCCGCCGCTCCCATAGCGCCTCGCGGTGGCGGGCAGTGCCCGCCCTGCGCTCAGTCCTTGCGGACGATGTCGCGCAGCAGGCGCTCGACCTGCGGCGCCAGCTGGGCGACCTTGGCGTCGGTGGCCTGGGTGGTTTCGCGGTTGGCACCGCGCAGCCACATCGCCATGCCGTTGAGGCGGGTGTCGACGCTGCCGGACTGGATGCGCGTGTAGCCGCTCTTGCGCAGCGCGACGTAGCTGTCGTCGGACGGCATGTAGTTCGCGCGACCGCGGCGCTCCGCCGTGTTGTCGTGGCGATTCACCTGCATCAGTTCGATCAGGCGCTTGCGCTCGTTCTTGTCCAGCGCCTCCACCAGGCTGCTGACTTCGGCGATCTGCTGGCGCAATGCCTTGACATGGCGGAAGCGTTGCACGCGCGCGTCGAGACCCGCCCAGGCGCGACGCAGGTGCCGGCCGATGAGTCGCTCGGACAGGCGATTGGAGATGTCCCGCTTGGCGGAATCGTCGAATTCCACGGCCATCTGCTGTTCCATGTTGAACCCCCGAAAAAAATGTGGGCGGCCGCAAGGCGGTCGCCCTAGTCCCAGTTCGCCACCCCTGACGAACCCTCCCCGAACCGGCCGGGCCTTGTTGGCCTCGATTTCCGGAGCGGCGCACTTTATGCGGGGTGCCGCGTTTCGTCAACTATTGTCACGCTACGTCGGTACTGCGGGCCAAGGCGCCGAGGTGGGCCCACGGAACCGGATTCGGAAATGCCAATCGGATCCCGCGATAGAATCTCGCGAAATCAATACGTTACGGTGAATTGGTGGAACCGGACCCGGCCGTCGGTGATCGACCTCGGGCACGTGCCCGGGCGCGTCATCTCTCGCGCCCGGCACGTCCCAGCGGGCTACGCCGCCGTGGCGACCCGCTGCGGGGCGGCACGAAGCAGGCGCAGCGACTTCGACATCCGGCGGTGCAGCTCGCGGAAGTCGTCGTTCTGGGCGAATTCCGTCTCGCGCCAGGCGGTCGAGACCCACAGCACGATGCCGCGGACGCGCAGATGCGCATTCTCGGAGCGGGCGCGAACGATCGCCGCGCTGGTCTGGCCGGCGTGGTCGCTGGAGAGGGCCGCGATGGTCGAGGTGAACGGCGTCTTGATGTCGCCGCGACCGAGCTCGCGATCGAGCAGCGCGAAGAACTGCTCCTGCAGGTCGCGCGGCAGGGCGCCGAGGAGGCGCTCGATCTCGCTGAACTGGCGGACCAGGACCACGTAGCGCGCCATCGACGAAAGCCGCTCCATCAGCCGCTGGGCCAGGCCGGCACTCGCATTCGCTGCACTCTTGTTGCTCATGACGTGCTCCGTGGGTGACGCAGCGATCATGCAAAGCTGGCCGGCGGCGAAGTGACGCTCGCGTCACAAAATGACGCGTTTGGTCCAGCCGATGTCGAAAATGTGACGCGCTTGGGAAAAGCGACCCGGAGCGTCAGCGTCCCGGTGCAACCGTCAGGTCGACCTTGAGCAAGGGAGCGGGCAGCTTTTCCGAGCTGATCCACAGCGAAGCGGCATCGCGCGAGAACGCCAAGGACTCGGCCTGGGCGATCGGTGGCAGCGCGATCCGCTGCGGCGTCTTCCGCAGCACGTCCGCCCAGTCCGCTCCGGCGGGGCGATCGTAGACATAGGCGCCGTCGTAGGTCAGCACCGCGAGGCGCCGTCCGTCCGGCGACAGATCGATCGAGGTGACCTGGTGGCGGATGCGGGCGAGGCCCTTCGCCGTCGCCTGCTCCTCCGGCGTCGACTGCGGCAGGCTGTAGGCGAAGCCGATCTGCTCGGCGCTGCGCACGCCTTCGTTGCGGCGCGGCGGGTCGAGGCGCAGCCGGAACAGCTCCGGCGGGAGGCGACGCTTGGACATCAGCAGCACCTCGCGACGCTGCGCGTCGACGGCGACCGCCTCGCAGTCGCGCGCACCGTCCGGCCAGCGCGCCTCGAGGGTCCAGGCCGGCTTCACCGTCAGTTCCAGGGGCTGCTCCGGCGTGGCGCGGGCGAGATCGGGCTCGGCCACCACGTAGAGCTCGAGGTCGTGCTGGCGGCCGCCGTTGTCGCCGACGTCGCCGATCAGCACGTAGGGCCTGCCGTCGAGCTCGAACGCCGCGAGGTCTTCCCAGTCGATGTTGCGCGCGCCGTCGACGTGCACCGTGGCGATGCGATGACCGCTGTCGTCGATCGCGTGGAGGTCGGCCGGATTGCCGCTGTCGTTCTCGACCCACAGCACACCGGGGCGCCGTCGCGACTCGGCAATGCCGCTGATCTCCGACAACTGCGGATCGGTGATCAGGGCGGCGAGGCGGACGTTGGCGGGCGCCGGGGCCGGCACCGGCGGATCGGCGGCGCGACCGGGACCGATGCCGAGCGCAGTGGCGACGAGTCCGGCGACGACGGAACGCGAGAGCGAGCGGAGTCTCACGGCGCGCGCACCTCGACTTCCTTGATCTGCAGGCGACCGAGCCAGTTGAGGCTGGCGTAGAAGGCCGCCGGATCGCCGTTGTCGACCGTGAACGCGATGTGCCCGCTGTCGAACCCGGACAGCGCCGCGTCGTAGCTCCGCCAGCGGCCATCGACGTGGGCGACGACCCAGGCGTGCGGCACGAACACGCGGTCCTTGCCGGAATAGGCGTCCGCGTAGGCGACGCCGCTGACCACCCGGGTCGGTATGCCGACCGCACGGCCGAGCGCCGCCAGCAGCACGGCATGCTCCGTGCAGTCGCCACGCCGGGCGTGCGCGGTCTCCAGCGCCGACGCGTAGCCGACAGCCAGCGTCTTGTCGCTGATGTAGGACGCCACGAAGTCGCGCAGGCGCTGCATGCGCTGGCCGGCGCTGCCTTCGCCCTGGTGGCGTGCAGCCAGGTCGCGGATCTCGGCGGCATCGACCTCCAGCCAGCGGGTCGCGGCCGTGTCCGCCGTCACCGGCACCGGCAGATGGTCCGCGGTCGGCGCCGGCGACACGGTCAGCAGCAGAGTGCCGGCGGCACCCATCCGCACCTCCTGCTCGTCGGTGTCGGGCAGCTTCGGCTGGTCGGCCGCCACCGCCAGCGTGTAGTCGATCGCGCGGGTCCGCGCCGGCGCGGGCAACCGCACGGGCGAGCGGGTCATCGTGCGCTCCATCAGGTCCGGCGGCTGGTTCGGCGCGAGCGCCGCGGCGCGGTCGACGGCGAGCATCGTCAGCGTGGTGCCGAACATGGGTATGTCGGCGCGCAGCGTCGAATAGTCGGCGTCGACCCAGCGCCGGGTGAGCACGTCGGCGCCCGGCGAATGCACGGTCTCGTCGACCCGGATCGCGTCGCGGGTCTCGGCACCGACGACCACCGCTTCCGGGCCATGCACCTCGACCGACACCGCCTGCTCGGCCTGGCTCGACACGTCGTACATCCGCGCCTCGAAGCGCGTTCCCGGCGCGAGGCCGCGACTCTTCTGCAGACGATCGAGCGCGTCCGCGAACAGCACGCCCGCGGGAAACTGCGGATGTTCCCGACGCTCGCCGGCAGCACCATGGGTGGTGACCGTCATCGTCCCGTCGGCGTCGACCGTCCCGACGACGCGACTGCCGTTGCCGGACATGTCGACGACCTGCTCGAATCCCAGCGGCCGTCCGTCGAGGGTCTCGCGCTGCTGCTCCAGCAGGTCGATGGTGACGCTGGTGCCGGAGCGCGACAGTTCCAGCAGCAGGTGGTCGCTGGTGGTGACGGTCCCGTCGCTCACCCGGCGCTGGTGCTCGACGTGGCCGATCTTGCGGCCGTCGAGGAGCACGCTCATCCACTCGCTCCGTTGGTCCGCCGCGTCACCGCGGGCGGATGGCGACAGGCAAGCCGTCAGGAACAGGGCGCCGAGCAGACGCCGGAAGGAACTTCGCATCGGAGGGGAAGGGCATCGAACGATGACCGATTGTACGGTCGGGATCCCCGGTGGCGGCCTTACCCGTGCGCAACAAACCTTGCCGAAATCGGAGCGCCGATCGGCCGCGGCACGGAGCCTCAGTACGGACCTGGGCTCAGCGGCTCAGGGTGAATTTCGACAGGCCGCCCTTGAGGAAGGATGCGACCCGCGTCGCGAGACTGTCAGGCGCCGAGGCCGGCTTCGATTCCGCAGGCGGCGCGGGCGGCGGCGGAGGGACTTCCCAGGTGACGCGCGCGGAGTCCTTCGCGTGCTGCAGGCAGCGCATCGCCTCGAGGCAGAGGCGGTCCCAGCGCAGGAAGTGAACCACCGGCACGTACACCCAGCCCGGCCAGCCCGGTGGCGGATGGTCCGGATGGAGCGGGTCGTAGCCGCGGGTGCCGGACAGGGTCAGCGCCCCGGTCAGCGCGCGGCCGTTGAGCCGGAATGCCACGGCATCCTTGTAGAAGGTCGCGATCGGCTCGCCGCGCCAGAACACGGCGGGCTTGCCGTAGAACTGTCCCAGGGTGGCGTTGTGCTGACGCTGCAGGTATTGCGCGAAGGTGTCGAAGCGGGTGCGCGCGTTGGCCATGGCTGGATGCTACTCCGGCGGCAGTGTCGGCGGTATGCACCGCAGGGCGGAAATTTCGTCGTGCCGTCACGGCCGCGTTCGCCGACTCGAACCGGCCGGGCGATCGTCGGCACGAGACCGTGCCTCCTTCGTGGATCGGCACCGGGGCCGCTCGGACGCCGAAGCAGGGTCGCGCGGAGCGGGCCGAGGCCCGCTCTCCCCGCAGGCGCCCGGGGCTAGTGGCAGGGGTGAAGCAGCGACGCGCAATCCGGCGCCGCACCACTTCTCCCCGACCGCTAGCCCCCGGCGCCCGCGATCACGACGGCCGGAACATCCTCCACGACGACCGACTTTGCAGGCCGATGCGGCGCCCGCGGGTCGAGAGTCCGGAACCGCATTCTCGCCGGAGGACTGCTCTACGAAGACGTCGGGATCTTCAGGACGACACCGGGTTTCAGGTCCTCCGCGGTCTGCTGCGGGTTGGCGTCCTTCAGGCGGGAGATGCTGATCCGGTGACGCTGCGCGATCAGCGCCAGCGTCTCGCCGCGCGACACGATGTGCTCCTTCACCGGCTGGCGGTTCTCGGCGAACCAGGTGCCGGCCGGCGGCGCCGCGTTGAAGTAGTCGCGCACGCCGTCGAGGATCGCGTCGGCGAGCTTTTTCTGCTCGCCGCGGTCGGCCAGCCGACGCTCTTCCTGCGGATTGGTGATGAACGCCGTCTCGACCAGGATCGAGGGCACGTCCGGCGAGCGCAGCACGACGAAGTTGGCGCGCTGCACGTCGCGCTTGTGCAGCGGACCGATCTTGGCCAGCGCCAGCAAGACGCGGTTGGCGACCGCGTCGGAGGCCGACAGGCTGGCGCCCTGCGACAGGTCGAGCAGCACCGCAGCGAGCGTGTTGTCCTTGTCGTCGAGCGAGACGCCGCCGACCAGATCGGACTGGTTCTCGCGGTCGGCCATCATTCGCGCCGCCTCGCTGGTGGCGCCGCGCGAGGACAGCATGTAGACGGAGGAGCCCGAAGCGCCGCCGCCCTCGACCGCGTCGGCGTGCACCGACACCAGCAGGTCGGCGTTGGCCTGGCGCGCCTTGACGTAGCGGTCGGTCAGCGAGACGAAGTAGTCGCCATCGCGCATCAGGATCGCGTGCATGCCGGGCTCGGCGTCGATCGCCGCCGCCAGCGCCCGCGAGATCGCCATCGTGACGTCCTTCTCGTTGGTGCCCTTGGGGCCCGAGGCGCCGGGATCCTCGCCGCCGTGACCAGGGTCGATCGCGACAATCACCTTGCGGCCGCTGTGGCTCGCCGCCGACTCCGCCGACTTCACCGGCACCGCCGCGGCTTCCGCATCCTTCGGGTAGAGGTCCAGCACCAGGCGATGGCTGGTCTTGCTGGTCGGGTCGAGGAGGAAGCTCTTGGCGCGCACGTCCTGGCCGAGATCGAGCACCAGGCGCAGCGTGTTGGCGTCGGGCCGGCCGCTGCGGACGCTGCGCACGACGCCGAGGCCCACCGGTGCCTTGAAGCCATCCGCCAGCGCGGTGGCCGGCAGGTCGAGCACCAGGCGATTGGGGTGTTCGAGGTTGAACAGCTTGTAGTCGACCCGGCGATCGAGGTCGAACACGGCGCGGGTGTGATCGGGGCTTTCCCACAGGCGCGCCGCGCTGACTGTCGCCCCGTCGCGCTTGCCTCCGGCCCAAGCCGGCACGCCGGTCAACGCAGTCGCGATGACCAGGGCGGCGGAAACGGTGGCGGAACGGGAGAGACGCATATCTCGCATTGAACCGCAAGCCGTCGCGGCGCGCAATAGGTTTTTCTTTTGAAATCCGCCGTCTATGGCGGGTTTGTCGATTCCTGGTCAGGTTCCGGGGCTAGATGGCTGCCTGGGATTGATTTTGTAGGGCGGCCACTGGCTGCTGTCGCGAGACGAAGTGGCCATGGCGCGCACTGCTCGCCCTGACGTTGGGCCCTGAGCCCTGTCGAAGCGTCGTGACCGATCAAGCGCGATTCGCCGCGACGGAATGTGCAAAGCCTGGCAGGGAGAGGGACCCATTGGGCGCTGTCCGCAAGACGTCGATCGCCGCGAGGACTGGAACGCTCCGCGGCAGCGGGCAGTGCCCGCCCTACACCACCTGCGCCATCCACTCCGCGCCCTCGCCGCTGTGCGACTCCAGCCGCGCCAGCCGCCCCTCCGTCGAATGTTCCAGCGTGAGATGCAGGAAGGGCGGCGGGATGCGGTCTCCGCCGCGCTCGGGCCATTCGATGATCCAGCTCGCACGGGCATCGTCGAGGCCGAGGAATTCCAGCTCGGCCGGATCGGCGATGCGGTACAGGTCCAGGTGATAGAGCTCGCCGCGCGGCGTGTCGTAGGTCTCGACCAGCGCATAGGTCGGGCTCTTCACCCGCGCACCGGGCACGAGCGCCTGGATCAACGCCCGCGCCAGCGTGGTCTTCCCGGCGCCGAGGTCACCCTCGAGATACAGCACGGCGCCGCGCGGCATCGCCGCCGCCAGCGCTTCGCCCAGCGCGCGGGTCGCGGACTCGTCGGGCAGAGCGATCGTCCGCATCACGCCGTCGAAGTGCTCAGACAAAGCCCATCTCGTTGTCGTCGCGCACGCTCATCACGACGCGGACGTAGCCGTGCGGAATCATCACTTCGAGTTCGACCTCGTCGCCGCCGGGCGTCTGTCCGGGAATCACCATCTGGAACCAGGTGCCGCCGGTGTCGACCCCGCGACAGACGATGTGCACGCCCTGCGGTCCGTCGCGCAGATGCGGCTTCAGCACCTCGCCGGCGGCTTCGACCGCCTGTGGGAAGAGGAACACGGCGTAGAGCTGGTTCTCCGTCACCGACGACTCCGATCAGATCTCGAAGCGGATCTTATCCGCCATCGCCCGCGCCTTTGCCCGCGCGGCATCCACATCGACGTCGCGCGCCAGCGCCACGCCGAGGCGGCGCTTGCCGTTGACCTCGGGCTTGCCGAACAGGCGCAGCTCGGTGTCGGGTTCGGCAAGCGCGTCGGCGACACCGTGCACGACCGGCCCCATGCCACGGCCCTCGCCCAGCAGCGCGCAGGACGCCGACGGACCGCGCTGGCGGATCACCGGCACCGGCAGGCCGAGGATGGCGCGCACGTGCAGCGCGAACTCGGAAAGGTCCTGCGAGATCAGGGTGACGAGGCCGGTGTCGTGCGGACGCGGCGACACCTCGGAGAACAGCACGTCCTCGCCGCCGACGAAGAGTTCGACGCCGAACAGGCCGTGGCCACCGAGCGCGTCGGTGATGGTCTTCGCGATCTGCTGCGCACGTTCCAGCGCGCGCGGCGCCATCGGCTGCGGCTGCCAGCTCTCGCGGTAGTCGCCGTCGATCTGCAGGTGGCCGATCGGCGGGCAGTAGCTGGTGCCGTCGCGGTGGCGCACGGTCAGAAGGGTGATCTCGTAGTCGAAGGACACGAAGCCCTCGACGATCGCGCGGCCGCGGCCGGCGCGGCCGCCGGTCTGCGCGTAGTCCCAGGCGGCGTCGACCTCGGCGGCCGACTTCACGATGCTCTGGCCCTTGCCCGACGAGCTCATCACCGGCTTGACCACGCAGGGCAGGCCGAGCTGCTTCACCGCTTCGACGTACTGCTCGTGGCTGTCGACGAACAGGTAGGGGCTGGTCGGCAGCTTCAGCTCCTCGGCCGCAAGGCGGCGGATACCCTCGCGATCCATCGTGAGCCGCGTCGCGCGGGCGGTCGGCACCACGCGCAGCCCCTGCGCCTCGAGTTCGAGCAGCGTCGGCGTGTGGATCGCCTCGATCTCGGGCACGACCAGGGTCGGCTGCTCCTTCGCGATCACGGAGCGCAGCGCTTCCGGGTCGAGCATGTCGACGACGTGCGAGCGGTGCGCGACCTGCATCGCCGGAGCGCTCGCGTAGCGGTCGACCGCGATCACCTCGACACCGAGCCGCTGCGCCTCGATCGCCACTTCCTTGCCGAGTTCGCCGGAACCGAGCAGCATCAGGCGGATGGCGTTGCGGTGAGCGGGGGCGCCGAAAAGCATCGTTCTTGCTCCGTCGTGGGAGCGGCGATGATAGCGAGCGAGGGGCGCGCCCTGTGCGCCGTTGCCCCGCGGCCGCGTCGAGCGAAAGGGGCGGCAACACTTCGCCGGGGCGAGCGCTGCCCACCCTGCCATCCTCGGCCATCGCGGAACGTCGCGGCTGCCCTCTTGCAACACCACCTCGGGGCGACGGCGCGCAGTGCGCGCCCTGTGGCCCGCTATCATTGCCGGCCCATGCGCATCCGCCCCCTGCCCGACCATCTCGTCAACCAGATCGCCGCCGGCGAAGTCATCGAGCGTCCCTCCTCGGTCGTGAAGGAGCTGGTCGAGAACGCGCTCGACGCCGGCGCGACGCGGATCGAGGTCGAACTGGAAGCGGCGGGCAGCAAGCTGATCCGTGTGCGCGACAACGGCGGCGGCATCGAGGCGGATGACCTGCCGCTGGCGCTGACCCGGCACGCCACCAGCAAGATCGCCAGTCTCGACGACCTCGAGCGGGTCGGCAGCATGGGCTTTCGCGGCGAGGCACTGCCGTCGATCGCGGCGGTGTCGCACTTCGAGCTGGTCTCGCGCCGCGCCGATGCGGCGCACGCGTGGTCACTGTCCGCGCAGGACGGCGCCCTGGGCGAGCTGAAGCCGGCGCAGCATCCCCAGGGCACCAGCGCGATCGTGCGGGACCTGTTCTACAACGTGCCGGCGCGACGCAAGTTCCTGCGCGCCGAGCGCACCGAGCTGTCGCACATCGAGGACGGCCTCCGGATGCTCGCGCTGGCGCGACCCGAGGTCGCGTTCGCGCTCGGCCACAACGGCCGCCGGCTGGTGCAGTGGAATGCCGGCGCCGGCGCGGCGATCGAGTCCAGGATCGCGCAGGCGCTGGACGAGGATTTCGTCGCCGGCGCGATCCGCGTCGACGAGGCCGCCGCCGGCATGCACCTGACCGGCCTGATCGGCCATCCGACCGCCTCGCGCGGCCAGGCCGATCGCCAGCACTTCTACGTCAACCGCCGTGCGGTGCGCGACCGCGTCGTCAGTCACGCCGTGCGCCAGGCCTACGCCGACGTGTTGTTCCATGGGCGCCATCCGGCCTATGTGCTGTTTCTCGAACTCGACCCGTCGTTCGTCGACGTCAACGTGCATCCGCAGAAGTCCGAGGTGCGCTTCCGCGAGTCGCGGCTGGTGCACGACTTCCTGTTCCGGAGCCTGCATCGGGCCTTGGCGGCGACGACGGCGGGCATGGCGACGGCGGACCCTCCGCTCGACGCCGCGACGTCGCCTGCCGCGCTCGCGTCCGCCACTGGCGGAACGAACTCTTCGACCGCCGCTGTCGGCGCCGCGTGGTCGCGACCGACCCAGCACGGCATCGGCTTCGCGCCGCGCGACCCGGTCGACCTGCTGGGACGCCTGTACGCGACGCCGGCGGTCCCGAACGCCGAGCCGTCCGCCGTCCGGGAGCCGGCTGCCCTGCCCGCGTCCCACGAGGGCGAGGCGCCACCGCTCGGCTATGCGTTGGCGCAGCTGCACGGCGTGTTCGTGCTCGCCGAGAACGCGTCGGGCCTGGTGCTGGTCGACATGCACGCCGCGCACGAGCGGATCACCTACGAGCGCCTGAAGGCCTCCTGCGCCGCCGGTCAGCCGGCCTCGCAGCTGCTGCTGGTGCCGACGGCGATCAACGTCAGCCAGCGCGAGGCCGACGCGCTGGAGGAGTTCGCCACCGAGTTCGCGGCGATCGGCTTCGACATCGACCGCAGCGGCCCGTCCTCGGTCCTGGTGCGCCGGGTGCCCGCGGCGCTCGACCGCGCCGACGTCGAGCAGCTGCTGCGCGACGCACTCGCCGACCTCGTCGCCCACGGCGCCAGTCGCCGCATCGACGAGTTCCGCAACGAGCTGCTCGCCACGGTCGCCTGCCACGCCGCGGTCCGTGCCAACCGTCGGCTCACGCTGCCGGAGATGAATGGCCTGTTGCGCCAGATGGAGGCCACCGAGCGCTCCGACCAGTGCAACCACGGGCGGCCGACGTGGGTGCAGCTGTCGAAGGGCGAGCTCGACAAGCTGTTCCTGCGCGGGCGCTGAGGATGCCGGAGCGACGGGAGTCGCTGCCGCTCCTCTCACGGCCCTCGACTCCCGTCATTGCGAGCGCGGCGACGCAATCCAGCGTCCTGGCTCCAGATCCGTCTCGGCGAAGAAGCAGGAGCGAGAGGCGCTGGATTGCTTCGCTGCGCTCGCAATGACGGAGTGCTGGATGTCTTCGCTGCGCTCGCGATGACGAAATTCCTTCCCGGCATACCCCGAACGGAATTTCTGCGTAGGATTGCCGGTCCAAGCTGGACCTGCCGGAGTCCCCCATGCGTTTCCTGCTGAGCCTGACCCTGATGCTGACCACCGTTGCCGCTACCGCCGCCCCCGCCGTCGACACCGACCTCAACAAGACCGTCGAGGGCTGGCGCGCCGCGCGGATCGCGCGCCTGACCGCGCCCGACGGCTGGTTGTCGCTGGTCGGGCTCCATTGGCTCGAGGGGGAACGCGCCCGCATCGGCAGCGACCGCGACAACGACGTCGTGCTCGCGGTCGGGCCGGCCCATCTGGGCGTGCTGACGAAGCGCGGCAAGTCCTGGCATCTCGAGCTGACGGAAGGCGTCGACGCGAAGATCGGCGACGGCGTGGAGCGCGGCGCGGACCTCGCCAGCGATGCATCGGGCAAGCCGACCCGGGTCGTCTTCGGCAGCGCCAACTTCACCGTGATCGAACGCTCCGGGCGGTTCGCGCTCCGGGTCCGCGACGCTGAGGCGAAGACGCGGAAGGAGTTCACCGGGATGA
Organism: Ahniellaceae bacterium; assembly: GCA_044221335.1. GTDB lineage: Bacteria > Pseudomonadota > Gammaproteobacteria > Xanthomonadales > Ahniellaceae > JBGAPI01. Next base: position 40,653 of record JBGAPI010000036.1, read on the forward strand.
AGTACTTCGCCATCGATCCGGCCTGGCACATCGCGGCGCACTTCGAGCCGCACCCGCCCGGCCGCACCATCGACATCGCGACCGTGATCGGCACCATCGAGCCGATGGCCAACCCCGGCGCCGTGGTGTTCGACAGGGACGGCAAGACCCACCGCATCGAGGCCGTCGACGAAGGCGACGGCGAGCTGTTCCTGATCTTCGCCGACCGCACCAACGGCCGCGAGACCTACGGCCCGGGCCGCTTCCTCTACGCGCATCCGCCGGCCGAGGGCAGCAACGCCGTCGACCTCGACTTCAACCAGAGCTACAACCCGCCGTGCTCCTTCACCCCGCACGCCACCTGCCCGCTGCCACCGCCGGAGAACCGTCTGAATCTCGCGGTGACGGCCGGCGAGAAGAAGTACGAGGGCGGACACCATTGAACCGGCAGGTGCCACCGGCACTTCCATGCCGTGCCACTGTCTTTCGCAAGCGAAACGGTGGTGACACCTCCTGAAGTTGCGGGGTTGTCCGGCGTGCAGCGAAGGGCCAGGGTTGTGCAGAGCTGCAGCGTCTTCAAAATCCGGGCGATGGGGCTCCTCCAAGCGTCGGGTTTGATCAAAGCGGCGTGAGCCGCGACGTTCGAGGGGCGAGAGTCCCGAGTGCGAAGCATTTCCAGTCGCGACCGGCGCCGCTCCGACGAACGTTCGGACCGTCCGGCGAATGACCGGCCCATGCTGCTGTCTCGCGCGTGGAATGGGTCCGCATCGCGGCCATCGGCGGCGCGTGACGTCCAAGGTGGAACCCAACGCAAGTTGATTTTCTCCCTGGCCCGTCGACTACCATCCGGCGCCTGCGCCGCCGCCTGGCGCGCGCTCATCACGGATTTGATTTCGGCCGCAATTCCGCGGCCGTCATTGGCCAGCATGGCCACTCAAGGAGAGAGTCGATGTCTATTGCCAACAAGCTCCGTCAGGCGCTCAACGACCAGGGCTACACGCCTGGTGGTACCGCTCCGACCGAACTGACCCGCGAACAGATCGACCAGGTCGCGATCGGCGGAGCGGACTGGTTCGAGCAGTTCCACCAGGATTCCAATCCGATCACCGGCGGCGGCGCATTCTGGAAGGAGATCTGGCACCGCGGCGTGCAGCCGCAGTAAGCGGTCCGCTCGACCCCGTGTGTCCGGCGGTATGCGGATATCGATCCGCATACCGCCACTTCAGGAGTGGCGAATGAACTACGTGCTGGAATCTGCCGATCACGTCGAAGCGGTGATCAAGGTGGCCGAGCGCTGCAACATCAACTGCAGCTATTGTTACGTGTTCAACAAGGGCAACGAGTCCCCCAAGTCGAAGCCGGTAAAGATCTCGCGCAGCGTGATGAGCGCCACCGCCGAGTACCTGTTGCAGGGCGTGCGCGACCTCGGAGCGAAGTCCGCCAGCGTCGTCTTCCACGGCGGCGAGCCGTTGATGATGGGCAAGCGGGATTTCGACCACTTCGCCACGCTGCTGCGCAATTCGGTAGGCGCCGAGACTCCTTTGCGTCTCGGCGTCCAGACCAACGGAATGCTGGTGGACGACGAGTGGATCCGCCTGTTCGCGCGGCATGGCGTCGGCGTCGGCGTATCCCTCGACGGTCCGCGCGAGATCAACGACATCGAGCGACGCGATTTCCGCGATCGCGGCACCTACGATCGCGTCATCCGCGGCTTGCGCCTGCTGCAGGCGGCCGCCGACCGGGGGGAAATTCCCTGGCCCGGCATCATCTCGGTGATCCAGCCGACCGCGGATGGCAGGAGGACCTATCGCCACTTCGTCGACGAACTCGGCGTCAAGGCGATGTCCTTTCACCTGCCGATGGACACCCACGACACCCTGGGCGATGGCGACATCCTCGCCTATGCCCGATTCCTATGCGATGCCTTCGACGAGTGGTGCCGGGATCGCGACAAGTCGATCCAGGTCCGGATGTTCACCCAGCTGCTGTCGTTCTTCACCGGGGCGATCGCTCCCCGCGACCACGCATCCACGAGGCGGCAGTTGCAACATGTTACGATCGAAAGCGACGGCGACGTCGAGATCGACGAACTCAAGCCGACCCGGCTGAGGTCGGAGCGGTTCAGCGTGTTCAGCTCGTCTCTCCGGGAATTCGCGAACTCCAGCCTGTCCAGGAACATTCGCCAGCTGAACGGTACGTTGTCGGCTCCGTGCATGGACTGCGTGTGGCGCAACTACTGCCGGGGCGGCCTGCAGCATGGAGTCCAGGTCAATCGATGGAGCGATGCCCGCGGTTTCGACAATCCCTCGGTCCTGTGCGCTGCGCTGAAGAAGATCTACGCGCACGTCGCCAATCACATGCTCTGTGCAGGATTCCCCGAGGAACGCCTGCTGGCGGCCCTCGATCCGGACCGGGAGGTGTTCGTTGACGCCTCGGTACTGACGATTAACGAACGGATTCCCGACGGAGGTTGCCATGCTGCGGTCGCGTCTGCTCACCTTGGCCGTACTGTCGATCTTCGCTCTCCGGTGCCTGGCCGCCCCGGATGATGTCGTCGTCCGTGGCGACGACATCGTCCAAGTGAAGCTCGCACGCGGCGGTGAGTTCATCACCTTCGTCGACCGCAGCGGCAGCACGCCGATGCTGACGCGACGAGGCACTCGCGCCGGCGGCGATGAGGCTCTGCTGCCGTGGGCATCGAACTACGTGGGCTATCAGGTCGCGCCGCACGCCGATTCCGTGCTGCTGTTGCAGTCCGGACCGAAAGGCGCGACCGTGTTGTTCGCGCACGCGGGCTCCTCGGCCTGGACGCCGGCCCCGGTCGCTCTTGACCATCGCGTCGCCGGATTCGGCAACGCGGGCTCCGGCGCCTTCAAGGTGCTGACCCAATCCGACGACGGTGCGCTGTCGGTGAGCGACGTCGACTTCGCCTCGGGCCGAGTCGTGGGAGCTGCCGGGGTAGGCATCGCCAACGACATCGCCTACGACATTCGCGGCGACGTCGTCGCGGTGGGGACGGATCAGGGGTGGCGTCGCGCGACGCGCGCCGATGCGTCCGCGCGGGAGAGCGCGGCGGTCCCCCTTGCCGCCGCCCCGATCGTCGCCGCCCGCGACGGCTCCCGGATCCTGTTCCAAGGCATGGACGCGACCGGTCGCTCCGTCCTGAAGCAGCTCGACCTGCGTCAGCAGCAGGTGTCGACGATTGCCGGTTCCGTCGACGTCGCCTGGCCGCTTCTGGATCCGACCTCGGGTCGGCTCGACGGCTTCGCGACCTATCGCGACGGATATTCCTGGCAAGTGCTCGATCCCGAGCTGGTGCCGCACCTCCACTTCCTCGAGGAGCGGCTCGGTGCACCGACGTTCGTCGCTGCCCGGTCCGATGCGGACGACGTTTGGCTGGTGGTGCCCACGACGACTACCGCGTCGCCGACCTATTCCGTTTACATGCCGAAGGAGAAGACACTCCGGTCGCTGGTGCGCCTCCGGTCCGCGGCCGCGGTCGAGATGCCGAGGACCGAACTCGGCTGGACCCGCAGCGCCGACGGCACACCGATCCAGATCCTGGTGTCGCCACCCGCTCCGGAGTCCTGCCCGAAGCGCGACCAGTGCGCCTTCGTGGTGAACCTCCACGGCGGTCCGCACAAGCGCGACCAGTTGCAGTTCGATGCCGAGACCTACTGGTTGCAGTCACTCGGCTATTGGGTCCTCCGGGTCAACTTCCGCGGCTCGACCGGATTCGGGACCGAATTCGCGATGGCCAGCAACGGCGAATGGGGCGGCAAGGTGATCGACGACGTCGCCGCCGCCACCCGCTGGTTCCAGGAGCACTACGACCTGCAGAACCGATCCGGCATGACGATCGGCACCAGCTTCGGCGGGTTCGCGGCACTGGCAACCGCGACCCGTCTCCCGGAGACCTTCGCCTGTGCCGCGTCGTTGAGTGGCGGCGGCGATCTTGAAGCCTTCGCGCGACTGATCGCGGAGCGCCGACCGCAGATCGACGTGACGACCGAAGTCGGCGACACCCGGAAACCGGACGACCTCGCACGGATCCGGTCACAGTCGCCGCTGCACGCGCTGGGCGATGCGCGGACCGCGTTCCTCGTCGAGTACGGCGCCCAGGACCAGGTCTCGATTCCCGAAGAATCGTCGAATTTCGCGGAGGCGCTCCGGGCCCACGGCCGCGACCATCTGGAAGTCGAGTACCTGGATCAGGGTCACGATCTCGCGACCCCTTCGACCCGGACCTTCCACTACGCACTGCTGCGCGAGTTCCTGGCTCATTGCGCGACTCCGGATCGACCGTTCCGGGCGCCGACACCGCCGGACGGATCGGCGATCCGGGTCGCCGGTTCGCCGACTTTCGTCGGATCCCACCGATGATGCGGCAGCGTCGATGGTGGGCACCGGTCGCGGTCGTGCTGCTCGCACTGCACGGCAGCGCCGCGCAGGCCGACAGCGAGGTCGACTTGCAGCTGAGCCCGAACGGCTCGCAGTTCGCGTATCGGTCAACCGGCGAAGGTCCCGGGGAATTGCTCTGGGTCGCCAGGACCGCGCAACCCGCGGATCGGCGGCTGATGATGAAGTGGAACTCCGACGTGCAGTCCTACCGATGGTCGACGGCCTCCGACGCCGTGGCCGTCGCGCGCCGGAACGGCCCGCGATTCGAGATCCACGTCCTCGATATTGCCCGCCAGCCAACGTGGGTCTGCGTCGGCGACCCTGGCGCGGAACTGCTGGACTATCGGCTGGCCGATCACCTCGTCGTGCTGCAGCGAACCCACGGTCGCATGCAGCTGTTCGGGGTCGGGAGAGACGGTGTTCGGACGCGACTGGCTGAAGACCTCGACGCGCGTGCGGCCTTGCTCGACGAGTCCGGCTCGATCGCCGCCGTCGACGACTCCGGGACGTGGAAGATCCGTACTCGCGACCAGGACCTTGCCCTGCCGCAGGCGAAGGATCGTCGCCCGCTCGGTGCGTCGCCGGAATCGCTGCTGTTCCTCGAAGCGGCGAGCGAAGGAGACGTGCTCGTCGGGTATGACCGTCGGACCGGAGCACGACGCGAGCTCGGCGCGGCAGCGCCGGGCCTGGCAGTGGCACTCGATGCCGAGCAGCGCCCGCTGGCGACGGCGAACGCAACTGCTCCGGACTGGCAGGCCCTGGACGGAGCCGCTGCCCGCGACGTCGACCTGATTGCCGCGTACGGCCTCGGATCGGCCCACCGGATGACTGCAAGCGCCGATCACCGCATCTGGCTCGTCGACAACCCTGGGGCCGATGCCGCACACCGTTACGCCCTCTATCAGGCGTCCGAGGCGAGCGTGCTCTGGCTGTTCGGGCCCAGCGGCAGCGCCGTGCAGGGCCTGCTCGGCCGGCGCGAGGCTCCCGCGAACGACGCTCATCCGACGTCGCGGACGCCTGCCGCGCCGGTGTCGCCTCGATGAGTCGCGACGATCCAGGCTCGTCCCTGTTCCTGGACGCGGCGATTCGAGCAAGCCGGGAGGCACGCTCCGACACGATCACGGTCGTTCCGCCGCGATACGGCTGGGTGGTCGCTGCCATCGGCGCAGTGATCTTGCTGGCCGGCGTCCTGGTGTTTGCGTTCGGCGGCTACGACGCGACGGTCCGCGCCCGGGGACTGCTGCTGCCCGACGACGGCCTGGTCCTGATCACCTCCCAGCGCGCCGGGGTCGTCGCCCGCGTCGAAGTCAAAGAGGGCGACGCGGTCACAGCGGGGCAGCCGCTGTTCGCCGTGTCCGGTGAACGCGACGGCGAATCCGCGCCGGGCATCCATGCCGCGAATGCGCGACGTCTCGAGCAACGCGTCGATGCGCTGCGCCAGGACCTCGCGGCGCAGGACGCCGTCGCTGCGGTCGAGCTCGGCCGCCTGAAATCCAAGCTGGCGCTGCTGCATTCCCAGCAGGATCAGTTGGCCCGGGCGATCGCCATCCAGGAGCAGCGCGCCGACAGCGCCGCCGCATTGCACCGGCATCTGGCGGACTCGGCCAGCACCGGCGCCGTTTCGCGCTCGGCGATCCTGCAACAGGAGGATACTGCGTTGCAGTTGCGGGGCCAGTTGGAGGACCTGCGGCGCCAATCCTTGGCGTTCGACGCCGAGATCCAGTCGACGGCGGCGGACATCGCGGCCGCACCGATGACGGCTCGGACCCGCGCCAACGATCTCCGGCGGCAATTGCTCGACACCGAGCAGGCCCTCGACGCAGCGCGCTCCGAACGGGCAACCCTGGTCAAGGCGCCGGTCGCCGGAATCGTCGCCGGGGTCGCGGCGCGACAAGGCGACAGTGTCGCCGCTGATCAGCGCCTGCTGTCGATCGTCCCGAGCGGGGCCGAGCTCCGCGCCAACGTGTTCGTGCCGCGCTCGAGCGTGGGACAGATCCATCCCGGCGCGCGCGTGGTCCTGGAGTACGACTCGTTTCCGGAGAGTCGATTCGGCCGCCACGAGGGCACCGTCCTTGCCGTTTCCGAGGCGCCGCTCACCCGGAACGACGCCGAGCGCCTGACCGGTTCTGCCGATCCCGAGGCGGGCACCTACCGCATCACCATTGCGATCCCGACGACCTCGGTCGCCGCCGCCGGCATTTCCGAGACCTTGCGGCCGGGCCTCGGCGTGTCGGCACGCATCACCACCGAGCGCCGCAGGTTCCGCGACTGGCTGAGCACGCCGGGCACCCACGCGACTCCCGCCACGGGCGGCGCCCGCGCAGCAAACGCGACCAGGGCTGGGACGTGAAGACGCCCCGGCTCATCACACAGAGCGAAGTGGCTGAATGCGGCCTCGCCTGCGTCGCCATGGTGGCCAACGCCCACGGCCACGATCTCGACCTTGCGGCGATGCGGCGCCGCTACGGCTCGTCGCTGAAGGGCATGTCGCTCGGGCGGATGATCGACATCGCTCGCGACCTCGGGCTGAACGCGCGCGCGCTGCGCGCGGAAGTCCCGCACCTCGCCGCCGCCCGGCTGCCCTGCATTCTGCATTGGGGATTCAACCACTTCGTCGTCCTGTTGCGGATGACACGGCGCGGTGCCGACCTCCTGGACCCGGCGCGGGGCCGCGTGACCGTGCCGCACCACGAGATCGAGCGCCAGTTCACCGGGATCCTGCTCGAACTGACGCCGCAGCCCGGCTTCCGACCGATCGCGGAGCGTCGCCGGGTGACGCTGTCGGCGATCACCGGCCCGGTGACGGGTCTGCGCCGGGTGCTGGTGCAGGTCCTGCTCCTCGCAGGAGCGATCGAACTGATTTCGCTGCTCCTGCCACTGCAGCTGCAGTGGCTGGTGGACGGCTCGATCGCTGCCGACGATGCAGCCTCGTTGCTGGTCGCGGCGAGCGTGTTCCTGACGGCGATCCTCGTCCAGTCCGGTTTGTTGACCGTGCGCGGCTGGGTCATCGCCTGGTTCAGCGCATCGCTCAACACCCAGTGGGTCAACAACCTGTTCGCCCACCTGCTCAGGCTGCCGATCGACTACTTCGGCAAGCGCCACATGGGCGACATCCTGTCGCGCTTCACATCGGTGCGTACCGTGCAGGCGACGCTGACCGGAGCGTTCGTCGAGACCATTCTCAACGGCGTCGTCAGCATCGCGACGATGGCCCTCCTCGCTTCGTACAGCGGGCGCCTGGCGGTCGTCGTGGTCGCGACGCTTGCGGCCTATGTCGCGTGTCGCTGGGTGTTCTACCGGCGCCTCTGGACGCTGAACGAGGAACAGCTGGTCTACGCTGCGCGGCAGCAGTCCGAACTGATGGAGTCGGTGCGCGGCATCCAGGCGATCAAGCTCGCCAACAAGGAGGGCCAGCGCTGGGCACGCCTGGCCGGCGCGACCGGCGCAGCGGCAGAGCGCGACATGCAGGCCCAGCAGATCGGAGCGATGGTGATGGCGATCTGCAACGGCCTGTTCCAGGCCCAGCGGGTCCTCCTGTTGTCGCTCGGCGCCTGGCTCATCTCGACGGGCGACCTCAGCATGGGCAAGCTGGTGGCCTTTGTCGCCTTCTCGGAACAGTTCTCCGCCCGTGCGAGTTCGCTGGTCGACAAGCTGATCGGTGTACGCATGCTGCGACTCCATGCCGAGCGCATTGCCGATATCGCGCTGGAGGAACCGGACGACTCCACCCCGGCGATGGCGGACACCGCGGAAGCGGCCGGTCGGATCGAGGTGTGCGGGCTGTCGTTCCGCTATGCGGACAGCGAGCCCTGGATCTTCGAGAACTTCTCGATGACGGTGGCTCCGGGCGAGTCGGTGGCGATCGTCGGTCCTTCCGGCTGCGGCAAGTCGACCCTGGTGAAGCTGCTGGTCGGAGCGCTGCAACCGACCTCGGGCTCGGTGCTTGTGGATGGTGTCGACATTCGGACCTTCGGCCTCCGGCGCTATCGCGATCTGGTGGCGGCGGTGATGCAGGACGACCAGCTGTTCGCCGGATCGATCACCGAAAACATCTCCTTCTTCGACGACGACGCCTCGCTCGACCGCGTGATCGACTGCGCCCGTCGGGCCTTCATCCACGAAGAAATCCAGCGCATGCCGATGCAGTACGAGTCGCTGGTCGGCGACATGGGTTCGTCACTGTCCGGCGGGCAGAAGCAGCGCGTGCTGCTTGCGCGGGCGCTCTATCGCGGCGCCCGGGTGCTGATCCTCGATGAGGCGACCAGCCATCTCGACGAAGCGGCGGAACGTGCGGTCAACGCGGCGATGCGCGCCAGCCACCACGCGAAGGTGGTGATCGCGCATCGCTCGGAGACCATCCGCCAGTGCGATCGAGTGGTCCGGCTCGGCGGAATTCGCCCGGATGCCGCCGGCGTCGAAGCGCTTCCCTCCGAACCACTGCAAGCGGCCGTCGAGAGCGAGACGGCCTGACGGCCGCGGGCGAGCGCCGCCGCCGGCAGTGACGCGCGCCCCCTTACGCGGATCGCGTCGCCACCGCCGGCGGCACGCTCGCCGCGCGGCGCGCCGGCAGGAACACCGCGATCTGCCCGAGCGCGAACACGATCGCGCAGCCGAGCGGCAGGTACCAGGGATTCAGCGCCGTCATCTGGAACTTCTGCACCAGCCAGATGTTGAGGCCGATCGCCAGCGCGATGCCGGCGGCGGCGCCGATCGCCGTGATCAGCGCATTCTCGACCTGGAAATAGCGCAGGATCGCGCCGCGGGTGGCGCCGAGCGCGCGACGCGTGCCGATCTGCTTGTGGCGCTGGGTGACCCAGAAGCTGGCCAGGCCGACGATGCCGAGCGCGGTGATCACCACCAGCGCGAAGCACACCGAGGCCAGCATCACCGCCATCGCCTTGTCGCCGCGATAGGCGATCTCGCGGATCTCGGTGAAGGGACGACCCTTGGTGACCCGCAGCGGATTGACCTTCATCAGCGCGGCCTCGGCGGCGGTCCGCACCTCGTCGAGGCGCCCGGGAGCGACGCGCACGACGTAGCGCTGGAACATGCTCTCGGCGAGGTGGGGGACGATCGTGCTGTTCTGATAGAACTCGTCGGCCCAGCGGCCGACCCAGGGGGTCTGGACATAGTCCACCACGCCGACGATGGTCGACGGGGTCGACTTGTCGCCGAGCATGATCTGCTTGCCGACCGCGGTGGCGACGTCGAAGGCCTTGCCCTCCTCCGCGAACAGCTTCGCCGCCAGCGGCCGGGTGATGATCACGGTCGCCGGCTGCAGGGTCTCCGCGCGCTTGAACTGGCTGATTTCCTGGGCGTTGAAGTTTCGCCCCGCGACCACTTGCAGGCCGTAGGTCGCGAGCAGGTGGTCGTCGCCGAAGTAGATCGTGGTGTGTGCGCTCGACTTCTCCTGGTTCGGCTTCAGGTTGATGCCGGTGCTCCAGCCGCCGTTGGACAGCGGCACCGAGTTGGTCGGGGCGGCGTCGACCACGCCGGGCACCGAACGCAGTGCCGCGAGATCGGCTTCGAGCATCGGGCCGACGTCGAGCTTGTTGCCGATGTACAGGTTGTTGACGACCAGCAGCTCGTTCTCGGCGACGCCGCTAGGGCGCCCGATGTAGGCGACGCGCTGGCTGATGATGTACAGCGAGTTGCTGACGATCGCGAGGGTCAGCGCGAGCTGGATCGCGATCAGCACGGCACCGACCTTGTTGCGCTTCAGCGCCGACAGGATGGGACGGATTTCCATGGATTCGATCCTCAGTTGGACTTCAGTTGCCAGGCCGGCTGCACCTGCGCCGCACGCCAGGTCGGGTACAGGCCCGCGAGCAGCGTGGCGGTGATCGCCAGCGCCAGGGTGGTGAGCGTCATCGGCCAGTTGAGGTGCGCGAACATCTGCAGTTCCTGCGGCAGCAGGCCGCGCATGCCGGCGAGACCCAGCCAGGTGAGGCCGAGTCCGATCAGGCCGCCGCTGGCGCCGATCGCGCCGCTCTCCACCAGGCACTGGGCGAACAGCGCGCGCTTGGTCGCGCCGAGCGCGCGGCGCACGCCGATCTCGCCGGAGCGGCCCATGAACTTCGCGAGCATCAGGCCGACCGTGTTGACGACGCAGACCAGCAGGAAGGACAGCGCCAGCAGCACCGAGATGCGGGCGTCGTCGCCGACCACGCCGTTGAACTCCAGCCACTCGGTGACGTTGCGCAGCTTGTTGTGGGGATCCCAGGTGAAGCGGCCGATGCGGCGCTGTTCGTCGGAGTAGCGCTTCAGGAACTCCTGGTAGCTCGCGACCGCTGCCGGCGTCGGCAGCTCGACCCACATCTGGTTCCAGATGCACTCGGAATTGAGATAGGCGGCGCGGCCCGGGCCGGGATCCGAATTGCAGTTGTTGTTGCCGCGTCCCTGCACCTCGTTGTCGATCGCGAAGTTGTAGGGAATGAAGGCCGCGTCGGGCTCCTCGAAACCGCCGGAGGTGACGTCGTAGAAGCGCGGCTTCGGATCCCAGGCATCGAGCACGCCGACCACGCGGAAGAGACGGCCGTCGAAATCGACGGTGCGCCCGACGCTGTTCACGTCGCCGAAGATCTTCTCGTTGGTCGCCTTCGACAGCACCACCACCGCGGCGCGCGCCTCGTCCTCCGCCGCGCTCCAGCCGCCGCCGTAGCGGAACGGGGTCTGGAACATCGGGAAGAAGTCGGCGAACACGGCGTGGCCGCCGATGTCGAAGGGCTTGATCTCGCGGTTCTCCGGCGTCACCGAGAAGCCGACGCCGAAGTCCGCGGTCTGGCGCGGTGCGGCCTTCGCCGCCATCAGCGCGACGGCGTCCTTGTGGGTGACCTGGTCCTCGGGATCGTAGTCGGCCTTGGTGCGGCCCTTCGGTCCCCAGTTGTCGATCTGCACCGCGAACAGCTGGTCCGACTTGTCCGGGATCGGATTGCCGGACATGCCGTGCAGCACGGTGTACGAGGTCATGGTGGCGCCGACGCCGAGCGCGATGGCGAACACCATCAGCGCGGTCAGCACCGGGTTGCGACGTAGGCTGCGCACGGCGAGCCAGGCGTAGTAGCGGAACATGGTCGGTCCTCGTTCTCTGGCGCGGTCAGGCGGCGACGGTGGCGCGCGGCGCGGCCGGGTCGCGCAGCTTCGGGCCGTCGTCGAGGTCGGTCACCTGGCCGTCGAGGACGTGGATGTTGCGCGAGGCGCGCGCCGCCAGCTCCTGGTCGTGGGTGACCATCACGATGGTGGTGCCCTGGCGGTTGATCTCCTCCAGCAGCTCCATCACCCCGCGGGCCATCAGCGAGTCGAGGTTGCCGGTCGGTTCGTCGGCGAGCAGCAGACGCGGGCTGCCGGCCAGAGCGCGCGCGATCGCCACGCGCTGCTGCTGTCCGCCGGAGAGCTCGGCCGGGTAGTGCTTCAGCCGCGACGACAGTCCGACCCGGCCCAGCGCCTCCTCGATCCGCCGGCGGCGCTCCGCCGACGGCATGCCGCGGTAGCGCAGCGGCACGTCGACGTTGTCGAACAGGTTGAGGTCGGGGATCAGGTTGAAGCTCTGGAAGATGAAGCCGATCTTCTCGTTGCGCAGCCGCGAGCGCTGGTCGTCGTTGAGCCTGCTGACCGGCACGCCGTCGATCTCGTACTCGCCTTCGTTGAAGTCCTCGAGCAGGCCGGCGATGTTGAGGAAGGTGGTCTTGCCCGAGCCGGACGGGCCGGTGACCGCGACGAATTCGCCCTCGCGCACGTGGATCGTGAAGTCGCGCAGCGCATGGGTCTCGATCAGGTGGGTGCGGTAGAGCTTGTTGACGGCCTTCATGTGCAGCATGGCGAGGTCCCTCGGTCTTGGGTCTGGGGTGGCAGGGTGCAGGTCGGAGATTCGAAGCGTTCGGTACCAGGGGTTCGAAGCGCCGGCCCCTCTGTCGGAGGGGCACCGTCGACAGGCCGAGCCTGGCGATGGCGGGGGCGCGGGCGTGCTACAGGTCCTTCATCGGGCGGCGTGCTGGGCAT
>JBGAPI010000037.1:0-54118 GCA_044221335.1 Ahniellaceae bacterium
GCGTTGTTGACCAGCACGTCGAGTCGGTCGTGGCGCAGCAGGAAGTCCGCCGCGACGCGGCGGACCTCGGACCACGCCGACAGGTCGCCGACCAGCGCCTTGACGGCGTCGCTGCCGGTCGCCGCGCGGATCGTCGCCACCGCCGCCGCCGCGCGTTCGGCGCTGCGCCCGACGATCACCAGCTCGGCACCCTGGCGTGCGAGCTCGCGCGCAGTGACGAGGCCGATGCCGGAGGTCGCGCCGGTGACCAGCGCGACCCGGCCGGACAGCGCGCCGAGGTTCACTGACCGCCGAACTGGCTGGGTGCCGGCGGCGCGACCGGCTTCCTCGGCGGGTTCTTGGCGAGCTCGTCGAGCAGCATCGCCACGGCCTTCTCGATGCTGGGATCGTGCCCGGCGGCGATCAGCTCCGGACGGTCGATGACTTCGACGTCGGGGGCGACGCCCTCGTTTTCGACGGCCCACTGCCCGTCGGTGCTCATGAAGCGGAAGCTCGGCGTCAGGATCGAGCCGCCGTCGGCCAGCGGCGGATTGCCGGACAGGCCGATGAGGCCACCCCAGGTCCGGGTGCCGATCACCGGTCCCAGCTTCAGCTTCTTGAAGTAGTACGGGAAGGCATCGCCGCCGGAGCTGGAATAGCCGTTGATCAGCATCGCCTTCGGCCCGACATGCGACAGCGCCGGCGTCGCCTGCGGGTCGAGGCCGCGGCGCTTCCAGTAGTTGAGCGGCTGGCGCGCGACCAGCTCGATCATCCGGTCGGGGATGAAGCCGCCGCCGTTGTAGCGGTCGTCGATCAGCAGTGCGTCCTTGTGGTCGAATGCCGCGAAGCCCTTCGCCAGCTCGCGATTGCCCTCGATGGCCGTGTTCGGCACGTGGATGTAGCCGATCCGGCCGCCGGAGAGGCGGTCGACCAGCGCGCGACGGCTCTCGACCCAGTCGCGGTAGCGCAGGAAGCGCTCCGAGGTCTGGGTACGGACGCGCACCATGCGCGCACCTTCGGCCTTCGCCGTGCCGTTGACGGTCAGCTCGACCACGCGGTCGGCCTTGCCCTCGAGCAGCTGGTAGAAGTTCTTCACGCTGCGCGCGTCGACGCCGTCGATCGCGATCACGAACTCGCCCTCGCGCACGTCGACGCCGGGCTCGGTCAGCGGCGAGCGGGTGTTCGACTCCCAGTTCTCGCCCGCGAAGATGCGGCCGATCTTCCAGTAGCCGCTGGGATCCGCGGCGATCTCGGCGCCGAGGAAGCCGCCGGGCTTGCGCTGCACCGGCGAGCCGTTGGGCCCGCGGTCGACGTAGACGTGGCCGGCGTTGACCTCGCCGGCGATCTCGCCGAACACGTAGTCGAGTTCGCCGCGGGTGGTGACGGCGTCGACCAGCGGCTGGTAGGCGCTGCGCACCCGGTTCCAGCGCTCGATGCCGCCGTGCACGCCTTCGTCGTAGAACCAGTCGCGCAGGATCCGCCAGGCATCGACGTATTCCTGCTGCCACTCCTGCTTCGGATCGACGCGGACCTCGAGGTGGGCGAGGTTGAGCTTGTGCTTGGACGGATCGACCCCGGCCTTGGCGTCGACGATCGCGTAGTCGCGGCCCTGCTGGACGAGCAGCTTCTTGCCGTCGTCGGACAAGGCGTAGCCGCTGACGCCGGAGGCGACCTCCTCGGACTTGTCGCCCTCGATCTCGAGGAAGCGCAGGCTCTGCCCGCCGCCACCCTGCTGCGCGAAGAACACGCCGGAGTCGTTGGCGGCCAGCGCCTGGTAGTCGCCGGCCTTCTCGCCCAGCGCGACCACGCGCGACTCGAAGCCGGCCGTGTCGATGGCGGTCGACTTGCCCCGGCCCTCGGACGAGGATTTCTTGCCGTCCTTGCCCGCCGCGCCGTCGTCGACGTTGACCTCGTCGCTCTTCGGCCGGTTGACCGCCGGGCCGTCGGCCGCAAGCGTCGCGGCATAGATCCGGGTGGCGCCGGTGTAGAGATAGTTCTCCTCGTAGACGCTGCGGGTGAGGTTGTAGCTGCGCTTCGACAGGAAGTAGAGGTAGCGGCCCTTCGGATCGAAGGCCGGCGAGAAGTCGATCGTGCGGCCGCTGGTCAGCGCCGTGGCCTTCTGCGCCGTGGTGTCGTAGACCCAGAGCGCGGACTGGTGGTTGTCGCCGTTCTTCGTGTACACGAGATAGCGGCCGTCCGGCGACCAGGTGTATTCGCTGATGTCCTCGTTGCGGCTGCGATCGACATCCACGGTGTTGCCGCTGGCGACGTCGACATAGCGCAACCGCACCTTCTTGTCCGCATAGGCGAGCTTCTTGCCGTCCGGCGACCAGACCGGCGGGAAGCGCCAGACGTCGCCGTCCCGGGTGAGGCGACGCGGCTCACCCTTGCCGTCGGCTGCGCGCAGGTAGATCTCGTACTCGCCGCTGGCGTCCGACAGGTAGGCGATCTGGCGACCGTCCGGCGACCACGACACGCTGATCTCGCGCGCGGTCGGCGTGCGCGAGAGGTTGCGCGGCTCGCCTTCCTTGGCCGGCACGGTGAAGATCTCGCCGCGCGCGCCGAACACCGCGCGTTCGCCGTGCGGCGACAGCGCGAAGGACTCGACGTCGGCGGCGACGTTGCGGATCGTCGGCAGGGTGTCGCGATGGTCGTCGGCGATCCGCACCGGCACCTTCACGGCCGACGTGGCGCCGACGTCGTAGCGCCACAGCCAGCCGGCCTGCTCGAACACGACGGCGTCGGGGCCGGCACTCGCCCACAGCACGTCGAGGTCGTCGAAGTTCGTGACCGGGGTCGGTGCGGCGCCCTTCGCGGCATTGGCGGGCAGCTTGTAGAGATTCAGGTGCTGGCCGCGGTCGGAGGTGAAGTAGATGTCGTTGCCGATCCACAGCGGCTGCTGGTCGGTGCCGGCGAAGTCGGTCAGCTGGCGCGTGGCGTGATGGGCGAGGTCGTAGACCCAGACGTCCTGCGCGCGCCCGCCGCGGTAGCGCTTCCAGGTACGGTTCTCGCGGTCGATCGGGGTATAGACCAGCGACTGCCCGTCCGGCGAGAACATGCCGCCACCGCCCTCGGGGATCTCCAGCGGCTGCTCCATCCCGCCGGCGACCGGCACCAGGAAGTAGCGTCCGCCGCGTTCGTCGTAGGGCACGCGGTTGGCGCGGACGAGCACGTTCTTGCCGTCCGGCGTCCAGTCCAGCACGCGGTAGTCGGTGCCACCGCGCGGCGGCATCGGGCCGACGTCGGAATACCAGGTCAGCTGGCGCGGCGTGCCGCCCGCGGCCGGCATCACCCACACCTGGCGGGTGCCGCTGTACTCGGCCGAGAACGCGATCCACTGGCCGTCGGGCGAGAACTTCGGATAGAGCTCGTCACCGATGTCGCTGGTGAGTCGCGTCGCCTCGCCGCCGTCGCGACCGACGGTGTAGATGTCGCCGCCGTGGACGAAGGCGATGCGATCCCGCGCGATATCGGGAAAGCGCAACAGTCGCGCCTCGTCGGACGCGTGGGCGGTCGACGCCTGGGAAACGGCGAGGGCGAGAAGAGTCGGCAGAACGAAGCGCATGGCGGTTCCGGGGCGTCGGGGAAGCGCCCGATTCTAGGTGCCGTGGCGCGCCCTGCCGTATGCCGGTTGGCAGGGGGCGGCGTGTGGCACAGACGCGCCGCTTGCTCGTGCCTTACGATGATCGACGCGAGGGCCCAGGGCCCAGAACAGCAGGAACAGGCGGACGGCACCGCATCGTCGACAACCTGCTCTTCTGGGCCCTGTGCCCTGGGCCCTCCTTCAAACGAACCGACCAGGCGGTCCTGCACATGATCGAAGTATCGTCCCTCACGAAGCGCTACGAGAACCTGACCGCCGTCGCCGACCTCGGCTTTTCCGTCCGGGCCGGCGAGATCATGGGCCTGGTCGGCCCGAACGGCGCCGGCAAGACGACCACGCTGCGCTGCCTTGCGGGGATCATCCCGGCGACCAGCGGCACCGTCGCGATCGGCGGCGTCGACATCGTGGCCGATCCGGTGGCGGCCAAGCGCCAGCTCGCCTTCATCCCCGACGAGCCCCGCCTGTTCGAGTACCTGTCGGTCGGCCAGCACCTCAACTTCATGGCGCGTCTGTATGGCGTATCCGACTGGCAGGAGCGCAGCGACGCGCTGCTGGACCAGCTGGAAATGCTCGACAAGAAGCTCCTGCTGCCCGCGGAGCTGTCGCGCGGAATGAAGCAGAAGCTCGCGATCGCCTGCGGCCTCCTACACCAGCCGCGCGCGGTGGTCTTCGACGAGCCGTTGACCGGACTCGACCCCGGCGGCATCCGCAAGATGAAGACGGTGATGCGCAAGCTCGCCGCCGACGGGGCGGCGATCATCCTGTCCTCGCACCTGCTGTCGCTGCTGGAGGAGGTCTGCACCCACCTTCTCATCCTGAAGGATGGCCGCAAGATCGCCGACGGCAGCGTGGCCGAGATCGAGCAGCGCTTCTCCGACGGCACCGAGTCCTCGCTGGAGGACGTGTTCTTCCGCGCCACCGGCGACGTCGAGGAAACGGCTTCGAGATGAGCGACTTCCGCCGCGTGCTGTCGGCCCTGCTCTACCTGCAGGGCCAGTCGATCCGCAACGTCGTGGTCAGCCGGCTGAAGCGCCTGAAGAATCCGCGCTATCTGCTCGGCGCGCTGGTCGGCGTCGGCTACATCTATTTCGCGATCTTCCGCAACACCGCGTTCCGGTCGTCCAAGGTGCCGAAAGACCTGCCGGCGGTGCTCGGCGATGTCGACTTCACCGACGTGTGGTGGTCGCTCTCCGCGATGCTGCTGGCGGGGGTCGTGACCGTCGGCTGGCTGCTGCCGGGCAGTCGCGCCGTGCTGCAGTTCACCGAGGCCGAGTGCGCCTTCCTGTTCCCGGCGCCGGTGACCCGGCGCCTGCTGATCCACTACAAGCTGCTGCGCTCGCAACTGGCGCTGATGATCTCCGCGCTGATTTTCGCGCTGATCTTCCGTCGGGGTGCCGATGCGGTCGGGGGCTGGCATTACGCGGTTGGCTGGTGGCTGATGCTGGTGAATCTCAACCTGCATTTCACCGGTGCCTCGTTCACGGCCGAGCGGCTGGCCGGGATCGGCGTCGGCGTGCGGCTTCGCCGCTGGCTCGTCGGGCTCGGAGCGGTCGCCCTGGTCGGCGGAATGGTCTGGTGGATCCGGGATCACACCGAGCTGCCGAACGCCGCCGATGTCGCCGGCTTCCGCGAGATGGTCGCCTACCTCCACCGAGTACTGGCGCAACCGCCACTGGGCTGGCTGCTGGTTCCGTTCAAGTGGGCGCTGGGGCCGATGTTCGCGAAGGGGGACGGCGCGTTCGTACTGGCGCTGCTGCCGGCGCTCGGCCTGATCGTCGTCCAGTACCTGTGGGTGCTTCATTCCGATGCCGCCTTCGAGGAGGCGTCGATCGATGCCTCGCGCCGGCTGGCGGAACGGGTGGCGGCGATCCGCGGCGGCAAGTCGGCGTTCTACCGCCCCCCGACCGGTCTGCGCAGCGAGCCGTTCCGGCTGGCTGCGGGCGGCCCCGCGGCGTTCGCATTCCTGTGGAAGAGCCTGATCGGCATGGGCAACTTCTACCGCCTGCGCACCTGGCTGATCGCCTGTGCCGTGCTGCTCGCGGCCGGAGCCTGGCTGCGTAGCGACCCCGCCCGGCACAAGCTGCTGGAAATCATGTCGATGATGGCGCTGCCGCTCAACATCGGCCTCCTGATCGGCGGGCCGATCATGCTGCTGCAGCAGCTCGTCGCGATGCTGCGCCAGCTCGATCTCCTGAAGGCCGCGCCGGTCAGCGGGCGCCAGATCATGCTGGGCGAGATGGCCGCGCTGCTGCTGGTGCTGAGCTTCGCGCAGTGGCTGATCTGCGTGCTGTTCGCGCAGTTCATGGTGTTGAAGCTGTCCGACTTCGGCATCGGCCCGGCGCAGTGGTTCGGCATCGCGGTGGCCCTGCTGGTCGTGGTGCCGCTGCTGATGGGATTGCTGCTCTGCGTTCCGGTCGCCGGCCTCATGTGGTTCCCCGCCTGGGCGCAGAGCTTCGGCAATCGCGGCGGCGGCATCGACATGCTCGGCCAGCGCCTGCTGTTCATGATCGGCTACCTGCTGGTCATGCTGCTCGCCGTGCTCCCGGCGACACTGCTCGCCGGAATCGTCGCCTGGCTGTCCTGGCTGTTCATCGGCCCGAACACGGCCGCTGTTCTCGGCGTGACCGTGCTCGCCGGCGTGCTCCTGATCGAATTCGTCGGGGCGGTGCAGATGCTGGGAGACCGGCTGGAACGGTTCGACATCGCCGGCGAGGGAATCCGGATCGGCTGATGGGGTGAACGCCCGTCCGACGGGGCTCGGCCGGATGCCATCGGTCCGTCCGATGGCCTCGCACGGCGGAGTCCTGCAGTCGCGGGGACTAGCTTCCCCGATACGTCGAGTACGCCCACGGCGAGACCAGCAGCGGCACGTGGTAGTGCGCGGCGGTGTCTGCAATGCCGAAGCGCAGCGTCACGACGTCGACGAAACGCGGCGACGGCAGGGGGATGCCGAGCGCGGCGAAATAGTCGCCGGCAGCGAAGTCGAGCTCGTAGCGGCCGGCCCGGAACGCGTCACCGACAAGCAGCGGCGCGTCGCAGCGGCCGTCGGCGTTGCTGGTCGTGGCGACCAGCAGCTCGCGGGTGCCACCGTCGACCCGGTAGAGCGAGATCGCGATCCCGGCGCCGGGGCGGCCGTGGGCGGTGTCGAGGATGTGGGTCGTGAGTCTGCCCATGGGCGGAAGCGTCGTGGCGGAGGGGGCGGAACGTGAAGCGGATTGAACCCGGGTCCCGTCGTCGTGAGCGCCTCGACGCCCGGTGGCGCCGCCGCGTCGATCACGTCGCGGGGGGAGCGGCGGCACCGGAGTGCTTCGCCGAGCTCCCGCCGAGGGGATTCGCGCGCGCGGGGAGGAGTCGCCGTGGCTGCGCGCGGGGAGGAGTCGCCGTGGCTGCGCTCGGGAAGGGGCGAGGGCGTGCGCCCTCGCCCGGGTCGCGCCGGCGATCAGGCGCCGGCTTGCGCCGATGCCAGCGACCGCGCCTCGCGCGCCCGCCGGACCAGCTCGTCGATGACCTTGTCCGAGATCTCCGCGGCCTTGCCGTCCTTCTCGCGCAGCAGGACCTTGCCGTCCGCGCCCCAGCCCACGATCGTCTTGCTGGCGGCGTCGTGCGCGACGACCCACAGCTTGCCGTCCTCGCCGAACGCGTAGCGGTAGGACTCCTTGCTGCCGTCCGGATTGTTGACCTGTTCGCGGACCATCCGCACGTTGTCCTTGTCGGCGAAGGCGTCCCAGCCGATCGAGATCTCCTTGCCTTCCGGCCCGACGATGCGACCGCCGGTGAAGCGCTTGAAGCCGCCGATGCGGGCTTCGAAATCCGCGAAGTCGTTCTTCAGCTTTCCGGCCGGATCGGAAGCGGTCCGGACCAGCGCCTTGACCAGGACCAGCTTCAGGTCCGGCAGCACCTTGCCGCCGTTCAGCGCCCGGATCCGCGCCATGGCGACGTAGCCGACCTGGCCATCGACCATCACGTTGCCGTCGAGCTGGTAGGTGCGCACCGGGTCGATCTTGGCGCGCGGGAAGTCCAGCGTGAACTGCGCCGGCAGGCCGGTGATCTGGATGTTCGCCTCGGCGATCTTTTCCGGCTCGCCGTCGACCCGCGTGGTGTCGAGCAGGCGCAACTGCAGGGTGGAGCCCGCCGACAGAGCGGTCGGACTGTCGACCAGGGCAGTGCCCGCCAGCTGGTCGGGGTTCACCGGCTTGCCGTTGCTGCCGGTCTTGCCGCCACTGGGGCAGCCCGTCAGGGCCAGGACGGCGACGAACATCGCCAGGGTGTTCAAGATGCGCATAGCGAGCTCCTGCATACGTTCCGGTTCACGCCCCGGGCAGTGGGCTCCCGGCGGACGATTCATGACACGACGATACCCGAGAGAGGGGCAAATCGCATCCGCGCGCCGGCGCGGGCGGCGTCCGTCGCGCCGCCGAGGCGGGGTCAGTCCGGCCGCAGGAAACACACCCGGTTGCGGCCGGAGGCCTTGGCGCGCAGCAGTTCGGCGTCGGCCGCGTGGAGCAGGTCCGAGGCGGTCTGGCGCTTCGGGTCGAAGGCGGCGACTCCGAGACTGGCGCTGATCCTGACGTCCGTGCCCTCGACCAGGGCGCGGGTGCCGGCGACCGCCCGCCGCATCGCCTCGGCGCGCTCGACGGCGCCGCTCAGTGCGGTCTGCGGATGGATCACCGCGAATTCCTCGCCGCCGAGGCGACCGGCGACCTCGCCGACGGCGAGTTCGCGCGCCACGGCGGCGGCGGCGGCGCGCAGCACCTCGTCGCCGGCCGGGTGGCCGTGGCGGTCGTTGATCGACTTGAAGTGGTCGAGGTCGATCAGGGTCAGGCACAACGGCGATGCCGTGGCCTGGGCGTCGATCACCGCACTCTCCAGCAGCTCGCGGAACTTGCGCCGGTTGAGCAGCCCGGTGAGGCTGTCGACAGTGGCCAGCTGGTAGAGCGCGTCGTGGTAGCGCGCCTCGTGGGAATCCCGCCGCACCAGCTTCATCACCACCTCGCCGACAGTGACGAGGTCGCCGTCGGACAGCTCCGCCTCGCCGATCCCGCGGCCGTCGACCAGGGTCTGGTTGGTGGAGCCGAGGTCCCGGACGAAATAGCGCTCGCCCTCACGCCAAACCGTGCAGTGCTGACGCGAGACGCTCTTGTGCTCGATCTGCACGTCGGCGCTGGAGGAGCGGCCGATCACGGTGGGAATGTCGGCAAGGTCGATGCGCTGGCCCAGCGCCGGGCCGCTGATGACCACCAGGCTGGCGCCGTCGCCATGGCGCGAAGCGCGCGAGTGGCGCACGCGCTGGGTGGTGTTGTTGTCGACGTCGTCGGTCATCGGCAAGGACTCCCGTCGCCAGTCTACGCCGTTCCCCTGGCCGAACCGCACGCGTGTTCGCATTCAGCGTCGCCGGCGTTTAATGTCGCACGGTTTTCAACCCAGGAGTTCCACCATGCGTTCGATGAAGTCCCTGCTCGCCGTCTCGATGGTCCTCGCGCTCGCCGCCTGCGGCGAGAAGCCGGCCGACACCGCCTCCGCTCCGGCCGCCCCGGCTGCCGCTCCGAGCACCCCGGCCGCTCCGGCCGCTGCGCCGGCCGCCCCGGCCGTGGCCGCCGCCGACAAGATCGGCATCCCGGAATGCGACGACTTCCTCACCAAGTACGAGATGTGCCTCAACGAGAAGATCCCGACCGACCAGCGCGGCAGCTACGCCCCGATGATCGCCCAGTGGCGCAGCACCTGGAAGGCGGCGGCCGCGAATCCCGGATCGCACGACACCATGAAGGCCGCGTGCGAGCAGTCGCGCGACTCCATGCGGACTTCGATGAAGGCCTACGGCTGCGACTTCTGAGGAGGAAATCGCTGCGCGATTGCCTTCGCTGAAGAACAAGAAGAACACTTCAATGCGCGACGGCGGCGTGTCGGACCGACACGCCGCCGTCATTTTTTGCGCAAGGCGCTCCGATGCCGCAGGGCGCGTCAGAGCCCCAGCTCCGACAAGCCCGGATGGGTGCTCGGGCGTGGGCCCGAGGGCCAGTGGAACCGTCGATCGCCGGGGGCGATCGGCAGGTCGTTGATGCTGGCGATCCGGCGGCGCATCCGGCCGTCGTCGGCAAACTCCCAGTTCTCGTTGCCGTAGCTCCGGTGCCACTGGCCGGCGTCGTCGTGCCACTCGTAGGCAAAGCGCACGGCGATGCGGTTTCCGCCCGCGAGCCAGAGTTCCTTGATCAGGCGGTAGTCGTGCTCGCGCTGCCACTTGCGGGTGAGGAACGCGACGATCGCGTCGCGTCCTTCCAGGAATTCGCTGCGGTTTCTCCAGCGGCTGTCTTCGGTGTATGCCTGGGCGACCCGCTCGGGATCGCGGCTGTTCCAGGCGTCTTCGGCCGCGCGGACTTTCAGCGTGGCCGAGGCGAGGTCGTAAGGCGGCAGGGGCGGGCGCATGGCCGGTCTCCGGAAAGTTCGGCGGCGCACCGGTGGGCGCGCCGCCGGATGATCACGCGGCCTTGCGGGCGGCGACCAGCGGGAAGTCGACTTCGGTCTTCGCCACTTCGTTGAGATAGTTGGTGAACACGTTCAGCGCGACGTGCTGGACGATCTCGACGATCTGGGCGTCGGTGTAGCCGGCCGCCTTCACCGCGGCGATCGCGTCGTCGCCGACCCGGCCGCGCTGGTTGACCACCGCGACGGCGAAGCGCACCGCCGCATCGGCCTTGGCGTCGAGCGACGCACCGTTGCGGTTCGCCGTGATCTCGTCGTCGCTCAGCTTGGCCAGGTTGCGGCCGAGGTAGGCGTGCGCCGACAGGCAGTAGTTGCAGCCGTTGATCTCCGCGACGGCCAGCGCGATGCGCTCGCGGGTCGGGGCCGGCAGCGCGCCCTTGCCGAGGGCGCCGGACAGGCCGAGGTAGCCCTCCAGAGCGGCCGGCGAGCTGGCGACAGTGCGGAACAGGTTGGGGACGGTGCCGAGCTGCTTCTGCACGGCGGTGAGCAGCGGCTGGGCAGCGGTCGGGGCGGATTCGATGGTCGGCAGGGTGGCGAGGCGAGTCATGGCGTTGTCCTTCGGTCGGTGAGTGGGCCGTCTGGCCCGGTGCGAACAGACTAGGCATTGCCAACCCTCGCAACTAGACGGCAATATCTGTCAACATCTTTCCAAATATTGGAAGAATATGGACCGACTCGCTGCGATGCGAATCTTCGTGCTGGCGGTCGACAGCGGCAGCCTGTCGGCGGCTGCGCGGGCCTTGCACATGCCACTGGCGACGGTCAGCCGGCGCCTGTCCGAGCTCGAGGCTCGGCTGAAGTCGCGCCTTTTGACCCGCTCGACCCGGCGACTGACATTGACCGACGCCGGTCGCGACTACCTCGAGGCCTGTCGCCGCATCCTCGGCGACGTCGATGCCGCCGAGCGCGCGGCCGCCGGCGAGTTCCAGACGCCGAGTGGCCACCTCGTGATCACCGCGCCGATCGTGCTCGGTCGGCTGCACCTGGTGCCGGTCGTCGCCGATTTCCTGCGGGCCTACCCGCGGGTCGACGTGCGCCTGCTGCTGACCGACCGGATGCTCGACTTCCAGGGCGATCGGATCGACCTGGCCGTGCGCCTGGGCGAACTGCCGGACAGCCGGCTCACGGCGATCCGGGTCGGCCTGACCCAGCCGGTCGTGGTGGCGCCGCCGGACTATCTCGCGGCCGAGGGCGAACCCCGGCAACCGAGCGACCTCGTCGATCACCGCACGATCAGCTTCGAGGCGATCGACGGCGGCACCCGCTGGGCCTTCGATCGAGACGGCGCCGACGCCAGCGTGCACCTGCGCCCGCGACTGTCGGTGAGCACCGCCGAGGCGGCGCTGGACGCGGCCTTGTCCGGTTTCGGGCTGACCCGGGTGCTCTGCTATCAGGCGGACCGGGCGCGGCGCAGCGGCGCGCTGATCTCGGTGCTCGAGGACTTCCGACCGGCTCCGCTTCCGATCCACCTCGTCTACCCGTCCGCCAACCGCCAGCCGTTGAAGCTGCGTGCGTTCCTCGATCACGCCGTGCCGCTGTTGCGCGAGCGCCTGGTGACGATGCCGGCGGGGGAGTGCCTGCGGCTCCCCCCCAAGTGAGAGGCGTCGCTCCGTCGAAGGGGCGCGGACGCGGTCAGCGCCGGAAGATCGGGCCGATCGGTGCAAGGAGCGCGGTGGTCGGTCGAACCCGGGCGTCATTGGAACTCGGTGCCGTTCCGATCGGATACTCCCACTGATGAAGCAGGCACCCGCGCCCCGCAAGCTTGTGATCCTCGACCTCGTCGAGACCCTGATCCATGCCGACGAGAGGCCGCTGGCGCGCGCGGCGGACGCCGAGACTGGGCCCTACTACGTCTACCTGCGGCCGGGACTCGCGGAGTTCATCGACACGATGTTCGAGCGCTTCGAGGTCGCGGTCTGGACCTCGTCGAACGCGCTCTACGCCGACAGCGTCTGCCGGATCATCTTCGGCGAGCGGGTGCCCGAGCTCCGCTTCGTCTGGTCGCGCGAACGCTGCACCTCGACGCGCGACTTCGAAAACGATTCCTGGACCCACGCCAAGCGCCTGAAGAAGGTGCGTCGTCTCGGCTACGACCTCGATCAGGTGCTGATGGTCGACGACAGCCCGGAGAAGCACACCCGCAACTACGGGAATCTGGTGCAGGTGCGGCCCTTCGTCGGCGAGCCAGCGGACGATGAGCTGCCGCGGCTCGCGCGCTACCTCGCGGAGCTCGCCACTCGCGACAACGTGCGTGCCGTCGACAAGCGCTACTGGCGCGACCGTAGCGGCGGCTAGCGCGATCCGTGGGGTAACAAAATGTCCCCGTTTTCTAGGCCGGAAGTCGGATGTCACATCCGTCCCGCGGCTGGCTATCCTCGTCCGGCTTGCGGCCACCTGCCGCCTCGATCCGGGGAAACTCCATGCTGCGCACGATGCTGGCTGCCGCCATCGCCTTCTCGCTGTTGTCCGACGCCTACGCCGCCCGCCCGGTGCCGAACAAGCCGAGCACGCCGGAACAGCGCTGGCAGGCCTGGCAGCAGCACGAGAAACTCGCGCAGGAGTCGCTGTTCGGTGCGATGAACTGGCGCTCGATCGGCCCGACCGCGCAGGGCGGCCGCGTCGTCGACCTCGCGCCGGTGCCGGGCCAGCCCTGGGGCTTCTATGTCGCCTACGCCACCGGTGGCGTCTGGCGCACCACCAACAACGGGGCCAGCTTCGAGCCGCTGACCGATCGCCTCCCGACCACGGTGACCGGCGCGATCGCCGTCGACGCGAGCAAGCCCAAGCGGCTGTGGGTCGGCACCGGCGAGCCGAATTCGTCGCGCTCGGTCTACGGCGGACTGGGCCTGTTCCGAAGCGACGACGACGGCGCGCACTTCGAGCGTGTCGGCCTCGCCGACGCGACCGCGTTCGCCAGGATCTCGGTCGACCCGCGCGATGGCAGCAAGGTCTGCACCGCCGTGATCGGCAGCGCCTACACCGCCGGCGGCGCGCGCGGCGTGTGGTGCACGTCCGACGACGGCAAGACCTGGCAGAACACGCTGAAGCCGGCCAATGCCGTCACCGGCGCGATCGACCTCGTTCGCGATCCGAAACGCCCCGACGTGCTCTACGCCGCCACCTGGGAGCGCACCCGCCTGCCCTGGAAGTTCACCGAGTCGGGCGGCGGCTCCGGGATCTGGAAGTCGACCGACAATGGCGCGCACTGGACGCGCCTCGCCGGCGGGCTGCCCGGCGGCGACAAGATCGGCCGCATCGGCCTCTCGATTGCCGCGTCGCGGCCGGACACAGTCTACGCGTCGATCGACCGCTGGGACCCGATGCCGGCCGACCAGATCGAACTCGGCGACCGGCCGCTGTCCTACAAGCGCCTGAAGGCGATGTCGAAGGAGGAATTCCTGCGCCAGGACCCCGAGGAGATCGAGAATTTCATCCGCGGCAACGACCTCGACACCGCGCTCGACGCGAAGGGCCTGATCGAAAAGGTGAAGGACGGCTCGGTGTCGATGGCGCAGCTGCTGGACGAGGTCCGGGCGCGCGACAACGGCTTCGGCGACGTCGACGTGCGCGGCCTCGAGGTCTGGCGCACGGACGACGCGGGCGGCAGCTGGCGCAAGCCCCACGACGCGCCGATCCGCGAGGTCACCTACACCTACGGCTACTACTTCGGGATGATCAAGGCGGCGCCGGACGACCCCGAGCGCGTCTACATCGTCGGCGTGCCCGCGGTGACCTCCGCCGACGGCGGCAAGTCCTGGACGACGCTGCAGAGCGACCAGGTGCACGGGGACTACCACGTCTGGTGGATCGACCCCAGCAACGCGCAGCGGATGATCGTCGGCAACGACGGCGGCATCGACATCAGCTACGACGGCGGCAAGCACTGGAAGGGACTCGACGCGCAGCCGGTCGGGCAGTTCTATTCGATCACCGTGGACATGGCCGAGCCCTACAACGTCTACGGCGGCCTGCAGGACAACGGCTCGATGAAGGGCTCCTCGCAGACCCGCTGGGAGATCGACGACCGCTGGAGCGTGATCGGGGGCGGCGACGGCATGCAGGTCGCGGTCGACACTCGCGACAACCAGACGCTGTACACCGGCTACCAGTTCGGCAACTACGCGCGCTCCGGTCCGGCTGGCCGCCACGAGGTGCGCCCGCGCGCCGAGCTCGGCGCCCCGCCGCTGCGCTACAACTGGGATACGCCGATCGCCCTGTCGTCGCATCTGCAGGACATCGTCTACTTCGGCGCCAACCGGCTGTTCCGGTCGATGGACAAGGGCGAGACCTGGACCGCGATCTCCGCGGACCTCACGAGCTCGAAGAACCGCGGCAACGTGCCGTTCGCGACTCTGACCAGCTTCGCCGAATCGCCGAAGGTGTTCGGCCGGATCGTCGCCGGCACCGACGACGGCAACCTGTGGCTCACCGACAGCGGCGGCAGCACCTGGAGCGCGATCGGCGACGGCCTGCCGGCCGAGCGCTGGGTGTCGCGCGCGATCCTGTCGGCGCACCAGAAGGACCGGATCTATGTCGCGCTGAACGGCTATCGCCAGGACGACGGCAGCGCCTACCTCTACGTCAGCGAGGATCTCGGCAAGCACTGGACGGCGATCGCCGCCAACCTGCCGGCCGAGGCGATCAATGTGGTCCGCGAGGACCCGGTCAACGCCGACGTGCTCTACGTCGGGACCGACCGCGGCGTGTACGTCTCGATCGACCGTGGCCATTCCTGGCAGGGCCTCGGCGGCAACCTGCCGAACGTGCCGGTGCATGACCTCGCGGTGCACCCGCGCGAGCGCGAGCTCGTCGCCGGCACCCACGGCCGCAGCGCCTGGGTGATCGACGTGCTGCCGGTGCAGGAGGCGAGCGCGAAGCTGCAGGAGGAAGGTGCCCACCTGTTCCCGCTGGCCGAGATCGAGGCCGACCGTGACTGGCGCTCCGCTGCGCCGCGCTGGTACCTCGACGACAACGCCCTGCCGAAGGCGACGATCAGCTTCTGGGCGAAAGCGGCCGGGAAGGGCACGCTGACGATCGTCGATGGCAATGGCAACAGCGTGCGCGAGATCGCCGTCGACGCGCGCCGCGGCATCAACACCGTCGACTGGGACGTGCAGGTCGACCAGGGCCTGGCGCTCGCCGCGGAGCAGGCCGCTGTCGCCAAGGCGAAAGCCGCCGAGGCGAAGAAGGCCGAGTCGGGCGAGGCGGGTGACGCCAAGGCCAAGGATTCCTCCGACAAGGACAAGGCCGCCGACCAGGGCATCCTCGCCAAGACTCCGTACGCCGAGTCGGTCCGCCTCGGCCATCGCCTGTTCGCGCTGCCGGGCGACTACAAGGTCAAGCTGGCTCTGGGCGACGCCCGCAGCGAGACCAAGCTCGAGATCAAGGCCCCGGAGGCTCGCAAGCCGCGGGCCAAGGCACCGCCGAAACTGCGCGGCAAGGACGGCTACGCGGGAGCGGCGACGCGGATGGACGCCGAGGCGCGGCCGGAGAGCGAAGACCGGGACTGAGCGGTTCCGCCGGCATTTCCTTCCGTGGATGCGGGCCGGTTTCCACTCCGGCCCGGCCGGCGCTCTCGTTTCGGATCGACGTCGGCGCCGCGGGCCGCTCTTCGCCCGGGGAATGCGCGCAGCGGATTGCTCACTCGAAGCCGTCCCTGAACAGGATGGCGTTGACGTCGAACTTCTGCATCAGCGAATGCCCCTGGAAGTCCGCTTCCCAGGCCCAGGTACCTTCGGCGGCGTCGACGGGCAGCGTGAAGTTCCAGTACCAGTAGGACGCCGCGTAATGGCTCTGGGAGCCGGCGACGTTCTGGCTGTCGAAGCTGAAGCTCGCGAACAGCGTGTTGTCCGGACGACGGATGCGCAGCTGGCTGACCTGACCCCAGCGCTGGTCGCGGTAGTAGGCCGCGACGACCAGCGCGTCCCCGGGCTGGAAGATCGACTTCAGGTTCGGCGTGTCGCTGGTCGTCGGGCAGGGCGGGAACTGCGGCGGCACGCCGTGGGTGGCGAGCCGGGCGATCGCGGAATCGTAGTACGGCGGCTGGCTCGCCCAGGCGCTCGGGATCGCGTTGCAGGTTCCGCTGAACGGGTCGATCACTGCCGCGTCCGATGCGGCGGAGGCGCGCAGTTCCAGATGCAGGTGCGGGCCGGTGGACACGCCGGAGCTGCCGACCTTGCCGAGCGTCTCGCCGACGGCGACGGTCGCTCCGATCGGCTTGGCCGTCACCGAGCCCGACTTCATGTGCAGGTACCAGGCGACCGTGCCGTCGGCATGCTGCACGAACACGTAGTTCGGCGTGTCCGGGGCATTGAACGAGCAGGAACGGTCATTGTTGCCATCGGCCTTGGCGATGATCGTGCCGGGCGCGGCCGCCACGACGCTCACCGTGGCGGCGTCCATCGTCGTCCATGGGAACGGCCACAGGAAGATGTCGGTGCCGCCGTGGTTGTAGCCGCCAGTGGAGTCGTAGGTCCGGCCGCCACAGTTGAAATCGAGCACCTGGTTCGGGAAGGCCGGATTGAGGTCGACGAAGTTGGAGATGCCATGCTGGTCGAGCCCGGCGCCGGGATTCGGCGCCAGCGGCCAGGCAAGACCCGTCACCGAGGGCGCCAGCGGACGGTAGGAGGAGATCGGCAGGCCAAGGGCGCGGGCGCCGCGCTCCTGTTCCGCGAGCAGAGCGCGCAGCGTGGCTAGGTCCGTCACGTCGCCCGGCAGCGGCGCGCCACCGCCGCCGTCCGGGAGCCCGGAGGCGTTGACGGCATCGAGCGGCAGCATGCAGGCCAGTGCCGCGGCGGCGGCGAGCGCTAGACGTTGGTGCGGGAGCAGGGTGGTCGGCGACATGGCCCTCATCCTAGTCGGTGGGCGTGGGGATGGCATGTGCGCGTCGAGCCGGATCAGGCGAGGGGGATCCCGGGCCCTTCGGCTGCCCCGGAACCGCCACCGATTCGCCCCGTCGGCGGCCGCGAATCGCCGCCGCGGGCGCGCAGCCTCGTCGCGAACCTCCCTGGAGCGCGACCATGAGCCGCCTGCACACTCCGCTGCTGAAGCTGTTCCTGCTGGGCCTCCTCTCGATCCTGCTGCTGATTCCGCTGATCCGGATCAGCATCCTGGTCGGCGAGCGCAGCGCCCGCGCGATCGCGGCCCAGGACGAGATCGCGGGGCAATGGGGCAACGTGCAGATGCTGGCGCCGGCCTACCTCACGATGGACGTCGACCAGCGCCCGAGCCGGGACGGGCTGTTCCCGACCGCGGTCAGTCACGCGCAGTTGCCGTCGCGCATCAAGGTGGACGCGGGCATCGCGCCCCAGGTCCTGCATCGCGGGATGTTCCAGCTGCCGGTCTACGTCGCGGCACTGACGGTCGATGCGGAATTCAGCGCCGCCGACGTCGCCGCGCTGCGTGCGCTCGGCGACACCCATCCGCTGCGCCTCGCGATCGGCATCGCCGACGTGCGCGGCCTGCGCGGACTGCCGGAACTGTCCATCGATGGCGTGCCGGCGACCGCCACCACCGGCCAGGGCAGCCTGCCGGGACTCTCCGCGCTCGAGGTCGAACTCGACGCGGCGAAGGTCGCCCAGGGATTCAAGCTGCACTACAAGCTCGACCTCGCCGGCGTCGCCGCGCTGAGGATGCTGCCGCTCGCACGCGTCTCCGATGCGGCGATGACGAGCCCGTGGCCGCATCCCTCGTTCGACGGCGGCTTCCTGCCGAGCGATCGCGAGGTCGGTGCGGAGGGCTTCCGCGCGCGCTGGCAGGTGATCGACCTCAACCGCCGCTATCCGCAGCAGTTCGCATTGAACGAGATCGGCCTCGACACGCTGCAGTCCTCGACCTTCGGCGTCAGCCTGTACCAGCCGGCCGGCGTCTACCAGCAGAACGAGCGCAGCGGCAAATACGCCTTCCTGATGATCGCACTGGTATTCAACGCCCTGTTCCTGTTCGAAGTGCTGCTGGGGCTGCAGCTGCACCCGATCCAGTACGCGCTGATCGGCACCGGACTGGTGCTGTTCCAGCTGATGGAACTGGCATTGTCCGAGCACCTCGGCTTCGCGCCGGCCTACATCGTCGCCGCGGCCGCGTCGGTACTGCTGATCGGTGCCTATGCCCGGGCGGTGCTCGGTGACCTGAGGCGGGCGCTGCTGCTGGCGATGCTGCAGGGGGCGGCCTACGCGATGTTCTTCTTCCTGATCCGCTCCGAGGATTACGCGCTCCTGATGGGCGCGACGACCCTGTTCGTGCTGCTGGCGGTGGTGATGTACCTGACGCGGAGGATCGACTGGAGTCGCATCGGTGCGGCGCCGGCGTAGGGCGGGCAATGCCCGCCATGGCGAGGCGCGTCGGCGAGGCCCGCACGACGGGACGTTGAGGCGACGGCGGCCAGTGGCCGCCCTACGTAGGGCGGGCAATGCCCGCCATCGCGAGGCGCGTCGGCGAGGCCCGCACGACGGGACGTTGAGGCGACGGCGGCCAGTGGCCGCCCTACGGTCAGCGACAACCGCGACTGTCGTGGGCTTCGCGAGCGATGGCGGCCGAGGCCCGGTCGAGGCGCCGCTCGAGGTCATAGCGCTCGCCACGCGACAGGCCGTCGCCGGTGCTGCGGTAGAACGCCTCGCGCCGGGCGATGGCGTTCTCGCGGGCGGTCAGTCGCGCCGCCTCGTGGCGATTGATGCAGCCGTCGGCGACGCCGCGTGCGATGCGGCCACGCTGCCAGGCCTCGCGCGAGTCGATGCTGGCGGCCGAGGCGAACGAGCTGACGGTCAGCGCGAACGCGGCGACGGTGGAAAGGATGAGCGATTTCATGGGACGGCTCCGTGGTTGGCAACTGTCCGAAGCAACGTCCCGTCCCGGCCGCTGTTGACCCGCCGCGCCATTGCGGTTCATCTGCGCCTCAGAAAAAAAGAGGGCGCCCGAAGGCGCCCTCGTGAATCGCTCGGAACGACCGCTTATTCGAAGCCGTCGCCGAACAGGTTGATGGCGCGGACATCGACCGAAATGCTCGCGGTCCCGCTGCGGCCCTGGCTGTCGCCGATGGTCGCCGGCAGGCTGACCACGCCGACCGGAGTCGCCGCGTCGACCGTCGTCGCGAGGGTGAACACGTTGTCGCCCGCCACCTGGTCGCCAAACGCGCCGTCGTCATGCAGCGTCTGGCCGGTGCTGCCGCCGATCGCGGTCGTATCGACCGTCACGGTGAGGCCGGTGCTGGCCGGATTGCTGCCGGGCGAGACCGACACCTGCAGCACGACGGCGCTTCCCGGGAAGGCCACGGTGGGCGTCGACACGCCGATGCCGCTCGGATTGCCCGGGACCGGGACGTTGAGCGCGATCGCCGTCGAGGCCGAGCGGCCCTGGCCGTCGGTCACGCTGACCGGCAGGACCTTCGGTCCGGTGGCGGTCGCGGCGCCGACCGTGGCGAGGAACGAGTAGATGCCGTCGCCGCCGGTCACGTCGCCGTTGCTGCCGTCGTCGAACAGCGCCTGCGACGCGCTGCCGCCGATCGAGCTCAGGTCGACCGTCGCCGCAAGGCCGCTGCTCGCCGGGTTGCTGCCGCCGGTGACGGTCACCGCCAGGAGGCTGGTGGCGCCGGCCGCGGCCGAGTTCGGCGTCGCGGTGCCGCTGGCCGTCGGCGCGGTCGGCGTCAGCACGGTCAGGTTGATCGCCGCAGTGCTGCTGCGCGTCTGCGCATCGCTCACGGTCGCCGTCAGGCTCTTCGCGCCGGGGCTCACGTTCAGCGGAAGGGTCGCCGTGTAGGAGAAGGTGCCGTCACCGGCGGTGACGTCGCCCTGCGTGCCGTTGTCGACAAAGGCCTGGCTGCTGGAACCACCGATCGCGGACAGGTTGGCACTGACCGCGATGCCGGTGCTCGCCGGATTCTGGCCGCTGGTGGTGGCCACCGTGAGCAGTGTGTTGCCGGTCACCGCGACCGAGGACGGCGCCGCCGCACCAACGCCGGTGGGCGCCAGTACCGGTACGGAGCACTGCGGCGAGGTGGTGGTGTAGCCGTTGATGGTCAGCGTCACGCAATCGATCGTGCCGCCGTCGCCGGCGAAGCTGTCGGTGGCACGCAGCGTCCAGGTGCCGTTGGCGCTGGCGCCTGCCTTGCCGACGAAGACCGACAGCGGCGTTTCCGGGCGGAAGCTGGCGACGAACGGGGCCGGCACCGGGGGGCTGGTGGTCACGCTGATCACGGCGATCGAATTGGCAGCAGCGTCGTCGAACACCGTGGCGTTCGCCGCGGTGGCGGGGCAGGTGCCGTTGCCGAAATTGACGGCGGCGCCGCCGCGGCCGTCGGACAGCACGGCAGTCGAGCCGTCCGGACCGATCAGGGTGAGCGTCAGGTCGCCGACGAAGCTGTGGGTGATCTTCACCGCCGCGGTGACCTTCGAGATCGCCGTGGTCAGGCCGGACACCGGAATCGCGAGGTTGACGGTGTTCGGTCCCACGGAGTCGATCGTGACCGGTCCCGACTGCGGAACGGTCGTCTGCACGGCCGCCGAGGCGGTGCCCGTCGGTACCGTGAAGCTGGTGGCGACAGGGCCCTGGGCGGTCGCGACCGCGAGGTTGAAGTTGATCGGCGTGCCGAGCGCGAGCGCGGCACTGGTGCTGAACCCGAACGGGGTGGCGTTGGTCGACGTTCCCTGGCCGGGAATATTGGCGAAGGCCGAGGTGCCCTGGGTGACGGTCACCGCCGGATTCGTCGTCGACAGCGTCGCCGAGACGCCGGTCGCCGTGGCGAAGCCGGTGTTCTTCAGCGCGACGTCGGTCAACAGGCACTCGTCGGCATCGACGGTGCCGTTGCCGTTGTTGCCGGTGCCGCTCGCGCGCAGCGTGTTGCTGGCGAACTGCACCTGCGTGAGCGGCGGCAGCGCGATGTTGCGCACCAGGTTGCCGTTGCTGGTCACGGTCGACGCGGCGCCACTGGTGGTGGTGTAGCCCGCACGCGATGCGGCCGGGGTGTAGCTGCCCGGGCGCAGGCCGATGTTGTAGAAGCCGCCCGCATCCGTGATCGCGGTGATGCCGTTGCCGAACACCACGGTCGCGCCGGCGACACCCGCGGCCGTCGCCGCATCGGTCACCTTGCCGGAGACGAAGCCGTTGGCGGCAGGCGCCGCGCAGCTCGGGTACTTGAAGCTGCCGATCCGGGTCTGCCAGCAGACCGAGCCGGCGCCGGAGGCGGCGCTCGCGCCGCAGGGGGTCGGGTTGTTGTAGTACTCGGTCGTGAACCAGAAGGTGCACTCGTCGACCGGGTCGACGTTCATCGAGCTGTAGTCACCCCAGCGATTGGAGGTGGTGCGCTGGGTACCGGTGCCCGCGACCATGGTCGCTTCGCCCTGGGCGAAGGTTCCGAGCGGATCCGTCGCCAGGCGGCCGGCATAGCGGACCTGCGGGAACACGGCCGCGCTCGACGCGCTGAAGCCCAGCGCGACATTGCCGTCCTTGTCCTGCGCCACGCTGCCCATCCAGGCGTTGGCACCGTCGGCCGCGCCATAGGACAGCTGGTCCTGCAGGACCCAGGAACCACTGCCGGCTGGCGTGCGGCGCAACTCGTAGTAGCGCGGCGCGGCAAGATAGGGCGTGGCCGCACTGGTCGAGCCGATGTTGACCGTATGGTTCATCAGCACCGATTCGTAGCTGCCGAAGTTGCGGTACTGGATGCGATTCAGCATGCGGTCGCCGATCGAATCGAGATTGTTGGTCGCGGTCGACGGCGGCGGCTGCGGCACGTCCCGGCGGCCGGTGGGGTTCAGCGTGTTGAAGTCGGCGACGGTGATCGGCGCCTGCTCGACGAAAGTGCTGTTCGCCGGCGTGGTGAAGTCCGCCGTGAAGTTGAACAGCCGCAGCGAGTCGTTCGGGGCGCCGGTATTCGCGTTGTCGGAGTAGCCGACGAACAGGTTGGGACTTCCGGCCGGCGCGGGGCCGCCGTCGTTGTCGGACGGCAGGACGCCGAACAGGCTCGGGTCGAGGGCGGCGAGATCGAAGTACTGGTAGGTCGCGGTCGGATCACCGACCAGCATCTTCGTGCGGTCGAAGGCGAATACACCCTCGCCGACATACAGCGTGCCGCCGACGTTGAACTGGTGGTCGGCCATGAAGTAGGCGTTCGGCCACACCCCGAAATGCGGGTAGTCGTTCAGGGCGTTCTTCGGCATCACGAAGTCGTACACGTAGTACGAACCGGTCGGGTCGCCGGTCTTCGAGATCGCGATGCACTGGTGGAAGGGTCCGACTCGCTGGCCGCTCACCGACGGGATGGCGAACTGGCTGATCATCCAGCGGTCGGCCATCTGGTCGTAGAGCACGATCGGGTCGCCGTTGTCCTGGGTCGCGCAGAAGCTCTGGCCCAGCGACGCGAACAGCTGGCTCATCTTGAACGGCGAGGTCAGCGGTGCGCCGGACTTCGAGAACACCCGGGTCACGATGTTGACGGACTGCACGTAATGGTTCGGTCCGACATCGCCGTTGGTGTCCGGCGGGCTGAACAGCGAGCCGCCGTTGATCAGCGCGCTGTCGAGGTTCGAGATGCCCTCGAACGACGTCGATGCCGGCATCGCGTTGATCAGCTTGTTGCCGCGGTACAGGGCGCCGTCCTTGACCGGGCGCCGGTACAGCGACTTGTGGAGCGGGCTCGGCAGTTCGTCCTCGTCCGGGGCGAGATTGAGGATTTCGCCGATGATGAATTCGCTGCCGTTCCAGATCGGGGTCTCGAGGCTGCGCACCGTGCGCGATTCCGCGAACATGGCCGCCTGCGTGGACTGCGCGCCGACCAGCTGGATGGTCTTCGCCTTCGGTTGCGGCAGGTAGACCGGCTTGCGCGATTCGGCGTCCGCATCGGCACCGAATGCCGGCGCGGATATTCCAGCGACAGTGGTAAGGAGCAGGGCCGCGGACGCGACCCCTCGTCGTACATCAGCCATGGCCGTTCCTCATTGCTCGTGAGACACGCCCAGTCGGCGAAACGGCCGTCCCGGTCCAAAGGATGAGTCGGCAGTCCGCCCCTGGGAGGAACCGGAACGCTATTGCTCCGGTAACGATTCGTCAATCCGTGTCCGTTTGACTTTTGTGCAGTGCCGCAGGCGGAGGGGCCTCGCCGGTGTCGGCGACGCCGGACCGGTCGCGACCGCGGACGGTGCGGCTGGCAGGCCTTCCGAGCATCCGCCGGACCGCGCCGGACCGGTGATTGAAATGCGACCGGGAGGCTCGTCTGCCGTCGGTCTGCTAGGTCTCGGCGTCGAGCTCGGCGAGCTTGCCGCGGGCGTAGTCCGCTGCCTTCGCGGCCGGATTGAGCTCAAGGAAGCGCGCGTATGCCGCACGCGCCTCGGCGCGGCGGCCGCGGGCCAGTTCGGCGTCGGCAAGATTGAGCCAGGCAACCGCGCGGCCGACGTCGATGGCGAGCGTGCGGCGGTACCACGCGACCGCGTCGTCGAGCTGGCCGAGGCGGAAATACATGAATCCGACGTTGTTGGCGGCGAGCGCATAGTTCGGGTCGAGCGAGGTGGCGGCGAGGAACTCGGTCAGCGCCGCCGCATAGTCCCTGCCCCGGTACAGCGCATTGCCCTTCTCGTTGTGGTCGATCGCCGCCTGCACGGTGCCGACGCTGCGGGTGCCGGCCTCCGCGCCGCGATCGAGCGCCGCGAGCTGCGCTCGGGCCCTCGCCAGCTGCTCGGCCAGCGCATTGTTGCGCTGGCTCTTCGCCGCGATCTGCTTCTTCAGCTCGAGGAGTTCGTCGCCGAGCTTGCCGGCGTCGGCATCGAGCCGGCTTCCCAGCTCGCCGGCACCGGTCTCCTCGGGGGCCAGTTCGAAGAAGAACTCGCCGCCCTCGCTGCCCGGCAACGCGCCGAACGCCGGCGCCTGCCGCGACATCGACGACACGATCGGCCCCGAGAACGCGGCGAGCTCGGTCGCGGTAATCACGCCGTCGCCGTTGAGGTCGCCCTCGCCGCCGAGGGCGCGCAGCAGGGTCCAGGTGAAGATCGAGTGGCCGTTCGGGCCGCCGTCGGCGACCTGCTGGTCGGCGCCGCCGGCGGTCAGCATCTGCCGCGCCGGCCGACGCGAGATCTCGGCGAGGAAGTTGCCGTTGCCGCCGCCGCGGGTGAGCGCCAGGCCGCTGTAGCAGGAGTCCATCACGAACAGCACGTGCTTGGCCGGGATCGCCTCGGCGACGTCCTGCAGGTTGCTCATCGAGATCGCGGTGCCCTGCAGGTTCGCGAGGTCCGCGTCGACCGGCACGAGGTAGCCGAGGTCGCGACCGGAGGCGAGGTGCCGGGTCGCGCCGTGGCCGGCGTAGAACACCAGCACGCGGTCGTCGCGCGCGATCTTCCGCGGATCGGCCAGCGTGTCGCCGAGCAGGGTGAGGATGCGCTCGCGGGTCGCCTCGGCGTTCGACAGCCGCAACACGTGGTCGGCCTTGAAACCGTACTTGCCGATCAGCAGTTGCGCGACGCCGTCGGCGTCGCGCGCGGCATAGGACAGCTTCGGCCAGTGCTCGTAGTCGTCGATGCCGATCACCACCGCCCAGCTCTCGCGGTAGGGGGCGACCGCCCCGGGGCCCGCCGCGGCCTCGCCGGCGGAGCGGTTCGCGATCAGCGTGGCATCGTCCGGCGGCACCTCGAAGTCGCTGCCATTCCAGCGCGCGAACTTGTAGCCGCGTTCCTTCAGCGTGTCGATCACCGTCGGCAGCGCGTCGATCGCGCGGTCGTGGATGTCGTGGAACAGGATGATGCCGCGGCCCTGGCGATCGGTCTCGTCGATCACCCGCTGCGCGACCGAGGCGGCGACCGGATCGGCCCAGTCCTCCGAGTCGATGTTCCACTGGATCGAGCGCAGGTTCTTCTCGCCGAGCATCGAGAGAATGTGGTTGGTGCGTGCGCCGTAGGGCGGCCGGAACAGCGGCGGCACCTTCGGGTCGACCTCGCGCAGGAGCTCCTCGGTGTGGTCGATCTCGTCGTCCAGCGCCTTGTCGTCGAGCTTGGGGAGGTTGGCGTGGGTGAAGCTGTGGTTCGCGAGCGCGGAGCCTTGTGCCTCGATCCGGCGACTGATGTCGGCGCCCTTGTGGGTCTTCACCTTGCCGTCGGCGCCGACGCTGCCGATGTTCTGCCCGACCTCGAAGAACACGCCGGACAGCCCGTAGCGCGCGAGCACCGCGAGCACACGGTCCGTGTAGCGCGGGTGCGGGCCGTCGTCGAAGGTGAGCAGCACGGTCTTCGGCGGCAGGCCGCGGCCGAAGGTCTCGAGCGCCGACTCCGAAGGGCCG
Organism: Ahniellaceae bacterium; assembly: GCA_044221335.1. Classification (GTDB taxonomy): domain Bacteria; phylum Pseudomonadota; class Gammaproteobacteria; order Xanthomonadales; family Ahniellaceae; genus JBGAPI01. The sequence goes on from JBGAPI010000037.1 coordinate 25,314, forward strand.
CCGCCGCGGGCGTCGGCCTCGTCGCCGAACTCGGCGGCGAACTCCTTCGCGATCGTCGCACTCGGATAGCCGGCGCGGACGAAGCTGAGATAGCTGTCCCAGGCCTCGCGCGTGGGCACGATCGCGCGGGTGCCGAGCGCCGCCATCACCTTCCGCATCTCGGCCTGGTAGCGGCCGTTGATCTCGGTCAGCGCCTGCGCATCGTCGGCCAGGCGCTTCGCGAGCGCAGCGCGCGCCGCTCCTTCCGGCAGCGCCGTCACGGCGTCCGCCAGATCGTCGACCAGTTCGCGGAAGGCCAGCCTGTCGGCGTCGTGCAGGCGCGGGTCGGACTCGACGTAGGCGAGCGTGCGCGCGAGCTCGTCGTCCCTTGCATCGCCGAGCTTCGCCGCGAGGCGTTCGGTCAGTCCCCGGCGCAGGTCCAGCTGACGATGGAACAGCAGTCGGCCGATGCGGCGCAGCTTCTCGGCCGCGGCCGCGTCGGGCGCGCGCGCCGCGGCATCGGCGATCGCGATGCCCTCGCGGAAGCGCTGCACCAGGGCCATCGCATCCTCTGGCGCATGCCCGGCCTTGGCATCGGTCGCCGGTGGCGTCGCGGCGCTCGCGATCGTCGCGCAGGACAGCAGGAGGGCGGCGAGGGCGGGGCGCAGAGTCTTCATCGGCCAAGCATCCGACGAGTCGCCGCCGCGCGGCAAGCGGATTGCCGCGCCGTCATTCTCCCGGGACGTGCTCAGGCGGCGTCGGGATTCGGTGCCGCCGGCGCGGGCCGCACCTTCAGGTGACCGGTGGTGTAGAAGGCGACGACGGCGCCGAGGCCGACCAGTGCCGCGGCCAGGAAGAAGGTCGAGCCCGGCGGCAGGCCGTAGTCGCCCTTGCTGGACCAGGCGAGCACATGGGTGAATGCGGAGGGGCCGATGATGCCGGCGACCGACGACAGGCTGCCGATCGCGCCCTGCAGCCGGCCCTGCTCCTTCGGGTCGACCTGCTGGGTCATGATCGCCTGTGTCGCCGGCACCGTGACTCCCCAGAACGCCGCGATCGGCATCGCCGCCCAGAACCAGTAGCCGGTCGGTGCGAGGCCGTAGAGGGTGAAACCCAGCGTGCCGGCGCAGACGCCGAGCATCACGGCGCCGCGCTCGCCCAGTGCCTTGATCAGCCGCTTGATCAGACCGCCCTGCACGATGGCGGACAGCACGCCGACGATCGCCAGCGTGTAGCCGACCATCTTCACGCCCCAGCCGAACCGGAAATCGGCGTAGAGCACGAAGGTGCTGGGATAGACGATGTGGGCGAGCTGCATCAGCAGCAGCACGAACGCGAGCCCGAAGACCTGCGGGTAGCGCTTCAGCAGCAGCAGCGAGCCGACCGGATTGGCGCGCTTGAAGTCGAACGCCGCGCGTCGCTCCGGCGGCAGCGATTCCGGCAGCACGAACAGGCCGTAGCAGAAATTGACGAGGCACAGGCCGGCCGCGAACCAGAACGGCAGGCGCGTATGGACGTCGGCGAGCAGCCCGCCGATCGCGGGCGAGATCACGAATCCGAGGCCGAAGGCCATGCCCATCAGTCCGAAGCTGGCGGCGCGCTTCTCCGGCGGGGTGACGTCGGCGATATAGGCGTTGGCGGTCGAGAAGCTGGCCGAGGTCACGCCGGAGAGCAGCCGACCGATGAACAGCAGCGGCAGCGTGTTGGCGCAGGCCATCAGGATGAAGTCGAGACCGAGGCCGAGGTTCGACATCAGGATCACCGGCCGCCGGCCGAAGTGGTCCGACAGCGCGCCCTGCACCGGCGAGAAGATGAACTGCATCACCATGAACGCCGTCATGAACAGGCCGTGCTGCACCGTGGCGCGCGCAATGTCGCCGTCGACGAAGCTCTGGATCAGGTGCGGAAAGCCCGGAATGATGAGGCCGAAGGCCATCACGTCGATCAGCACCGTGAAGAAGATGAACAGGACGGTGGCGCGGCGCGGGCCACCGGCAGTGGGCGACGTGGATTCGGTCATGGCGGGCCTCGGGAGGTCGGCGAGGTTAGCAGAGGCGGGGTTCGGGGCAGGGTGAGCGATTCCTCATCGCCGCCGCCACGGTCGACCCTCTCCGCTACAATGCCCGGTTCTCTCTTCAAGCGAGTGTTGGCCGTGAAGGAATTGATCCGCGAGCTGGTCCTGCAAGCCGTGCTCGACCTGCGTCGCACCGGTGCCCTGGCGCCCGGCGAGGAACCGGCGTTCGCCATCGAGCGGACCCGGCAGAAGTCGCATGGCGACTACGCCTGCAACATCGCGATGCTGCTGGCGCGCCAGGTCGGCCGCAATCCGCGCGAGCTGGCCAAGGCCATCGTCGACACCCTGCCGTCCTCGCGCCACGTCGAGAAGGTCGAGATCGCCGGCCCCGGGTTCATCAACTTCTTCATCTCCAGCGCCTGCCTCTACGGCAGCCTGCGCCGCGTGCTGGAACAGGGCGAGGCCTACGGCCGCGCGCCGGCGGAGTCGAAGGAGCAGGTCACCGTCGAGTTCGTCTCGGCCAACCCGAACGGGCCGCTGCACGTCGGCCACGGCCGCGGCGCGGCCTACGGCGCCTCGCTCGCCAACCTGCTCGAGGCCCACGGCCACAAGGTGCAGCGCGAGTACTACGTCAACGACGCCGGCCGCCAGATGGACATCCTGGCGACCAGCATCTGGCTGCGCTACCTCGAGCTCGGCGGCATCGCCGTCCGCTTCCCCGACAACGGCTACAAGGGCGACTACGTGATCGACATCGCGCGGCGCCTGCGCCAGCGCGAGGGCGACCGCCTGCGCCGCACGCCGGTCGAGGTGTTCGACAACATCCCGCCCGACGAGGGCCAGGGCGGCGACAAGGAAAAGCACATCGACGCGCTGATCGCCCGGGCCCGCGGCCTGCTCGGCGAGGACGACTACCGGCTGGTGTTCAACTCCGGTCTCAACGAGTGCCTGGACGACATCCGCGGCGACCTCGTCGAGTTCGGCGTGCGCTACGACAACTGGTTCTCGGAGCGCTCGCTCACCACCAGCGGCGCCATCGCGAAGGCGATCGAGCAGCTGCGCGCCGCCGGGCACGTGTACGAGAAGGACGGTGCGCTGTGGTTCCGCGCCTCCGAATTCGGTGACGAGAAGGATCGCGTCGTGGTGCGCGAGAACGGCGTCACCACCTACTTCGCCTCCGACATCGCGTATCTCCTCAACAAGTTCCAGCGCGGCTTCGAGCGCGCGATCTACATCTTCGGCGCCGACCACCACGGCTACGTCGCGCGGCTGAAGGGCATGGCGCGCGCGCTCGGCCTCGATCCGGAGCGGATCGAGATCCTGCTGGTGCAGTTCGCGATCCTGTTCGAGAAGGGCGAGAAGGTGCAGATGTCGACCCGCGCCGGCTCCTTCGTGACGCTGCGCGACCTGCGCCGCGAGGTCGGCTCCGACGCCGCGCGCTTCTTCTACGTGATGCGCAGCCACGAGCAGCACCTCGACTTCGACCTCGACCTCGCCCGCTCGCATTCGTCCGACAGCCCGGTCTACTACGTGCAGATGGCCCACGCCCGCGTCGCCGCGCTGTTCCGCCAGCTCGCCGAGAAGCAGTGGTCGTGGAACCGCGCCAGCGGCGAAGCGGCGCGCGAGCGCCTGACCGACGACAAGGAACTGGAGCTGCTGCAGCACCTGATGCGCTGGCCGGAGTCGATCGCGAGCGCCGCCGAGTCGCGCTCGCCGCAGGTCGTGGTCAACGCGCTGAAGGACCTCGCCGCGGCCTTCCACAGCTACTACAACGACGTGCCGATCCTGGTCGACGGCGACGAGGCGTTGCGTGCCGCGCGCCTGTACCTGTGCCAGGCGGTGAAGCAGGTGCTGGCGAACGGCTTGAAGCTCGTGGGCGTGTCGGCTCCCGACACCATGTAGAGCGGGCCCCGGCCCGCTGCTCTGACCTATCGTCTGAGCGGCCCAGGTGCCGCTCTACGGCATGCGGATCGGGCGAATTCGGGGCACGACAGCCCCGATTCACGCGCATGGCGCCGGGCTGTGTTGAAGTAGACGACGATTCGACGGCCCGCGGGCCGGAGTGCGAGTGATGGCGAAAGCGAAGGCGAAACCCCAGGCCCAACGACCGAGCGACCGGCCCGAGCCGTGGCCGGCGTGGCTGTGGCTCCTGATCGGCGCCGTCGCTGGCGCCGCGCTGTCGGCCGTCGTGCTGCTGCGCGACTGGTTGCCGCTCAAGCATTCCGGCCCGACCCCGAACCCGGCCGCCACCGCGCCGAAGCCGACCGAGCCGGCCGCCGCCGATCATCCCCCGCAGAAGCCGCTCGAGACCAAGCCGAAATACGACTTCTACACCGTGCTGCCGGAGATGGAGACGGTGGTGCCGGAGGCGGAGCTCAAGGCCAAACCGCCGACGCCGACGACTCCGCCGCCGGCCAATGGCACCACGCCCGCGACGCCCCCGGCAAACACCGCCACGCCGACCGACCCAACCGCGACCGGCCGCTTCTTCCTACAGACCGGCTCGTTCAAGGACACGCCGTCGGCCGAGCAGCAGAAGGCGAAGCTGGCCTTGCTCGGACTGCGCGCCCAGGTCGTCGACATCTCGATCAACGGCACGACCTGGCACCGCGTCCGCGTCGGCCCGTATGCCAGCGCCAACGACCTCGACGGCGCCAAGCGCTCGCTCGAGGCGAACGGAATGAGCGGCATTCCGCTCCGGGAAAACGCGCCGTAGGCTGTGCAGAGCCCGAAGGGCGAAACCCAGCGTACGCGTCTCATTTGAAGAATTCGCGCTCCGCGCAGCGGAACACTAATTCCTCATTCGAGCCCGTCGGTGAATAGCGGGTCGGTCGAGGTGAACTTCAAGACCCGGCTCCTCGTAATGTCGGCGATATAGAGATTGCCGTTCTCGTCCTCGCCGAAGCTGACGATCGAGTTCAGCGCCTGGGTGTTGGACGCAGTCTGCAGGATCTTCCAGACTCCGCCGGACCAGGCGCCGCCGCTGAGCTCACCGACGTAGATCCGGCCGGTGCAATAGTCGGCGTACCAGTAGAGTCCGTTGATCGCACCGATCGGCCCGTGATAGCGGAAGCCGCCGGTGGTGGAGGCGCAGTTGTCGTTGCCCGATCGCACGTAGGTCAGGATCGGCGGCTGGCTGCCGCTGCAACTGCCCCCGTTGAACGACAGCGTGCCCTCGCAGTTGTTCCAGCCGTAGTTGATCCCGCCCGCGGAGCCGCGCGGCTCGTAATCCTGTTCTTCCATGTTGTTCTGGCCGACATCGCCGATGAAAAGATCGCCGTTGAGCCGGTCGAAGCTGAAGCGGAACGGATTGCGCAGGCCATAGTCCCAGATCTCGTCGCAGCCGTTGGCAGTGCCGCCGCCGGCGAACGGATTGGAAGGCGGGACCGCATAGTTGGCGCTGCCGTCGACCGGGCTCGCGGCGCATAGGCCGTTCGCGCCGGCCGGCGTCGTGTGGTCGACGTCGATTCTCAGCAGCTTGCCGAGCAGTGACCGCGAATTCGAATTGCCGCGCGGGGAGAGGCCCGCGTTGAGGAAGTCGTCGTCGGACGCGCAGTCATTCGGAGCGCCGGAGCTGCCGCCGCTGGCCGGGCCCTGCAGCTGCGCCGGATCGATCGTCTGGGCGCGGTGGCAGGGATCACCGCCGCTGCCGCCGTCGCCGAGGCCGATGTAGAGAAAGCCGTCCGGACCGAAGTGGATGTCGCCACCCTTGTGGTTGGTGAAGTCCTGGTCGATACGGAGGAGCACGACCTGCGAGGCCGGGTCGAGCCGCGTCGGGTCGCCCGCCATCAGGGTGAAACGCGCGACCACGGTGTCGAGCCGGGCGTCGGTGTAGTCGACGAACACGTAGCCGTTGCTGGCGAAATTCGGGTGGAAAGCGAGGCCGAGCAGGCCGCCCTCGCCGGACTGGCTGAATCCGAGCAGCGGCGCATTCGACCCGAAACTCAGGAAGGGCTGGGCGTTGACGGTCTGGCCGGCGTTCGGCGCGATGAACACGCTGCCGCCGCGCGTCACGATGAACAGCCGGTTGCTGCCGTCGTGCGCGTTGCGGATGGCCATCGGCACTGGGATGCCGCTGGTGATCCAGGGGGTGACATCGAGATCGGCGGGCAGGGTGGCCGCCGTCGCCGCGGGCGCGGCGATGGCCGTGACGAGTGACGCGATCATTGCAGCGGACGCGAATCGAAAGTTGTTCATCGGGGCCCCTGGTTCGATATTCCGGTCGTTCTTGTAGCAGGGCCGGGATTCGGCGGATGTGATCCACCCCTCATCCGGCAGGCACCTGCCGACGACGGCGACCGGATCGCAGATGATCGGCACGACAGTCGTCGCCTACCCTTGTGGGTGCGAAGGCGAAAGCGCGCCCGCATCCCGACGCGCGACAAGCGTGGATGCGCAGGAACCCCGCCGATAGCGGACGGGTGAGCGGCGCTACGCCTGGTCTTCCGTCAGCCGCTTCAGGTACTCGTCGGTATCGACCTCGACCTCGCGCGGCCGGCGGTTGAGCAGGTTCTGGATGCGCTCGTTCGGCGATGAGCGCACGTCGGCGACGCTGCCGGTGGCGAGGATCTTGCCCTGGTCGAGCACCGTGATGGTGTCGGCGATCTTGAAGGCGCTCTCGAGTTCGTGGGTGACGACGACGATGGTCATCCGCAAGGCATCGCGGAGGCGCAGGATCAGCTCGTCGAGCTCGGCCGAGACCACCGGGTCGAGACCGGCCGAGGGCTCGTCGAAGAACAGCAGCTTCGGGTCCATCACGATGGCGCGGGCCAGCGCGGCGCGCTTGATCATGCCGCCGGACAGTTGCGAAGGCATCAGGTCCTGGAAGCCGCCGAGGTTGACCACCTCGAGCTTCAGGCGACTCATGATGCGCACGGTGTTCTCGTCGAGGTCGAGGTGCTCGCGCAGCGGCAGCGCCACGTTGTCGCCGACCGTCATCGAGGTGAACAGCGCGCCGCCCTGGAACGACACGCCCATCTGCCGGCGCAGCTTCAGCATCTCCGCGGGTCCGGCGGTGGCGATGTCGGTGCCGAGGATCCGGACGCGGCCGGAGCGCGGGCGCAGCAGGCCGAGCAGGTGGCGCAGCAGCGTGCTCTTGCCCGAGCCCGAGCCGCCCATGATCACCCGGATCTCGCCGGAGTTGACCTTGAAATCGATGTCGCGCAGCACGTGGCGCTTGCCGAACCAGACGTTCAGCTTGTCCACGTCGATGATCGGAGCAGCGGCGGTATCGACGGAATTCATGCGAAGCAGCTGTACACCTGGTTGTGCCTGATTCGACGTTGATTGCAAAGCAGCGGTACAAAAAATGCAACGGAGCGGATGTTAGCCCCCCTGAGTCAGGGGGGCGCGACATCCGGGCGAAGCGTGGATGTCGCAGGGGTGTGGGGATGCTTCAGGGTGTTCGAAGCGCGGAGGTCCCGCTGTTGGTCTCCCGATCACCTGTGCAAGGCGGATGTTAGCCCCCCTGAGTCAGGGGGCGCGACATCCAGGCGAAGCGTGGATGTCGCAGGGGTGTGGGGATGCTTCAGGGTGTTCGAAGCGCGACCCCCACGCTTACCGATCGATATCACCTGTTCAAGAAAAAGCTGAAAAACATGTCGGCGATGACGAGTGCCGTGATCGCGACGACGACCGACCGCGTCGTTGCCCGACCCACGCCCTCGGCCCCGCCGCTCACGTTGAAGCCGGTGGTGATGCCGACCAGCGTGATCACCACCGCGAACACCAGGCTCTTGCCGAGGCCCTGGCCGATGTCGCCGGGCTCCAGCGCCTTCAGCGTGGCGGCGAGGTAGGTGCCGACGTCCATGTGGATGACCGGCGCGCAGTACAGTGCGGCGCCGATGAGGCCCACGGCATCGGCGAGGATGGTCAGCATCGGCAGCATGAACAGCATCGCGATCAGCGCCGGCGCGGCGAGGTAGCGCACCGGGTCGATGCCGATCACGGCGAGCGCGTCGACCTCTTGCGAGACGTTCATCGAGCCCAGGCGCGCGGCGAACGAGGAGCCGGAGCGGCCGGCGACCAGGATCCCGGTGATCAGCACGCCGAACTCGCGGGTCACCGACAGCGCGACGGCCATGATCACCTGCGACTGTGCGCCGAACTTCGAGAACGCCGAGATGAACTGGATGCCGAGCATCAGGCCGACCGTGAGCGACAACAGCGCGACGATCGGGATCGCGTCGACGCCGACCTGGCGCGCCTGTTCGAAGATCGCGGACAGCCGCACCGGCTGGCCGCGGCGCCAGCCCAGCACGAGGAAATAGAGGCTCTCCCCGAGGATCGCGCCGGCCTGGCCCAGTTCCTCGATCGCGCCGACGGTGGCACGGCCGAGCTGGGTGACGGGACGCAGCGCCGATTCCAGGCTCACGTCGCGAGCGCCGCCTCGAGGGTGTCGGCCATCGGGAACACCCGGTCGAGGCGGGCGAGCTGCAGCACCGAGCGGACCGGCGCGCTGGTCGAGACCAGGACGAACCGCTGGTTCTTGCCGCGCGCGGTCTGGAAGCCCTCGACCAGCGCGGCGATGCCGGAGGAGTCGATGTAGGTCACGGCGGACAGCTCGACGCCCAGCACCTTGGCGCCGGCGAGCCCGTCCAGGATGGTCTTGCGCAGCTGCTGCGACCAGGACAGGTCGACCTCGCCGCGCACCCGCACCAGATGGATGTCCGGGCGCTTTTCCAGCGTGCAATCGTTCATTCGGTTTCCCCAGTGGACGCGGCCGCACCCCGGCGCGGTCGCCAGTACATGATAAGCGTGTTGCCGGCGCCACGGCGGAGGGGCCGAAGGCGCCAGCGCTGCATGGTCTCGTCGATGAAGTTGATGCCGAGCCCGCCCGGCCGCGCGTCGGACAGGTCGCGCGGCTTCACCTTCGCCGGGTCGCAGGGATCGGCGTAGTCGCGCAGCCGGAAGCGCAGCGCGCCGCGCACGCGCTCGATCCGGACCTCGGTGCGGCCTTGGCCGCAGTTGCCGTAGGCGTGGCGCACCACGTTGGCGAAGGCCTCGTTCAGTACCAGCACCAGCAGGTCGCGATCGGCGGCGGAAAGCCCCAGGCGATCGAGCAGCGGGATCATCGCCTGGCGCAGCGGCTTCAGCGAGGTCGGGCAGGCCTCGAGCACCAGATCGAGCTGCGGGCGCGCCGGCATCAGGACGGTCCCGCGGACGCGCGGTCCTCGATCAGGAGCAGGGTGGTGTCGTCGTTGAGTTCATGCTCGCGCAGTCCGGCGAGCAGGGCGCGCAGCCGGGCCTGCGGCCGCAGCGCCGCGTTGCGCGCGATCAGGGCGGTGAGGCCGTCCATGCCGAGCAGGCTGCCGTCGGACTGGCGCGCCTCGGTGGCGCCGTCGGAGAAGAAGTACAGCGCGCCGCGCGACAGGTCGATGTGGTCGACGCCGTAGCTCATCCCCGGCAGCACCGCGAGCGGCGGTCCGTGGGCGAGGAATTCGACGCTGTGGCCGTCCTCGCCCGCCAGCAGCAGCGCAGGCGGGAAGCCGGCGTTGGAAAACTCGACCGAGTGCGTCCGCGGGTCGTAGTAGCCGGCCGCCACGCAGACGAACTTGCCGTCGGTGACCGACTCGGCGAGCTCGTCGTTGACCCGCGCCAGCCACTCGCCCGGCGCGATGCCGTCCTTGCCGATGAAGCGCAGCAGGGTCTGGCAGCGCACCATCAGCATCGCGGCATCGAGGCCCTTGCCGGCGACGTCGCCGACGGTGAAGGCGATGCGGCCGTCGTCGAGCTCGAAGTAGTCGTAGAAGTCGCCGGAGACCTCGCGCGCCGCCTTGTTCACCCCGAGGATCGGGAAGCCCGAGCGGCGCCGCTTCGGCAGCAGCGAGCGCTGCAGCCGGCGTGCGAGCTTCAGCTCGTTGCGGATGCGCTCCTGTTCGACCAGCTCGCCGACCAGCTCGGCGTGCGACAGGGCCAGCGCGGTCGGCGCGGCGAGCGCGCGCAGGAGGTCGCGGTCGCCCTCGTCGAACAGCTGGCCGTCGCGCTTGTTCAGCACCTGCAGCGCACCGATCGGACCGCGCAGCGTGATCAGCGGCGAGCAGATCACGGAGTGGGTGCGAAAGCCGGTCTTGACGTCGACCCGACCGGCGAAGTCGGGGTCGGCCTGGGCGTCGCGCACGATCTGGCAGGTGCGGGTGGTGAAGGTGCGGCCGACGATGCCGCGGTCCGCCTTGATGGTGAGGCCGCGCACGTCGACCGGACCGGCGCAGGCGCGGCATTCGAGCAGGTCGCGTTCGCGGTCGTGCAGGAACACCGACACCGCTTCGGCCGACAGGCAGGCGGCGATCCGCGCGACCGCCTGCGCCAGCGTGCGTTCGACATCCAGCGACTCGGCCAGTGCCTGCGACAGGTCCGCCACCAGCGACAGCGGCTGCATGGACCGGGCCGGCGCTGGCGAGTCGGCGCTCATGCGGCCGGTGGCGCCTTCCGGTTGAAGCGGCCGGCCAGCCACAGCAGCGGGCCGGAGGCGGCGTAGGTCACGCCGAGCAGGAGCAGCATGCTGTGCTGGAACACCGCGATCAGCACCATCAGCCCGACGATCGCCGGCAGCACCCAGTAGGGCACCCGGTCTTTCCCGCCGCTGCCCTTGAAGCTCCAGTAGCGGATCCGGCTGACCATCAGCAGGCCGGCGGTGACCGCGACGACGACCGACAGCCATTGCACGTCGATCGAGCGGCCGTCGAAGTCGAACTCGTTCATCGCCCAGACGTAGGACATCATCAGTCCGGCCGCGGCCGGGCTTGCGAGGCCGACGAAGTAGCGCTTGTCGACCACCCCGACCTGGACGTTGAACCGTGCCAGCCGGATCGCCGCGCAGGCGGCATAGAGGAACGCGGCGCACCAGCCGACCTTGCCGGCCATCGGCGACACGGTCTTCAGGCCGGCGAGCGACCAGGTGTAGAGCACCAGCGCCGGCGCCAGGCCGAAGCTGATCAGGTCGGCCAGCGAGTCGTACTGCACGCCGAACTCGCTCTGGGTGTTGGTGAGCCGGGCCACGCGGCCGTCGAGGCCGTCCAGCACCGCGGCGACGAAGACCGAGATCGCGGCCGTGACGAACTGGCCGTTGATCGCGGCGACGATCGCGTAGAAGCCGGCGAACATGCCGCCGGTCGTGAACAGATTGGGGAGCAGGTAGATGGCGCGGCGCGGCGAGCGCGCTTCCGGAGTCTCGTCCATGGCAGCTGGCTGGTTGAGCGGCAGCCAGTGTAACGGATGCGACCAGCCGCTCCGTGTCGCGACCCGCGTCGTTGCGCGGCCTTCAGGGAAATGCTACCTAGGCGCTGACCGAACACGCGACAATGCGGGCCGACGCCTGCACGGAGACCACCATGCGCATCGCAGTCACGTTCGCCCTGACGCTCGCCGCCGGCGTCCTGGCCATGCCGGCCGTCGCCGGCGACTACTACCGCTGGAAGGACGATTCCGGCGTCGTCCACTACGACCCGAAGCCGCCGAAGGATCATCCGTCGACGCTGGTGCACCTCTCCGGCAAGGTGCCGGAGGCGCCGCCGGCGGCCGAGCCGGCCAAGGCAGAGCCGGCGCTGACCGACACCCAGGCCAAGATCAAGGCCGCGAACGACGCGATCAATGCCGACAACTGCAGGCAGGCGACCACCCAGCTGTCCTACTTCGAGGACAAGGGCCCGCTGCGCACCCAGGCGCCCGACGGCACGATCCACACCATGACCCCGGAAGAGCGCCAGGCCGGGTACCAGGAAGCGCTGCGCCAGCGCGACGAGTACTGCAACAAGAAGTAGCGGGATGGACCAGCGCAACCTGCTGCTCGCGGTGCTGCTGGCGGTGGCGATCGGCGGCGGCTACGCCTGGTGGCAGAACGAGCAGCGGATGCGCCAGCAGCGGATCGAGGAGCTCGACCGCGCGGCGCACCCGCCGGTGACGGCGGCGCGCGCCAAGGACGCCAACCCGCCGCTGTACAAGTGGAAGGACGAGCATGGCCAGTGGCACATCACCGACCGGCCGCCGACCGGAGGCCTGCCCTACGAGAAGGTCACGGTGAACCCCGAGACCAACGTGCTGCCGGCCGTACCGCCGGGCTGAGCACGCCGCACCCGTCGGCCGAACTGGTCCGCTCGCAGCGGCGACCGTACAATCCGCGGCCCTCCGATCCGCGAATGCCGCCATGCGCCTGTCCCGATTCCACCTGTCGACCATCAAGGAAGTCCCGGCCGATGCCGAGGTCGTCAGCCACCAGCTGATGCTGCGCGCGGGCATGATCCGCAAGCTCGGTGCCGGCATCTACACCTGGTCGCCGCTCGGCCTGGCGGTGCTGCGCAAGGTCGAATCCGTGGTGCGCGAGGAGATGAACCGCGCCGGGGCGCTCGAGGTGCTGATGCCGGCGGTGCAGCCGCGCGAGCTGTGGGAGCAGACCGGGCGCTGGGAAAAGTTCGGCGGACAGCTGCTGAAGCTCCGTGACCGCAAGGACCAGGAGTACTGCGTCGGTCCCACCCACGAAGAGGTGATCACCGATTTCGCGCGCAACGAACTGCGCAGCTACAAGCAGCTGCCGGTCAACTTCTACCAGATCCAGACCAAGTTCCGCGACGAGATCCGGCCGCGCTTCGGCGTGATGCGCGCCCGCGAGTTCATCATGAAGGATGCCTATTCCTTCCACCTCGACGCCGAGGGCATGGCGGCCGAGTACCGCAACATGTACGAGGCCTACCAGCGGGTGTTCGACCGCCTGGGATTGAAGTACCGCGCGGTCGCCGCCGATACCGGCGCGATCGGCGGCGCCGCCTCGCACGAGTTCCACGTGCTGGCCGAGTCCGGCGAGGACGCGATCGCCTTCGCCAGCGGCTCCGACTACGCCGCCAACGTCGAGCTGGCCGAGGCCCTCGCACCGGCCGCTCCGCGTCCAGCGGCGATCGCGGCGATGGAGGAGTTCGCCACCCCGACCCAGACCACTTGCGAGGACGTCGCCGCGCTGCTCGGCGTGGCGCTCGAGCGCACCGTGAAGGCCTTCGCCGTCGTCGGCGAGCAGGGCTTCGTGCTGTGCCTGGTGCGCGGCGACCACATGGTCAACGAGATCAAGCTGCGCAAGATCGCCGGCCTGGCCGACTTCCGGATGGCCCACGAGTCCGAGATCGTCGAGCACCTGGGCTGCGTGCCGGGCTTCATCGGGCCGGTGCGGCCGGCGAAGCAGGTCACCGTGATCGCCGACCGCAGCGTCGCCGCGATGGCCGATTTCATCTGCGGCGCCAACCGTGCCGGCTTCCACCTGAAGGGCGTCAACTTCGGCCGCGACCTCGCCGAGCCCGACCAGGTCGCCGACATCCGCAACGTGGTCGAAGGCGATCTGGCGCCGGGCGGCGGCACCTGGTCGATCGCGCGCGGCATCGAGGTCGGCCACGTGTTCCAGCTCGGCCAGAAGTACGCCGAGGCCATGGGCGCGACCGTGCTCGACGACGCCGGCAAGTCGCGGGTGATGTTCATGGGCTGCTACGGCATCGGCGTGTCGCGCATCGTCGCGGCGGCGATCGAGCAGAACCACGACGCCGCGGGCATCCTCTGGCCCGACGCCATGGCGCCGGCCGCCGTCGTCGTCTGCCCCATCAACCCGAAGAACGACCCGGCGGTGACCGCCGCCGCCGAAGCGCTCTACGCCGAACTCGGCGCTCGTGGCCTCATCGTCTGGCTCGACGACCGCGGCCTGCGCCCGGGCCCGATGTTCGCGGACATGGAGCTGGTCGGCATCCCGCACCGGGTGGTGGTCTCGGAGCGCGGACTGGCCGCCGGCACCTTCGAATACCGGCATCGCCGTGCGGCCGCCGCCGAGGCGCTCACCCGCGACGCGCTGATGACAAAGCTGGTGCCGTAAGTCAGGTCTCCGGCCCCATCCGAAGCGGAGCGGGTCCCGGCCCGCTGCTCCGGAGCTTGACGTGCCGGCAGAGCGGCCCAGATGCCGCTCGACGGCTCCGGGCCGATTGAATCGGGGAGTGCCGCGCAGCGTCGCTGCCGGAACGCTCCGGAATGTGCTCTGTCACAGGAGCGGCGGAAGCCGCGAACCGAAACGTTCCGCGGTGCCGGGAAACCGTCAGGTCCGCTTGAACAGACTCTTCATCTTGGACAGCAGCCCGCCTTCCTTCGCGGCCGATTCGCGCTGCAGCTTCTCCAGCTCTTCCTTCTGCTGGTCGGCGATCTTCGCCTCCCACTTGCGGCGCATCTGCTCCTGCTGCAGCTTGGCCTGCAGCTGACGCTTGACGTCGTCCGGCAGCGCCTCGCGGAACAGGCTGTTCGGCTCGCGGGCGATGAAGCGGCCGATCTCGTCGAAGGTCGCTTCGTTGAACTGCAGCGGCCCGACCGTCTTGTTGACGGTGTTCCATTCCTCGAAATTGGTGAAGTTCATCTTCACCACCGCGGTGTCGGCGTCGGCGCTGATCGAGATCAGCAGCGGGATCTTGCCGCGGGGGCGGAAGGTCGCGTGCACGATCTCGCCGTTCTCGTCCTTCTTCGGGTCGTTCATTCCCGACAGGCGAAGCTTCTGGAACATGGCGTTGGCCTGCTTGATCTTGCTGGCCCCGGCCACTTCCTGCGAGCTCGACTCCTCGGACGAGACCACCGCGCCGAACTGCAGCGTGATCTCGCGCGAGGTCGCCTGCGCGCTGATCTTCATGTCGTATTCGTGGTCGATGTAGGCCACGATCCGGCCGAAGCCGGGCAGCTCGTAGTTCATCACCTTCTTCGGCTTCAGGAAGCCGAGATTGGTGGTGAGCTTGGTCAGGTATTCGTGCAGCGCATTCATCCCCGGCTCGAGCCGGGTCTTGTAGGCCTCTTCGCGCTCGGCCTTCTGCCGCGCGACGTCGTCCAGCCCCTGTTTGCGCCGCTGCGCTTCCTGTTCGAGATCGTCGAGCAGCCCCATCGCGCCACGTCCAATGATTCCGGCGGACAAGGTACCGAATTCGCCGACGGACCGCAAAGGCGGCGCGCCCGGTGGCCCGAACGGTGCCGCGCTACGCCCCGGGACCGGCGGCGAGAGCGGTCGTTCGCGTCGTCGCGCCGTGCGTCCGGATCGCGTTTCGGCACCATACTTAACTTTTGCAACTTTCAATGCGAATAGTTCGCTGGCAAACTATTTCGGCATTTTGATTAATTGACGGAGTTAGGGATGGACATTCGAAAGCTCAATGCCGCGCAACTGAGCCAGCTGGCGAAGAAGATCGAGAAGCGTCAGGAATCGCTGAACACGAGCAAGGTCGACGAGGCGCGCAAGGCGATCGGCGCGCTGCTGAAGAAGTTCGGTCTGGACATTTCGGACGTCTATCCGTCCGCGTCGGCCGCTGGCCGCCGTGGTCGCAAGGCCGCCGGGAAGGACGGCGAAGCGGCGAAGGGTCGCCGCCGCAACACCTGGATCAAGAAGGGCATGAAGGCGAAGTACGCCAACCCGGCGGATCCGAGCGAGACCTGGGTCGGCATCGGCAAGCGCCCGTTCTGGTTCCGCGACGCGATCAAGTCCGGCGCCACCGCCGAGTCGATGCTGATCAAGTGATGCCGGAATCCGCTTCGCGGATTCGTTCATTGGATACCGACCCATGGGGTCGACCGCGTTTCCGTCTCCTCACCCTCGCCCGCGGGGGTGGGGGCCGGAATTCGGCGCAGGCTCCTAGGACAGGCTCCGCCGCGGCGACAGCGCGATGTTCGCGAACAGCAGTCCCGCGACCAGCGAGATCAACGACAAGGCCAGCACGGACGCGGTCTCGAGGCCGCTGTCGACGTTCTTCTCGAACACCAGGAACAGGCTCTTGAAGCCGACCGATCCGGGCACCAGCAGGATGATGCCGGGTACCCGGACGATCGCGCCGGGTCGATTCGCGAAGCGCGCATAGGCGTTGCCGGCGAGGCCGACCACGAAGCCGCCGACGAACACGCCGAACTCCGCGCCGAAGGCGCCGCCGCCGAAGCGGGTCGCGCCGTAGCCGAGCCAGGCCGAGGCCATCACCAGCAGCCAGTCGCGCTGTGCCGCGCGGAACAGCACCGCGAATGCGACCGACGACAGCAGCAGCGCGAGCCACTCGGCGTAGGCCGGTACCGGCGTCGGCGTGTGGTTGTCGAGGTTCCAGCCGAACACCTTCGCGATCGCGAGGCCGGCGACAGTGCCGAAGGCGAGCTTCAGCAGGATCGCGGCGGCACCGGCCATCCGCGCGACGCCCGAGACCATGTGCTGCGCCGCGAGTTCGGTCACCGCCGTGGTCAGCATCAGTCCGGGCAGGAGCACGATCAGCGCCGAGATCAGCACCGAGTTCAAAGCCAGCGGCTGCCACAGCGCATGCACGGCGGCGGCGAGCACCGCGACGATCAGCGCGGCGATCGCCTCGAAGGCCTGTCCGAAGTTGACGTTGTTCCCCGCGGGAATCGACAGCACTCCGACCAGCGCGCCGAGCACGGTCGCGACCACGAGGTCGAACCATCCGGTATGGAACAGGGCCGCCACCGAGGCCGAGGTGGCGCCGTAGGACAGCACGGTGACGAGGTCGCTCCACGGCTTCGGCCGCTCGACGATCGCGCGCAGGGCGCGATAGCCCTCGGCGATGTCGAGTTCGCCCGCGAACACCCGCTCGGCGACCTCGTCGACCTGCGACAGCCGCTTCAGGTTCACGCCGCCCGGCTCCATCCGGATCACCTTGGTGAGGTCCGGCAACGGATCGTCGCCGCGGTCGCGATCGGCCAGCGACACGATCACCGAGGTCGGCGTCGACAGCACGTCACAGGTCAGGCGGAAGCGCTGGCAGACCGAGTCGACCGCGGTCTCCAGGCGGCCGGCGGAGGTGCCGTACTGGTGCAGGCGGCGCGCGAGCTCGATCACGAAACGCGCACGGTCTTCGAAGTGTTGGTCCATGCGCGCGCGAGCCCGGCGTCCTTGTGCGACTGTTGGCGCGGCGGACGCGAGGTCGCCGGCGGTGCCGTAGAACGGGTCCGGGCCCGCTCTACCTGCGAATCGCGGAAAGGCTAACAGGATCGGTCGCGATCGCCGCGCCGCCGCCGTGGCAAAACCAGGACGGCGACGGGCGGATCCGGAACCGCGACTCCCGGATTCAGACGCCCGCGTCCCCGGCGTCGCAGCGCTCGAGCTGCACCCCGAGATGGCGTTCCGCGAACGGTGCCAGCTGGCGCAAAGCCTGGCGGTAGACCTGGCGCTTGAACTGCACCACGTTGCCGATCGGGTACCAGAAGTCGACCCAGCGCCAGTGGTCGAATTCCGGGTGGTCGCTGGCGTCCAGGCGCAGGTCGGTGTCGGCGCCGACGAGGCGCAGCAGGAACCAGACCTGCTTCTGGCCGATGCAGGTCGGAGTCTGGTTGCGCCGGACGTAGCGGTCGGGCAGGCGGTAGCGCAGCCAGCCGTGGGTGGCTGCGATCAGCTGGACATGCGCGGGCAGGAGGCCGGTCTCCTCCTCCAGCTCGCGGTACATCGCCTCTTCCGGCGTCTCGTCGCTGCGCATCCCGCCCTGCGGGAACTGCCAGCCGTCACGGTGGATGCGCCGTGCCCAGAACACTTCGCCGCCGCCGCGCATCAGGATGATGCCGACATTCGGCCGATACCCATCGGGATCGATCATGACCACGATCCAAAAATTCTTCTGGCCCGATTCTTCCACCAAGCCGCGACGGCCGGCAACCGCAGGCCGGCCCGCCGCGGCTGCGCGGCTCGAAGTTTCACCGCGCCGCGCGGACGCGTTCGCCCCGGGCGCGGCGGTCGCCGTTGCGCACCTCCGGGTGCGCCGGCAGCGCTCGGTTCCGGCTCCGGTCAACTTGACATTCCTGCCCGGGCCCACCAGAATCCGCGCCCCTCGCGGGACCGCAACGGCCCGCCGGACGCTCTCGGATTCCACGCCCGACCGGCCAGGACGGCCCGTCCCGGCGCGCGGAGGCGAACCGGGGCCGCGACAACTTGGCTATGTAGCTCAGCTGGTTAGAGCACGGCACTCATAATGCCGGGGTCGGTGGTTCGAGCCCACCCATAGCCACCATCGCCCTGTTCGACGCATTCGACGCCCATGAACGCCACTCTCGCCGATCCCCCGGCCGCCGCCGATTCCGCCGCCGTGGCGGAGCGCCTGCGCGACCTGCTGCCCCTCCTCGATGCGGTCGCCGCCGATCATCGCCTGCTGGAGCTGCTGACGCCCGCCGAGCGCGCCCGCGTGCATCAGGCGGTGGCGCGCCTGTACGAGCCGGATCCGGATGCGCGCAAGAAGCAGAAGCGTCACGCCAAGCGCGCGGCCTACGAGGAGCGCATCCGCCAGGCCGACGCGGTGCTGGAGGCGACCGGCATCCGCGCGTTGCGCCGCCGGCCGCCGGTGACCACGCCGAACCTGATCGCGCCGACCGGCTTCGTCGCCGCCGACGTGCCGCGCGATGCGGACGAGAGGGTCGACGCGCCGCGCGCCGAGCACGTCGCCCCGCAGCACTGCTACGTCTGCAAGCAGAAGTACACGCAGGTGCACCACTTCTACGACGCGATGTGCCCCGCCTGCGCGGAGTTCAACTTCGCCAAGCGCACCGAGCTCGCCGACCTCTCCGGCCGCGTCGCGCTGCTGACCGGCGGCCGGGTGAAGATCGGCTACCAGGCCGGCCTGAAACTGCTGCGCGCCGGCGCGTCGCTGATCGTGACCACCCGCTTCCCGCGCGACTCGGCCGCGCGCTACGCGATGGAGCCCGACTTCCAGGACTGGGCGGAACGGCTCGAGATCTACGGCCTCGACCTGCGCCACACGCCGAGCGTCGAGTCCTTCTGCCAGCACCTGATGGCGACCCGCGATCGCCTCGACTTCATCGTCAACAACGCCTGCCAGACGGTGCGCCGGCCGCCGGAGTTCTACCAGCACATGATGGCCCACGAGACCGCCGAGGCGCACGACGCGCCGGCCGCGGTGCGGCGCCTGCTCGGCAGCTACGAGGGCCTGCGCCGCTACGACGTGCTGCCGGAAGACGCCGCGCGCCAGGCCCTGGCGCGGGCGCAGATCGAGGACGCTCCCGGCCTCACCCGCGCGCCGGAGCTGTCGCAGATGCGGCTCCTGCCCGAGGAACTGCTGGGCCAGGCGCACCTGTTCCCCGAGGGCCGCCTGGACAACGACCTGCAGCAGGTCGACCTGCGCGGCCGCAACTCCTGGCGCCTGCTGCTGGCCGAGGTGCCGACCGTCGAGCTGCTCGAAGTCCAGCTGGTCAACGCGATCGCGCCCTTCCTGCTGAACGCGCGGCTGAAGCCGCTGATGCTGAAGACGCCCGGACGCGACAAGCACATCGTGAACGTGTCGGCGATGGAAGGCCAGTTCTACCGCACCGCGAAGACCACCCGCCATCCGCACACCAACATGGCGAAGGCGGCGCTCAACATGATGACCCGCACCTCGGCGACCGACTACCACGCCGACGGCATCCATATGAACAGCGTCGACACCGGCTGGATCACCGACGAGGACCCGGTCGCGATCGCCGAGCGCAAGCGCGAGCAGGAGCGCTTTCATCCGCCGCTCGACATCGTCGACGGCGCCGCCCGCATCGTCGACCCGATCATCGACGGGATCAACACGGGCAAGCACGTGTGGGGGCAGTTCCTGAAGGACTATCGGCCGACCGACTGGTGACCTCCGCGGCGCCGCGGCGACCGGGCCGTCCCTCTCCAAGGGCGGCCGGCGCAGGTCGCGCCGGCCGACCCGGATGGGCGCGTCAGGCCAGGCGCTTCGGCAGGCGGTCGAGGTCGATCTTCTCGAACACGCACAACTCGCCCAGCGCGGCCTCCATCAGCGCCCGGGAATGACCGGTGGCGCGGGCCAGCATCGCGTGGATGCGGGCGTCGGCGGCGTTGCGGTTCTGGCACTCCCGCGAGTACTGCTCGAAGGCGGCCAGCGCCAGGACCAGGTCGGCGACCTGGTTGGGGCACTCGCACTGCACCACGCTGCGGATCTCCTGCAGGCTCGCGAGCTGCACGTCGTCGTAGCGCCGGGGTGCCGGTTCCGTGGTCGGTACGCCGCCGCCGGGGGCGACGGTGGCGCCCGCGGTCCGCAGCTGGGTGACCTCGCGGACGATCAGGTTGATCAGGCTGGCGTGCAGCATGCGGACGCTGATCGGTGCGCGCATGACCTGGCGGCGGGGGCCGCGCAGCTGCTCGACCACGTCCCAGCGGGCGAACGCATAGACGATCAGGGTCAATTCGGGCCTGCAGCGCTGTTCCAGCCGGGCGACCTCCTGCACGGGGTCCTCCCCGAGCAGGGCCAGGTCGAGCACCAGGACCTGCGGACTGCGGCCCGCCAGTTCCATGGAGAACACGTTGAGGTCGCTGGTCGCGGAGAGCACCTTGAAGTGCTTGGTCTCGGTGGCCGCAGCCTGCGCCATGTAGCTCGGCAGCGTGGCATGCAGGATGGACATCGTGATCACGGCAGTACTCCTGGGCAGGAACGAGAAGGCCGGGCAAGCTAGGCGCCCGGGAGTGAATCCGATGTCGACATCGCGACGTCCTGGGCGGCGCACTCCGTCAAGCTTTTTCAAGCCCGCCGCCGAGCCGCGACATCGGCCGCCGCGCCGCACTGCATCATCCGCCGTTGACGTCCGCTCGCGGAGACTTGCGGCGGACCGTCCAAGCATTTCGCCATGAAACGCCCGTCCGAATTTCCGACCAAGACCTGCCTCGCCTGCGGCCGGCCCTACGCCTGGCGGAAGAAGTGGCAACGCTGCTGGGACGAGGTGCGCTACTGCTCGGAGCGCTGCCGACGTGCACGCCGCGGCCAGCGGACGGCGCCGGTCGTAGCGCCATGAACGCCTTGCGCCTGATCCTCGGCGATCAGCTCTCGCCCACCCTCGCCACGCTGTCGGACCTCGATCCGGCCGACGATGTCGTGCTGTTCCTGGAGGTCGACGCCGAGGCCCGCTACGTGCCGCATCACCCGCAGAAGATCGCGCTGGTGCTGGCCGCGATGCGCCACTTCGCCGACGAACTCCGGGAGCGTGGCGTCCGGGTCGACTACGTGCGGCTCGACGATCCCGGCAACCGCGGCAGCTTCGACGTCGAACTCGAGCGCGCGATCGCGCGGCACCGGCCGCGGCGCGTGGTGGTGACCGAGCCCGGCGAATGGCGGGTCTGGGAGATGATGCAGACGTGGTCGCGCCGATTCGGCTTGCCGGTGGACGTCCGCGAGGACGATCGCTTCCTGTGTTCACGGGCGGAGTTTTCCGCGTGGGCCGCGGGAAGACGGCAGTTCCGGATGGAGTACTTCTACCGCGAGATGCGGCGACGGAGCGGCTGGCTGATGGACGGCGCGCAGCCGCTCGGCGGGCGCTGGAATTTCGACAGCGAGAATCGCAAGGCGCTGCCGCCGGGCGTGACGCCGCCGCCGGCGTTGCGCTTCGTCCCCGACGCCGGGACCCGGGAGGTGATCGCGCTGGTCCGCGATCGCTACTCCGGCCACTTCGGTTCGCTCGACGACTTCGGTTGGCCGGTGACCCGCACCGAGGCTCTGGCGGCGCTGGCGCACTTCGTCGAACACGCGCTCCCGCGCTTCGGTGATTTCCAGGACGCGATGGCCCAGGGGCGGCCGTGGCTGTTCCACTCGCTGCTGTCGACCAGTCTCAACCTCGGCCTCCTCGATCCCCGCGAGGTGTGCGGCGCCGCGATCGCCGCCCATGCCGCCGGGCGAGCGCCGCTGCCGGCGGTCGAGGGCTTCGTGCGGCAGATCCTCGGATGGCGCGAATACGTGCGCGGCCTGTACTGGCTGAAGATGCCGGGCTACGCGGAAAGCAACGCGCTCGCCGCCGACCGGCCGCTGCCGCCGCTGTACTGGGGCGCGCCGACGCGGATGAACTGCCTCCGGCAAGTGGTCGAGGACACCCGCCGCAACGCCTACGCGCATCACATCCAGCGGCTGATGGTGACCGGCAACTTCGCATTGCTCGCGGGCATCGCGCCGGCCGAGGTCGAGGCCTGGTACCTCGCCGTGTACGCGGACGCATTCGACTGGGTCGAGCTGCCGAATACCCACGGCATGGTGCTGTTCGCCGATGGCGGGCTGCTGGCCTCGAAGCCCTATGCCGCTTCCGGCGCCTACATCGACCGGATGACGGACTACTGCCGGCGCTGTCACTTCGATCCGAAGCGGAAGCATGGCGAGGGCGCGTGCCCGTTCAACCTGCTCTACTGGCACTTCCTGGCGCGCAACGAGGCGCGACTGGCGGGCAATCCGCGGCTGGCGATGCCCTACCGCACGCTGCGCACGATGGCGCCGGAACGGCGTGCGGCGATCCTGGGGGAGGCCGAGGCCTTCCTTGCCGCTCTCGCCGACCCTGCCCGGGGCAGCGATTCCCAGCTTGAACTCGGGCTTTCGTCCTGACGTCCCTGCGACGGTCCGCGGCCGACCGCTCGCCTAGCGGCTCGGCGAGCCGGTGGGGCGCCTGCTCCTCGGGCGATTGGCCGGCGCTCGAGCGAACAGGGCCCGTGCCCGGTCGGACTGCTCCGCGACGAGGTGCACGACGGACGCCAGCCGATCGGCATGATGGCGCCAGGTCTCCGGCGCGGGCGAGCTCGCCGCGCTGCGCCCGGTGCCGACACGGACGGGCACGGGGTCGAGCGGGAGACCGAGGAAAGCGCAAAGGCGTGCGAGTTCCGGCTGCGGCGTCTCGAGAACGCGGTCGTAACTGGTGACGCACCAGGCTTCCGGGTCCAGCGCCTCGAGATCGTCCAGCAGCAGCCGCGTGCAGGTACTCCATTGGCGCGCGACCACTTCGGCCAGTGGTCGCCCGCGGCTCTCGCGCCAGCCCGGCGTCAGGAGCAAGGACCACGGCGGGCCGTCCCAGTCGGGCAAGGTCGGACAGGTGACGTAGTTCCCCGAGCTCCAGGCGTCGAGCATGCCGGACAGGGTCTCGCGGACGTCGCGGAACAGGTAGACGAAGCGCGCCGCCGGGAAGATCGCGGACAGGAAGGGAACGCGCAACGCGTTGCGGGGCGCGGCATCGAGCAGCACCGGCGCCCGGCCGTCGACTGGCCGCAGGCGGGGCGCGAGCCCATCGACGATGGCCTGCTTGAGCTCCGAGGTGGCGTCGCGGAGGACCAGGCGATGAGAATCGTGGCCACGCTGTCCGGCGTCGAGTCCGGGGCACGCGTCGATCCAGTTGCGATCGTCGATGCGGACGACTCCGGGAACGCGCGACAACATCCCGGACAGGCGCGAGGCCCCGGAGCGCGGCGCGCCGACAATGAAGATCGGCGCGGGGACGGAGGAAGAATCTGTGACTTCGATCATGGACCGGAGGAGCGGGCGCGTGATTGCGAGGTTACAGCGTCGCAACCTAGACTCGGCGTCTACGCTGCCGATCGTTGCCAAGGGGGCCACGACGTCGCAGGTGCACGCTCGGGGGAGCCATGAAACACCAAGGACACACGCCGGATTCCGCGCTCGCTTCAATGAGCCCGACGATGAGCGCCGCCGACCTCAGGCGCCTGCAGGAAGCCCTCAAGCGATTGTTGCCGGGCGCGATGGTGGTCGGCGCCAGCGTCGGCCTCGGCTTCAGCCCGGAAGGCGCCGCGGCCACCTTCCAGGTCACCAACCTCAACGATGCCGGTGCCGGCAGCCTGCGCGACGCGATCGCCCAGGCCAACGGCGCCGCCGGGGCCGACGTCGTCACCTTCCAGGCGGGCCTGACCGGGACCATCCCGCTGACCACCGGGCAGCTGAAGATCACGGACTCGCTGACCATCACCGGCCCCGGGCCGGCGATGCTGTCGGTCAGTGGCACCAACGCCTCGCGGGTGTTCTACGTGTACGCGGGCGCGTCGACGCTCGACGTGACGATCTCCGGCCTGACCGTTACCGGTGGCTCGGCGAATATCGGCGCCGGCATCCTCGATCGCGACGAGAACCTGACCCTCGACAACGTCACGATCCGCGGCAACGCCGCAACCGGCGACGGCGGCGGCCTGTGGGCCGACGGCTTCAACATGAGCCTGACGGTGCGCAATTCGACCCTGAGCGGCAACACCTCGGGCGACGACGGCGGTGGCGTCTACATCGAGGACACCGGCGGCACCTTCACCTTCCAGAACACCGTGGTCACCGGCAATACCGCCTCGGGCAATGGCGGCGGCGTCTACCTCTACGACCCCGACCACGACATCCTGATCGACAATTGCACCGTCTCCGGAAACACCGCCGGCGTGCGTGGCGGTGGCGTCTACATCTATAGCCTGGATGGCGGCGTGGTGACGATGCAGTCGACCACGATCTCGGGCAACAGCGCCGCTTCCGGTGGCGGATTCTCGTTCTATAAGCCGGACCTGCCGGCGTCCGTCGTCGACACGACCATTGCCAGCAACAGCGCGACCGCCGGCACAGGCGGCGGTGTGTACATCAACCAAGTGAACGGCCTCACGTTCTCCAATTCGACGATCGCCGGAAACACCGCCAGCGCTGCCGGCGGCGGCATCCACCTGCAGATCGGTGGGAATCCCTTGCCTCTGCGCAACATGATCGTCGGCGACAACACGGGCGGATCCAACAACGACCTCGACGGCAGCTTCAACGTCGGCTTCTCGCTGATCGAGTCTCCGGGCAGCGCCACCCTCAGTGGACCGGGCAGCAACCTCCTCAACGTCGACGGCCAGCTCGGCGCGCTGCAGAACAATGGCGGCAGCACACTGACCAAGAAGCCCGCGAGTACCAGCCCGGCGGTGAATGCCGGCGATCCGGCGTTTGCAGCGCCGCCGGCGGTCGACCAGCGTGGCCTGGCACGAGTGAGCGGCGGGCGGATCGACATGGGGGCCGTGGAGCTCAATCCGGGCACCGTACAGTTCGCGTCGGCCACCGCCAGCGTCAATGAGCCGAGCGGCCCTGCGGCGCTCAGTGTCACCCGCACCGGCGGCAGCGACGGAGCGATCTCGGTCGGTGCCACCACTGCGGACGGCACGGCCTTGGCGGGCAGCGACTACACGGCAACCACGGCCACCATCAACTTTGCCGACAACGACGCGGCCGCGAAGACGCTGAACGTGCCGATCATCAACGATACCGCGGTCGAGCCGAACGAGACCTTCAGCGCGACGCTGTCGGGCCCGACCGGCGGCGCCACGCTGGGCGCAGTGACCAGCGCGACCGTGACGATCGTCAGCGAGGACGTCAACCCGCCCGGCAGCGTGCAGCTGTCGGTGGCGAAGGCGTGAGCGTCAGCGAGGCGGCGGGCTGCGGTCACACTGACGGTGAGTCGCGTCGGCGGCAACGGCGGGGCCGTGTCGGTCTTCCGCGACCACGGGCAGGTCCGCGATCTCCGGTGTCGACTTCACCAGCACCAGCCTGGCACCTTGAACTGGGCGGACGGCGATGGTGCCGACAAGACCATCGTGGTGCCGATCATCAACGACGTCGACTTCGAGCCGATCGAGACCTTCACCGCGTCACCCTGTCCAACCCGCAGGGGGGCCACCCTGGGTGGCGTCGCGATCCACGACGGTGTCCATCCTCAGTGACGACAACCCCAACGTCCCGACCCTGTCCACGATCGGCGGCCTGCTGCTCGCGGCCCTGGCCGGCATCGGCGGACTGCTGGGTCTGAGGCGCCGCAACTGCCCGGCGTCCGCGCTGGCCTTCTGCCTTGCGACCGCCGGCCTGCTGGCGGGCGGGCACCACTTATGCGGTCGAGCGCGACAGCGTGCGGCGGCTCGATGCGGCACGCTGCAGCAGGCGACCGTCAGCGGCGACCGGATCCACCTGGTGCTCGCGGATGGTCGGGTGATCAGGCGCGCCTCGACCAGTTGCGTCTGGTCGACCGTCGCGGCGACGGGCGCCGCGCTGACGGTGAGCTCGTTGTCCAGCGGGATGCCGGTGCGGGTGAAGCAGCACTTCGGCACTGACGGCCAGCTCATACGTCAAGGTGAAGGTCTACGACTCCGCCAAGCGCGCGGCGGCCGACGCCAGTAGCCACCGCCGGGAGTTGTCCTGAAATACCATGGGCGCGCCGCCGGCTGGAGGGCGGCGCGCTGTGCTTCGTCTACAAACTCGACCTCTGCGCCGCTGGCGGTCGCCGTCACTCTATCAGACCGGCATCCTCCGGGAATAGAAGTCGGACAGCCGCTCCGCCGCAGGCGGATCGAGGTTGCTCAAGGTGTTGGCGCCGACCGAAAATTGACCCACATATGAGGCTTCTGCCGATCAAAAGTGACCCGGGTGTTCAACCTACCCTGCGGCGTTTGTCCGCAGGGAAACTGGAGTGATCACCATGGCCATGATTGGCAAGATTCGGCGGATGCACTTCCGCCAGGGCAAGTCGGTGCGAGAGATCGCACGTTCCACCAGCCTGTCGCGCAACACGATCCGACGTTGGTTGAAGGCGCCGGTCGACGGCGAGCCGAAGTACCGGCGGACCGTGGCGCCGACCAAGCTGACGCCGTTCCATGACCGCCTGCGACAGGCGCTGAAGGTCGATGCGCACCGACCGAAGCGCGAGCGACGCACGGCGCTGGCGTTGTTCGAGGCGATCAAATCCGACGGCTACGACGGCGGCTACTCGCGGGTCACCGACTTCGTGCGGGCGTGGCGGCTGGGCGAAGGCCAAGCCGACGCGAGTCGCGGCTTCGTGCCGCTGAGCTTTGAGCTCGGCGAGGCCTTCCAGTTCGACTGGAGCGAGGAGGGTCTGGTGATCGGCGGGATCTATCGAAAGATCCAGCTCGCGCACATGAAGCTGTGCGCCAGCCGCGCGTTCTGGCTCGTCGCGTACCCGAGCCAGGGGCACGAGATGCTGTTTGATGCCCACACTCGCGGCTTCGCGGCATTGGGGGTGGCCCGGCGCGGCATCTACGACAACATGAAGACCGCGGTGGACAAGGTCAACAAGGGCAAGGGTCGCAAGGTCAACGCCCGCTTCGCGGTGATGTGCGCGCACTACCTGTTCGACCCGGACTTCTGCAACGTAGCCTCGGGCTGGGAGAAGGGCCGGGTCGAGAAGAACGTGCAGGACAGCCGCCGGCGGGTGTGGCAGGCGGCCACCGGGCAGCACTTCGGCTCGCCGAACTCAACGTCTGGCTGGCGGCACGCTGCCGGGCCTTGTGGGAGGAACTGCGCCATCCCGAACGCGACGAGTTCAGCATCGCCCAGATGCTGGAGATCGAGCGCGAGCACCTGATGCCGATGCCCGCGCCGTTCGATGGCTACGTCGAGCACCCGGCGCGAGTGAGCAGCACCTGCCTGGTCACGGTGGCGCGCAATCGCTACTCGGTACCCTGCGAGCTGGTCGGGCAGACGGTCAGCACGCACCTGTATCCCGAGACCGTGGTGGTGGTCGCCAACGACGCGGTGGTGGCGCGCCACGCGCGTTGAGCGACAAGGGCCACGTCCGCTACGACTGGCAGCACTACCTGTCGCTGCTCGAACGCAAGCCCGGCGCGCTGCGCAACGGCGCACCGTTCGCCGACCTGCCCGAACCGTTGCAGAAGCTCCGGCGCGGCCTGCTGCGCCACGAGGGCGGCGACCGGGTGATGGCCCAGGTGCTGGCGATGGTGCCCGCTGCCGGCCTGGAGGCGGTGCTGGTCGCGGTGGACCTGGCGCTGGAGTCTGGCCCGCCGTCCGGCCGGGTCAGCGTCGAGCACGTGCTCAACGTGCTGGCGCGGCTGCAGGCCGCGTCCTTGCCGGAGCAGGCGGCCACGCACCTGACGGTATCCACGCCGCCATTGGCCGACACCGCGCGCTACGACCGCCTGCGCACGACCCGGGAGACCGGCCATGCGTGATCTCGCCCAGGAGTTGAAGCAACTTCGCCTGACCGGCATGGCCGGCGCGTGGATCGATCTTGCCGACCAGGGCTCGCCGATGATCGACAGCTCGCGCTGGTTGATCGAGCACCTGCTCGATGCCGAGGGTAGCGACCGGGCGATGCGCTCGGTCCGCACCCAGATGACCGCGGCGCGCTTCCCGTTCCACCGCGACCTCGCCGGCTTCGACTTCGCGATCTCGCCGGTCGATCGCGCCCTGGTCCAGCAGTTGTCCGACCTCGGCTTCACCGACCAGGCCCACAACGTGGTGCTGATCGGCGGGCCGGGCACCGGCAAGACTCATCTCGCCACCGCGTTCGGCGTCGCCGGCGTCACCCGCCACGGACGCCGCGTTCGCTTCCACTCGACCGTCGATCTCGCCAATGCGCTTGAGCAGGAGAAGGCGCAGGGCCGCGCCGGCCGCATCGCCGCCCAACTGTTGCGCATGGACCTCGTCATCCTCGACGAGCTCGGCTATCTGCCGTTCTCGCAGTCCGGCGGTGCACTGCTGTTCCACCTGTTGTCACGCCTGTACGAGCACACCAGCGTGATGGTCACCACCAACCTCGACTTCCGCGAGTGGTCCGCGGTGTTCGGCGACGCCAAGATGACCACGGCGCTGCTCGATCGCTTCACCCACCACTGCCACATCCTGGAAACCGGCAACGAGTCCTTCCGCTTCCAGCGCTCCAACGCGCAGACCCAGTCACGGATCAAGGAACGTCAGACCTTGCGCCGGGGGGACGGGCCCAAGACCAAGGAGGAAGAGAGCTTCTGAGCAAAGCTCGCCAGGTCGCCGCGACCAACATCGCGGCGACCTCGAGCCCACGACGAAGCAAAGCCGATCAGCAAAAAGACCTACACTCGCACCACGTCGAAGCGATCAAGTTCGACGCTCAGGCCCGGGTCACTTTTAGATCGGCAAAGCGGGTCAATATTCACTCGGCGCGGACAATCAAGGGAATGACGGAATGCCCGGTCAGCCTGATGGAGTCGCCGAAGCTGTTCGAGCAGCAGCAGCGATCGCTTCGCGCGGTGCAGGACGGCGACCAGGTGCTCAACATCGCCGTGCTTCAG
>JBGAPI010000038.1:0-49813 GCA_044221335.1 Ahniellaceae bacterium
GGTGAGACCTTCAGCAGCACGTGGGACTTCGCCCACTTGAAGGCATTCTCGAGCAGGTTGCCGAGGAGTTCGGAGAGGTCACCCTCGGCGCCGAAGAAGCGCGCGGTCGGGTCGAGATCGAATTCGCAGAGGACGCCTTTGTCGGCGTAGACCTTCTCCAGGCCGCGGACGATCTCCTCGGCGGTGGATTCGATCGGCAGCGGCGCGGCGAGCGTCGGGGAGCCGGAGGCCGCAGCGCGCGACAGCTGGTAGGCGACGATGTCGTCCATCCGCTCGACCTGCTCCAGCACGGTGGACTTGAATGCGGCGGGGTCGACCTGGTCCTCGACCTCGTTGCGCAGCACCGCGAGCGGCGTCTTCAGCGAATGCGCGAGGTCCGACAGGGTGTTGCGATAGCGGGTGCGGCGCGCGCGCTCGCCCTCGATGAACTCGTTGAGGTTGGTGGTCAGCGCGGCGAGCTCGGCCGGATACGGGCCGATGAGATGATCCGCGTTGCCGGACTCGACCTCGGCGAGGTCACCCGCCAGGCGCCGCACCGGCCGCAGTCCCCAGCGCAGGGTCAACAGCAGGATGATGAGCAGGCCCGCCGCGAGTCCGCCGAGCAGGGTCCACAACGAGCGGCGGAACACCGAGATCTCGGCGGACAGTGCGGTGTCGGTCTGCGCGACGTGCAGCGTGAGCTCGACTGCGCCGCGGTTGGGCACGTCCCAGGACACGCCCATCGACAGCACGTAGACGTTGCCGAGTTCGGTCGGCACCGGACCGATGAATTCCGTCTGGCTCGGCGCAAGGATCTTGTCGAAGGGCAGCTTGTGCTCCAGCGCCGAGGTCGACACCCAGTGGATGCCCGCGCCGGTGATGCCGGCGAACAGGTCGGAATTGGGTCGCTCGAAGCCGGGGTCGGGCGGGTATTCCGGCGGGATGAGCTTGCCGCCGACCGAGACGTCGGAACCGGACAGGTAGGCCCACAGGAAGCCCTGCAGCCGGTCGCGCAGCGCCTGTTCCGCGGAACCGCGGTTGGCGTGATCGAGCAGCAGCGCGGTCGCGCCGAGGAAGGTCAGCAGCACCGCCGCCGCCGCGGTCAGCAGGCGCCGCTGCAGCGACCAGGGCCGGCGGCGCGGCCCTGGCGATTTCTCGGGCGGGCTCGTGTCCGGTTTCGCGTCCGCCATGGCGCGTCGGCGTCAGTCGGTGCGCTTCAGCGCGAAGCGGTAGCCGCGGCCGCGGACGGTCTCGATCGGCTTGATCGTGTTGTCCGGATCGAGCTTCTTGCGCAGGCGGCCGATGAAGACCTCGAGGACGTTGGAGTCGCGGTCGAAGTCCTGCTGGTAGATGTGCTCGGTGAGGTCGGATTTCGACACCAGCTCGCCGGCGTGCAGCATCAGGAACTCGAGCACCTTGTACTCGTAGCTGGTGAGGTCGACGGTGTTGCCGTTGACCGAGATCGCCTGGGCGCTGGTGTCGAGCGCCACCGGCCCGCAGGTCAGGACCGGGCGCGACCAGCCGCTGGCGCGCCGCACCAGCGCGTTGATCCGCGCCAGCAGTTCCTCGACGTGGAACGGCTTGACGAGATAGTCGTCGGCGCCGGTCTTCAGGCCCTCGACCTTGTCCTGCCAGGACGAGCGCGCGGTCAGGATCAGCACCGGGTACTTGGCCCCCATGCCGCGCAGCTTCTTGATCAGTTCGATGCCCGGCAGCTTCGGCACGCCGAGGTCGATGATCGCGACGTCGAACGGCACTTCCTTGCCGAGGTACAGCCCTTCCTCGCCGTCGGCGGCGGCATCGACCGCGTAGCCTTCGCGCTTCAGGCGCGCGGCCAGGGTCTCGCGCAGCGGGGCCTCGTCTTCGACCAGGAGAATGCGCATCGTGTGTCCTCGTTCGTTGTTGTTCGATTCGGCGGAGCGTCCGGGCCGATGATCCCATGCCGGATGTAAAGCGTCAGTTGCCGGCCGCCGGCACCTGGAATACCCGCACCCGGCCGTCGGCGGTCAGCACCTTGATCCGGAACATCTTGCTCTGCCCGACTCGCACCCGGTTGGCCGCCAGGATCTTGCCGCCGGTCTTGCGCTCGATCTGCTCGACGGCGTCGCGCAGGCTCACCGCGCGCTGGGCATGGGCGAGCGTCGGCGCGAGGAGTGCCAGAGCGAAGAGGAGGGCGAGGAGTGCGATGTGGCGCATGCAGCGATCATAGTTGCGGTGGGGGTGATCGCAAGGCGCGGGCGGCAGATTGTTGGCCGGGATTCATCGACAAGGCCGCCGTCGTGGGCAGGCTTCAGCCCCGATGGCGCGACGGTCGGCGATTGCGGCCGTTCACGACGCAAAGGCCTTCCTCGCGCATTTGAAACGGTTCGCAATCGGGGGCCGAAGCCCCTCCCACAACAGCCGTCAGAGCCACTTCGCCTTCTTGAGCCAGAAGTAGAGGCCGACGCAGACCGTCGCGGTGATGCCGATCATGACGAAGTAGCTGCTCTGTCCGGCAAGCTCGGGCATGTTGTGGAAGTTCATGCCGTACCAGCTGGCGACCAGAGTCGGCACGCCGAGCAGGCCGGCCCAGCCGGCGAGCGTCTTCACCACTTCGTTCTGGCCGACCGAGACCATCGCGAGATTGACGCTCATCGCCGCGGTGACCATCTCGCTCATGGTGTCGCAGGCCTCCTTCACCCGGAGCGAGTGGTCGTAGACGTCGCGGAAGTACAGCCGCACCTCGTCGCGGACAAAGCCCTGGTGGAAGCGCACCAGCTGGTTGAGGATGTCCTGCATCGGCGCAACCGCGAGGCGCAGCTCGACCAGCTCCTTCTTCAGGTCGTAGAGGCGCTCGACGGTGTTGCGGTCGAAGGTGTCCGAGAAGATCGCCGACTCCAACTGGGTCAGCTCGTTGCGGAAGGCGCGCACGATCGGCTGGAAGTTGTCGACGACGAAGTCGAGCACCGCGTAGAGGCAGTAGCTCGGGCCGAGCGCCAGCAGATCCCGCTCGCGTTCGCAGCGTCCACGCGCCGGCGCGTAGGAGAGCGAGGCGCCGTGACGCACCGTCAGCAGGAAATTGCGCCCCATGAACACGTGGGTCTCGCCGAAGGCGATCTTGCAGTTCACCTCCTGCGCGGTGTGCATCACGATGAACAGCGACTCGCCGTAGACCTCGATCTTCGGCCGCTGGTGCGCGTTGTGGGCGTCCTCGATCGCGAGGTCGTGCAGGGCGAACTCCTCCTGCATCTTGTCCAGCAGCTCCTCGCTCGGCTCGTGCAGGCCGACCCAGACGAAGTTCTCCGGGACCTGCAGCACGTCGCTGATCTGCTCCAGCGTGATGTCGGGCAGCCGCTCCCCGCGCGGCCCGTAGGCGGCGCAGTTGACGACCATCGATGCGTGGTCCGTGGGGGCGGTGTTCATCGGCGCATCGTAAGCCTGTGGGATCGAAACGGGAACCCGGTTGGATCCTGCGATCCTGTCATTGCGAGGAGGATCGCAGCGACGACGACGCATGCCGGCGCCATTGCTTCGGCTCTGGCGCGACGCAGGGCAAAGGCGCTGGATTGCTTCGCTGCGCTCGCAATGACGGGGGGCGGGAGGGTCGCAAGCGCGTAGGGCGGCCACTGGCCGCCATTGCGAGGTACCCCGCAATGGCGCGCCGTGCGCGCCCTACTCGCCGAGCGTCAGCAGGCTCGCGTTGCCGCCGGCCGCCGTCGTGTTGACGGTCAGCGTGCGCTCGGTCGCGAAGCGCGCGAGGTAGTGCGGACCGCCGGCCTTGGGGCCGGTACCGGACAGGCCTTCGCCGCCGAAGGGCTGCACGCCGACCACTGCGCCGATCATGTTGCGGTTGACGTAGCAGTTGCCGACGCGAACGCCCTTCGCGATCTTGTCGATGGTGCTGTCGATGCGGCTGTGGATGCCGAGGGTGAGGCCGTAGCCGGTGGCATTGATCGCGGCGATCACGCCGTCGATGTCGCGGCCGGAAAAGCGGATCACGTGCAGCACCGGTCCGAACACCTCGCGCGAGAGCTGCGCCAGCGAGGCCAGCTCGAAGGCGCGCGGCGCGAAGAAGGTGCCGTTGGCGCATTCCGGGCCGAGCGCGATCGTGCCGATCGGCTTCGCCTCGCGGTCCATCCGCGCCGCGTGATCGTCGAGCATCTTCTTGGCGTCGTCGTCGATCACCGGGCCGATGTCGGTCGACAGCAGGCCGGGGTCGCCGACCTTCAGCTCCTTCATCGCACCGGCCAGCATTGCCACCACCTT
This sequence comes from Ahniellaceae bacterium, assembly GCA_044221335.1. GTDB lineage: Bacteria > Pseudomonadota > Gammaproteobacteria > Xanthomonadales > Ahniellaceae > JBGAPI01. The sequence goes on from JBGAPI010000038.1 coordinate 4,225, forward strand.
GTCGGCGATGTCCTCCTGCACGAACAGCACGCGCGCCGCCGAGCAGCGCTGGCCGGCCGAGCCGAAGGCCGAGGTGATCGCGTCCTTGACCAGTTGCTCCGGCAGCGCCGAGGAGTCGGCGATCAGCGCGTTCTGGCCGCCGGTCTCGGCGATCAGCACCGCGATCGCGGAATCGCGCGCCGCGAGGCTGCGGTTGATCGCGCGCGCCGTCTCGGTCGAGCCGGTGAAGGCGACGCCGGCGACGCGCGGGTCGCGGGTCAGCGCCGCGCCGACGGTGGCGCCGTCGCCGGGCAGGAACTGCAGGGCCGCGGCCGGGACGCCGGCCTCGTGCAGCAGCTTCACCGCGGCATGGCCGATCAGGCTCGTCTGCTCCGCCGGCTTCGCGATCACCGCATTGCCGGCCATAAGCGCCGCCGCGACCTGGCCGATGAAGATCGCCAGCGGGAAGTTCCACGGACTGATGCAGACGAACACGCCGCGGCCATGCAGGAACAGCTGGTTGGACTCGCCGGTCGGACCCGGCAGGGTTTCCGGCGCGCCGAACATCCTGCGGCCTTGCGCCGCGTAGTAGCGCAGGAAGTCGACCGCCTCGCGGACCTCGGCGACGGCGTCGGGCAGGGTCTTGCCGGCCTCGCGCACCGCCAGCGCCATGAACTCGGCGCGACGGGTCTCCATCAGGTCGGCGGCGGCCTCGAGGATGGCGGCGCGGGAGGCGGCGGGCAGCGCATCCCATTCCGGCTGCGCGGCGACCGCATTGACCAGCGCCTTCTCGACGGCGACCGCATCCGCGGGCTGCCAGTTGCCGACGCCGCGACGGCGATCGGCGGGCTCGGTCACGGCGACGGTGGCTCCGCCGGCGCTGTAGCCCGGCACCAGCGGGGCCGCGTTCCAGGTCTTGACCACTGCGTTGATCTGTTGCGCGATCGCGCGGGCGTCGGCGTCGTTGGCGAAATTCATGCCCATGGAATTCTTCCGGTGCGCGCCGTACAGCGCGATGGGTTGCGGGATCTTGGGGTGGGCCTTCACGGCATAGGCCTTGACCGTCTCCACCGGGTCGGCGATCAGGTCCTCGACCGGCGTGGCCTCGTCGACGATGCGGTTGACGAAGCTGGTGTTGGCGCCGTTCTCGAGCAGGCGTCGCACCAGGTACGGCAGCAGGTCCTCGTGCGAGCCGACCGGCGCGTAGACCCGGCACGGCACGCCGAGGTTCTGCGCGCCGATCACCTCGGCGTAGAGGTCGGTCCCCATGCCGTGCAGCCGCTGGAACTCGAACGCGCGACCGCCGGCGAACTCGTGGATCGCGGCGATGGTGTGCGCGTTGTGGGTCGCGAACTGCGGATAGAAGGCGTCACCATGCTCGAACAGGCGCTTGGCGCACGCGAGGTAGGAGACATCGGTGTTGGGCTTGCGGGTGAACACCGGATAGCCGACATGGCCGTCGACCTGCGCGCGCTTCACCTCGGAATCCCAGTACGCGCCCTTCACCAGGCGCACGCACCAGCGCCGGCCGGTGGCACGCGCGCGCTCGGCGAGGAAGTCGATCACCTGCATGCAGCGCTTCTGGTAGGCCTGGACCGCGAGGCCGAAACCGTTCCAGCCGTCGAGGTCCGGATGCGCATGCACCTCGGCCATCAGCGCGAGCGACAGTTGCAGGCGGTCGGCCTCCTCGGCGTCGATTGTCAGCGCGATGCCGTTGCGCTTCGCGGCGCGGCAGAGCTCGAGGATCTTCGGGGTCAGCTCGCGCTCGACCCGGGCGCGGTTGGCGACCTCGTAGCGCGGGTGCAGCGCGGACAGCTTGACCGAGATCGACGGCGCGTCGATCACGTTCGCGTGCGGGCCGCGCCGGCCGATCGCCTCGATGGCGAGCTGGTAGGCGCGGAAATAGCGCTCGGCGTCGGCGCTCGTCAGCGCCGCCTCGCCCAGCATGTCGAAGGAGTGGCGGTAGGGCTTGCCGTCCTTCGCGACCGAGCGGTCCAGCGCCTCGTCGATGGTGCGACCCATCACGAACTGGTGGCCCATGATCCGCATCGCCTGGCGCACCGCGAGGCGCACCACCGGCTCGCCCGTGCGCGCGATCAGGCGCTTGAACGCGCCGAGGAAGTCGCGCCGGGCCTCGTCGCCCAGCGACACCAGCCGGCCGGTCAGCATCAGGCCCCAGGTCGAGGCGTTGACCAGCAGCGACTCGCTCTTGCCCATGTGGGCGTCCCAGTGCGCATCGCCGAGCTTGTCGCGGATCAGGCGGTCGGCGGTATCGGCGTCCGGAATGCGCAGCAGCGCCTCGGCGACGCACATCAGCAGCACGCCCTCCTCGGAGGACAGGTCGTACTGCCGCATGAAGCTCTCGACCACGGTCTGCTGGGCGGCCTTGGCTCGGACCCGGCGCACCAGGTCCGCCGCACGGTCGAGGATGCGCTTCTTCGTCGCGGCGTCGGAATCGGCCTTCTCGACCAGGGCTGCCACCAGCGCGTTCTCGTCGGTGGCGTACAGCGCCGTCATCGCGGCGAAGCGCTCGCTGTCGGCGGCGGGCGCGAACTCGGGGGAAAGGATCTCGCTCACGTGCCGGACATCCGGCTCGAGGGTCGCGGGAGGTGCGGTCGCGGTCCCGATTGCGGGCGGGCGCTCACCATGGGGCGTGCTCCGTGGCACCGGCCGGGGCGGCCGGGAAGCCGCGCAGTGTAAGGGCTCGCCGCGACCGCTTGGAGTGCCGGCGTTTGAATATCGCCCGGAATCCGCCTCCGGTTCGTCCTGCCCTCGCCCCGTCGTTCCTGCTGTGAAGCTTGCTAAAGTCCCCCGGAATCGTCCCGCCAGCAGCCGCAGGAATCGCCTCGATGTCGGAAAATCCCTACGCCGCGCCGCTCTCGCAGGTGGTCGAAGTCGATCCGTCCGGCGGGGACCCGGGCTTCACGACGGAGCCGATCGCGTGCCCGGCCGGCCACGGCATCAAGTGGATCGGCGACGGCTGGTCGCTGTTCATGCGCTCGCCCGGGGTGTGGATCGGCATCGTGCTGATCTGGTGGATGATGATCCTGGTGCTGTCGCTGATCCCGTTCATCGGCGGGCTGGTGACCAACCTGCTCAACTGGGCGCTGATCGCCGGCATGATGTACGGCTGCGACAAGCTGCGCCGCGGCATCCCGATGAGCGTCGGCGACCTTTTCCACGGCGTCAGCACGCGCTTCCAGCCGCTCGCGATCGTCGGCTGCCTCTACCTCGGCGGCTACATGCTGGCCCTGGTCGTCGCGATCATCGCGGTGTTCGCGGTCGGCGGCGCCAGCCTGTGGTCGCAGGGCGGCGACATCGAGCAGATGCTGCGCGACCCGCAGCCGCTGATCCTGATCGGGCTGATCGGCGTCCTGATCCTGATGGGCCTGATCGTGCCAGTGCTGATGGCCGTGTGGTTCGCGCCGGCGCTGGTGATCTTCCACGACCTCGAGCCGATCGAGGCCTGCAAGCTGTCGTTCCGCGGCTGCCTGCGGAACATGATCCCCTACCTCGTGTACAGCCTCGCCCTGATCGCGCTCCTGGCGGTACTGGTGGTGCCGGTGGGCGTGCTGTTCGCGCTGAAGGGCCCCGGCGTGTTCGGCGTCGGCGTCCTGATGCTGCTGTCGATCCTGCTCGGCATGATCAGCATGCCGATCACGATGTCGGCGACCTACGCCTCCTACCGCGACATCTACTACCGCGCGTGACCCGACTCGACACTTCCCTGGTCGTTGCCACGCCGGAGGGCGTGGAGATGACCCTCGCCCTCGCGGGCCCGCTACCGCGCGCCCTGGCCTGGCTGATCGACCTGCTCTGGCGCTACGCCGTGGTGCTGGTCGCCTCGATCGCGCTCGGCATGCTCGGCAAGTTCGGGATGGGCGTGTTCCTGATCCTGCTGTTCTGCATCGAGTGGCTGGCGCCCGCCGCGTTCGAGGTGCTCTACGGCGGCGCGACGCCGGGCAAGAAGGCCCTGGGGATCGCGGTGCTGAACGACGACGGCACGCCGGTCGGCTGGCGCTCGGCGTTCACCCGGAACCTGTTGCGCGCGGTCGACTTCCTGCCCTTCCTCTACGCCGGCGGGCTGGTCGCCATGCTGTTCAATCGCCGCTTCCAGCGGCTCGGCGATCTCGTCGCCGGCACCGTCGTCGTGTACGTGCGACCCGACATCGAGCAGCGCCGCATCCCGGAGGCCGAGCCGCAGGTGCCGGCGATCGCGCTGAAGCTCACGGACAAGCGCGCGGTGCTCGACTTCGCCGAGCGCGCCCCGCAGCTCAATCCCGAACGCGCGGACGAGCTGGCGCGGCTCGCGGCGCCGCTGATCGATGCCGACTCGATGCTGGCGCCCCGCCTGCAGCTGATCGCGATCGCGAACCACCTGGTCGGCCGCAGGAACGGTTGAACGCATGCTGCAGATCGACTTCGAGACCCGCCGCGAGCCGCACTGGAACCGCTTCGAGGCCTGGCTGCGCGCCCGCCAGGTGCGCCGCGACAAGCGCCTGCCGCCGCTGCCCGATGCCCTGAAGGACGTCGACGTCCCACCCGCCTTCCGCCAGCTCTGCGCGGACCTGGCGCTCGCCCGCTCGCGGCAGTACAGCCCGGATCTCGTCGACCGGCTCAATGCGCTGGTGCTGTCCGGCCACCATGCGATCTACGGCGTCGGTGCGCGCCACATGGGCTCGCTGTTCGACTTCGTGCGGCGCGACTTCCCGCGGCTGGTGCGCAGCGAATGGAAGGTCGTGGCGCTCGCCACGCTGCTGTTCTTCGGACCGTTCTTCACCCTGATCCTCGCGATCCAGATGCACCCGGACTTCGCCGGCGTGATCCTGTCGCCGGCCCAGATGGGGCAGATGCAGGAGATGTACCGGCCGTCCAATCACCCGATCGGGATGCGCGAGTCCGACACCAACGTGGCGATGTTCGGCTACTACATCTGGAACAACGTGCGGATCGGCTTCCAGACCTTCGCGGGCGGTCTCGTGTTCGGGCTCGGCTCGATCTGCCTGGTCGCGCCGGGTCGGCGCAGCCGCCGCCAGGCGCTGGTCGAGAACGGCCGGGTCGCCGCGCGGCTGATGCTGGGCTCCGCGATCGGCTTCCTGATCGCCGCGGGCTTCGAGGCCTTCTGGTCGCCACTGGTGCTGGACGACCCGTTCCCCAAGTACATCGTCGGCGCCCTGGGCTGGGGACTGGTGCTGACCTATCTCGGCTTCGTGGGCCGCTCGCATGCGGTTTGACCAGGTCGCCATCGCGCTGCGGCCGCGCAACGGCTGGGAAGCCATCGACCTCGGGATCGCGATGACGATCGCGTGGGGACGCTCGCTGTGGCTCACCTGGTTCGCGATCACGCTGCCGCTGGCGCTGGTCGCCGGCGTCGTGTTCCGGGACACGCCGGGTATCGCGCTCGTGCTGATGTGGTGGCTGCTGCCGCTGTTCGACCGCTATCTGCTGCACCTGCTGTCGCGGCGTGTGTTCGGCGAGCCGCAGTCGCTGGCGCGCACCCTGACCCAATGGCGCGAGATCCTGACGCCGGGCCTCGTAGGCGCGCTGACCTGGCGGCGCCCCGACCCGACGCGCTCGTTCAAGCTGCCGATCACCCTGCTCGAGCGCCAGACCGGGCGCGCCGCGCGCGAGCGCCGCCGCGCCCTGGGCCGGCGCCTGACCGGCTACGCGGTGAGCCTGCACCTGATGTTCCTGCTGTTCGAGTTCGTGCTGTTCATCGGCGCCTCGTTCCTGCTGCAGGTGCTGATCAAGCCGGCCGCCGGCGACGACAACGGGATTTCCGGCTGGTCGCCGTGGCAGATGATCGAGCGTGCCGACTGGGGCGACGTCTCGGTCGGCTTCGGCATCCTGTCGCTGCTGGAGCCCTTCTACGTCGCCGCTGGCTTCGCGTTGTACCTGAACCGCCGCATCCTGCTCGAGGGCTGGGACATCGAGGTCGGCCTGCGTCGCCTCGCGGCGCGCCAGCAGGAACTGGCGGCGGCGCGGCGCGGACTGCGCAAGGCCGCCGCGGTCGCGCTGCTGGCCGTGGGCAGCCTGCTGGCGCCGTTCGCCGCGGTCCGTGCCGAGGGCATGCCGACGACCCTGTCGGAGCCGCCGGCGAAGACGGTCGGGAAGCCGTCGGTGGAGAAGGAATCCGCGGAGAAGGAATCCGACAGCGGCTGCGCCGCCGACAGCCCGCTCCGGCGCTGCGTGCTGGAGCGGATGGCGAAGGACCCGGCCTACGCGGAGTTGCCGGCGGCACTGCCGCCGCCGCGCGACACCGAGGCGCGGCGTGCCGCCGTCGAGGTGTTTGCCGATCCGCTGTTCGGCAAGAACGAAACGCGCAGCCACTACGCCTGGCGCTGGCCATCGGAGCCCAAGCCCGAGAAGGACCGGGACGACAAGGCGCCGGATTGGCTGCGGGCGCTGCTGCAGTTCGTCAGCGCGGTCTGGCAGTACATCGTGTGGCTCACCCTCGGCGCGGTGGTGATCGCGCTGCTCGTGCACATCGCGAAGCAGTGGCAGGGCCGCGAGCGCGATCCCGACGCCCCGGCTGCCCCGGCCGCGCTGTTCGGGCTCGCGATCAGCCCGGAGTCGCTGCCGGCGGATGTCGCCGCCGCCGCACTGGCGCAGCTTGCCGCCGGCCATCCGCGCGAGGCCCTGTCGCTGGTCTATCGCGCATCGCTGTCGCGGCTGGTGCACGACCACGGCATGCGGGTCGCTGCCGGCGACACCGAGGCGATCGTGATGGAACACGGGGAGACCCTGCTGGTCCGGACGGCGTCCGACTACTTCGCCGACCTCGTCGGCCACTGGAGCCTCGTCGCCTACGCGAAGCGTCTGCCGCCGCAGGAGGAACTCGAGGGGCTGTGTCGCGATTTCGACCGCCACTTCGGCACGACGGCCGCACCGAAGCCCGCGGCGCCGCCGGCTGGGGAGCCGGCGGCATGAAGCTGCACCGGCTGATCGCGCTGCTGGTGGCCATCGGCATCCTCGGGATGACGCTGTTCTGGCTGTGCTTCGACAACATCAGCCAGGACGTCTGGGGCTCGGTCAGCGCACGGGTCTGGCGCGAACCCTTCCTCGCCGCCCGCCGGCTGGCGCAGAAGTTCCACGTCGAGAGCAGCGATTTCCACGCGATCCGCGAACTGGCGAACGCCGGCCCCGATGCGATCGCGGTGATCGGCAGCCACCGCGACGAGATGACCGACGCCGAGATCGAGCAGATCGCCGACTTCGTCGAGCGCGGCGGCCATCTGTGGGTGGAGGCCGAGCCCGAATACGTGACCCACAGCGACGGCCGTGCCGACGACGCGCTGCTCGAGCGCTTCGACGTCGCGCGCGGCGAGTCACTGCCGGACCTCGACATCCCATGGAACTTCGACGGCGGCGAGCGGATCGGCAACCACGGACCGACCGAAAGCTATGCCAAGCCCGCCACCGACCTGGTGCTGACCCACGCCGGCGACGACGACGACCTGCTGGTGTACTTCGAGCGTGACCGCGGCCTGGTCGCGACCGGGGACACCGAGCTGCTCCTGTACGCCGGCGCCGAGGATCACGCGCGACTGCTGCACTTCGGCTACGGCGCGGGCAAGGTCAGCGTGGCGACCGGATTCGACTTCGCCCAGAACAGCCAGCTCGGCCGCAACGACAACGCCGAACTGTTCCATCGCCTGCTCACCGCGACCGCCGCGACCCGCCTGCTGTTCTATCGCGCCGACCGCATCGGCCTCGAGGAATGGCTGTGGGAGCACGCGCGCCCGGTGCTGCTGACGCTGGCGGCGCTGATCCTCGTGTACCTGTGGATGCGGCTGCCGCGCCTCGGTCCGATCGCTCCGGATCCGCTGCCGCTGCGGCGCCGACTGTCCGATCATCTGCTCGCCAGCGGCCGCTTCCTCTGGGGCAGCGGCCAGCGGGCCGGCCTCGCGCCCGCGGCCTGCCGCGCCGCGCTGGACGCGGTCGCACGGCAGTACCCGCAGTTCCGGCTGTTCGGCCGGGACGAGCAGGTGCGCTTCCTGGTGTCGCGACTGCACGTCGCCCCGGAACTGGCCGTGCAGATCCTCGCGCTGCATCCCGCCAACCAGCCGCAGACCCTGGTCGCGCTGCTCGCCGCCTGCGCCGCGATCCATGCCCGCCTTTCCGCCCACCGCACCGTGAGCGCCGCCACCGCGGCGCCGACTACAGGAAGCACGCCATGAACGCCGTCGTCATCCCCGCGGAACAACTCGCCCGCGCCCAGCAGCTGCTCGCCGCCGCCCGTGCCCAGATCGAGCGCGCCTTCGTCGGACAGCCGGCGGTGGTCGAGCAGGTGCTGGTCGCGCTGCTCGCCGGTGGCCACGTGCTGATCGAGGGCGTGCCCGGCCTCGGCAAGACGCTGCTGGTGCAGGCGATCGCGAAGTCCGTATCGGCCACCTTCGCCCGCATCCAGTTCACTCCCGACCTGATGCCGGCCGACGTCACCGGCCACACGCTCTACGACCCCGGCAGCGGCCAGTTCACCACCCGTCGCGGCCCGGTGTTCGCGAACCTGATCCTGGCGGACGAGATCAATCGCGCGCCCGCCAAGACGCAGGCGGCGATGCTCGAGGTGATGCAGGAGTCGCAGGTCACCATCGAGGGCGTCGCGCACAAGCTCGAGCCGCCGTTCATGGTGCTGGCGACCCAGAACCCGATCGAGCACGAGGGCACCTATGCGCTGCCCGAGGCCCAGCTGGACCGGTTCCTGCTGAAGGTCGGCATCGAGTACCCGAGCGCCGAACAGGAACTCGAGATCGTGCGCACCAACACGCTCGGCCGGGTCGGCGACAAGCTCGACGTCGGCACGGTGGAGGCGGTGCTGCCGCCGGCGCTGCTGCTGAAGCTGCAGCAGATCGCGTCCTACCTGACCGTCGACAACCAGGTCCTCGACTACGCCGTGCGGATCGCGCGCGGCACCCGCGAATTCGCCGGACTGTCCTCCGGCGCCGGCACCCGCGGCGCGATCGCCCTGGTGCGCTCGGCGCGCGCGCTGGCGCTGCTCAACGGCCGCGACTTCGTCACCCCGGACGACATCCACGCGATGGCGCTGCCGGCGCTGCGCCATCGCGTGGTGCCCTCGCCCGACCTCGCGATCGAGGGCCACAGCGCCGACATGATCCTGACCGAGATGCTGGCGCAGACCGCCGCGCCGCGACTGTGAGCCGGGACGCCCGTCGCGCATGCTGATTCCCAGTCGCCACCTGCTGGCGTCGACCCTGCTGATGCTGCTGGCGGCGCTGGCGGCGTCGATCTGGCCGGGGCTGCTCACCTATTTCCTGGCCGCGGCAGCGGCGATCGCGCTGATCGCGGCGGTCGACGCGCTCCTGCTGCTGCGCGCGCCGCTGCCGAAGGTGGCACGACACCTGCCCCACGCCTGGCCGCTTGGCGTCGGCCGCGAGGTGAAGCTAGCGATCGAGCCGGCCGGGGGACGCGGCCTTGCCATCCGCCTGTACGACCACCTGCCACCGGCATTCGAGACCGAAGATCTGCCGCTGGACGTCCGGATCGCCGCCGGCGCGACCGCGACGCTGCGCTACCGCGGCCGCCCGGTCGAGCGCGGCGAGCACCGCTTCGAGCGCTGCGAACTCCGGATCGCCTCGCCGCTGCGGTTGTGGCAGCGCCGCGCCCACGCGGCCGAGCCGGTCACGGTGAAGGTCTATCCCAACTTCGCAGCGCTGACCCGCTACGCGCTGTTCGCCACAGACCACCGGCTGAGCCAGCTCGGCGCGCTGAAGCGTCGCCGCCGCGGCCTCGGCCTCGACTTCCACCAGCTGCGCGAATACCGCGAGGGCGACACCCAGCGCCAGATCGACTGGAAGGCGACCGCGCGGATGGGCCGGCTGATCTCGCGCGAATACCAGGACGAGCGCGACCAGCAGATCATGATCCTGCTCGACTGCGGCCGCCGGATGGCCGCGCGCGACGGTGCACTGTCGCACATGGACCATGTGCTGAACGCGGTGATGCTGCTGTCCTACGTCGGCCTGCGCCAGGGCGACGCGGTGGGTCTGATGACCCTGGGCGGCGTGCAGCAGTACTTCCCGCCGCGGAAGTCGCTGGCGACGGTCAACGCGCTGATGAACCAGATCTTCGACCTGCAGCCGACGCTCGACGCCCCGGACTTCTACAACGCCGCCACCGAGCTCACCCAGCGCCTGACCAAGCGGGCGCTGGTCGTCGTCGTCTCCAACCTGCGCGACGAAGACGAGGGCACCCTGATGCCCGCACTTTCGCTGCTGCGCCGCCGCCACCTGCTGCTGGTCGCGAGCCTGCGCGAGCGGATCCTGATGGACGCGCTGCAGCAGCCGGTGAAGACCCTCGACGACGCCCTCGGTCACGCGGCCAGCACCGACTACCTGGAGCGCCGCCGCGCCTCGTTCTCGCGGCTGGAGGCAAGCGGCTATGCGCACGTCGACGTCGAGCCGGAGGGCCTGCCGATGGCGCTGGTGAATCGCTACATCGACCTGAAGCGCTCGGGCCGCTTGTAGGGCGGGACCTGCCCGCCATCGCGAGGCGCTCCGCCGACACCGGCGCGACGCGGCGTCGAGTCAACGGCGGGCAGGGCCCGCCCTACGATCTCCGGCATCATCCGCATATGACCGAATCCAGCCCCATGATCGCCATCGTCGGCGGCGGCCCCGCCGGCCTGATCGCCGCCGAGCGTGCCGTCGCCGCCGGTGCCGAGGTGCACCTGTACGACGCCAAAGGTTCGGTCGGGCGCAAGTTCCTGCTCGCCGGCAAGGGCGGACTCAACCTCACCCACTCCGAGCCGAAGCCGGCCTTCATCGCGCGCTACGGCGATCGTGCCGCGGTCGTCGGAAGCTGGCTGGCCGCGTTCGACGCCGACGCGCTGCGCGACTGGGCCCGCGGACTCGGCGTCGACACCTTCGTCGGCAGCTCGGGCCGGGTGTTTCCGTCCGACCTCAAGGCCGCCCCGCTGCTGCGCGGCTGGGTGCGGCGGCTGCGGGCGCAGGGCGTGCGCTTTCACCTGCACCATCGCTGGCTCGGCTGGGACGCGGACGGCGCGCTGCGCTTCGCGACCGACACCGGGGAGCGTACCGTGCAGGCCGCCGCGACCGTGCTCGCGCTCGGCGGCGCCAGCTGGCCGGAGCTCGGCTCCGACGGAGCCTGGTTCGACCTGCTCGCGGCCCGCGGCGTCGCCCTGGCGCCGCTGGCCCCCGCGAACTGCGGCTTCGAGGTCGCGTGGAGTGCGCACCTGATCGAGCGCCACGCCGGCGCACCGGTCAAGCCGGTGCGGCTCGCCTTCACCGATGTCGATGGCCGCCCGCGGCAACGCCAGGGGGAGCTGGTGGTGTCGCGCTACGGGATCGAGGGCAGCCTCGTCTACGCCTACTCCGCCGCGCTGCGCGAGCTGATCGCCGCCCGCGGAGCGGCGACGATCACGCTGGATCTCGCGCCCGGCCGCCGCGCCGACGAGCTCAAATTCGCACTCGCCCGCCCGCGCGGCTCGCGCACCCGCGGCGAGCACCTGCGGCGCGCGACCGGGCTCGACGGCGTCAAGCTCGCCCTGATCCACGAGCGCGTGTCGAAGGCGACGCTGGACGACGCGACCGCACTCGCCGTCGCGATCAAGGCGCTGCCGCTGTCGCTGACGGCCCCGCGCCCGATCGCGGAGGCGATCAGCACCGCCGGCGGCGTCCGCTTCGACGCGCTGACGCCGGAGCTGATGCTCCGCGATCGACCGGGGGTCTTCGTGGCCGGCGAGATGCTGGACTGGGAGGCGCCGACCGGGGGATACCTGCTGACGGCCTGCTTCGCGAGCGGCAAGCTCGCCGGCGAAGCCGCCGCACGCTTCGTGGGAGCGGCGCAAGCCGCGATGTAAGCGGGGCGCAAGCCCCGAGGGCGCGGCACCCCAATCGGGGCTTGCGCCCCTCCCACCTGCAATTGCGGTTCTTCATGTCGACACCGCGCCCCCTCCCCCGACTGGCATACTCCCCCGCCGTCCCCGCCCCCCCACCGCCGTGATCACGTCCGCCGAATTCGAGCGTCTCGCCGCCGCGGGCTACAACCGCATCCCGATCGTGCGCGAGGTGCTGTCCGATCTCGACACGCCGCTGTCGGTGTACCTGAAGCTCGCCGACGGTCCCTATACCTACCTGTTCGAGTCGGTCGAGGGCGGCGAGAACTGGGGACGCTATTCGATCATCGGCCTGCCGGCCGAGAAGGTCTACGTGTTCCGCGGCCACCAGCTCGAGATCCGGGTGTTCGACCAGGTCGTCGAGTCGCGCACGCTGGCCGATCCGCTGGCCGAGGTCGAGGCGCTGCGCGCCGCGCACCGAGTGCCGGAGCTGCCGGGCCTGCCGGCGTTCTGCGGCGGCCTGGTCGGCTACTTCGGCTTCGAGACCATCGGCTACATCGAGCCGCGCCTCGCCGTGAACCTCAAGCCCGACGAGCTCGGTACGCCCGACGCGCTGCTGATGCAGTCGGAAGAACTCGCGGTCTTCGACAACCTGAAGGGTCGGCTGTACCTGATCGTGCATGCGGACCCCTCCCAGCAGCAGGCCTACGCAAGCGCGCTGCGCCGTCTCGACCAGCTGGTGTTCCGGCTGCGCCATTCCGGCCCGAGCTATCCCGAGGTACTGGCACCGGCGACGCTGGGCGAGGGCGACTTCGTCTCCGGCTTCACCAAGGAAGGCTTCGAGGACGCGGTACGCCGGGCGCAGGAGTACATCCGCGCCGGCGACGTCTTCCAGGTGGTGCTGTCGCAGCGCCTGTCGGTGCCCTTCCACGCGCGGCCGGTCGACGTCTACCGGGCGCTGCGCTCGCTCAATCCCTCGCCGTACATGTATTTCCTCGATCTCGGCGGCACCCAGATCGTCGGTTCGTCGCCGGAGATCCTGGTGCGCCTCAAGGCCGGCCGGGTCACGGTCCGGCCGATCGCGGGAACGCGTCCGCGCGGCGCGACACCGACCGAGGACGCGGCACTCGAAGCCGAGCTGCTGGCTGATCCGAAGGAACGCGCCGAGCACCTGATGCTGATCGACCTCGGCCGCAACGACGTCGGCCGGGTCAGCCGCACCGGCAGCGTGCAGCTCACCGAGCGCTTCGCGATCGAGCGCTACTCGCACGTGATGCACATCGTGTCGCAGGTCGAGGGCGAGCTCGCCGAGAAGCTGTCCTTCGCCGACGTGCTGCGCGCCACCTTCCCCGCCGGCACCGTGTCCGGCGCGCCGAAGATCCGCGCGCTCGAGGTCATCCAGGAACTCGAGCCGATCAAGCGCAACATCTACTCCGGCGCGGTCGGCTACCTCGGCTGGTGGGGCGACGCCGATACCGCGATCGCGATCCGCACCGCGGTGATCCAGGACCGCCGCCTCTACGTGCAGGCCGGCGCCGGCATCGTCTACGACTCCGACCCGACCCGCGAGTGGGAGGAGACGATGAACAAGGGCCGCGCGCTGTTCCGTGCCGTGGCGCAGGCCGCCGGTGGACTGTGAGAGCGAATCCATGCTGCTGATGATCGACAACTACGACAGCTTCACCTTCAACCTCGTGCAGTACCTGGGCGAGCTTGGGGAAGAGGTGAAGGTGGAACGCAACGACGCGCTGACGGTCGACGAGGTCGTGGCGCTGGCACCGGCGAAGATCGTGATCTCACCGGGGCCGTGCACGCCAAACGAGGCCGGGATCTCGCTGGAGCTGATCACGCGAGTGTCGGATCGTGTGCCCATGCTTGGCGTCTGCCTCGGTCACCAGAGCCTCGGGCAGGCCTTCGGCGGCCGGGTGATCCGCGCGAAGAAGATCATGCACGGCAAGACCTCGATGATTCACCACAGCAACACCGGCGTGTTCCGCGGCCTGCCGAATCCCTTCGAGGCGACCCGCTACCACTCGCTGGTCGTCGAGAAGTCCTCGCTGCCGGCCGAGCTGGAGATCACCGCGTGGACGCTGGACGAGAACGGCGAGTTCGACGAGATCATGGGCCTGCGCCACCGCACGCGCCCGATCGAAGGGGTGCAGTTCCACCCGGAGTCGATCCTGACGAAGTGCGGGCACGATCTGCTCCGCAATTTCCTCGCCGCCTCCGGCGCACGCTGACGCCGGCACGCCGCGACGAACGTTGGCGGCCGCCCTAGACTTGCCCCCTCACCCTGCCCTCATCCCTGCCAGCGCTACTCGCGCTGGCGTTCGGCCGGTAGGCGCATGCGCCTACAATTCCGCCCTCACCCCCGCGAGCGGGGGAGAGGGAATCGCTCGGATCTGACGCTTCCATGCCCATCACTCCCCAACAAGCCCTCCAGCGCGCCATCGAACATCGCGAGATCTTCCACGACGAGATGGTCGACCTGATGGGCCAGATCATGCGCGGCGAGGTGTCGCCGGTGCTGACCGCGGCGATCCTGGCCGGACTCCGCGTCAAGAAGGAGACCGTCGGCGAGATCGCCGGCGCGGCCCAGGTGATGAGATCGCTGGCCGCGAAGGTCGAGGTACCGGGGCGCGAGCACCTGGTCGACATCGTCGGCACCGGCGGCGACTCCACCCATACCTTCAACATCTCGACCACCGCGATGTTCGTCGTCGCCGCCGCGGGCGCCAAGGTCGCGAAGCACGGCAACCGCAGCGTCTCCTCGAAATCCGGCAGCGCCGACGTGCTGGAGGCGCTGGGCGCGCAGATCGACCTGCCGCCGGAGGCGGTGAGCCGCGTGATCGAGCGCTGCGGCATCGGCTTCATGTTCGCGCCGCGCCATCATGCGGCGATGAAGAACGTCGCCGCCGTGCGCCGCGAGATGGGCGTGCGCACGCTGTTCAACATCCTCGGTCCGCTGACCAATCCCGCCGACGCGCCGAACATCCTGATGGGCGTGTTCCACCCCGACCTCGTCGGCATCCAGATCCGCGTGCTGCAGCGCCTCGGCGCGCGCCACGCGCTCGTCGTGCATGGCCGTGACGGCATGGACGAGATCACGCTCGGCGGTGCGACGCTGGTCGGCGAGCTGAAGGACGGCGTCGTGCGCGAGTACGACCTGCATCCCGAGGAGTACGGCCTCGCGATGGCCTCGTCGCGGCAGCTAGTGGTCGACAGCCCCGAGCAGTCGAAGCACCTGGTGCTGAACGTGCTGAACGGCGCGACCGGCGCCGCACGCGACATCGTGCTGCTCAATGCCGGCGCGGCGCTCTACGCGGCCGGCGTCGCGAGCGACGTCGGCGACGGCATCCTGAAGGCTCGCGCGGCGCTGGCGAGCGGGGCGGCGAAGGCAAAACTGGACGAATTTGTCGCGGCGACCAAGGCCGCTGGCTGAACAAGGGCATCGAGATGAGCGACATTCTCCAGAAGATCCTGGCGCGCAAATTCGAGGAAGTCAGCGCACGCAGCGCGCGCGTTCCACTCGCCGAGCTGAAGGCCCGCTGCGCCGGCCAGGAACCGGCGCGCGGATTCTCCGAGGATGTCGAGGCGGCGATCGCCAAGCGCAAACCCGCCGTGATCGCGGAGGTGAAGAAGGCGTCGCCGTCGAAGGGCGTGATCCGCCCCGACTTCGATCCCGCGGCGATCGCACGGAGCTATGAGGCCGGAGGTGCCACCTGCCTGTCGGTGTTGACGGACATCGACTTTTTCCAAGGCTCAGATGCTTTTCTGGAGGCTGCACGCGCAGCGTGCAGCCTGCCGGTGCTGCGCAAGGATTTCGTGGTCGATCCCTACCAGGTCTACGAGGCCCGCGCGCTCGGCGCCGACTGCGTGCTGCTGATCGTCGCGGCGCTGGAGCAGTCGCTGCTGGTCGAGCTGTCGGAACTGGCGCTGGAGCTCGGCATCGACACGCTGGTCGAGGTGCACGACGGTGCGGAGCTGGAGCGAGCGCTGGAGACCCCGTCGACGCTGATCGGCATCAACAACCGCAACCTGCGCACCTTCGACGTCTCGCTCGACACGACCCTGGGGCTGAAGACGAAGGTGCCGAAGGACCGCGTGCTGGTGACCGAGAGCGGCATCCACGCTCCGGCCGATGTCGCGAAAATGCGCGGCGCGGGTGTGAACGCGTTCCTGGTCGGCGAGGCGTTCATGCGGGCGCCGGACCCGGGCACCGAGCTGAAGCGGCTGTTCGCGTAGGGCGGGCACTGCCCGCCATCGCGAGGCGTTGCGGCCGTGGCTCGCGATTGCCCTTGCGGGAGCGGCTTCAGCCGCGATGGCGAAGCGCCTCGGCATCGCAGGAGAAGGTCCTTTCCATGACTCCTCGCTGTGGCGCGCAGTGCGCGCCCTACGCCACCGCGGCCTCGCTGCTCGGCTTCGCCGGAAACCACCGCTGCTTCAACCCATCCAGCGCCAGGTAGACCACCGGCGTCAGGTACAGCGTCAGCAGCTGCGACACGACCAGGCCGCCCACGACCGCGAGGCCGAGCGGACGCCGCGTTTCCGAGCCCGCCCCCATCGCCAGCGCGATCGGCAGCGTTCCCGCGAGTGCGGCCACGGTCGTCATCATGATCGGGCGGAAGCGCACCAGGCAGGCCTGATAGATCGCCTCGGCCGGCGCCGTGCCGTCGTTGCGCTGCGCCGCGATCGCGAAGTCGATCATCATGATCGCGTTCTTCTTGACGATGCCGACCAGCATCACGATGCCGACGAAGGCGAAGAGATCGAGCGGCACCCGGAAGATCATCAGCGTGGCGAGCGCTCCGATGCCTGCGGCCGGCAGGCCGGAAAGGATCGTGAGCGGGTGCACGAAGCTCTCGTAGAGGATGCCGAGCACGAGGTAGATCACCAGGATCGCGACCAGCAGCAGCGTGCCCATGCCCTGCACCGAGTCCTGGAAGGCCTGCACCGTGCCCTGCACGCTGCCACCGATGCCGGCCGGCAGTCGCAGTTCCTTCATCGCGTGGTCGATCGAGGTGGCGGCCTCGGACAGGCTGACGCCCGGCGCGAGATTGAACGAGATCGTCACCGCCGGCAGCTGGCCCTGGTGGTTGACCGTCAGCACCTGCGGCTTGCGCTCGAAGTGGGCGACGGTCGACAGCGGCACCAGGGTGTTCGCGGCGTTGCGGACGTAGACCTGGTTCAGCACCGCGGGATCGTTCTGGTCGCGGCGGTCGACCTGCAGGATCACGGCGTACTGCGCGGCGGCGCCGTAGATCGTCGACACCTGGGTCTCGCCGAATGCCGTGCCGAGCGCGGCCTGCACCTGCTGCATGGTGAGGCCGAGCGGGGCCAGGCGCTCGCGGTCGACGACGACCACCATCGACGGCCCGTTGAGGTCGAGGTCGGTGGTCACGTCCTGGAAGCCGTCGAGCTTGCGGAACGCCGCGACGACCTTGTCCGACGCGGCATACAAGTCGGCCAGTTCGGTGGCCTGCAGCGTGTACTGGTACTGCGCCTTCGACTGCCGCCCGCCGATCTGGATCGCCGGCGGATTCTGCGCGTAGGCGCGGATCCCCGGAACCTGGGCGAGCTTGCCGCGCAACGACTGGATCAGCTCGTCGAGCGATGCCGTGCGCTCGCTGCGCGGCTTCAGGTGCAGCAGCAGGGTACCGCTGTTGGCGGTCGAACGGGGCCCGCCCGCGCCGACCGAGGACATGAAGCCGTCGACGTTCGGATCGCCGGCGACGATCTTCGCCAGCTCCTGCTGGCGTGCCGCCATCGCCGCGAACGACACGTCGGTCGGCCCCTCGGTGCTGATCCGGAGCTGGCCGGTGTCCGCCGAGGGGATGAAGTCCTTCGGCACCCACGCGAACAGCAGACCCGTCAGTACCAGGCTGGCCCCGAAGCCGGCAAGCACCAGGCGCGGATGCGCGAGACAGCGCTCCAGAGTGCGGCGGTAGAGCTCGGTCAGCCCGGCGAAACCGCGGTTGAACGTGGCAACGAGGCGACCGCCGCCGTGCGACCCGGCGCTGCGGATGAAGCGGCTCGCCAGCATCGGCGTCAGCGTGATCGAGACCAGTCCGGAGACCAGGATCGCGACGCAGATGGTCACCGCGAACTCGTGGAAGAGGCGGCCGATGATGCCGCCCATGAACAGCACCGGGATGAACACCGCGACCAGCGACAGCGTCATCGAGAAGATGGTGAAGCCGATCTCGCGCGCGCCGGTCACCGCCGCCTCGAAGGGACGCATGCCCTCCTCGATGTGGCGCATGATGTTCTCCAGCATCACGATCGCGTCGTCGACCACGAAGCCGACCGCCAGCGTCAGCGCCAGCAGCGAGAGGTTGTCGAGGCTGTAGCCCAGCGCATGCATCGCGGCGAAGGTGCCGATCACCGCGATCGGCAGTGCCACGGCCGGGATCAGGGTCGCCGAGGGATTGCCGAGGAACAGGAAGATCACCAGCACCACCAGCACGCCGGACAGGACCAGGGTGAACTTGACGTCGCCGATCGACGCGCGGATCGACTCCGAGCGGTCGTACAGCACCTCGAGTTTCACGGACGGCGGCAGCGTGGCGAGGAAGCCCGGCAGCTGGGCGCGGATGCGGTCGACGGTGTCGACGGTGTTGGCGCCGGGCTGGCGCGAGATCGCCAGCACGATCGCGCGCTCGCCGTTGTACCAGCTGGCGGTCTGCTCGTTCTGCACGCCGTCGCGGACGTTCGCGAGGTCGGACAGCTGCACCGGCGCGCCGTTCTTCCACGCCACGACCAGCGGGCCGTAGTCGAGCGCACGGCGCAGCTGGCCGTCGGAGCGGATCGACAGCAGCTGGCGGTTGCCGTTGAGCGAACCGGTCGGGCGATTGACGTTGGCGGCGGCGATGGCGTCACGGACCTGGTCGATGCCGATGCCGTTGACCGCGAGCCGCTCGGGATCGACGTCGACCCGCACGGCGTACTTCTGCGCGCCGAACACGTTGACCTGGGCGACCCCCTCGATCGTCGACAGCCGTTGCGCCAGCTGGGTCTCGGCGTACTCGTCGACGGTGGACAGCGGCAGCGTGGCCGAGCGCATCGTCATGAACAGGATCGGCGCGTCGGCGGGGTTGGACTTGCGGAAGCTCGGCGGGTTCGGCATCTCCTGCGGCAGCTGCCGGGTCGCGGCCGAGATCGCCGCCTGCACGTCCTGCGCGGCGGCATCGATGTTGCGGTCGAGGTCGAAGGTCAGCGTGATGCCGGTCGAGCCGAGCGCGGACGAGGAACTCATCGCGGTGACGCCGGCGATGGTCGAGAACTGCGCCTCGAGCGGTGTCGCCACCGCGCTCGCCATCGTCTCGGGCGACGCGCCGGGCAGGCTCGCGCTGACCGAGATGGTCGGGAAATCCACCGTCGGCAGTTCGTTGACCGGCAGTCGCGGATAGGCGATCGCGCCGAAGATCACCAGCGCCGCCATCAGCAGCGTGGTCATCACCGGCCGGCGGATGCACAGCTCGGCGATGTTCACGGCGCGATCGCCTTCAGCGGCGCGCCCTCACCCGACATCGCGGTGCCCTCGTCCAGCACCTTGACGCGGGTGCCGGGCAGCAGCGCCAGCTGTCCTTCGGTGACGACCTTCTCGCCCGCGGCGAGCCCGCTTTCCAGCACCAGACGGTCGCCGACCACCGCGCCCGGCGTGACGGACCGCTGGCCGACGGTGGAGTCGGCCCCGATGACGTAGACGAACGGGCCGGTCGGCGCATTCTGCAGCGCGATCACCGGCACGGTGACGGCGGCGGCGAGGCGCCGGATCGGCACGCTGACGGTGATGAACTGGCCCGGCGTGATCCGACCGTCGCGATTGTCGTAGCGCGCCTTCAGCACGATGGTGCCGGTGCTGGCGTCGACCGCGTTGTCGACGAATTCGAGATGGCCTTCGACGCGCTGGTTGCCGTCGTCGCCGAGCTCGGCGGCGACCGCGAGCGTGCGGCTCTCGATCTCGCGGCGCAGGTCGACGAGGCGCGCTTCCGGGAGCGCGAACGCGACCCGCACCGGATCGACCTGGTTCAGCACGACGAGGTCGGTGGTGTTGGCCGTGACCGCGGCGCCCGGATACACCAGCGCCGCGCCGACCACGCCGTCGAACGGCGCGACGATGTCGGCGAACGAGCGCTGGGTGCGCGCGACCTGGGCCGCGGCCTGGTCAGCGGCGAGGTTGGCCTCGGCGATACCCAGCGCCGAGCGGAAGCTGTCGAGGTCGACCTTGGCGACGAAGCCCTGCGCGGCGATCTCCTGGTAGCGCTTGAGATCGGCCTCAGCCTTGGCGAGCTGCGCCTGGTCGCGCTTGACCACGCCCTCGGCCTGCGCGAGCTGCGCGTCGAGCAGCGCGGGATCGAGCCGCAGCAGCAGCTGGCCCTTCTTCACCTTCTGGCCCGGAGTGAATTCGAGCGACGCGACCTGGGCCGAGACCCGCGGCCGCACGCTGACGGTCTGGGTGGCCTCGGCGCGACCGACGACCTTCAGGCGCTCGTCGACGTCGCCCTGCTCCGCGATGGCCGCCTTCACCGGCAGGGCACGGGCACTGGCGCCGGGCGGATTGGCGGCATGGCTGGTACGGATGGCGTTCACGCCGAGGGCGAGGACCAGGACCGCGGCGAGGGCCGCGGCGGACAGGATGCGAGGCGACAGTTTCATCAGGGATTCTCCACGCGTCGGCGGTGCTCAGTGATCGGCTGCCGCGGCCATCGCCGGGCTCGGCCGAGCGCCCGCCGGGCGCAACAGCAACAACAGAGGAATCGACGCCAGCGTCAGCCCCATCATCAGCCAGAAGTCGTTGAGATAGGCGATCGCCGCGGCCTGCCGGGTGACTTCGGCATTGAGTGCGGCGATGGCGGCGGAATCACCGGACAGGACGCGCGCACCGAGCGTGCCTCCGAACGGCGTCAGCCGCGTGGCGAGCTCGGCGTGGTTGATCTGGGTCCAGCGTGCCAGCAGGGCGAACACCAGCGCGATGCCGATCGACGAACCGATGTTGCGCGCGAGACTGAAGAGTCCCGCGGCCTCGGTGCGGCGCGCCGGCGGCAGCGTCGAGTAAGCCAGCGTCGACACCGGCACGAACACGAGGCCGAGACCGAGGCCCTGGATCACGCCGGCCCACACCACCGGCCCGGCCGGCATGTCGGAGGAGAAGTGCGACATCTGCCACAGCGAGCCGGCCGTCAGCAGCAGGCCGGCGAGCACCAGCAGGCGCGAGTCGACGCCGCGCGCCATCAGCCGCCCGACCGCCATCATCGACACCAGCGTGCCGATGCCGCGCGGCATCAGCAGTAGCCCGGTGGCGACCACCGGGTAGCCCATCAGGCCCTGGAGATACCCCGGCAGCAGTGCCATCGTCGCGAACAGCACCACGCCGATGACGAAGATGAAGGATACGCCGGCGAGGAAGTTGCGGTCGGCGAGCAGGCCGAGGTCGAGGAAGGCGCGCGGACTGTTGAGCCAGTGCGCCACGTAGAGATAAAGGCCGAGCGCCGCCAGCGTCGCCTCCAGCCGGATCTCGTTCGACGCGAACCAGTCGAGCTGTTCGCCGCGGTCGAGCATCAGCTGCAGCGCACCGATACCGATCGCGAGGAAGGCGAAGCCGCGGAAGTCGAATCGCGCCTGCTGGACCTCGTCGCGTCCCATGCTCGCCATCACTCCGAGCAGGGCCAGCACGCCGATCGGCAGGTTGATCAGGAACACCCAATGCCAGGAGTAGCTGTCGGTCAGCCAGCCGCCGAGCGGCGGACCCAGGATCGGTCCGACCATCACGCCCATGCCCCACAGCGCCATCGCGGCGCCATGGCGTTCGCGCGGGAAGGCATCGAGCAGCGCGGACTGCGAGATCGGCACCAGTGCCGCGCCGAACACGCCCTGCAGGATGCGGAACGCGACGATCTGGCCGATCGACGCGGCGACGCCGCAGAGCAGCGAGGCGACGGTGAAACCGGCGATCGCGATCAGCAGCAGGCGGCGACGCCCCAGCCGAGCGGCGAACCAGCCGGTGGTCGGCGTCGCCACCGCTGCGGCGACGATGTAGGAGGTCAGCACCCAGGCGATCTGGTCCTGGGTGGCCGACAGCGAGCCGGCCATGTGGGGAAGTGCCACATTGGCGATCGTCGTGTCGATCACCTGCATCAGCGTGGCCAGCATGATCGAGACGATCAGCAGGCCGCGGTTCGTGGTCGTGGCGGCACCCATGGTCGACTCACCGCGCGGCGGTCTTGGTCTCCGCACCGGCGCGCTCGCCGCCCTCGAGCTTGATCGCGACGGTCGCGCTCATGCCGGCGCGCAGGGTCGGCGCGCCGTCCTCATGCTCGAACACGAGCCGCACCGGGATACGCTGCACGACCTTCACCCAGTTGCCGGTGGCGTTCTGCGCCGGCAGCACCGAGTACTCGGCGCCCGAGGCCGGCGAGATCGAGGCGACGTGCGCCTTGAAGCGGCGGCCCGGGTAGGTATCGACTTCGATCTCGGCGGTCTGGCCGACGGTCACGCGGGTGAGGTCGGTCTCCTTGAAGTTGGCGTCGACCCAGAGGCTCGTGTTCGACACCAGAGGCAGCGCGGCCTGGCCGATGCCGAGGTAGGCGCCGGGCTGCAGGTCGAGCTTGCCGACCACGCCGTCCATCGGCGCTCGAACTTCGGCATTCGCGAGGTCGAGCTTCGCCTTCGCGAGTTCGGCCTGCATCATTCTGTAGGGGGCGAGTTCCTCGATCGACTTGTCGAGCGTGCCGCCCAGGACGTTCCGCGCCTTCGCCAGCAGCGCCTGGTTGCTTTCGCGCTTGGAGCGCGTGGTCTGCACGTCCATCTGCGCGTCGTCGACCGCCTTCTGCGCGACCAGGCCGCGCTCGCGCATCTCCTTCATCCGCGTCAGCGTCAGCTCGGCGTTGCGTGCCGAAGCGTCGGCCGAGCGCACGTCGGCGGCGGCGGAGTGGTACTGGTCGCCCGAGGCCACCAGCATGTCGTGGGTGGCGGCGAGCTGGGCCTCGGCGCGGGTGACCGCGATCTTCAGCGGTTCCGGATCGATCCGGAACAAGAGGTCGCCCTGGTGCACGACCTGGTTCTCGCGCACCGCGACCTCGACGACCCGGCCGGCGACCTGCGACGCGATCGTCACGTGGTCGGCGTGCACGTAGGCATCATCGGTGCTGACGCTCTTGCCCGAGCCCAGGTACAGCCAGGCGCCGCCGGCCAGCACCACCGCCGGTCCGAACCACCACAGCCATTTCCAGCGGCCGTTGCGGGGATTCTCTTCGCTCATGACGCTTCATCCTTCGCGCCGGCGTCGGCCAGCGCATGGAGGTTGTCCTTGACCTTCAGCATCAGCGCCTGCGCGATCTTCAGGTCGGCGGTCTTGACCCCTCGCAGCACGTCGCGGCGCAGCTCGCCGGCGATCTCGTCGAGCTCGTCGACGACGCCGTGGGCCTTGGCGGTGAGGTAGAGGCGCCAGCAGCGGCGGTCGCGCGGGTCGGGCCGGCGTTCCACATAGCCGCTGTCCTGCAGCCGGTCGATCACCCGGCCGACCGCGATCGGGTCCATTTCCAGGAACTCGGACAGCGCCGCCTGGGTGGAACCCTCGTCGCGCGACAGCCGTTTCAGCGCACGCCACTGCGCACGGGTCAGCCCGAGGTGGGCGACACGCCGGTCGAACCGGGTGCGCAGCAGGCGGGTGACGTCGCCGACCAGCATGAAGAAGGAGGTGTTTTCTGTCTCGGCCATTATGTCCGACAATATAATTGCCTACGCAGGTATTGTCCTTGAAGAATTGTTTAGCGCGGGGAGGGCCGCTGCGCGGCCTTCCCCTGGCTGGGGTTCCGTGTCCAGTGGGGCTTCGCTTAACGATTGGATTACGAATCGATTTCGTATCGTTGTCGTCAGCGCGCCGCCGCCGGCCGCGTGCCCGCTTGCGCGCGCGGGCCGGCGGCGTGCTGCGCTTCTCCCCGCGGACAGACCGCGGACTTCTCGGATCCACGAAAAAGGACGACGTCGTGAAAGATCGCCCCTCACTCGCCCACTGCATCGCACTGGCACTCGCCTGCGCCGGCATCGGCAGCGCCCACGCGGCGCCTGCGGTCAGCCTCAATCCGCTCGGCCTCGGCCAGGTGCTCCTCTACCCCTACTACACCGTCAACCACTTCAACGACACCTACCTGACGGTGGTCAACACGACACCGCAGGGCAAGGCGGTCGTGATGCGCTTCCTCGAGGGCTACAACTCGCGGACGACATTGGAATTCAGCATCTACCTCTCGCCCTACGACATCTGGACCGGCGCCCTGGTGGCGATCGACGGCAACAGCTCGCCGGCGCTGCTGACCCGGGACAGCAGCTGCACGGTGCCGGACATCCGGGGCAACACCTCCCTGCCGCAGCTGCCCGATGGCACCCGCTACGTCCCGTTCCGCAACTTCCAGTATTCGGGCCCCAACTCGGACGGCGGCCCGAGCAACCTCGCCCGCGCCCGCGAGGGCTTCCTCGAAGTGATCGAGATGGGCACGCTGACGGCCGGCAGTGCGCCGACCCAGGTCCTGGAGGAGGCCAGCCACGCGAGTGCCAGCCACTGGCCGAACAGCGGCGTTCCGACCGGATGCAACAGCATCCTCGCCAACTGGGACAACAGCAGCGGCGCCTGGGGCGGCGCCAGCGGCAACCGCCAGCTCGACATCGGACTGCCGAGCGGCGGCCTGTACGGCAGCGCGACCGTGATCAATGTCGGAAACGGCACCCTGCACACCTACGACGCCGAGGCGCTGGCCGGCTTCTACGGCGGAACGGCTGCCCCCGGCGGCCTCCACTTCGCGCCCGGCTCCGGTCGCCCGACCCTGGCCGACGCCAACCACGGCGGCGGCACCGTCGATTCGGTCGTCACCCTCGCGGACGGCAGCGCGTTGCGCTCCAGTTGGACCGCCGGCACGGCCGACGCGATCAGCGCGGCGCTGATGGTCGACGCGATCTACAACGAGTTCGACACCGAAGCCGGCATCGCCGCGGCGTCCGAGTGGATCCTGACCTACCCGACCAAGCGCTACTACGCGGACCGGCCGAACGGCGCCCCCGCGCTGGCGCCGTTCGGCAATTCGATCAGTTTCGAACCGCGCGGCTGCGACTTCATCCTTCCGAGCTACTGGGACCGCGAGGAGCTCCCGCTGCAGGGACCCGGCGGCGACGATCAGAACACCTATACCGACCGCATCTGCACCTCCCCGTCGGTCGGCGGCGTGCCGCCGCCGTTGCCGGGGTACTGCCGGTACCAGAACAACCAGTGCGGCGGCACCAATCTGCTCAGCTTCAACCAGCAGGGCGTCAGCGCCGGTGGCCCGAGCGCGATCTTCGGCAGCACGAACGGCGTCGACTACGAACCGCGCGCCCAGAACCTGGCGCTCGATCGGGGCCACTTCCGCATCGCATTCCCGACCGGCATCAGCCAGCCGGCCGGGACTCACCAGATGACCTCGCTCGACGGCGACGTCTACACCGGCCTGCCGGTGATCGGCTTCTGGTCGGCGAACTACGTCAACGGCAGCGCGCAGCAGGGCAAGCTCGCCAACTACAGCGGCGCGATCCGTCATCGCGGACTTCGCAACGTGACGGGAAGCTAATCGAAATCCAAATCGAAGCTGAACCGCTCCGTCGCGATTGGGTCTAGATTCAGCGCCCGCGGACAACCCTTGTCGCCGCGTCACCCAACGGAGAAGACCTGCATGAACACGATGACCCGATCCACTCTGGCCGCCGCGCTCGCGCTCGCCGCACTGACGCTGTCCCCGGGCGCTCGCGCCGCCGGCGCCGCCACGCTGGACTGCAACCTGAGGTTCTCGCTGACCGGCTGGTCGGCCGTCTTCCAGCACGCCGAAGGCTCCGGCACCGTCACCTGCGAGAACGGTCGCTCGATCCCGGTGAAGATCAGCATCAAGGGCGC
Organism: Ahniellaceae bacterium; assembly: GCA_044221335.1. Taxonomy (GTDB): domain Bacteria; phylum Pseudomonadota; class Gammaproteobacteria; order Xanthomonadales; family Ahniellaceae; genus JBGAPI01. Next base: position 29,940 of record JBGAPI010000038.1, read on the forward strand.
CGGCCTGGCCGTCGGCAAGTACCACATCGACAACGGCAAGGGCAGCTTCACCGACGTCCACAACATCGACGAGACCCTCGGCGAGTACGGTGGTGCCGACGCCCACGTCGGCGCGGTGAAGTCGGCCGGCGTGCAGGTGCTGACCAAGGGCACGGTCTCGCTGGCGCTGTCCGGCGCGGGCGAAGGCATCGACATCGGTGTCGGCGTCAACAAGTTCGTGCTCGAGCGCGTCGACAGCAAGAAGAAATAACGTTCCCGGCGGTCGCCCGAACTCGGAATCCTCGCCACCCCTCCCCAGGGCACGACCACATTCCTGAGGCACCGCCATCTCCCGGCCCGGCAGCGTCCATGACCTGCCGGGCCGTTTCATTTCCGGGCCGCTCGAGCCGGAACCCGCCACGCCCGCCCGCGGTCTGATGCACAATCGCGTTTTCTCCGGGACCGGCGCGCCTTGGCCGCATTCGAATTCCAGGCCCTGACGGCCGACGGCAAGACCACCCGCGGGGTGCTGCAGGCCGACACCGTGCGCGCCGCGCGCAGCGTGCTGCGCGAGCGCGGACTCACGCCGCTCGAAGTGGAGGCGGTGACCGAGAAGAACGCGACCGCGGCGAAGTCCCCGACGGCGTTCGCGCGGCGCGGCGGCCTCTCTCTGGCCCAGCTCGCGATGTTCTCGCGCCAGCTCGCCACGCTGGTCGCCGCCGGATTGCCGATGGACGAGTCGCTGCAGGCGCTCGCCGAGGCCAGCGACGAAGGCAAGATGCGCTCGATGGTCACCCAGCTCCGCGCCCGGGTGATGGAAGGCCAGACGCTGGCCGCCGCGCTCGGCGAGTTCGAGTCGAGCTTCCCGTCGATGTTCCGCGCCTCGGTCGCCGCCGGCGAGTCCTCCGGAAAGCTCGGCGACGCCCTGCTGAAGCTCGCCGACTACACCGAGAACCGCGAGGCACTGTCGCGGCAGATCTGGATGGCACTGGCTTATCCGGTACTGCTGACCGCGGTCGCGATCTCGGTCGCGACCGGCCTCCTGATCTACGTGGTGCCGCAGGTCGTCACCGTGTTCAACAATCTCGGGCGCACGCTCCCGCTGCCGACCCGGATGCTGATCTTCATCGCCGATTTCGTCGCCGCCTGGGGCCTCGTCGCCGCGCTGGTCGCGGTGGCCGGCGCCTTCGGCTTCGGCGCGGCACTCCGGCGCGAGGAATTCCGCGCGGCGGTCGACCGTTTCCTGCTGCGGGTACCGCTGCTCGGCCGGGTGATCCGCGCTACCGAGACCGCGCGCGCCACCCGCACGCTGGCGACGCTGACCCAGAGCGGCGTGCCGCTGCTGGAGGGACTGAAGCTCGCCGCGCAGACGGTCAACCGTCTCCCTCTCCGACAGGCCTTCGAGCGTGCCGTCGGCCGCGTGCGCGAGGGCGGTGCGCTCGCCCGGGCTCTCGGCGAGTCGGGTGAACTGCCGCCGGTCGCGGTGCGACTGATCGGCTCCGGCGAGAAGAGCGGGCGGCTGGACGAGATGCTCGAACAGGCCGCCCGTCACCAGACCCGCGAGGCCGAAACCCTGATCGCCGCCGGCACCGCGGTCCTCGGGCCGATGGTGATCCTGCTGGTCGGCGCACTCGTGCTGTTCATCGTGCTGGCGATCCTGCTGCCGATCTTCGACCTGAATCAGCTCATCAAATAGCAACCCCTGCAGGAGCGACACAGGCCGCGATGCAGGAGCGGCGCAAGTCGCGACCGGCAAACCTTCACACTCGCGCCACACGCCCCCCGGACATCGCGTCTCACCCGCCCCTACAGTTCTTGCCCGACCGGATGCAGCGTGATCTCGTCGACCAGCATCGTCGCGGGCAGCTCGGTCAGCCCCACGATCAGCTCGGCGAGCGCGGCGGGATCGAGTGCACCGGGGCCCGCGCGCGAGCCCTCGACGTGGCCGTCGAAGCCCGTGTCGATGATGCCGGGATTCACCAGGCTGACGTGCACGCCGCGATCCTTGAACTCGCGCAGCAGCGACAGCGAGAGGCCGCGCAGTGCGAACTTGCTGGCGACGTAGGGCGCCATGTTCGCGAGAGGCCGCGCCGCCAGATCGGAGGCGATGTTGAGGATGCGTCCGCCGCCTCGCGCGAGCAGCGCCGGCAGCACGGCGTGGCAGACCTGGAGCACTGCCCCGACATTGACCTGCAGCAGCGCGAGCAGCTCGTCCTCGGCGTGATCGAGGAAGGGCCGGTAGCTGCCGGTCGCGGCGTTGTTGATCACGCCTTCGAGATCGTCGACGCCGGCGAGCGCCGCGGCGAGGCCCGGCCGGATCGACTCCGCATCCGCGAGATCGAGGATTAGCGGACGGATCACGCCCGCCTCGAACTCGGCGGCGAGCGGCGCCAGCGCCGACGCATCGCGCGCCGTCGCGATCACTCGTCGACCGCGTCTTGCCAGTGCGCGGGCGAGTGCGCGACCGAGGCCGCGGTTGGCGCCGGTGACGAGCCAGGTTCCCATGTCGATGTCTCCGTCTTCGAGGCCGCGATGGTGCGGTGATTTCGCGGTCGCCGCGCGCCGACGAAATCGTATTCATCGCGAGCGGCTGCGGGAGCGGCGCAAGCCGCGATGTGGGAGAGGCGCAAGCCCCGACCGCGCCACTCCCACCCAGGCATCGGGTCCGCGCCACGCCGACCAGCGGCTGCTAGCCTGTCGCGATGGCCAAGCTCCTCCAGTGGACCCCGATTCGCCCCGCCCTACTCGGCTGCATCGCGATCGCCGCCATCACCCTGCCAGCCGCTCGCGCCGACGAAGTCGAACCCCCGGCCGCCGGCGCCTGTCCGCCAGGCGCTCCGCTCGCCGACGAAGACGTGCTGATCCGCGACCTGCCCGAGGATCTGCGCATGCACTTCCTGGTAGCCGACTGTCCCGCGGTGGGTTGCGCCGGAGACTCCGAGCAGCAGCAGCGGATCAATCGCTCCAAGTCCCGCGTACGATCGCCGCGCGCCGACGAGGTCGTCCCCGCGATCACTCTCGCCGCGATGCTGAAGCCGAGCGCGGACGACCGCACGCGCTTCCGCATCGAGCAGGGCGCACGCGTCCGCGGCTACGTGCGCCACGTCTGGCAAGGCGGCGTCGAGTCGGGCAACTGCCGGGTCACCGACGTCGCGATCCGCGACACCCACATCGACCTCTACATCGACACCGATCCGGCGCGCGACGGCACCGAGCGGGTGATCGTCGAGGTCACTCCACGCACCCGTGCGCTGGCCGCCGCCCGCGGCCTCGACTGGTCGACGGCAGCGCTGAAGCGCGACCTGGTCGGGCACTGGGTCGAGGTCGAGGGCTGGATGTTCTACGACGAAGACCACTGCAACGAGACCGCCAACACCCGCAGACTCGGCTGCGGCGGTCCTGGCGGGGAGGTGTGGCGGCGGACCGGGTGGGAGGTGCATCCGGTGACCGCGATCCGAGTCCTTGATCCCCACTGACGCGGCGCGGCTGTTGCGGGAGTGGCGAGAGCCCCGACCGCAACGGCGCTCCGGATCACCGTTGCGGTCGGGGCTTGCGCCCCTGCGACCTCGCGGCTTGCGCCGCTCCCACAATGAGATCACATGTCCTCGAAGCGCTTGTTGCCGATCCGGTAGGACTTCCAGTCGGCGAAGTCGAAATGCCACCACTCGTACTCGTAGACCGTGAATCCTTCGGCCTCCATCGCATGGCGCAGGATCTCGCGGCGGGCGCGCTGTTCCGGGGTGCCGCCGGCATAGGACGGATAGGCACGTTCGCTCATCTCGTCGTACAGGCTCGGCATGTCGGCCGCGGCGCCGGTCGCCAGGTCGAACAGCGTGAGATCGACGGCGCAGCCGCGGTTGTGGCGCGAGCCGGTCGCGGGGTCGGCGACGAACTGGTGCTGGTTCACCGGCGTCGCCTCCCAGAACACCTTGGTGATGTACCAGGGCCGGTAGGCGTCGTGGATGAGCAGACCATAGCCCTGCGCCGCCAGCGCACGGTGCACCCGGGCGACCGCTTCCGCAGCGGGGCGCTGCAGGAAGGCGCGCGGCTGGGCGTACAGCGGAGTCGCCAGGAAATTGCGGGCGCCGGCGTAGCGGATATCGAGATGGATGCCGGGCTCGACCTTCACCAGCTCGACGAGGTCGGTGTCCTTGAAGGTGCCGTTCTCCACGGGCGGGCTCAGCTGCCTGGCCTCGGCGATCAGCTCGGCGACCGGACGCACCGGTGTGATGCGGAACACCGGAGGCTCATCCTTCGCGGTCGCCTTCGGCGTGCGCTGGACGCCCTCGTCGCGGATCGGTCCGCCGCATTTCGAACAGGCCGTGAGCAGTACCAGCGCGACGAGGGGGACGAGGAGGCGAGCGGAGGAGGTGATGCGCATCGGTGCGACTCCGTTGGCGACCCGGCGATCGTAGAGCGGCGCTCGCGCCGCTGCACTCGGCGCGACCGAGCTGCGGCGCCAGGCTGCTTCGCTTCGCCAGCAATGACGAAATCTTTAATCGGGCTTGACGATTCTCGACACGCCCTGTGCCTTCCGGCACGGTGTCGCCCTGCCCCCGAAACCTAGCATCGCCCGTCCCCACAGGAGTCCGCCGATGAAGCCCTCGCTGCTCTTCACTGCCGCATTCGCACTGATTGCAGCGCTGCCCGTCGTCGCGCAGGAGAAGGCCGACGCCAAGGCCGCCCGCAAGGACGAGGCCGCGAAGGCCGAGTCCGGCGACAAGCCCGAGGCGTCCGCCCGCGGCGGCAAGGGCGAGGGCAAGGGCGAGGACAAGATTCCCGACGGCAAGGTCTGGACCTCGCACCACCAGATCACGATCAACGGCAGGTCGCTGGCCTACACCGCCACCGTCGGCACGTTGCAGATGAAGAACGAGAAGGACGAGCCGATCGCCCTGTTCGGCTTCACTGCGTACACGAGGGACGGCGGCGATCCGCGCACGCGGCCGCTGATGTTCGCCTACAACGGCGGCCCGGGCTCGGCCTCCGCGTGGCTGCACATGGGCATCCTCGGACCGAAGCGCACCGTGCTCGCCGACCTCGCGCACAACACCCGCGGCCCGTTCCGCACCGTCGACAACGAGTTCACGGTGCTGGAAAGCGCCGACCTGGTGATGATCGATCCGGTCGGAACGGGATTCTCCCGTCCCATCGGCAAGGCGGAGGGCAAGGATTTCTGGGGCGTCGACCAGGACATCGAGTCGGTGTCGAACTTCATCCTCCGCTATCTCAACCAGTACAACCGCTGGTCCAGCCCGAAGTACATCCTCGGCGAGAGCTACGGCGGCATGCGTACCGCCGGCGTCAGCTACCACCTCTTCACCCGGCACAACGTGGCGCTGAACGGCGTGGTGCTGGTCTCGCCCTATCTCGACTACCAGATCAACCGCCCGGGCCTGCGCCTCGATCCCTCGCAGTTCACCTTCCTGCCGAGCTACGCCGCGGTCGCCTGGTTCCACCAGGCGCTGCCGAATCGCCCCGCGGAGCTGAAGCCGTTCCTGAGCGAAGTCGAGAAGTTCACCCTCGACCAGTACGCGCCGGCGCTGCTGCGCGGCGCAGCCCTAGGCGCGGAGGAACGGAAGTCGGTGATCGCCGGCCTCGCGCGCTACACCGGGATCTCCGCCGACTACTGGGACAAGTCCGACCTCCGGATGAGCGAGTCGCGTTTCGCCCAGGAACTGCTGCGCGACCGCGGTCTCACCACCGGCCGCATCGACGGCCGTTTCCTCGGCGGCACGCTGAACCCGCTCGCCGAGCAGTTCGGCTACGACCCCTACGGCGCCTCGGTGGGCCCGGCGATCGTCGCGACCTTCAACGACTACGTGCGTGGCGAGCTCAAGGTCGACACCGACCGCAGCTACGTGATGTCCGGCGGATTCAACCGCGACTGGGACCAGCGCCACGCGCAGCCCGACCTGCCGGGCAACCAGAAGTCGCCGTCCCCGAACACGGTCGTCGACCTGTCGCAGGTGATGACCCAGAACCCGAACATGAAGGTGCTGGTGTTCGCCGGCTACTTCGACCTCGCGGTGCCCTACAGCGCCACCCGCTACGCGATCGATCATCTCGACATCGATCCGTCGCTCCGGAAGAACGTCCAGCTCGAGATGTTCGAAGCGGGCCACATGATGTACGTGCATCCGGGATCACAGCAGCGGTGGAAGAAGCTGCTCGCCGACTTCGTCCAATAGGGCCACCGCGGGAGCGGCGCAAGCCGCGACACCCGAGCAACGCAAGCCGCGACCTCCAACCGCCCTGAGATTCGCTCACCCGTCCCCGGCGACGGCATTGGCTATCCTGCCCCATCTCCTCGCGAGCCGGACGCCATGAACCGATCCGCCCTGCTGCTCCTGCCCCTCGCCCTCGCCAGCCCGACCGCCGACACCAAGACCCTGCTGGCGACGGCGCCCTACAGGATCACCGCACAGTGGGCCCCGGGAGGCGCCGGCGGCTGGGACTATCTCGCGGTCGACTCGGAGGGCAAGCGCCTGTTCGTCACCCGCGGTGACCATGTCGACGTGCTCGACCTCGCGACTGGCAGGCTGCTGGGACAGGTCGCGCCGACCAGCGGCGTGCACGGGGTCGCGCTCGCGCCGAAGCACGGCCGCGGCTATGCCAGCAACGGCCGCGCCGACACCGTTCTCGTGTTCGATCTCGCGTCGCTGAAGATCGAGAAGACGATCGCGCTGGCCGGCCGGAACCCCGACGCCATCCTCTACGACGCGGCAAGCGACCGCGTGTTCGTCTTCAACGGCAAGAGCCACGACGCCAGCGTGATCGATCCCGCGACGAACGAGGAGGTCGCCACCCTGCCGTTGTCCGGCAAGCCGGAATTCGCGGTCGCCGACGGTGCCGGCCGGGTGTTCGTCAACATCGAGGATCGCGCCGAACTCGTCACGCTCGACACGCGCGCCACGAAGGTCGCGAGGACCTGGACGCTGCCCGGCTGCGTGGAGCCGACCGGCCTCGCGCTCGACCGCGCGCACGACCGGCTGTTCTCGACCTGCCAGAACGGCCACCTGCTGGTCACCGATGCCGTCGACGGCCGGCATGTCGCGACGCTGCCGATCGGCCCGGGCCCGGACGGCGTGGTGTTCGATCCCGCGCTCGGCCGCGTCGTCAGCTCCAACGGCCAGGACGGCACGCTGACCGTGATCCAGCAGCAGTCGCCCGACGACTACGAGATTCTGGGCAGCGTACCGACCCGCACGAGCGCGCGCACGATCGTCCTCGACCCGGCAAGCCATCGCCTGTTCCTGTCGTCCGCGGCGTTCGATCCGCCAGCCGTGCCGGGCGCGCGCCCGACCGCGACACCCGACAGCTTTCGCGTACTGGTCTTCAGCCCCTAGCAACGCGCGGGTCCGGTCCCTGCCAGGGCCCGCTATCGACCGAGCGCGCCACGCCGAGTCGATTCGGCACCCCGGAGGGCGCGCACTGCGCGCCAGCGCGAAACGCGCCGGAATTGGGCGACATCGGTCGCCAGACCGCGAGACCAGCGCCCCCATCCACCTGACCGACAACTGCGACGCAATCGAAAACCCCGGGAACCCGCCCCGACTAGGATGCCGCCGTCCCGCACCGCAAGGCTTCCCATGTCACCGCACGCGTCCCGGTTCCTCCGCTCGGCCGGCCTCGCCTCGGCCGTCGCCCTGCTGCTCGCGCCGATCGCGAACGCGCGGGACGATGCAGCGCATGCGAAAGCGACCGCCTCGTCGGCCGGCTGCGGCACGGCGAACACGATGTTCTGCGACAACTTCGAGGTCCCGGCGGACGCGATGCCGGGCACGACGCCGGCCGAACTCGGCCCGCCCTCGACGGTCGCGTTCAACGGCCTGTCGCTGATCGCCGACACCCTGCATCACCAGCCGCGCCATGCGATCCCGACCGAATGGGGAACACTGCCGGCGGCGCTGAGCGCCACGCCGCTGCCCAGCATCCCGTCGATCACGATCCTGAACCGGCGCGACGCTCTGATCATCTACGTCCCGGCGGTGAAAGGCGCCGCCGACTACCGCGCCTACCTGTACGACCCCTCCAAGGTCAGCTTCGCCGGCACCCAGCCGCGCGGCGCGGTCGTCGCCTGCGCCGGCTTCCGCCAGCGCTACGTGCGCAACATCGATGCCCTGCAGTCGGGCTCGCCGCTGGTCAGCGCGGTGACCCATCGCGAGCTGCTGCAGGCGATCGAGGTGCCCGGCCTCGTCGCCGACGGCAACTACACCGTGGTGGTCGAGGCCCTCGCCTCGCCCTGCCCATTTCCCGGCGTGATGGCCCACGACGATGCCACCCTCCCGCTGTCGACGGTGCCGCTCGCGAGTGCCGGCGCCGACCACTTCAACTTCCGCGGGATCGACACGATCCGCAGTCTCTACGGCAACGAGCTCCTGAACGGCCAGGGCAGCGCGCTGCTCGACTACAAGCACGTCGATGCCGCCCACGAGATGCCGTTCGAGTTGATCGGCCAACCGACGCCGCCGAGCGACGCGCGGATCCCGGCCGATCCGGCGGTCATCGCCCGCAGCGCCCTCGCGGTGGTGCGCCCGGCCGCCGACGAGGCCGCGAATGCGCCGATCTTCGACATCGGTCCCAACTCGCACTGGGACGACTTCGGCACCGACGCGACGATGACGACGCTGCATACCGAGACCCGCAGCGAGGGCGCGGGTCTCGTCAGTGGTGGGCAGTTCGGCGACTGGTATTTCTGGGGCATCGCGGTGCAGCCGGCCTTGAACGCGATGGGTGCTTGGGAAGGCGGCAACAACCCCAAGGGCATGCAGATCTGGCGCCGCCACGGCCGGCTCTACGTCACCTTCGGCGACTGGGGCCAGGACGTGCTGGGTGGCGTCTATTTCGCGTCGACCCGGACTCAGCCGGAGCAGCTCGACACGGGCAAGTACGTGCACTCGTTCTTCCGCGTCGATTCCGGCGCGACCCAGCGCCGCTACTGGCACTGGATGATCTGCGGCGGCGCGACCCGCACCGAGCTCGCCGATCCGGCGACCGGCATCCCGCGCGGCCGCCCCGTCGGCCAGCCGTTCTTCTACGACCCCGACGGCCGCAATCCGACCGCGCCGATGCTGGGCGAGCCGCGCACCCCGTACCACGGCAAGGAATGCCTGAACCTGATCCAGATCGGCAGCTACTGGAACTGGGGCAAGCCGCCCAATACCGGACCCAACTGGCTCGACGAGCCCCACTCGCAGTTGCATGCCTTCATCAATCCGGCCGGCCTCGACAACGGCGTGATCAGCCTCAAGCCCGACGGCATGGACGACTTCGACACCGACGCCACCGGCGGCATCTTCTGGCGTCTCGACGCCGGCCGCCATCCGACCACGCCGATGTTCGAGCCTTTCGACCAGCAGGCGCCGCTGACCCACTACGACGTGTTCACCCGCAAGGATCGGGTGATCCTGTACATCAACGGCCGCCAGGCATTCTGCAGCGACCTGTCCGATCGCCCGCTCACCATGGACTACGGCAAGATCGCCTACGGCAGCGTGCTCTATCACTCCAGCGCGGAGACCAGCGCGGCCTATGTCGGCGTCGAGAGCTACCAGGGCGCGGTCGGCGGCAGCTTCCACTACGTCATGAACACGCCATGGTCCGACACGCGGGTGTGGGACTCCGCCGGCGAAACCGAACTGATCGACATCCCGCCGCAGTTCGCCTTCGACCCGGGCGCCTGCTTCAAGCCGAAGTCGATCGCGGTGCACTGAGCCCCTCTCTCCCCGCAAAGCGGGGAGAGGGCCGGGGTGAGGGGGCGCACCTTTCCACCGCCGCGGGGTCCGCCGCGGAGGGATGCACGTCGTGACGGCGCGCGAAGCGCGCCCTACAGTTCGCGGCGAGCCAATCGCGCGGCGGACGATCGACCGATGAGCCTGTACTGCAACGACCGCCTTCGTCTCCAGACGTTTCAATCCGAGATGCGCATGTCGCACTGGATCGACGCTCCGCGCGTGCTGCGCGAGGCCGACCAGACCTATCTCCTCGATCTCGCCGATGGCCTCTGGCACCTGGTCGAGGCGCACGACGATCGCGACGAACTGGTCCTCACGCTGCAGAAGTATCCGGACGCCAGCGTCAACCATGAACTGCGCATCCGCGCGAGCGACGAGCGCTGCCGGTTCGACGGCGAGTCGATGACCCTGGAAACGACCCGCGAGCGCCTCCGGTAGGAGCAGCATCAGCCGCGATGCTCTTGCGGGATCGTCGCCCGCCGCGATGCTCCGGCGGAATCGCCGCAAGCCCCGACCAGGACACGTCCGATCACGGTCCCGGCGAGAGCCTGCGTCCCTCCCGCAGCGAGCGCCGCTACGATCCCCGCCATGTCCGAGTGCTACCTCATCGCCAACCTCGATCGCCGCCAGTACCTCTCGGCGCAGCGCTTCAACGAGAGCCCGAAGCGCGGTGGATTTCTTCGCGGCCTGCATGCCCGCGCGCTCGCCCTGCTGATCTGTCGCGCCGACGCCGTGCATCACGACTTCGGCGCACTCGCTGGCAGCTGGTTCGGCGAGCGCGTCCTCGCGGCCGGCGATCACCATCCGACCGCCATCGCGGCAGAGGCCGGGCGCGATGGGATCGAGGACCTTCACCAGACGGCGCTGCGCGAGTTCGAGGACATCTCGCTCGCCGCACTCGCGATGCTCTGCCAAGGTGATCCGGCGGTCGTCGAGCAGTTGGTCGATGCCGTCGCTTCCGAACAGGCGAGAGCGATCGGGATCGCCGGCGACCTCGTGTTCCTCGCCGACGCGACCGCGCTGAAGACGGCGCTGGATCGCCGAATCGGCAAAGCGTGGGTCAGCCGCTACCGGCGACCGTGACGCCGCGCACACGGGCCTGACGCCTGTCGGAAATCGCGGCTTGCGCCGCTCCTACCTCCGCGACAGCATCAGGACGAGATTGCGCAGCTCCAACCGATCCCGATCCAGGTCGGTCGAACGGTATTGCTCCGGATCCCGGCTCACCCAGGACTCCATCACCCGCATGCCCTCGCCGTCGGCCTCGAGCCGTAGCGCGAAGATGAAGTAGCCGGTCCAGCTGCGGTGGAAGCGCAGCCAGCCCGCGTCGAAATAGATGAACCACTTGTCCTCCATCGCCTCGGGAACGAGGCCGCGACGCAGCCGCTCCGAGTTCGCCGCGTCGATGCGGGGATCGAAGCGCTCCTCGTAGCCGAGCGGCACCCGCCGCTCCGGCGCCGGCAGATGCTTCCAGGACACCGCCGTGGCGATCGTCATGCTTCCTCCGATGCCGCCGGGAGCGGTGACTCAGGCGTACGCGTCGATGCCATGAACCAGCCGCCGCGCCAGCCGCGCCTCGCGCAGGCGCTCGAGCCACCAGCGGAGACCGCGTCCCTCATGCGCCCCGCGCCAGGCGACGTACAGCGTGTTCGGTTCGCGCGGATCGGCGGTCGCCAGCGCGACCAGCTCGCCCCGCGCGATGAGCGATCGGACCCGCTCGCGCGGCAGCCAACCCACGCCGAGCCCGTCGACCTGTGCCCGGATCTTCGCGCGGATTCCAGGAACGGCAAGCGTCACCTGTCCGCCGACGACACCGTAGCCGCGGGCGTCGTTGCGACGGGTGGTGTCGGCGACGACGATCGCGCGGTGCGCGGCGATGTCGGCGCGCTCGAGCGGCTGCCGCGCCTTCGCCAGCGGATGCCGGGGCGACACCGCGAACACCCACTCCAGCACGCCGAGCTCGAACCAGCGCAGCTCGGGGATCACCGGCGGCTCGTTGGTCGCGCCGATCACGAGGTCCGCGCGACCGTCGCGCAACGCGTCCCAGGTGCCGCCGAGAACCTCGTGGGTGATCCGCAGCCGCACGCCTGAACTCTGTGCATCGAACGCGCGGATCACCGGCACCAGCGTCTCGAACTCCAGCAGGTCGTCGGTGACGATGTGCAGCTGGTCTTCCCAGCCGCCGGCGATCTGGCGGACCCGACGGGTCAGGCGGTTCACGTCGGCCAGCAGCCGCGCCGCCTCGACGGCGAGGTGTTCGCCGGCCGGCGTCAGCTGCAGGCGATAGCGGCGCCGGTCGAACAGCAGCGCGTCGTAGCGGGCTTCCAGCTGGCGCGCAGCGTGCGACACCGTCGACGGCGCCTTGCCGAGCCGGGCCGCCGCGCGGGACAGGCTGCCCGAGCTGCGGATCGCCTCCAGCAGGGCCAGTTCATCGCCAGTCAACATGTTCGATTCCTTCGAACGAGTTCGTCGGAATCATGCCATGGATTGCCGGCACCGCCGGCCTAGGATGTCTCCACGGTGATCCCACCGCATTGCAGGAGAAGACCATGAAACGCTTCAGCAGCAAGACCGTCCTCGTCACCGGCGGAACGACCGGCATCGGCCTCGCCGCCGCCCAGGCCTTCGTCGCCGAGGGCGCACGGGTCATCGTCACCGGCCGTGATCCGACCAATCTCGCGAACGCCGCCGCCATCCTCGGCGACCCGGCCATCGTTCTTGCCAACGACGCCGCCGATCCCGCCGCGGCAGCGGCCCTGGCGAAGGCCCTGACCGAGCGCGACATCACCCTCGATGCGATCTTCGTCAATGCCGGCACCGCGCGCTTCGCGGCATTCGCCGACGCTCCCGTCGCGCTGTGGGACTCGATCTTCGACCTCAACGTCAAGGGTCCGTACTTCCAGATCCAGGCCCTGCTGCCGCGCCTCAATCGTGGCGCGTCGATCGTGCTGAACGGCTCGATCAACGCCCACATCGGCATGCCGAACGCGTCGATCTACGCCGCCAGCAAGGCCGCGCTGATCTCGCTCGCGAAAGGCCTGTCCGCGGAGCTGCTGCCGCGCGGCGTGCGGGTCAACGTCGTGAGTCCAGGCCCGATCCAGACCCCGCTGTACGGCAAGCTTGGTCTCGATGCCGCAACGCTGGCCGCGACCGCCGACCACATCGCCGGTCAGGTCCCGCTCGGCCGCTTCGGCACCGCGGAAGAACTCGCCAGCACCATCCTGCACCTGGCGGCACCGGAGTCCGCCTTCATCGTCGGCACCGAGATCATCGTCGATGGCGGCATGAGCCAGTTGTAGGGCGGGCACTGCCCGCCATCGCGAGGCGTTCGGCATCACCCGCTCCACCCATCGTCGGGGCAACGGCGGCCAGTGGCCGCCCTACGATGTTCCGCGAGATCATCGTCGATGGCGGCATGAGCCAGCTGTTGGGCGGGCACTGCCCGCCATCGCGAGGCGTTCGGCATCACCCGCTCCACCCATCGTCGGGGCAACGGCGGCCAGTGGCCGCCCTACGATGTTCCGGCGGCTTGTCTCGTTCTCGAAGTGGCGGCAGCGAGACTAACAATCGCCTTATTCCTAATTAACCCGGTTTTTCTTTAATTCGCCGACGCACCGGTGTTCCAGCGATCCAATTGCGGCGAAGGCGCCGCTCTACGATTACTTGATACTTAATTAACCGCAATTTTTCTTCCGCGCGCCTAGTTTCGCTGCGCCCACGGAGGGCGCAACGAAAAGGAAGACACCATGAAGACGAACACCCTGTGGATCGCGGTCGCGGCCGCGATGATGGAACTGTCCACGAGCAATGCGCGGGCGGAAGAGACCGAATCCGGCCCCTGGTACGTCAACGGCGCGCTGGCGGCCGCGACCCACGTCGACGGCACCAACGACTACGGCGTCACCGGTCGGGTCGACGGCGGCTACCGGTTCAACCGCTACTTTTCCGCCGAAGTGGGTTACGCACGCGTGCTCGACACCGACCTCTACGACGCGAAGATCGACGGATTCGAGGTCGCAGGTCGCGGCGAGGTGCCGATCAACGACGCGCTGTCGGCCTTCGCCCGGGTCGGCGTCCTCGACTGGCAGCGCAAGTTCGGCCGCTTCGACGCCGGCAGTGGCCATGACCTCACCACCGGTCTCGGCCTGCGCTACGCGATGACCAGCAACTTCTCGCTGACCGGTTCCTTCGACTACTACAACGACGTCGGCCTCGACAGCGGCGACGGCACCCGCCAGGTCAACCTCGGCGCGCAGCTGTCGTTCTGACCCCATTTCCGCCCCGCGTCCGCCTGATCAGCGACGCGGACCCCCGCCGCCGCCGCACGCCTGATCCCCGTGCGGCGCCCGGTCGCAGGGCGCGTCTCGGACGCACCACCCCGCTTGCAAGCTCAAACGCGCAAACAAGCCTCCGCAGCAAACACGACAACACCACAACCGATCACACAGCACCGCAACCCCGAAACCCCGCAACGCCCCCCGGACCGTTCACGTCCTGCACTGGCAGGATCCCGAAACCCGGACGGAGAGCACGACGATGCGGAACGGGTGTCTGTTGCTGGCGGGATGGCTGAGCGTGTTCTCGGCCACGATGGCAATGGCGCAACAAGCGCCGAACGCGACATCGCCGCCGCGCACGACGCAAATCTGGCTCGACCCGTCGCGCGGCAAGAACGACCCCATCGGCCTCAGGGACGTCGCCATCGACGTGCGCATCCAGGGCTTCGTCGCCAGCACCACGATCGATCTCACCTTCTTCAATCCGAACACCCGCGTCCTGGAAGGCGAACTGGTGTTCCCGCTCGCCGACGGCCAGACGATCAGCGGCTACGCGCTCGAGGTCGGCGGCAAGCTGCGCCAGGGCGTCGTCGTGGACAAGGAGACGGCGCGCGTCGCCTTTGAATCCACGGTGCGTCGCGGCGTCGATCCCGGCCTCGCAGAGCTGACCCGCGGCAACGTGTTCCGCACCCGGCTCTATCCGATCCCCGCGAACGGCATGAAGCGCGTCGTGCTGTCCTTCGACCAGCCGCTGATCGATCACGACGGCGACTACCGCTACGTGCTGCCGCTCGCGTTCGACCGGAAGATCCACCACTTCAAGGTGCACGCCGAGGCGATCCGCTCCGAGCACGCGCCGAAGGTCGCGCTGGATTCGACCGCGTTGTCCTTCGAGCGCGCCCGCGAGAGCTACGTCGCCGACCTCGAGCGCAGCGACTTCCAGCCGACCCGCGAGCTGGTCTTCGACCTGCCGAAGCCGACTGCCGGGGCCACCGTGTTCGCGGTGGACGATTCCCGGGAGCCCGGCTGGCGCACGGTGGCGGCGCAGGTCCGCGTGCCGCCGCTGCGCGAGGAGGCGTCGTCGCCGATCCACCGGATCGCGCTGTTCTACGACGCCTCCGGCAGCGCCCGCAATCGCGATCGCCGCCGCGAGCTGGCGTTCCTGCAGGCGTGGTTCGCGCGCCTCGGCGAGGTCGAGGTCGACTTCGTCGCCTTCCGCAACGACGCCGATCCCGCGCGCCACTTCAGCATCCGCGGCGGTGACAGCGCCAAGCTGCGCCGCGCGATCGAGGAGCTGTCACTCGACGGCGGCACCTCTTACGGCGCGATCCGTGTCGACCCGAAGTCCAGCCCCGATCGCGTCGTGGTGATCGGCGATGGTCTTGGCACGTTCGGGACTCAGGAACCACAGCTCGCCACGACTGATGGCGCGACGCCGCGCTTGATCGTGCTGCATGCGGCGCAGTCGGCGGACAGCGCGCGCCTGGCGCGACTCGCACGTCGTGGCGGCGGCGAGGTCCTGAACCTCCTCGAGCTCGATGACGCCGCCGTGCTCGCCCGGGTCGGCGCCAAGCCGCGTCTCTTGATGATGGTGCGCGCGCTGCGCGGCCAGTGCGTGGACCTGATGCCGTCCGCGCCGCAGCCCGCCGGGACCAGCGTGACCGTATCCGGTCGCTGCCGCGGTCCGGCCGAACTCGCGCTCCGGTTCAGCGGAGCCGCCGCGGATCAGGACATCGGCGTCCGGCTCGACGACACGGTGCTGCTCGACCCCGACCGCGGCGCCTTCGTCACCCGCCTGTGGGCGACCGCGCGAGTCGCCGAGCTGCAGAACCAGCCCACGCCGGACACCACGAAGATCACGGACTTCGCCAAGCGCTACGGCGTCGTCTCCGCGAACACGTCGATGCTGGTGCTCGACCGCATCGAGGACTACCTGCGCTACCGGGTCGAACCGCGCGAGCCCGAGCTCGCGGCGCAGTACCGGGCACTGTGGGCACAGGCGCCGCCGGATCGAACGGACGAACTGGAGCGCCAGGCTCATCGCGACCTCGAGCGAGAACAGTGGAAGGAATTCAGCGACTATCACCAGGAGCACCATCCCTGGCTCGAGACGCTGCTGACGAAGGCCGCGGAGGTCGAAGTCCGCCGCTGGATGGCCCTCGACGGCGACAAGCGCAACGAACGCAACTTCCACAAGGCGGAAGCCCTTGCCGAGCGCGCAGATGCGCTGCAGACGCGTTGGCGCGGTGAACGCGATGAGCCGCGTTCGCGCAAGGCCTGGGAGGACGAAGCCCGCAAGTTGATGCTGGAAGTCGACGGCCTCCGGCAGGCGCGCCTCGCGCTGGCGCCGGAATCGGACGACCCGAATTTCGGCCGCCTGCAGCACATCGTGTATGCGCCGCCCGCCCTCAGCCCGGTCGCTGCATCGCCACCACCGCCCGCCCGGCCGGAGCCATCGCCATTACCGCCGGCGAGCGCGGCCGTGGCGCCGGCCGGCGACGCGCAGCCCCTCGAGCAGATGGTGGTCACCGGCTCGCGGGTGCGGCACATCGACATCGAGACGGCCTCGCCGGCGTTGGTGATCGGCAAAAAGGAGATTGCCGGCGGAGACGCCGCCCCCACCGCCCTCGACGCGAAAATCGCACTGCAACCGTGGAATCCGAAAGCACCCTACGTCGATCGCCTGCGCAAGGCCAAGGATCCCTACGCCGCCTACCTCGCCGAGCGCGAGACCCAGGCCACGACGCCGGCCTTCTTCGTCGACTGCGCGGACTATTTCCGCAACGAAGCGAAGGACGCACGCATTGCGATGCGGGTACTGTCGAACCTCGCCGAGATCGACCTCGACAGCCCGCCGCTGCTGCGCGTGCTCGCCTATCGCCTGCAGCTATGGGACCGCTTCGACCTCGCGGTGCCGCTGTTCGAGCAGGTGCTGACCCTGCGCGACGAGGAACCGCAGAGCCGCCGCGATCTCGCACTCGCGCTGTCGCGCCAGCCGCAGCCGGACTACCACCGCGCCGCCCTCCTGCTGTGGGAGATCGTCGATCGCCGGTGGGACGAGCGCTTTCACGACATCGAGACGATCGCGCTGCACGAGCTCTCCGACCTCATCGACCGCGCGCCCCCAGTCGCGCGCGCCGAGATCCGACATGCGCTCGCGCACCAGGACGCCGACCCGGATCTGCTGACACCGCTGCCGGTCGACCTGCGCGTCGTGCTGTCGTGGGACGCGAACGACGTCGACATCGACCTTTGGGTGATCGACCCGACCGGCGAAGTCGCGATCTACAGCCACTCGCGCACCGAAAGTGGCGGCCATCTCAGCATGGACTCCACTCAGGGCTACGGCCCCGAGGTTTTCACGATCAAGCGCGCGCTGCCCGGCACCTACGTGGTCAAGGCCCACTACTTCGCCGATCACACCCAGCGCGTCACCGGCGCGGTCACCGCCCAGGTCGAATTCCTGACCCGCTTCGGCAACGGCGAGAGCAAGCGCCAGGCCACCTCGCGGCGCCTGGAGGAGGACAAGCAGGAAATCGAAGTCGGACGCTTCACCCTCCGGTAGAGCGGACCTCGGTCCGCTGCTCCGCTCCCGATCCTGCGCCCGAGCGGCCGAGGCGCCGCTCTGCCGCCGTAGGGCGAGCCCTGCCCGCCATTGCCCGAATGTCCCACGGTGCAAGGGAAGGACGCCCCGACGTTCAGGACAACCGACACGAAGGACCGGATGGCGGAACGACCGGAGGTCGATCTATCTCCGCAACCGCTCGCGTTGATGCTCCGTCAGCATCCGGTCGTACTCCACCTGCGTCCACCCCGTCGGCGCCAGTCGATTCGGAATCAGCGTTACCCCGTCGCTGCCGAGCTTGCTGTCGGCACCTTCGACCGCGTCCAGCAGCACCTTCCACAACCCCCGGCTCATCGACATCAGGTCGACCACCGCCTGCCGGACCTCAAGCTCGTCGCACATCACGAACGCGTTGCGCGCGCCGCTCACGGTCGTCGCCAGCGCGTCGCAATCTCCCAGCGACGCGTCCGGCCGCTGCCGCAAGCGCTCTGCCAGCTCGGTCATCGAAGACTTCGCCTCGCCGGTGTGTTCCATCGCGAGGCACTCGTGGATCCACGACAGGTCGTTCAGCACCTCGATCAGCGCGCGCATCGGCTTGCTCCTCGTCGATCAGTGGGTACTCCGCGGTCGACGCAGGAACGCCATCGACGACGACTCCATCGCGGACTTGCCGATGACCGCGCGCTTCAGCGCAGGCACGTCCAGTCGTTCGGGATCATGGAAGCCTTCGCACAATGGCGACTGCCACACCGGGTGCTCCCGGATCGCCGCCATCAGCTCGGCGAAATCCTCCGCGAGCCAGACGCGAACGCGGTCCGAGGCGAGGAACTCCCGAAACGCCTCGACATCCTCGGCGCTCCAGTCCGACCGGCCCTCGAGGATGTCGGCGACGCAGTACCCCGTGCGGTAGGCCGTGCCATCCACCGGCAATCCCTCGGGAATCACCCCCACCACGGCGTGGCGCATCAGGTCTTCCGGCGTCGAGGCATGCAGCGAGAGCGCGATGACCGCGTAGTAGGCGGCGTTCTCGTTGTCCTCGTCGAGCGCATCCAGATAGGGGCTGATGCTGACCGCGACGCGCAGGCCACTGGGCAGTTGCGGCATGGCTTCCTCTCGTGGGTGTCGACGATGATGCCGATGCGCCATGGGAGCACTCCGCCGTCTCAGGGACTGAGACGACCAGCTTTCGAAGCCGGACGAATCGCGCCGTTCCTGGGTGCGCGACGATTCGGCCCCGCCTGCCGGTCATCGCTCGACATGAACGACGCCCGCCTTCAGCGACTGCTGTTGTCCTGCACACTGCTCGTCGCAGCACCGACGGCCGGCGCCACCCCACCCGACCCGCTATGCGCGCCGCTGCGTGCCTCCGTCGATTCGGTCGGCCCGGAGCAGACTCACACGATCACCTTCCGTACGATCTGGGGCAGCGACTTCAAGGACACCCACCAGGACCGGATCTTCATGACCAAGCGCTGCGACTCCGCGGACTACGACCCCGCCCGACCGCTCTGCACCGCCCTGCTGAACGAAGGCGCCACCGAATTCGCCCGCAACAACGTCAACCGCGTGATCACCTGCCTCGTCCCCAAGACCCACTTCTCCCGAACTTCGCGATCAACAGCGGCAACCTCTCCCTCACCACCGGCACCGACAACCGCGGCGACACGGTCGACATCGAGTTCGGCGACGACGAGAAGCTCGGCGGCAATGTGCTGAGGATCGAGGCGCACGGGTACTGGCCGGCGGAGTCCTCGCCGCCGCGACTGGCCGATCGACAGCAAACCGATGAAGCCATCGATTCTCCAGATCGCGCTCATGTCGCCGTCGACGCGCACGGAACTTCACGACTTCCAACAGCGTCGCCGGCGCACCGCCTCATTGGCGGTTTCCCCCCGCGCAATGCACCTCCGATCGGGTCAAGATTGCGGGCAGCCGCGTCCGGCGGGTCGTCAATCTCCCTAACCCGATTCTCCCGCTGCGTTGCCCGACATCCGCACGGATGAACGCGATCTCCAAGGATTCCACCCATACTCCCGCAGAAGCACGATGAACGCCCTCGCCAAGGTCTTCACCCTCAAGATCGCCGCCACGGTGACGGTCTGGTGCACCCCGCTCATCCTGTTCCCGACCTCCCTGCTCGAAGCCACCGGCTTCCCACCCCAACCCACCTACCTCTTCATCCGCCTTCTCGGCTGGTCCTACCTCGCGCTCTGCGTGGGCTACGCGTTCGGACTGCGCAGCGCACTCCGAGGCCAGCGTGCGATGGGACCGATCTGGATGGGCATCGTCAGCAATGGCGCGGCAGCCCTGTGCCTC
>JBGAPI010000039.1:0-48984 GCA_044221335.1 Ahniellaceae bacterium
TTTTGCCCGGAGGTCGCGATGAGCAAAAGGAGTTTCGAGATGTATCAGTACCGACAGGTCCTGCTGCGCATGCGGCAGGGCGATTCCGACCGCGAGATCGCGCGCACCGGGCTCATGGGCCGAGCCAAGTGCGCCTCCGTCCGTGAGGCCAGCGAACTCCTGGGCTGGCTCGATCCGACCACGGCCTTGCCCGACGACACCGCGCTCGCGGCGGTGTTCGCCAGCGCGCCACGAACGGCTCCGTGTACGTCCACACTGGAGCCCTTCCGCGACATGGTCGAGCGCTGGATTACCGAGGGGCTGCAGGGCACCACGATCCACGCCGCGCTGGTCCGCAAGTACGGTTACCGCGGCAGCTACTCGGCGGTGCGGCGCTTCCTGCAATCCCACGCGGCCACGCAACCGGTGGCCACGACGATGCGGCTGGAGTTCGCGCCGGGCGACGCCGTGCAGGTGGACTTCGGCGCCGGCCCCATCGTGCCGCATGCCCGCACCGGCGAGGTACAGAAGACCTGGATCTTCGTGATGACCTTGTGCTGGTCGCGCCACCAGTACGCGGAGCTGGTGCTCGACCAGTCCGTCGCGACCTGGCTCGGTTGCCATCGGCGCGCGTTCGAGTGGTTCGGCGGCGTGCCGCGGCGGGTCATCATCGACAACCCCAAGTGCGGGATCACGCGGGCCTGCAATACCGATCCGGCGGTGCAGCGCGCCTACGCCGAGTTCGCCGAAGGCTACGGCTTCAAGATCAGCCCATGCCCGCCGCGCGATCCGCAGAAGAAGGGCATCGTCGAGGCCGGCGTGAAGTACGTGAAGCGCGCCTTCGTGCCGTTGCGCGACTACCGCGATCTCGTCGACGGCAACCGGCAGCTCACCGCCTGGGTGCTCGGCGAGGCAGGCACGCGCATCCACGGCACCACCCGTGAGCAGCCGCTGTCGCGCTTCGTCGATACCGAGAAGCCACTGCTGCAGTCCCTGCCCGACGTGGCGCCGGAGCTCGCGGTATGGGCCCAGGTCAGCGTACACGGCGATGCCCACGTGCAGTTCGAGCGCGCGCTGTACTCGGTGCCGTTCCGGCTGATCGGTCAGCGCCTGTGGCTCAAGGCCGGCACCGGCATCGTCTCGGTGTTCCAGGACCACGTGCTGGTGGCGACTCACCCGCGCGCCACTGGCCCGGGGCAACGCAGCACACTGGCGGATCACCTGCCGCCCGCGGCGCTGGCCTGGTCGCTGGCGGACTCGCAGCACTGCCTCGCCGCCGCCGAGCGCATCGGCCGGCACTGCCGCATCGTCGTCGAGCGCCTGTTCGCCGATCGCGTGCTCGACAAGCTACGCGCCGCCCAGGGCGTGATCCGTCTGGCCAAGACCCACGGCAACGTCCGTCTCGAGGCCGCCTGCGAGCGCGCCCTGGCCTTCGACGATCCGCGCTATCGGACCATCAAGACCATCCTCGCCCGCGGCCTCGACCAGAGCATCGCCACCGTCAGCGGCGCCACCTCGGATGTCTACACCCGTGGCGGTCGCTACTGCCGAATCGTCTCCGACCTCCTCCATTGAACCCAGGACTCCACCATGACCTCGATCCATGAATTGACCCCGTCCCTCAAGCAGCTGCGGCTGTCGGGCATCCTCGACTCGCTCGACGCGCGCAATCGCCAGGCCATCGACAGCAAGCTCGCCTACACCGAGTTCCTCGCCCTACTGATCCAGGACGAAGTCGCCAGGCGCGAGCAGAAGAAGTTCAGCACGCGTTTGCGGCGCGCCAGCTTCCGCGCCCAGAAGACCCTCGACGCCTTCGACTTCGACCGCCTGCCCGGCGTCAACCGCAGCCTGATCGCTGACCTCGCCACCGGCCGCTACCTCGACGAGAAGGCTCCGGTCGCCATCGTCGGCCCCTGCGGCACCGGCAAGAGCCACATCGCTCAGGCGCTTGGTCACTGCGCGCTGCGCCAGGGCCGCGACGTGCTGTTCACCACCCAGAGCCAGCTCACCGCCAGCCTGCACACAGCGCGTGCCATCGGCAGCTACGAACGCAAGCTGCAGCAGCTTGCGCGCGTCGACCTGCTGATCATCGACGACTTCGCGCTGAAGCCGCTGCGTCCGCCGCACGACGAGGACTTCCACGAGCTGATCGCCGAACGCTACGAGCGCGCCGCCACGATCATCACCAGCAACCTCGACCTCAACGAGTGGGGAGAAGCGTTCCCGGCCAACAAGATGCTCGGCGCCGCCACCATCGACCGACTCCGCCACGGCGTCTACCGAGTCGACCTCGACGGCATCAGCTATCGCGATGCCAGGGGCACTCCAGAAGCCCAGAAATCAGTAGTTGCAAAAGCCAGAAAATCCGCCTGAAATCACACCCGTTCGAGACCCGCTATCCGGGGTCTGTAAGTGGCTCGATTAAGCCGATCTTGGGTGGCTCGAATAGGGCGGTCGGTGACACCCGCGCTCGCCGACCACGCCGATACCCACTACGACGTCCGATCCAGTGCGCTGTTGCTCGAGCCGGGTGCTGCGCGCATCGCGCTGCTGGCCGCACAGGTCCGCGCGCGTGCGCAGATGCCGGATGCGCTGAACCTGCCGCCAGGCGCCCACCGCCACGCGATCATGCACACGCGGGCACCGCCCGGACTTGACTCGGCCTACGCAGCGCTCGCCGGCAATCTCGAAGGACATCGCATCGCCGCCGACGCACCTGGCGGCGTGGTGATGCGCCTGCACGCGCTGGCGGCAGAGCCCGCGCCGTTCGCGAGTTGTGCGCAGGTGGTTTCGCTGGACGGCCAGCTACGTCTGTCGGTGCAGATGGATCGCGCCCTTTTTGATGGCGCGACGGCCGAACTGCTCTTGCGTACCTGGCAGCAATGCGCGTTGGATCTTTGCCAGGAGAGCTCGACGAGCCAGCCTGCGATTGTTCGCGCACCGCCGGTGCTACCGGTGCTCGCCGAACTGCTGCGCGCAGCGAGTTCGCGTCATGCCCAACAGGTGGCGCTCGACGATGGCCAGCAGCGATACTCGTACGCTGAGCTGATCGCCTACGCGCACTCCAGCGAATTCCTCCGCCAAGCGCGTTCGGGGCACTTGGTGTTGACCGATGAGCCGACCGTCGAACAGGCCAGGCTGTTTTACGCCGCGCTATTGAATGGCATCCCGGTGCTCTGCGCGCCCGCGGGCAGCGCACGCGGATCGCCGGCGGAAACCGCGGTGATCTTCGAGACTTCCGGCACCACTGCGGACAAGGCCACGGTCTGGCTCCCGGCCACCGCGCTTGCCAGCTACGCCACCCAGATGGTGCGAGCGCTGTGCTTGGCGCCAGGCGACCGCGTGCTCCGTTTCGCCTCGATGCGATTTGATGCAGCGGTCGAAGAGTTGCTGGTGAGTTTCATGTCCGGTGCGACCGTGGTTTGTCCCGTGGATGCCGCGGGCGGGCTGGTCGTGTGCACGCGAAAATTGTCGTTCCCGCAATTTTCCGATCTGCTGCACGCGCAGCGGATCAGCGCGCTGAACGTTGCGACCGCATGGTTTCGTGCGGCGATGCGCGACGGTTTGCGGCTGCCTGCACGGGTGCGTCAGGTGGTCATCGGTGGCGAGGCCTGTGATGGTGCTACCTGGAGTGCGTTTCGGGCGCGCTATCCGGCGGTCGATCTGGTCAATACCTACGGTTTGACGGAAGCCTGCGTCACCCAGACGCTGTTCCGTGGCGAGTTGCCGCAAGGCGCAAGCAGCGTGCCGTTGGGATGGCCGCTCGCGCATGTCGACGCGCTGCTGGTCGAAGCTGGCGCAGATCGGGTTACCGGCGCGCTTGAGCCCGGCGAGCTTTGCCTCGGTGGAGCGAGCCTCGCCACGGGTACGCGCGCCAACGGGTTTCAGGACTTGCACGGCGCGCCCATGCTACGCACTGGCGATCTGGTGCGCCGCGATGCGCACGGTTGTCCGCACTACCTCGGCAGACTCGACCAGCAGCGCAAGTACCTCGGTCAGCGCGTCAACCTTCACACGCTCAGCCAGGCGGCGATCCAGGCACAAGGCGATTGCGCGCACGCGCGGCTCGACGGTAGTCAACAGGATGGCTTGCAGCTGGTCATCGCGCACGCTCGCGTGGCCACTCCGGCACTGAAGGCGCTTGCACGTGCGCATTCGGCCCGGTTGCATGAAGTTACGCCGTGGCCACGCAACATCAGCGAAAAAACCGATGTCGCCGCCTTGCGCCGCGCGCTGGTGCCAAGCCACTTCGAACAAGACCCACCGGCGACGCGAGGGGTCGAACCGATTCGCGCGCTTGGGCTCGCGCTGATCGAACTCACTGGTAGGCGCTGGCCGGAGCACCTGCGCATTGTCGACATCATGGATTCGCTGACCTGGCTGCGCTTGCGCTCGCGGCTCGAGCAGCAGTGCGAGCTCACGCTCGGAGCGCATGAGTTCGACCTTACCCTCGCTCAGGTCGAATCCCGCCTCGCGGGTGCGGGCAGGGCGGCTGCACCCGTCGTGGAAGCCAAGCTGCATGCCGGCTTTGTGCATCAGGCGCAGCGAGCGCCGCGGGCGGTCGCGCTGATCGCCGGAGAGCTCTGCCATGACTACGCCTCGTTGTTGTGCGCGGTGCAAGGGCTGCAACGACAGCTCGAGCACGCCGGTGTGGGTAGTGGTGATCGCGTCGCCTTTCGCGCCGAACGCGCTGTATTCGATGTGCTTGCCATGCTCGCAATCAGCGCAGTCGGGGCCGCATTCGTTCCACTGACCTCGGCGCCCGGAACGCCCGAAGCATGCGCACGGATGGCACAGGCGGGGGTGCGGTTCTATCTGCACGGCGATGGTGTGTTGACGATTGCCGACTCGGCGGCGGGCCGCAGCGAAGTGATCGCCGACCTCGCGTACGTGCTGTTCACGTCGGGCTCCGGCGGCGCCCCCAAGGCGGTCGCCATGACGCATGCAGCGGCGATGAACACGCTGCGCGCAGTCGCCGGTCGCCTGCAGCTGTGTGCCGAAGATCGCCTGTTGGCGCTTTCTCCGAGCCAGTTCGATCTCAGCATCTTCGATGTCTTCGCCACGCTTGGCGCGGGTGCCGCGCTGATCTGGCCGGACGAAACCGTACGTTCGCAGCCAGCGCGCTGGCCCGCGTTGCTGGAACGCCATCGCATCAGTATCTGGAATTCGGTGCCGAGTTCGATGGCCTTGTTGCTCGCGCTGCCGCTCCCGACGGGTGCGGCGCTGCACCTGAGAGAGGTCATGCTGAGTGGCGACTTTGTGCCGCGCGCGCTGCTGCTGCGGGCGGCTGCCGCTCTGGGACCAGCACGAATCAGCGTACTTGGCGGCGCCACGGAAGCCGGCATCTGGTCCTGCGCGATCGATGCTGCGGACAGCGACTCGGCACATGCGCCGTACGGTCCGGCGCTGCCCGGGCAACAGCTCTGGATTGACGCCCCGGACGGTGAGATCGGCGAGATCCTGATTGGCGGCGCCAGTCTGGCGGTTGGATATCTGCAGGACGGTGCCGTGCTGGCGCCGTTCGGGCCGTTCTATCGCACCGGCGATCTCGGACGCGCGCGCCGCGGTGGCAGCATCGAGATCCTGGGGCGCGCCGACCAATGCGTGAAGTGGCGTGGGGCGCGGGTCAGTGTCGCGGCAACCGAGGCGCGCTTGCTCGACGACGCCAGCGTGGAAGCCGCTTGTGTGCAATGCGTGGACGACACAGTTGTCGCCGTGTTGCAACTCGTGGCCGGTAGCCGGGTCGAGCAGGTGCGTGCGCGCTGGCGCGCTCGCAGTGATGAAGAACTGTCGCCGGAGCAATGGTTGGAAATCGAATCCATGCCGCTGACGGCCAACGGCAAACTGGATCGGCTGGCGCTGCGGCAGTTGGCACAGGCACATGTACGGACGGCCGCTCCGCCAGCGTTGGACGCTGGCGACAGCCACGCCGCGGCGCGCGCACTCGCCTTGTGGCAACAGTTCTTGCCGCACATCCGCTCCCCTGAACAGGGCGACTGGATTGCCCAGGGCGGACACTCGCTGATGGCCTTGCGATTGGTCGAAGCAGCGCTCGCACAAGGTGCGCACGGCGCGACGCTGGGCGGGTTCCTGGAGCAACCGACCTTGGCCACGCTTACCCGCTGGTTCACCCCGCCGGCGCGCTCCGACTCCGGACGCCGCCAGCAGGAAGCCCGGCCATGCGTCGAATCGCCGGTACGCATTTCGCCTGCCTTGCGCGCGCGCCTGCGAGCAACACGCGACGCGATTCTGGTGACTGGCGCCACCGGCATGCTGGCGAGTGCCCTGATCGACCAGTTGCAGCAAGGCTCGCAGCGCATGCTGATCCTCGGCGTGCGTGCCGATGACGAAGATGCGGCGGCCTCGCGTCTGCCGGCGCTGCCGGCAGATCGCCAGATGGTGCTGCCGATGCAGTTGTCCCAAGTCCGGTTCGGTCTGGATGCGGAATGTTTCAACGCACTTGGAGATGCACTTGGCGACATCTGGCATCTCGCCGCCGACGTGAACTTTCTGCAGCCCGCGTCTGAACTCGAAGCGACCAATGTGCGGGCCCTGCGTGAGGTGCACGCACTGGCCTGTGTTCGCGGCGCGCGCTTGCATTTTGCATCCACCCTGGGCGTGTTTCCGTACCAGCTCCAAGCCGACGTAGACGAGTGCAGCGCGCGCCCCGCGGGTCTTTTCGCCTCGGGCTATGCCGAATCGAAATGGCGGGCGGAGACCCTGTTGCGTGAGTTGTCGCACGCACCGGACAGCGGCCTGCCGGCGGCGCCGATCCACGTCTATCGACTGGGCCTTCTCGCCGGCGCGACGCTGCGTCCGTTCGACATGCTCGGCATGGCATTCAGCGCGCTGCAAGCGATCCGAAGCTGGCCGCGGTTGACGGGTGAGCTCAATCTGCTCGACCACCGTGACGCCGCTTCGGCGATGCTGTTGCTGGCCACCGAACCCGCGGCGACTTGGCACCTGCAGAATCTCGTGGCGATGCCGCTGGCGAACTTGCCTGATCAAGTCGCTCCGCAATGGCCGGTGCTTTCGTCCAGCGACTGGATCGCGCAGTTGCGTGCACTGGAGTTCGCTGCCGGGCAGCGTGACACCCGGCTGGCGCGCGACATGGTGCTGCTTCTGTTGCCAGGCCTGGTCGATGTGGGCAGCCGGGGACGCATTCTCTCTGAGCACACCCACGAGGTGTTGCGGGAACGGCGTTGGCAGCCGCGCACAGTGCTGCAGGTCTTGCGAGGTCTCGTCCGGACTGCATTCTCAGAGCCCGGATGACCTTTCGCGCGCGCCCAAGGAAGCGCCCATTCCGTATTCAATTGATCCATCGTCATCCGGTCAATCGTCATCTGATCGATGCCAGTCGCCGTCAGGCCAAGGGTTGGCCCATTGGGATCTCGTCCCGAGCCGTGGTGCAAGAGGCGTTCATCGCGACGCTGGGCGTCGGTACTTCGGAGGCAGGATGCCGGAGCGAGCAACCGCCGCGCGGCGGCGGCTGGACCGGAGGGAATCGGCCAGAATGGCCGACGTCATTCCCGCCGATCAGGCCGGCGTGCCCTGATCGCACAGGGGGTGGCAACGCGCTGAAATCACGCTCCGAGTACTTCACCGGGCTTGGAGCCATACAGCCTGTCCGCCTGCGAAAGTCGATGGTCGCCATACTTCTGGAAGGCGTCTTGCCAGGACACCGTCTGCTGTCCGAAAACCTTCAAGGCATTGCGGCGCTTCTCGCTTCGGGCCGCCAGCAGATATCGACTCGACGCCAAAGCGACGTGAACGACCCTCAGCTGAGAGAAGCCGGGGATCTGCGCGATCATTTCCGCATCCCCTTCGAACGATGCGTGCTGCTGCCCCTTGAAGATCTCACAGACCTTCGCTTCGATGATGATGATGTTTCTTTCACCGAACAGGCAAAGGTCGAACGTGCGCTTGGCGGACCAGCTGTTCGCCTTGGCAGACTCGCCGCGGTGCCACGCGACGTCTCGCGCAAGGCACACTTCCCAGCCGAGATCCCACGAGCCATCGGGTTCGACTGAATTCAGTCCGGCTGTCGAGATCAGCCATTGCGCGAAGTCGGGCGTATTCCTGGAGGCATGTTGGTAAAGAACGCCGCAGAAGTAGCGCTCTTCGCGAGTCCACGCCGACCAGGGCTGGTCGCGCAAATAGGCCAGTGACATTTCGAGACCTCCGTGGTCGAGCACGTTTGAAATTGGATCGGCGCGTCCAAAATCACGGTCGGCGCCGGAAACTTCGCTTCTGATCCACGGAAGCGGACTTGCCGTTTCGGCGCCATTCGCGCCTTCCTCTGCGATCGAGCAATCCGGCGAGCGTATTGCGCTCGGGCGTCGACGAATGGTCGGTCCCGATCGGCGGCGCCGTGAATGCCGTGTTGGCAATCATCTTGCGTTCTTCCCGCAATCGCTGGCGCTATCGGAAATCACCAAAGACGTTGTCAGTTGCGACGTGGCGCCACCAACACGTCAACCTGTCAGTTCTTACAGCCTGCCCATTCGAGAGCTTGCTGATAACAAGCAGGACGTGGCGATTTCGACATCGCCGGAGTTTTCGTCCCCGCACTCGTCATGACGCATTCAACGGCCCCTGAAAGCCGTCTGGATTCGTCGACGCACCTGCTAAGCCCAACCAGCGCAATGTTGACGACGTGCTTCGGCACGCCAGGCAGTCTGAGATCCGAAAGTCAGTTCCCGATCAGCGGTAATTGCCCATTTCTGAATCCGGAGGAGATCAACATGGAATCGTTTCGCATCCACCCGGTTGTCGGTATCGCGCGCGTCGGAAATAGCCAGGAGTATCTGATCGCGCCGGAGACCATGGCGGGGGACGGCGTCGGGGGCAATACGCCCAGTGGTGGGCTGCCGATCCGCGCGGGAACCGAGAGCGATGTCGCGACCAGCAAGGACGTGCGCGACGCCAATGGGGCCCTGAAGCGGCAGGCGGCGCGCTTTCGGATCTTCTGGTATGCCGAAGAGAAGGCGGGCACGTGGCCCCGGGGGGATGGTACCGAGGTGACCATCGGCGCCAAGATCGGCGGGCGGACGGTCAAGGACATCGTCTGGAGCGTGCATCTGGCCAACAAGAAGGCCAATTGCTTCGTGCTCACCGAAAGCGGGCGCCAGGGCATCGCGAGCTACGAGGACGGGCACCTGCCGCCGATGCGCAACGTCAGCATCGATCAGCCCAAGGCTCCGCAGCCGCCGGAGTCCGAACGTATTGCCTTGATGAATGAGCCCGGGCGGGTGTCGAAGCTCACCATCGATCCGGGCCCGCGCGTGATATCGGGCGCGAACACGGCGCCGATTGCGTTCGACCGGGCCACGCTCGCCCGGTATTTCGACTCAGCGACCGGCGCGGTCGTTCCGCTGCCGAACTATCCCAAGTCATTCCCGGCGGATTCGTTCAAGCGACTGGATGAGCCATCTGGACCCATCGACACCCTCGGCGAAGTGCTCACCGACGGCAAGGGCCGGCTCCTGGTGCTCGGGGGCTATGGCAAGGCCGTGGGGTGGCCCATCAAGGGCTCGGCGCCGCAACTCGATGACGACGTCAACAACGACCAGTGGTTCGATGACAGTGGCGACGGCCCGGTCAACGCGGAGATCGTGTTCGACGATGGCTCCCGTGTCAGCGCACAGGGTGCATGGGTCACCGCGACCGACCCGTCGTTCGCTCCCCAGATTCTCAACGTCGTATCCCTCTGGGACGACATCTACGACAGCTGGGTCCGCAACCTGGGCCTGGCGCCGGACATCTTCGATGCGGCCAAGGGCGGCTACCAGAAATCCTACAAGCCCAGTTTCGACGATCAACTGAAGCCCATCTTCAGCAGCGCGGCGCTCCAGCAGTGGGTAGTGAACCTGAGCGAGCGCGCGATTTCCGCGCACGCCTCGCTGTCCGGGATCAGCGCCGTGGATGATCCGGCCACGACGCCCCTCGCGGGCATCAAGGCCATTTTCCGCAGCCCCTACGATCCCGCGCAGCAGAACAACATCGCGCTGATGCCGGCGCACCTGGGAGATGCCGGCGAGCCCTTCCTGACGCTGCGCAAGACGCAATACTTCTTCCTGGAGCGCTGGAACGAAGGCAAGGGAAACTACGTTGCGGGCTCCGGGCCCGCCCTGGGGCCGGGTGAATTCCTGGACAAGGCGACCTTCGTCAATTGCCTGGGCGGCCGCTTCAGTCCAGGCATCGACCTCACCTTCGTGATGCGGGAATCGGCGATCTATCAGCAGCCATGGTCCGACACCGGGCCGTTTCGCGTGCGCAGCAAGTCGCTTGCGTACTCGAGTGCCAACACGCCGTCGCGCCCCTTGCTCACGGCCGGCTATGTTCCGCGCCATGTCGAAGCCGACGGCCTCGAGCCTGGCGACCTCGGCAAGTTCATGGCCTTGCCCTGGCACACCGACTACAACAGCTGTGCCACGCACCCGCCGTCACCGAATCCGCCAGGAAACAGAACGCTGTTCTGGTCCTGGCCCGCGCAGCGGCCGGTCGCGGTCTACAGCGAGGCGGACGTGCGTTGGGGTTCGGATGATCCGCCCGATGCACTGCCCACCAATGACACGCCGACCACGCCGACGTGGAACGAAGGATGGCAACTCGGCGCGCAGCGCTGGTCGGTGCGCGGGCCCGGGACCGACTCTCCGGACGCCGAAAACTGGGGGCGCTACCAGAATCGGCTCGACATCCTCGGCAACTGGAACAAGATCGGGGTGATCCTGCAGGCGACCCAGGTGGAGCCGCCTGCGGGCAAGCAACGCAAGAGTGGCAAGGGCAAGTCCGCGCCGCCGGCGATGCCCGCGAATTGGTATCTCGAGGTGAAGAGCCAGCTGGTCGATACCGGGCGCACGCCGGTGGTGCCGTTCCCGAACTACGGCAACCAGATGGACGACAACCCGGCCACCGGTCTCGATCCGCGCGAGCTGTTCTACAAGCTGCTCAACGTCGAGGAATTCCCGGCCATCCGCGCGGATGCACGCGCCTATGTCGATGCGTGGCTGGCCTGGTCGCAGGCCTTCTCGCTCGACCCGAAGTCGCCGGAAGATCGCCGCTACTTCAAGTACACGGAGCAGGCGTTCCAGGATCGCCTCGAGGAGATCTACCAGCAACTGGTCGACGAGGCGGCGGATTTCGACCCCGCGGCCAGCGGGCAATTCACCACCTACGATCAGATGTGCACGTACACGATCCAGTGGGCGCCGTTCAACCTGATCGACGGTGCCTGGCTGCGCAACGTGGGCAATACCGGCCCGATGGATGACGTGCAGTCGCTGATCTACTCGGTGTCCATGGACGAGCGCGGCGACGGTGTGGTGTCCATGAACCACTGCAACATCTACCGCGATCTCTGCCATTCGATCGGCTACTACCCGCAGCCCATCGAATCGCGCGAGTTCGCCTACGATCCGAGGTTCCTCGACAGCGCGTTCACGGTGCCCGCGTTCCAGCTGGCCATCTCAGAGTTCACCGAGAGCTACTACCCGGAAATCCTCGGGATGACCCTGATGCTCGAGTGGGAGGTCGTGCAGCTCAAGCAGACCCGCGACTCGATGATCTACACCGGGCTCGATCCGCACTTCTACGTGATGCACATCGGGATCGACAACGCGGTGAACGGTCACGGCCAGCGGGCGCGCGACGCGATCATGCTGTACCTGCAGAACATGCGCGTCGCGGGTGGCGACGTCGCGGTGCAGGCCGCCTGGCGGCGCATCTGGAACGGCTACGTCGCGTTCTCGACGATCGGCACCTTCGGCAACGACCTGCTGAACCTGATCGCGGCTCCGGTGGACCTCCGCGCCCAGATGATCGCCATGATCGAAGGCAAGGCCAATTTCGGCAGCCGCAATCACCAGAATCACATGGTGGGACCGAGCCGCATCGACGAGTGGTTCTCGAATCCGCCGATGTTCCTGGACGCGCTGGCCGAGCACGGCTACATCATTCCGGGCGATTGGAACAACAGCCGCATGCTGCAGCTGATGAGTTTCGAGACCGGGCCGATGTTCCGGGTGTTCACCGATGACGAAATTCAGCTGTGGGCCGATTACACGAACTCCCTGGGACAGCCGAAGCCCGAACCCTCGCCGCCGCCCTCGCCGGCGCGGGCCATGGCGGCGGTGATCGATCAGCTTCGACCGGTGCAGAGAGGCGTGGCCGGCCACGTGCAGAACTTCATGGCCGACGAGAACGGCTTGGTCCACACGATCGACTGGTGGTTCACCCAGCCCACCCATTCGATCATGCGGGCACTGGCGTCGCCGATGAATCAGCTGATCAAGCCGGGTGATCCGGCGAACAGCCGATTCCTGATGCAGCTCATCGCGCCGACGGGGCCGATGGGAGCAGCCTTCGGGCAACCCGCCAAGGCACCGGGCTCGGGCTCATGCCGCGACGTGGTGCACGCGTGGATTCTGGCCGGCTGCCCGATGATCAGCGACAAGCCCTTCACGTTGCGCTTGGGGACGCCGCGCGACAAGCGCGCGCGCCACCCGACCGGGAAAGTGCTCGGAATGGGAAATGTGCATTGAGCCCATCGAGGCCCGTGCTGGTTCTCGGCGCAGGTCCGGCAGGTGCCGCCTGCGCCCTGGCATTGGCACGTGCCGGGGTGCCGAACGTGTGCGTGGCGGAGGGCAGGCAAGCGCGTGCACAGGGAATGGTCGCCGTCGGAGAATCCATTCCGCCCGACACGCGCTCGCTGCTCGCGCAGCTCGGGATCTGGGATGAATTCCTGGGCGAGCAGCACGAGCGCTGTCTGGGGAGCTGTTCGGCCTGGGGCAGCGACGTGCTGGGGCACAACGACTTCCTGCTCAACCCGCAGGGGCCTGGCTGGCACCTGGACCGGCGCCGATTCGATGCGTTCCTGCGCCGGTGCGCACATGCCGCCGGCGTGCGATTCAACGATCCATCGGTATCGGCGGAGAACGCGGCGTTCGTCGTCGATGCCACCGGCCGCTCCTCGGCGTATGCGCGTCGATGCGGTGCACGCCAGCTCCCGCTGGACAAACTGACCTTCGTCTACGGCTTCTTCGACACGACTCACGCCTCAACACGATCGAAGCTGACCCTGCTGGAAGCGGCCCGCGACGGCTGGTGGTATGCCGCCGCATTGCCGGGCGAACGCCTGGCCGTGGCGTTCGCCGGTGATGCCGAACACGTGCGCACCGCCGAACTCACGCGGGACGGCACGTGGCTGCGCGAGGCGCTGAGTACCCGCCATCTTGCCGCGCGCCTGGAGGGGTGCCGATTTCTCGCTGCGAGCCTGGTCTCGCGCGTGGCTGCAAGCTTCGTCCTGGATCAGGTTGCGGGCCCGCGCTGGCTGGCGATCGGCGACGCGGCCATGTGTTTCGACCCGCTGGCAGCGCAGGGCATCTACAAGGCCCTCGCGGACGGAATCGAAGCCGCCGCCTGCATCGCATCCGCACTGGAAACGTCACGCGACCTCGACCCGCACTTTGAAATCAGCGCCAAGTCCCGCTTCAACGAATACCTGGCCAATCGAAACTACTTCTACGGTCTGGAACGGCGTTGGCCAGGATCACAGTTCTGGCAGCGCCGGCAAGCCAGACGCGAACTCGCCGAAGCCTCCTGACGCACGAGGACTGACCATGAACCATTCGAACGATCACCGTGTCGGCCAATGGCTGCCGAGGAACCAGCAGCACCTTGAACACTGGCTGTCCGCCTTGATCAACGAAGTGACGGTCCGGCCAAAACCGTTGCATCCGATCATCGAGGAATTCAAGGCGTTGATCGAGGGCGACGCCGAGATCTACATGTTGTTCCATCAGATGTTCGACCAGGTGCCGCACAAGCCCCCCTACAACAGGGACCCGACCGGTCAGCCGCAGGTTCGCGACTATCGCGTGATGCTGCAGCTGTTCAACGCGATCATGACCAAGGCGCCGGAATACAACGACACCGATCTGGTGGGCTTCCCCATCAACGCGATTCTCGATTGGCCGATGGGCACGGGCGGCGGCTTCACCGCGTTTCTCAACGCGCGGGTCAACCGCCAGTTCCGCGCCATGCTCGACGAGTGGGCGCGCTATCTGGGTTCGGCAGACTCCCGTGCCGTATTGAACACCGATCCGAAAACGGGCTGGTTCGGCGCTTCGGCGAAGGCCAAAATGCCGAACTTCGACGTCGAATTCCAGTGTGATCCGGCCGCGCCGTACCATGGATTTTCATCCTGGGACGACTTCTTCACGCGGCAGTTTCGGCCCGGCGTGCGTCCCGTCGCGTCCCCCCAGGACGACAACGTCATCGTGAATGCCTGCGAGTCCGCGCCGTACCGCATCGCGAAAAACGTGCAGGGCAGGGAACGATTCTGGATCAAGTCACAACCGTACTCGCTGTTGCACATGCTGGCCGACGATGCACTTGCCCCGCAATTCGTCGGCGGCACGGTGTATCAGGCGTTCCTCAGCGCATTGAGTTACCACCGTTGGCACAGCCCGGTCAGCGGCCGCATCGTCAAGGCCTACGTGCGCCCCGGAACCTACTACTCCGAGACCCTGGCCGAAGGCTTCGATCCCGCCGGCCCGAATGACTCCCAGGGCTACATCACGGCCGTGGCCACCCGCGCCATGATCTTCATCGAAGCCGACAACCCCGCGATCGGCCTGATGTGCTTCATGCCGGTCGGCATGGCCGAGGTGTCCACCTGCGACATTCGCGTCTATGAGGGCCAGCACGTGAAGAAGGGCGATCAACTGGGAATGTTCCACTTCGGCGGTTCCACCCATTGCCTGATCTTCCGGCCCGGTGTGGAGCTGACCTTCGATCTCCATGGCCAGGTGCCCGGACTCAATTCCAACAACATCAAGGTGAACGAGAGGATCGCTACGGTGGTCTAGATCGTCATTGCCGGGCTACCGGAATTTTCCGCTCGGGAGCGATTCCGAACCGGGGTCAGCCCCATTGCCGCGCTCGCCCAGCCACCGCGCGGCACCGGGGCCGGAGGCAGGACGGGCGAGCACGACTAGCCGGCGAGCACCACCGGTCCGTCCACGTAGGCAACGCAGGTCAGCACCGCCCCAGCCTCCGCCTCGGCCGGATCCAGCGCCGCGGTGCTGCCCATGGTCACCTTGCCGGACTTCACGACCCGCTTGCACTCGCCGCAGTCGCCCGTGCGGCAGGCGTTGGGGATCGTGATGCCGGCCGATTCCGCCGCTTCCAGGATGGACTGCAGGCTGTCGCAGGGAAACGGCTTGCGGGACCCGGGCATGCGGATCGTGCCGCCGGCGGTGACGACCGCGTGGCCGGCGCCGAAGCTCTCCTCGCGGTAGCGCCGCATCGGAAATCCCGCCGCTTCCATCAGGCTGCGGGTCCGCTGCATGAAGCCTTCGGGGCCGCAGGCGAAGACGCCGCGTTCGGCGAGGTCCGGAGCGATCCGGCGCAGCTGCGCGCGGTCGATGTGGCCGCGTGCGCCTTTCCAGCGCGAAGAGCCCGGCGGGCGGGTGAGAGCCAGATGGACGGCAATGCCCGGATGCGACCTCGCCAGTTCCCGCAGTTCGTCGGCCGCGATCAGGTCCTCCGGCGTCCGTGCGCAGTGGTAGAAGACCACGTCGGTGTCGAGTTCGCGCGCCGCGACCCAGCGCGTCATCGCAAGCATCGGCGTGATGCCGCTGCCGGCCGACAGGAACAGCAGTTTGCGACGCGGGTTCGGGGCGCAGGTGAAGCGCCCGTAGGCGCCGCGCATGGTCAGCTCGCTGCCGACGGCGATGGTGTCGCACAGCCAGTTCGATACGGCGCCTCCGGCCACGCGCTTGACCATGATCTCGAAGGACTCGCGCTCGGTCGGCGACGACGACATCGAGTACGAGCGCTGATAGCGCCGGCCATCGATCACCGCGGTGAGGCTGACGTACTGGCCGGGCTGGAAATCGAGCGCGGGGCCGCCGGCGACGACGAAGCGCAGGGCGACGACGTCGCGCGCAATCCCGGTGGCAGCGACGCAGCGCGCGACGAACTCGCGGGGCGCGGCCACCGGCGGCGCCAGCATCGCTTCTGGCTGAGCTCGCCGCGTTGCGAGCATGGGGAGTTTTGACAGGAACGTCGTCACTGCACTGCGCGGGGCGATCAGCGGCGGCAGGACGCGCAGCGCTGCGGCGCCGAGCGCCTGGCTGGCGGTCATCATGCCGCTCATCAGCGCCGAAGCGACGCCGCAGAACAGGATGTCCTGCCCGGTCAGGTACAGGCCCGGGATCGCGGTCTTCGGGGCGATCCAGTCCTGCGCGAAGCGTTCGACGGTGTGATCGAGCCCGTAGAGCGCACCACCGGCGTAGTTGCTGAAGTGCTCGGTCGACAAGGGCGTCGACAGTTCCCAGGTCTCGACCTTGCCCCGCACCTGCGGCACCTGCCGATACACCGTGTCGAGCAGTCGCTCGGCGAGTTCCTGCTTGTAGTCGGCATAGTCCTCGCCACGATCGTTCCAGGGCCGGCGCGCCCAGCGCTCGAACCAGCGATAGGGCGCGGGGGCGATGACGTCGATCGTCGAGCGTCCGGGGTAGTGAGTGTTCCAGTCCGGGTCCTTGGCGGAGGGGAAGGACACGTAGCTGAGCGGAAAGTCCATCGTGCGTCGACGCAGGAACTTCGCCATCTCGGCGTCGTGGTCGTAGCCGCGGTAGATCCAGAGGTTCGCCTGTTCCAGGCCCAGTGCTTCGCGGTCGCCCCGAACGCCGAGGTACAGGCCGAGATGACCGATCGCGGGACGCAGCGCCGCCAGCTTCTCCGCGATCGCGTGCTGTTCACCGACCTCGCGTGGCAGCAGTCGCGACCAGGTGTTGACGACACCGGTCGCACTGATGACCTGCGAGGCGAGGATCTCGTCGCCGTTGTCCATCCGGACGCCGATCGCCCGCCCGTTCCGGAGCTGGATCGAGTCGACCGGTGCCTGCGTGCGAACACTGCCGCCAAGGTCTTCGATGGTCGCCACGACGTGGCGCGCGATCTGCGAGGCGCCGCCGATCGGAAAGCTGGCGCCGTCGAGGTAGTGCTGCGCGACCACCGCGTGCATGCCGAACGCGGACTGCGCCGGCGGTACGCCATAGTCGCCCCATTGTCCGCACAGCACGCTCGCAAGGCGCGGGTCGTCGATGAACTCCGCCAGCACGTCGCGCGTCGTGCGATCGAAGTAGGGCGCGACCGCCGATCGCGTCGCGCGTCCGGCGAGCGGTTGCAGGACGCTCGGCAACCAACGCTTGCCGAAATGCGCCGCCACGGCGGTCGACGCCGCCCGGATCAGCGCGAGATAGCGATCCAGTTGAGCGGCAGCATCGGGGAAGTAGGACAGCATGCGCTCGCGGAACGCGCGCGCGCCGGCGACGTAGTCGTAGCAGTCATCACCGATGAGGATGCGGTCGTAGACCGGGTCCATCTTCGCCCAGCCGAGGCGGCCGTCGGTGATGAAGTCGAACACCCGGCGGATCGGCGAATGCGGCTTGTGGACGTCGCCGAGGTAGTGCACGCCGACATCCCATTCGTAGCCGCGGCGCTTGAACGAGTGGGTGAAACCGCCGGCGGTGTAGTGCTGCTCGAGCACGAGGACCCGGCGTCCGGCCTTCGCCATCAGCGCGGCGGTGGTGAGGCCGCCGAGACCGGAGCCGATCACGATCGCGTCGTAGCGTGATGCGACTTCGCTGGAGGCGTAGGGTTTGCCGACGATCATCGGGAGGCCTGATCTAGTAGTTCAAGATTGAACGAGTATGGTTCAGTCGTGAACGATATGCAACAATCCTCCGATGCCGAGACTTCGCCGCTCCGACCGCATCGCCGCCGAGAACCGCGCCTGGCTGAGCGTCGTTCGCGCCTACAACCTGTGCGACGTCGCACTGACGCAGCGCCTGGCCGCGCTCGGCCTGCGTACCGTCGAGCATGAGATCCTGGCCAACATCCAGTTGCAGCCGGGAATCGCCCAGCAGGATCTCTCCGAGCGCTGCTTCGTCGCCAAGAGCGGCGTCAGCATGACCCTTGGCCGGATGGAGGAGAGCGGCCTGCTGCGCCGCGAGAGCGACCCGGGCGACGGCCGCATCAAGCGGCTGTACCTGACGGACGACGGGGCGGCGCTGGCGGAACGCGCACTGGCGATCCAGGCCGAGATCATCGCCACGATGATGGCGCCGATGGACGATGCCGAGCTCGCCCAGATGCTCGATGCCTCGGAGCGGATCGCGCGCCAGCTGGCTCCCGATCCCGTCGGACGCCGTCGCTAGCGCGGCATCACGGCGGTCGGCAATTGCCTGAAACCGCGCGACAGCGGAGGCTACTCGTGACGTGGGACGCGTGGTCGGCGGGTGTTGCGGTCGCCGCACTTGACGCCAGCCTCCCGCGACGTATCGTCCGGCCATGACGCTCGCACTGTACGGCCACCCGTTCTCGTCCTACACCCAGAAGGCGTTGATCGCGCTCTACGAGAACGGCACGCCGTTCGAGTTCCGCGGCATCGGGCCGGACACGCCCGGGCACGTGGCGGAGTGGCAGCGTCGCTGGCCGATCGGGCAGTTTCCGATGTTGCTGGACGGCGACCGGCAGGTCGTCGAGACCTCGATCATCGTCGAGTATCTGCAACTCGCGCACGCGGGGCCGGTGCCGCTGCTGCCGGTCGATCCCATGATGGCGCTCGACATCCGCTTCCTGGATCGCTTCTTCGACCTGCACGTCATGCTGCCGGTGCAGCAGGCCGTCGCCGCCGCGATGACCGGCGACGCGACGAAGCGGGCGGAGGGCAGGGCGCAGGCCGAGAAGAAGCTGGAAGTGTCCTACGCCTGGCTCGAGGGTCATCTGCCGGACGGCGACTGGGCACACCGTTTCGGATTCTCGCTCGCCGACTGCGCCGCGGCGCCGTCCTTGTTCTACGCGGACTGGACGCTTCGGATCGCCGAGCGCTACCCGCGGTTGCGCGCCTACCGTTCGCGGCTGCTGGCGCGGCCGTCGTATGCGCGGGCGGTGGAGGAGGCGCGGCCCTATCGGAATCTGTTTCCGTTGGGAGCGCCTGATCGCGACTGAGGGCGGCTCGGTTGTTTCGGAAAGGCGAGGGCGCCTGTCGAAAGGTACGCATCGGCGCAGCGGCTGCATGCCCGTGAATGGCATTCTACGGCGGGTGTGCCGAGACACACCCCACGATCGTCGGGCGCACGCCTTCGATCTGTCGGACTATGACTCGAGCGGTCTTGCACCCCTCGTTCAAAATAGCCGCATCGGTGAGGCTCGCGCCATCGCGACGGATTCGTGTCGACAACAGTCCCGCTGTCGGGGCCCCGCGCCATCGCGGCTGAAGCCGCGTCCCACAACACCCGTCGCGCAGAGACGCAACGCCGGCGTTCCGCCGCTCCTGCTACAGCCGTGATGTCGATGGTGTGTCCGAGATGCACCCTACACGCGCTGCGCGATCCAGCCGGCGATCGCCATCCAGGCTCCGCTGTTGTTGAAAGTCTGCTCGGTCCAGTGGCCGAGGAGCAGGACCGCCAGGCCGATCCAGTAGGCGGGGTGCACCGATCCGCGGGTATAGCGGTCCTGCAGCATCAGAAGGATGATCAGCAGGTCGTTGCCGACCGCCGTCCAACCGCCGGCCGGGTCGAATGACTCGAACAGGCGACCGGTCCCTGCGTAGGCCAGGCCGACCGAGGCGACGAGCATCAGGCGACGATGCCACTCGACCCGGCGACGCAGCGCGATCGCGCAGCTGGCCAGCACGCCGAAGATCGTGATCTCCAGCAGCGGCGTCATCATGAAGGCCATCGCCGCTTCGGCGTTGCCGGCGTCGATGCCGCGCTTCAGCAATCCGAGCGAGGCGAGCACGCCCATCACCACCATCGCGACGGCCAGCACCGCGCCGAACACGCCGAGCGTGCGATGCCATCGCACACGGCGCGCGCCGACCAGCGCGATCTGCACCATCAGGAAGACGACCCAGGTGAAGAACACGACGGCGTGGACGCGTGCCACCGGCGACATGTAGTTCTCGCCGTGGAGCAGCGGGCCGATCACCGGTGGATAGAAGCCCGCGACGATCAGCGCGGCGAGCAGGGCCGCGAACGAGAGTCGGAGGACGTGCGTCGCCGCCCAGGTTCGCGACCTGCCGGACACCTGTAAATTCTCGATCGGAACGGCCATTGCAACCTCCGGGGAGCGTGGAGTCTACGCAATGGCGCACGGATCGGATTCCGACGGTGGTCGTAGAATGGCCGCATGCGTGGCACGACTGCCTTCCTGATGGTGCTGATGGCGCTGGCCGTCGGCCCGGTGCGTGCCCAGATCGGCACGCCAACCCTGCAATGGGCCTACGGCGGCTGCTCGCCGTCGTCCTGCCAGACCGGCTGGTACAGCGGCCCCGCGGTCGCCGACATCGACGGCACCGGCCCGGCGGTCGTGTGGGGCAGCTACGACGTGGTGGCGCTGAACGGCAGCACCGGCGGCCTCAAGTGGCGCGGCATCAATGGGCAGCGGGTGTGGCCCGCGATCGCGGTCGCCGACTTCGACACCACGGTGCCCGGTCTGGAAAGCGTCGTCGGTCGCGGCGGCAACCAGTTGACGATGTACAGCGCGGCCGGCACGGTGCTGTGGACGCGCAATCCCTTCGCCAACGGCGAGGTGCGCAGCCTCGCAGCCTTCGACATCGACGGCAACGGCGACCTCGAGATCATCGTCGGCCGCGCGTCGAGCGGCGGAACGCTGCAGGTCAGTGTCTACGAGCATGACGGCACGCTCCGGGCCGGCTGGCCCGCACGCCACAGCGGCGAACCCGGCAACGGTGCCGGGATGTACAACGAGAACCTCGCGGTCGCCGATCTGGACGGCGACGGCCAGGCGGAGATCTACGCGCCGACCGACACCCACTACGTCACCGCGCTGCATCCGAACGGCAGCCAGCTGGCGACGAACACGATCTATGGTCTCAACGGTGGGCAGCCCAAGGCCTGGTCGGAAGTCGGCGTGCACGTCGACCAGGCCGCGGACCTGGCGGGATTCGCCAACTGCGGCGTGCAGCACCGCCCGAACTTCGCCAACGCCGCGCCGGCGATCGGCGACATGGACGGCAACGGCAGCCTCGAGCTGGTGCTGCCCGGCGACGTCTACGACTGCGCGATCGGCGATCCGGCCGGTGACCTCTACTACCTGCCGTGGATCCTGCGTCGCGACCGCACGCGCTGGGTGGCCGGTCCCTACGACTGGACGGTGATCCCGGCGCCGGGCGCGAGCGGCGGGCCGCTCATCCAGGGCCAGTTCGGCACGATCGAGGACGCGGTGATGAACGCCGTGCTCGCCGATCTCGACGGTGACGGCAAGCGCGAGATCCTGCTGTCGAGCTACGACGGGAAGGTCCATGCCTGGTGGCTCGACAAGACCGAGCACTACAACTGGCCTCATGTCGTGCCTGGCACCGGTTTTCGCTTCGCCGGCGAGCCGGCCGTCGTCGACCTCGACGACGACGGCACCGCCGAGGTGATCTTCACCACCTGGCCGCAGAAGGGCGGCAACGCCGTCGGCAAGCTGGTCATTCTCGACTATCGCGGAACCCCGCTGTCGAGCGTGGACCTGCCGGCCCCGCGCGGCGCCAACTGGAACGGCGGCCTGGCGGCACCGACCGTCGCGAACATCGACGGTGATCCCGAGATGGAAGTCGTGGTGGGGACCAGCTCTTCCGGCGTGGTCGCCTATCAAGCGCCGGGCAGTTCGCGAGCGCGGCCGCTGTGGGCGACGGCGCGCGGCAATTTGCTGCGGAATGGTCTGGCGCCGGTAGTGAGTGTGTCGACCAACATCATGTTCCGCGACGGCTTCGAGTGATCTGCAGTTGTGGGAGGGGCGCAAGCCCAGATGCTCTTGACTCCAGCCGCGCGCCGCGGTCGGGACTCGCGTCCCTCCGACATCGGGGCTTGCGCCCCTCACACACCCTTCGGGGTGGGTTGCCACCTGACCCGAAACCCCGTTAAACTTCAAAGGCTTTGTCGCCGGGAAATCGTCGACCGGGCAAATCCACACACGCTTCGTTCCCTCGCCGGGGTGTCCGTCGGCCGCATTCGCGGTCCCGGATTCGGCGTCGCTGGAAGCGTGGAGGCCACCAACCCCGAAGCGGTCGAACCGCTTCACACAATCAAGGTATAGATCATGGCTACTGTCACCATGCGCCAGATGCTCGAAGCTGGCGTGCACTTCGGTCACCAGACCCGCTACTGGAATCCCCGCATGGCTCCGTACATCTTCGGCGCCCGCGGCAAGATCCACATCATCAACCTCGAGAAGACCCTGCCGCTGTTCACCGACGCGATGAACTTCATCTCCGGCGTGGCGCAGAAGCGCGGCACCGTGATGTTCGTCGGCACCAAGCGCTCGGCGCGCGACTCCGTGGCCGAAGAGGCCGCGCGTTGCGGCATGCCGTACGTCACGGCGCGCTGGCTCGGCGGCATGCTGACCAACTTCCGCACCGTCAAGCAGTCGATTGCCCGCCTGAAGGAAATCGAGGCGATGGAGGCCGACGGCTCGATCGGCAAGTTCGTCAAGCACGAACAGCTGGCGATCAAGCGCGAAGGCGAGAAGCTGAACAAGGCCCTGGGCGGCATCAAGAACATGGGCGGCCTGCCGGACGCGCTGTTCGTGATCGACATCGGTCACGAGGACATCGCGCTGCAGGAAGCCAAGAAGCTCGGCATCCCGGTGGTCGCGGTCGTCGACACCAACTACGACCCGTCGACCGTCGACTACGCCATTCCGGGCAACGACGACGCCATCCGCGCCGTGCAGCTGTACGCCCGCGCCGCGTCGGACGCCGTCCTGGAAGGCAAGGCCGCCGCTCCGGCCGCTGCCGTGCAGAAGGACGAGTTCGTCGAGCTCGACGCCGAAGGCAACCCGGTCGCCCGCGAGGCCGACAAGGGCAAGCCGGCCCGCCGCGCCGATCCGCGCAAGCCGGGCGGCCCGCGCAAGCCGGGCGGCGGTGACCGTCGCAACGACGGCGGCCGTGGCCGCGGTCCGCGCGCCGGCCAGTAAGACGGCGTGACGGTGTCGCCGGCGCGACCGCGCCGGCCGGCACCCGGTGTCATGACCGGATCGAGCCGGTCGCCGCGAATCAATTCACGACGCGCCCCCTGCGGCGCGTCCAGCAACGAGGGTGTGTCATGGAAATCACCGCAAGCATGGTCAAGGAACTGCGTGAGCGTTCCGGCGCCGGCATGATGGAGTGCAAGAAGGCGCTGGGCGAGACCAAGGGCGACATCGAAGCCGCCATGGAGCACCTGCGCAAGACCGGTCTCGCGAAGGCCGACAAGAAGGCGAGCCGCGTCGCCGCGGAAGGCCGCATCGCCTCGGCGGTGAACGGCAGCAAGGCCGTGCTGGTCGAGATCAACTCCGAGACCGATTTCGTCGCCAAGGACGCCAACTTCGGCGCGTTCTCGACCGCCGTCGCGGCGGCCGCGCTCGCTTCGGGCGCGTCCGATGCGGAAGCGCTGAAGGCCGTCAAGCTGGCCAGCGGCGAGACCGTGGAAGAGGCCCGCGCCGCGTTGATCGCCAAGGTCGGCGAGAACGTGCAGGTGCGCCGTCTGGCGTCGGTCGACGGCGGTGCGAACACCGTCGCCGCCTACGTGCACGGTGGCCGCATCGGCGTGCTGGTCGAGCTGAAGGGCGGCGATGCCGACCTCGCCCGCGGCGTCGCGATGCACGTTGCCGCGATGAACCCGGCCTACCTGTCGCCGGCCCACGTTCCGGCCGAGATCGCCGCCAAGGAGAAGGAAATCGCCCTGGGGCAGATGTCGGACAAGGACAAGGCCAAGCCGGCCGAGATCCAGGAAAAGATGATCAACGGCAAGATCAACAAGACCCTGGCGGAGATGAGTCTCACCGGCCAGGCCTTCGTGATGGACACCAACCAGACCGTCGAGGCGGTGCTGAAGGCCGCCAAGGCCGAAGTGCTGCGCTACTCGCGCCTGGTCGTCGGCGAGGGCATCGAGAAGGTCGTCGAGGACTACGCTGCGGAAGTGATGAAGCAGGCAGGACTCGCCAAGTAAGACGAAAGAAGGCGCCGGAAGGCGCCTTTTTTCTAGCTGGATTCCCTCTCCCCCGCTCGCGGGGGAAAGGAAGTTGCTGCGCGAGCTTAGGACTCGCCGCGCCCGACACCGCATGAACTGCCGAGGACCCGCACCCATGCCTACCGCTGCCATCAAGTACAAGCGCATCCTCTTGAAGCTGTCCGGCGAAGCCCTGATGGGCACCGAGGACTACGGCATCGACCCGAAGGTGCTGCACCGGCTCGCGCGCGAGATCGCCGAGGTGCAGCAGGTCGGCGTGCAGGTCGGCGTCGTGATCGGCGGCGGCAACATCTTCCGCGGCGCCGGCCTCGCCGAGGGCGGCATGGACCGCGTGACCGGCGACCACATGGGCATGCTGGCGACCGTGATCAACGCGCTGGCGATGCAGGATGCGCTGGAGCGCGTCGGCATCCACGCCCGCACGATGAGTGCGATCAAGATCAACGAGGTCTGCGAGGACTACATCCGCCGCCGCGCCATCCGCCATCTCGAGAAGGGCAGGGTGACGATCTTCGCGGCCGGCACCGGCAACCCCTTCTTCACCACCGACTCCGCGGCGGC
This sequence comes from Ahniellaceae bacterium, assembly GCA_044221335.1. GTDB lineage: Bacteria > Pseudomonadota > Gammaproteobacteria > Xanthomonadales > Ahniellaceae > JBGAPI01. The sequence goes on from JBGAPI010000039.1 coordinate 24,570, forward strand.
GCTGCGTGCCGTCGAGATCGGAGCGCAGGTACTGCTGAAGGCCACCAAGGTCGACGGCGTCTACAGCGCCGACCCGAAGAAAGTGAAGGACGCGAAGCGCTTCGAGCATGTCACCTACGACGAGGTCATCGAGCGCAAGCTCGGCGTGATGGACACCGCCGCGATCGCGCTGTGCCGCGAGAACAACATGCCGATGCGCATCTACGACCTGACCCGCGAGGGGGATCTGATGCGGATCATGCAGGGCAAGGCCATCGGAACCCTGGTCGACCAGGGTCGCTGATGTGGAAGGGGCGCAAGCCCCGATCGCAAGGCTTCGTCGATATCTCGAGGTCGGGGCTTGCGCCCCTCCTGCATCGCGGTTTGCGCCGCTCCCACATTCTCCAGATGCGCATCGCGGTCCTTCAGCACGTCTCCTACGAGCACCTCCCGGGCCTGGCCCTCGGCGACGCTCCGATCGCGCTCGCCTTCTACCGGACCGACCTCGGCCAATTCCCGGAACGAGACGACTTCGACGGCCTCTGCGTCCTCGGCGGCCCCTGCAACGTCGACGACCCGCGCCATCCCTGGCTCGCCGACGAGCGCACGCTGATCGCAGCGGTGATCGGGCAGGGCAAGCCCGTGCTTGCCATCTGCATGGGCGCCCAGCAGCTCACCCGCGTTCTCGGCGCGGCGGTAGTGCGCAACTCGGTCACTGAGATCGGCTGGTTCCCGTTGCGGCTCACCGAAGCCGGACTGCACTCGCCGCTGCGCCATCTCGAGGGCCTGGAGGTGCTGCACTGGCACGATGACGCCTGCGAGCTCCCCGCGGGCGCGATCCTCCTGGCCGACAGCGCGTTCTGCGCCGTGCAGGCCTACGAAGTCGGGGAACGACTGCTGGCGCTGCAGTTCCATGCCGAGTGGACCTACGAAACCGTCGGCGCATTGACGGAAGACGGCCACGGCAATCTGCCTCCGGGTCCCTCGATCCAGACCGACGAACGCCTCCATGCCGGCGACCCGGTGCCGATGAATACGGCGTTCTCACGCCTCTTCATCGAGTTCTTCGCCGCGCACCTGAACTGAGCCTCGCGTCCCGCATGGGATCGCGCGCGGCGGCGCGCGATCCCCGGGTATACTCGCGCGGTTCTCCACCGCCATCCGACGACGCCATGATCGCCAACATCAAAAAAGACGCCGAAACGCGCATGTCCAAGAGCATCGACTCGCTGAAGCACGACCTGCAGCGCCTGCGCACCGGCCGCGCCAGCCCGGCGCTGGTCGAGCACCTGAAGGTCAGCTACTACGGATCCGACATGCCGCTGTCCCAGGTCGCGGCGATCGCGGTGTCCGACGGTCGTTCGCTGACCATCACCCCGTGGGAAAAGCAGATGGTGGGACCGATCGAGAAGGCGATCCTGGCTTCCGACCTGGGTCTCAATCCGACGACCGCCGGCACGGTGATCCGGATCAACCTGCCGGCGCTGACCGAGGAGCGCCGCAAGGAGCTGACCAAGCACGTGCACCACGAGGGCGAGAACTGCAAGGTCGCCATCCGCAACGTGCGCCGCGACGCGATGACCCACGTGAAGGACCTGCTGAAGGAAAAGAAGATCACCGAGGACGAGGAACGTCGCGCCGAGGACGACATCCAGAAGCTCACCGACAAGTGGGTGAAGTCGGTCGACGACGTCGTGCGCGACAAGGAAAAGGAACTGATGTCGGTCTGAGTGCGACCCGTGACCTTGACCGTGGCGGCCACGACGCCGACGACCCTCGCAGCCGCCGGCCGCCTGCCGCGTCACATCGCGATCGTGATGGACGGCAACGGGCGCTGGGCCGAGCGCCGTCGGCGCCCGCGCAGCGTCGGCCATCGTGCGGGCGTGGCCGGGGTGCGGCGCACCGTCGAGTGGTGCCTCCGGCAGCGGATCGAGTCGCTGACGCTGTTCGCATTCTCCAGCGAGAACTGGCGGCGCCCGGCCACCGAGGTCGGTGCGCTGATGACGCTGTTCCTGAAAGCGCTCGATCGCGAAGTCGACGCGCTCGCCGAGAACGGCGTGCGGGTGCGCTTCATCGGCGATCTTTCGGCCTTCTCCGATGAGCTCGCGAGCCGGATGCGCAGGGCCGAGGCGCGCACCGCCGAGAAGCGCGCGCTGAACCTCAACGTCGCCGTCAACTACGGCGGCCGGCTCGACATCGTCGGCGCCGCGCGGCAGCTGGCCGAACACGTCGCCCGCGGCGAGCTGTCGCCCGACGAGATCGACGTGGACCTGTTCGCCTCCAAGCTGGCGCTGGCCGGCCAGGCCGAGCCGGACCTGTTCATCCGCAGCGGCGGCGAGCAGCGGATCAGCAACTTCCTGCTGTGGCAGCTGGCCTACGCCGAGCTGTACTTCACCGACGTGCTGTGGCCGGACATCGAGGCCGCGCACCTGGATGCGGCGCTGGCGGAGTTCCAGGGTCGCGAGCGGCGCTTCGGGCGCACCGGCGCGCAGGTGCGGGCGGAGGCGAAATGAACGAGGTCAAGAAGAAGGATTCCGGCGCGCTCGGCGAGCGCGTGCTGACCGCGGTGATCCTGGCGCCGCTGGTGCTGGCCGGGATCCTGTACCTGCCGACGCCGTGGCTTGCCCTCGGGATCGGGCTCGTGTTCACCCTGGGCCTCGTCGAGTGGGCGCGACTGATCGGGCTGACGCCGAGCCTGCACCAGATGCTGCTGGTCGCGGTCAACGTCGGCCTGATGACCTGGCTGTGGATCGCGCATTCGCCCGATCTCAACAACACCGACATCGCGATCGGCGCGGCCTGGTGGCTGCTGCTGGCGCCACTGTGGCTGATCCGCTTCGAATTCGCCGCCGCGCCGTCGTCGCGCAACCGCTGGCTGAAGGCGATCGCCGCGACCATCTCGGTCGTGCCGGCCTGGGTGGCGGCAGTGGTGCTGCACGGTTCGTCGCCGCGCGGCCCGGAATGGCTGCTGTTCGTGCTGCTCCTGGTCTGGTGCGCCGACACCGCCGCGTACTTCGCCGGCCGCCGCTTCGGGCGCGCCAAGCTGGCGCCGAAGATCAGTCCGGGCAAGACCCGCGCCGGGGCCTATGGCGCGCTGATCGGCTGTGCAGCGTTCGCGACGCTCGGCGGCTGGTGGCTGAACCACGAAGGCCAGACCCTGGTCGCCCTGATCCTGCTGTCCCTGGTCACGGTGATGTACTCGATCGTCGGCGACCTGTTCGAGAGCCTGCTGAAGCGCCACTCCAACGTGAAGGACTCCGGCAGCCTGTTTCCCGGCCACGGCGGCGTGCTCGACCGCTGCGACAGCCTGTTCGCGGCCCTGCCGGTGTTCACCGCCGGCAAGATCCTGATCGGCCTCTGAGTCCGGACGACGGTTTTCCGATGGCCGCAGCGAGCCCCCTGCCGCGACAGCGTCCGGCGCCTGCCGATGCGCCGAAGCGCGTGGTGGTGCTGGGCGCCACCGGCTCGATCGGCCGCAGCACGCTCGACGTGATCGCGCGCCATCCCGGGCGCTTCGAGGTGATCGGGCTGTCCGCGGCGACCCGGATCGACGATCTCGTCGAGCTGTGCGCACGGCATCGCCCGCGCTACGCGGCGATCGCCGATGCGGGCGGACGCGATCGGCTGGCCGCCGCGTTGAAGGAACGCGGCCTCGACTGCGAGCCGCTGGCCGGCGGCCCGGCGCTGGACGCTCTCGCGTCGGCGTCCGACGTGGACTGCGTGATGGCTGCGATCGTCGGTGCCGCCGGGCTGTCGTCGACCCTGGCGGCGGCGCGCGCCGGCAAGCAGATCCTGCTCGCCAACAAGGAAGCGATCGTGATGGCCGGCGCCCTGCTGGTCGACGCGCTCGCCGCCGGCGGCGGTGTGCTGCTGCCGGTCGACAGCGAGCACAACGCGGTGTTCCAGTGCCTGCCGGAAGGCTATGCCGGCGACGCCGAACGCCACGGCATCGAGCGGATCGTGCTGACCGCCTCCGGCGGGCCGTTCCGCGGCCGCAGTCGCGCCGAACTGGCTGCGGTCACCCCCGACCAGGCCTGCGCCCACCCGAAGTGGAGCATGGGGCGCAAGATCTCGGTCGACTCAGCGACGCTGATGAACAAGGGCCTGGAGACGATCGAGGCGCACTGGCTGTTCGGCCTGGCGCCGGAAAGGATCGATGTGGTGGTGCATCCGCAGAGCCTGGTGCACGCCCTGGTCGCCTATCGCGACGGCGCGATGCTGGCCGAGCTCGGAGTGCCGGACATGCGCACCGCCATCGCCCATGCCCTGGCCTGGCCGGAGCGGGTGGGCAACGGGGTGCCGATGCTGGATCTGGTGCGCCACGGCCGGCTTGATTTCGAGGCGGCGGACCACGATGTGTTCCGCTGCCTGCCGCTGGCCTATGCGGCGCTCGCGACCGGCGGCAGCGCCTCGGTGGTCCTGAATGCGGCCAACGAGGTCGCGGTGGCGGCGTTCCTGGACGGCCGGATCGGCTTCCTGGACATCGCCGACGTAGTGGCGGATTGCCTCGACCAACGGCCCATGCGGGCGCTGGCGGATATCGATATCGTGATGAACGAGGACGCGGCCGCACGCGAGGCGGCGGAGCGTCGAGTGACGAGGATGCAAAACTGATGCTGCACGTTTCCGGAAACATCTTCTGGCTGCTGGTGACCCTCGGCATCCTGATCACGTTCCACGAGTACGGCCACTTCCGGGTGGGCCGCTTCTTCGGGGTGAAGATCCTGCGCTTCTCGGTCGGCTTCGGCGCACCGATCTGGTCGAGGATCGGCAAGGACGGCGTCGAGTACTGCGTCGCCTGGATCCCGCTCGGCGGCTACGTCAAGTTCGCCGACGAGCGCGAGGGTGAAGTCGCGGAGGGCGACCGGGCGCGCGCCTTCAACCGCGCTCCGCTGCACGCCCGGGTGCTGATCACTCTGGCCGGGCCGGTCGCCAACGTGGTGTTCACCGTGTTCGCTCTGTGGCTGATGTTCGTGCTGGGCAAGCCGGACTACACGCCGGTCGTCGGCAGCGCCACCGGCATCGCCGCGCAGGCGGGCCTGCGCCCGGGCGACCGCATCGACGCGATCGACGGCGTCAAGGTGCGCGGCTGGAGCGACGCCTACGTCTCGATCGTGCACGGCGCGATCGAGCACACCGACCTCGCGCTGAAGGTCGTCGCCGCCGATGGCGGCGAGCGCACGCTGACCCTGGCGCTGTCGCAGCTGCCGAAGGACCTGGCGGACGCCGCCGTGGTCGAGGCGATCGGCATCAAGGCCGCGCGCCCGGACATCCCCGCGGTGGTCGGTGCGTTGAATTCCGGGCCCGCGAAGGACGCCGGCATCGAGGTCGGCGACAAGGTGCTGGCGATCAACGACCGCGAGGTCCTCACCTTCACCCAGATGGCCGAACTGATCCAGGTCGAGGCGGCCAAGGACCCGAAGCTGCACCTGCGGGTCCTGCGCGACGGGACCGAGCGCAAGTTCGACGTCACCGTCGTGCAGGCCACCAACCCGGACGGCAAGACCGCCTGGATGATGCAGATCGCCCCCGCGCCGGTGCAGGACAAGGAGCACGACATCACCGTGCGCTACGGCGTCCTGGAGGCGGTGCCGATGGCCCTGTCCGAGACCTGGCTGTCGGCCAAGCGCACCGCCGGGATCTTCGGCAAGATGATCACCGGCGCGGTGTCCCCGAAGAATCTCGGGGGCGTGATCACGATCTCGGAAACGGCCAACCAGTCGGCCCAGATGGGCCTCGCGGCCTTCCTGTCCTTCCTCGCCCTGCTGTCGATGAACCTCGCGATCCTGAACCTGTTGCCGGTCCCGATCTTGGATGGCGGGCACCTTGTGTATTACCTTATCGAGTGGATCAAGGGCGGCGAGCTGTCGGAGCGGGCCATGATCATGAGCCAGTACGTCGGCCTGGTGCTGATCCTGGGTCTGGTCGGATTGGCCTTCGTTAACGACATTTTGCGCCAGCTTTGAGTAGCTTCCCGCGCCATGCCTGCCCGAACCGGGTCCGGACATGGCGCTAAAACAATGGATGACCGGCGGCCACGGCCGCGGGTCCGAGTTTCGCCGGCAGCGGCCCCCGCGACCCTGCCGGCTTTGAATTTTGGAGTTCCGATGAAGCGTATTGCCGCTCTGATCCTGCTCGCCGGTCTTTGCCACTCCGCCGCCGCCTTCGACCCCTTCGTCGCGAGCGACATCCGCATCGACGGTCTCGAGCGCATCGCGCCGGGCACGGTGTTCTCCTACCTGCCGATCGAGAAGGGCGACCGTGTCGACCGCCAGCGTGCCGCCGCCGCGATCCGCGCGCTGTACAAGACCGGCTTCTTCAAGGACATCTCGATCGACCGCCAGGGCGACATCCTGGTCGTCAAGGTCGCCGAGCGCCCGTCGATCGCCAAGATCACGATCACCGGCAACAAGGACATCAAGGAAGAGGACCTGCGCAAGGGCCTGCGCGAGGTCGGCCTGTCCGAGGGCGACACCTACGACCGCCTGGCGATCGACCGCCTGCAGCAGGAACTGACCCGGCAGTACAACAACCGCGGCAAGTACAACGTCGCGATCCGCGTCGACTTGACCGAACTCGACCGCAACCGCGTCGAGCTGACGATCGTGATGTCCGAAGGCAAGGCCAGCCGCATCCGCGACATCAACATCGTCGGCAATGCCAAGTTCAAGGAGAAGGACGTCCGCGAGGACTTCGAGTCGAACACGACCAACTGGCTGTCCTGGTACAGCCGCGACGACCAGTACTCGCGCGAGAAGCTGACCGGCGACCTCGAGAAGCTGTCGCAGTTCTACCAGGACCGCGGCTACCTCGACTACTCGCTGGAATCCGCGCAGGTGGCGATCAGCCCCGACAAGCGCGACATCTACCTCACCGCCAACATCAAGGAAGGCGAGCAGTACACGATCGGCGAGATCAAGCTCACCGGCGATCTCATCCTGGCCGAGGAAGAGCTGCGCCGGCTGATCTTCGTCAAGCCCGGCGAGACCTACTCGCTGAAGAAGCTCGAGCTGTCCTCCGAGGCGATGTCGAAGGTCCTGTCGAACGTCGGCTATGCCTTTGCCGACGTCACCCCGATCCCGCAGGTGGACAAGGACAAGCGCATCGTCGCGCTCAACTTCTTCGTCAACCCCGGCAAGCGCGTCTACGTCCATCGCATCCTGTTCGACGGCAACAGCCGCACCCAGGACGAGGTGATCCGCCGCGAGATGCGCCAGCTGGAAGGCTCGTGGTATTCGCAGGCGGCGATCGACCGGTCGAAGATCCGCCTGCAGCGCCTCGGCTTCTTCAAGTCGGTCGACATCCAGACCCCGAAGGTCGAGGGCACCGACGACCAGATCAACGTGATCGTGAAGGTCGAGGAAGAGACCGCCGGCGCGTTCCAGTTCGGTGTCGGCTACTCGCAGCTGCAGGGCCTGCTGACCTCGGTGTCGGTGACCGAGCGCAACTTCCTCGGCTCCGGCAACCAGATCGGCTTCACGGTGCAGAACAACGCGATCACCAAGAGCTACAACTTCAACTACTACGATCCGTACTTCACCGACGACGGCTTCTCGCTCGGCTACAACCTGTCCTACCGCAAGGTCGACCAGGGCGAGGCCAACATCGCGAACTTCTCCTTCGACACGGCGTCGGGCTCGGTCAACGTCGGCGTGCCGCTGACCGAGATCGACACCATCCAGTTCAGCACCGGCCTGTCGCGCGACAAGATCACCACGATCGACGCGTCGACCCCGCAGTCGCTGATCAACCAGCTGGTCAACGAGCTCGGCGACCGCGGCCGCTTCCCGTGTCTCGACGACACCACCATGGACACCGATCCCAATACCTGCCAGAACAACGGTCCGTATCGGCAGTGGTCGGTGAACAGCTGGACCCTGGGTGCGTTCTTCGCGCGCGACTCGCGCAACAAGTTCTTCGCCCCGACACGCGGCTCCTACGCCCGCGTCGGCGCCGAGGTCGCGCTGCCGGGCTCGGCCTTCGAGTACTACAAGCTGTCGTTCAACGGCGCGCAGTACTTCCCGGTGGCCGACTGGCTGACCCTGCTGGCGCGCCTCGACCTCGGCTACGGCGACGGCTACGGCAAGACCCGCGACCTGCCGTTCTACGAGAACTTCTACGCCGGCGGCCCGCAGTCGGTGCGCGGCTACCGCGACAACACGCTCGGACCCTGCGAGACCGTGGCGCTGTCCAGCTACTGCCAGCCGCTCGGCGGCTCGTTCAAGGCGGCCGGCGGCTTCGAGGCGATCTTCCCGACCCCGTTCGTGAAGCGCAACGACGACAGCACGCAGATCTCCGCGTTCCTCGATTTCGGCAACGTCTATCGCAGCGTCGGCGATTTCTCGTTCCGCGAGATGCGCGGCTCGGTCGGCCTGTCGATGAAGTGGCGCGCGCCGGTCGGCCCGATCCAGATCAGCATCGCCGAGCCGATCAACAAGGACCGCAACGACCGGACCGAGTCGCTGCAGTTCACCTTCGGCGGCGCGTTCTGATCCGGCCGTGACGAGGGCGACGTGGCCAGCGGGGCGGCAACAGCGATGAGGTTCGGCGGCGCGGCGTGGCTCGCCCTGCTGCTGGCCATGCTGTCCGTCGTCCCCCAGGCCGCGCTCGCCGACGGCAACCGCATCGCCTACGTCGACATGAAGCGGCTGCTCGACAACGCGCCCCAGGTGCTGGCCGGACGCGCGCAGCTCGCGCGCGAGTTCGGCGCCCGCGACGCCGAGCTGAAGACCTACGAGGGCAAGCTCGCCACCCTGCGCGAACGCGAGACCCACGAGGGGGCGCTGATGCCGAAGGCCGCCGCCGAGGCGCTCCGCGCCGAGATCGAGACGCTGGACCGCAACGTCGGCCGGCTGCGCGACAAGATGCGCGACGACCTGAAGCAGCGCAGCGCCGAGGAGATCAACAAGCGCTGGCCGGAGATCCACGACGCGGTGGTCGACTACGCCCGCGAGAAGTCGATCGACCTGGTGGTCGAGTCGCCGGTGATCTACGCCAGCAGCGCGATCGACATCACCGACGCGGTGCTGGAGCGCCTGCGTCGCCGAGCACCGGCCGAGGCCGGCCCGGACAAGAACCCATGACCCGTTCCTACACCCTCAACTTCCTCGCCGAGCGCTTCGGCCTGGAACTGCACGGCGACGGCCAGATCGCGATCGACGGCGTCGCCACCCTGGCGACGGCCGCTGCCGGTCAGCTCACCTTCCTGTCGAATCCGAGCTACCGCAGCCAGCTGCCGACGACCGCGGCCGGCGCCGTGCTGCTCGCGCCCGGCGACCTCGAGCGCGCACCCTGTGCGGCACTGGTCAGCCGCAACGTGTACGCCGACTTCGCCCGCATCGCCGCGCTGTTCGAGACCCGGCCGGCGGCGGTTCCCGGGATCCATCCGAGCGCCGTGGTGCATCCCGGCGCGACGGTGGACCCGACGGCGGCGATCGGCCCCTTCGTCAGCATCGGCGCGGGCAGCCGTATCCATTCCGGTGCCGAGATCGGTCCCGGCTGCGTGATCGGGCACGATTGCACGGTCGGCGCCGGCACTCGGCTGTCGGCGCGGGTGGTGCTGGTGCAGAACGTGACGCTCGGCGAGCGCGTGCTGATCCATCCCGGCGCGGTGCTCGGCGCGGACGGCTTCGGGCTCGCGATGGATCGTGGCAGCTGGATGAAGGTGCCGCAGCTGGGGGGCGTCCGGGTCGGCGACGACTCCGAGATCGGCGCGAACACCACGATCGACCGCGGCGCGCTCGGCGATACCGTGATCGGCAACGACGTGCGCCTCGACAACCAGATCCAGATCGGCCACAACTGCGAGATCGGCGACCACACCGCGATGGCCGGCTGCGTCGGCATCGCCGGCAGCACCAAGGTCGGCAAGAACTGCCTGATCGGCGGTGCCGTCGGCATCGTCGGCCACATCAGCATCTGCGACCGGGTGGTCGTGACCGGCCTGTCGATGGTGTCGTCGTCGATCACCGAGCCCGGCGAGTACTCTTCCGGGATCCCGGCGCAGCCGCACAAGGTCTGGCAGAAGAACCTCGCGCGACTGCGCAAACTCGACGACACTGTGCGCCGCCTGTCCGGCGCCGGCAAGGATTGAAACCAGGAACCCCCCCGATGAGCGACACCGCCACCGCCCCGACCCTGCCGATCGACGTCACCGCGATCATCGGCATGCTGCCGCACCGCTATCCCTTCCTGCTGGTCGACCGCGTGCTCTCCTACGAGGCGGGCAGGCATCTCACCGCGATCAAGAACGTCACCATCAACGAGCCGTTCTTCCAGGGCCATTTCCCCGGCCACCCGGTGATGCCGGGCGTGCTGATCATCGAGGCGCTGGCTCAGGCGTCGGGCGTGCTGACCTCGCTGTCCGCCAGCGAGGAGCAGCGCAGCAACGCGCTCTACTACCTGGTCAAGGTCGACAAGGCGCGTTTCTCGCAGACCGTGGTACCCGGCGACCAGCTGGTGCTGAAGGTCGAGCAGAAGAGGGTGCTGAAGAAGATGGGCCTCTATGCCTGTTCCGCGCTGGTCGACGGCAAGGAAGTGGCGAGCTGCGAGATGCTGTGCGCCGAACGGAGCCGCGACTGATGATCCATCCCAGCGCGATCATCGACCCCTCGGCGCGGATCGGCAGCGGCGTCAGCATCGGCCCGTTCTGCGTGATCGGCGCCGGCGTCGAGATCGGTGACGGCTGCGTGATCGGGCCGCACGTGGTGATCGACGGCCCGACGAAGATCGGCCGCAACAACCGCTTCTACCAGTTCTCCTCGATCGGCGCGGGTCCGCAGGACAAGAAGTTCGCCGACGAGCCGACGACGCTGACGATCGGCGACGACAACATGATCCGCGAGTTCGTCACGATCAACCGCGGCACGGTGCAGGACCTCGGGACCACGACGATCGGCAACAAGAACTGGATCATGGCCTACGTGCACATCGCCCACGACTGCACGGTCGGCAACAACGTGATCTTCGCCAACGCGGCTTCGCTGGCCGGCCATGTGAAGGTCGACGACTTCGTGATCCTCGGCGGTTTCACCCTGGTACACCAGTTCTGCCAGGTCGGCGCCCACGCGTTCACCTCGATGGGCTCGATCATCAACCGCGACGTGCCGCCGTTCGTCACCGTCGCGGGCAACATGGCCGAGCCCAAGGGCATCAACAGCGAGGGATTGAAGCGGCGTGGCTTCTCGTCCAAGCGGATCATGGACATCAAGCGCGGCTACCGCACTCTGTACAAGTCCGGTCTCGGCCTCGCGGAGGCCCGCGCCGAGCTCGCCCGCGCGGCCGACGAGGCGCCGGACATCTCGCTGATGCTCGAGTTCATCGATCGCTCGGAGCGCTCGTTGATTCGGTAGCTTCTGGGCTGAGGACTGAGGACTGAGGACTGAAGGTTGGGTGCGTCCTGGACGCGCCGGCGATGAGGCTCGATCCGGGGCTCGGCGCTCCGGGAACAGACTGGCGACATCCCCCCGTCATTGCGAGGAGGAGCGCAGCGACGACGAAGCAATCCAGCGCCTTTGCTTTGGCTCCGGCGCGATGAAGAGCGAAGGCGCTGGATCGCTTCGCAGCGCTCGCAATGACGGGCGGCAGATTTTCTGAGCCCCAGGCGCCAAGTCCTGAGCCCTGAGCCCTGAGTCCCCAAACGAACGATTCGCGAACTCCACGACGTCGCCGATGCCCTCAACCTCCGCCGACGCCCAACGCCCCCTCCGCATCGCCCTCGTTGCCGGCGAAGCCTCCGGCGACCAGCTCGGCGGCGGGCTGATCGCGAAGCTGCGCGCGCGCTTTCCCGATGCCGAGTTCGCCGGCATCGGCGGGCCGCTGATGCAGGTGCAGGGGATGGACTGCTGGTGGCCGGCGGCGGCGCTGTCGGTGATGGGACTGTTCGAAGTCCTGCGCCACCTGCCGCGGCTGCTGCGCCTTCGGCGCGACCTGGTCGTGCGCCTCCTCGACTGGCGTCCCGACGTGTTCGTCGGGATCGACGCGCCCGACTTCAACCTCGGCGTCGAGCGCCGGCTGAAGCAGGCCGGGATCCGCACGGTGCATTACGTCAGCCCGTCGATCTGGGCCTGGAAGGAGGGCAGGGCGGCGCGGATCGCCGAGTCCGCCGACCGCGTGCTATGCCTGTTCCCGATGGAGCCGCCGATCTATGCGCGCCATGGCGTCACGGCCGAGTTCGTCGGACATCCGCTGGCCGAGCGCTTCGCAGCGCTGCCGGATCGGGGCGCCGCGCGCGCCGAGCTCTCCGTCGCGACGGATCGCCGGGTGCTGGCGCTGCTGCCGGGCAGCCGCATGGGCGAGATCGATCGCCTGTCGGGGACCTTCCTCGGCGCGGCCGCGCGGCTGGCGCGCGAGGACGCGCGGCTCGTCGTGCTCGCGCCGATGGCGAATGCCGACTGCCGGCGCCGCTTCGAGCGTCATGTCGATGTGGCACTGCGCGCGCTGGGCGCGGACGAGGCGGAAGCGCTGCGCGCGGCGCTGACGATCGTCGACGGCCGCTCGCACCTCGTGCTGCGCGCCGCCGATGTCGTGCTGCTGGCCTCCGGAACAGCGGCGCTGGAAGCGCTGCTCGCGGAGCGGCCGATGGTGGTCGCCTATCGTGTGTCGGCGCTGACCGCCTTCGTGCTGCGGCTGTTCAAGGTCATGAAGAGCCGCTGGTTCTCGCTGCCCAATGTGCTCGCCGGCCGCGAGCTGGTGCCGGAGCTGATCCAGGAGCGCTGCACCGTGGACGCGATCGCGACGGCGCTGCGCTCGGTCGCGGCGCCCGGCGCCACGCAGGAGGCGCTGCTCGCCGAGTTCCGCACGATCGCCGCGTGCCTGCGCGCCGACGCCGATGCCGCTTCGGCGCGGCTGGTCGCCGAGCTCGCGACACCGCCGTCGATGACCCGGGAGCCCGGCTGATGCACGTCGCGGGCGTCGACGAGGCGGGCAGGGGACCGCTGGCGGGGCCGCTGGTCGTCGCGGCGGTGATCCTCGATCCCGCCCGTCCGATCGTGGGCATCGACGATTCCAAGGTCCTCACGGAGCGCCGGCGCGAACGACTCTTCGATCAGATCACCGCCAACGCACTCTGCTTCTCGATCGTAGAGCTCGGCGCAGCCGAGATCGACCGACACAACATTTTCCAGGCGACCCTGATCGGCATGCGTCTCGCCGTCGAGCGCCTGGCGACGGCTCCGTCCGAGGCCCTGTTCGATGGCAAGCACGTGCCGAAGGGCCTCGCCTGCAGCGGTCGCGCGATCGTCGACGGCGATGCCACCGAGGCGGCGATCGGCGCCGCGTCGATCCTTGCCAAGGTCCATCGTGACCGCCTGCTGTGTGCGCTCGACGCGCGCTATCCCGACTACGGATTCGCCCGCCACAAGGGCTATCCGACGGCGGAGCATCTCGCGGCGCTCGACCGCCTGGGACCGTGTCCGGAGCACCGCCGCAGCTTCGCGCCGGTGCGTGCACGGCTCGCGCCGGGCCTGTTTCCGTCGTCCTAGGGCGGGCTCTGCCCGCCATCGCGAGGCGTCGCCTGGTCACGGACATTTCCTACCGTGACACGATGGCGGCCAGGGGCCGCCCTGCGATATACCTCGCGTTAGCATGTCCGTGCTGCGCTCTGACATGAAATTTGCGCAAACCGCTGATAATCTGGTCGGCCGTACCGCTCCCAGAATCGACCAGCACATGAGTCTTTGGATCCGTCGTGTCGCGGCTGTCGCCGCAGTGTGCCTCGTAGCGCCGCTCGGCCATGCCCAGGTGTCGATCACCGGTTTCGGGTCCCCGTACACGCAGAATTTCGACTCGCTGGGCGCGACGGGTGCGGCCTGGGCCGACAACACGACGATTCCGGGCTGGTACGCGCAGTTTTCGGCGAACGCCGCCAATCCGACGACCTATCTCGCGGGAACCGGAAGCACGAATTCCGGTGGCCTGTACAGCTTCGGCAGTGCCACGGTCCCGGCGGACCGTGCCCTCGGTTCGGTCGCCTCCGGCACCCCCGGCAACATCTTTACCGCGATCCGACTGGTGAACAACACCGGCAGCACGATCAGTTCGCTCAACATCGCGTTCACGGGAGAGCAGTGGCGCGACGGCGGCCCCACTCCTGCCGTCGCGCAGACGCTGGCGTTCCAGTACCAGGTTGCCAACGCGGGCGTCATTTCCGATGCCAGCACTCCGACGGGTGGTTGGACGGGTGTCAGCGCGCTCGATTTCGTCAGCCCCACGTTCAGCTCGACCGCCACTGCACTCGACGGCAACGCCGCCGCGAACCGAAGCGCGAAGTCGATGACGGTCGCCATGACGATCGCCCCCGGCCAGGAAGTCTGGCTGCGCTGGCAAGACCTCAACGACGCCAGCAATGACCATGGACTGGCGATCGACGACTTCTCGGTCAGTGCCAACGCCGCCGTCATCCCGGTGCTGACGATCGACCCGGCCAGCATCACCGAGGGCGACGTCGGATGTGCCAGCGGCAGCACCGCGCTGAACTTCACCGTGCATGCCGACGTCGCTCCGGTCGGCAACCTCGGCTTCACCTTCAGCACCACCGACGGCAGCGCCACTTCGGGCGCCGATTTCACCTCGACGGGCACCGGTTCGATCGCCTCCGGCAGCACCACCGGCACCGCGACCGTGCAGGTCACCTGCGACAATCGGGTCGAGGGCGATGAGAGCTTCACGATCAACCTCACCGGCGGCGGCGCCTATACGCTGGGTTCGCCCAGCAGCGCGACCGGCACCATCGTCGACGACGACGTCGCGCAGGTGATGATCTCCGACGTCAGCGCCGACGAAGGCAACAGCAGCAGCAGCAATTTCAATTTCGTCGTGTCGCTCGCCAACGGCAAGCTCGCCGGCACCGGCGGCGTGACCCTGCAGGTCGACACCGCCGACGGCTCGGCCAGCGCCGGTTCGGACTACACCGCGATCGCCACCGGCAGCGTGAGCATTCTCGCCGGGCAGAATTCCGCCACGGTCAGTGTCCCGGTTGCCGGCGACGTCGGCGTCGAGACCGACGAGACCTTCTTCGTCAATCTCTCCAACGTCACCGGGCTGCTGGCGAGCATCAGCGACGGCCAGGGGCTCGGCACCATCGTCAACGACGACACCGGCGTTCCGCCGACCGTCAGCATCGCCGACGCCAGCATCACCGAGGGCAACAGCGGCACCTCGACGCTGAACTTCACCGTGACCGTCACCGGCAACCCGACCGGCGACGTCAGCCTCACCGTGAACACCAGCGGCGGCTCCGCGACCACGCCTTCCGACTACACCGCGATCAGCAACCAGACGCTGTCGATCCCGGTCAGCGCCTTCGGTGTCGGTGGCGCGACCGCGCAGGTGTCGGTGAGCATCAACGGCGACACCCAGGTCGAGTCCGACGAGACCTTCAACGTCGTGCTGTCCAATCCGGTCAACGCGACGATCAGCAGCGGCACCGCGATCGGCACCATCCTCAACGACGACGTGCTGCCGGTGGTGACGCTGTCCGGCGGCGCCGTGCTCGAGGGCAACGGGGGCACTCAGGTGCTGAATTTCACCGTCACCGCGACCGGCACGCCGAGCGGCGACATCACGCTGGTCGCCAACACGGCCGACGGCAGCGCGACCGCGGGCAGCGACTACACCGCGGTAGTCAGTCAGACGGTCACGATCCCGGCGGCCTCGTTCAGCGGCGGTGTCGCCACGGCGCAGGTGCCGGTGACGATCAGCGGCGATACCGTGGTCGAGCCGAACGAGAGCTTCACGCTGACCCTGAGTGCGCCGGTCAACGCGACGATCGACACCGCGACCGCGAGCGGCACGATCCGCAACGACGACGCCTATCCGCAGCTGTCGATCGCCGACGCGGCGATCGTCGAAGGCAATTCCGGCACCAGCGTGCTCAACTTCACCGTCGCCGCGACGGGCACGCCGAGCGGCGACATCACCTTCAAGGCCAACACCGCCGGCATCACGGCCGACGGCAACGTCGACTACGACGAGCTGGTGAACCTGGTGGTCACCATTCCGGCCGCCTCGTTCAGTGCCGGCACGGCCACCGTGCAGGTGCCGGTCACCATCCACGGCGACACCGCCGTGGAGTCCGACGAAACGTTCAGCCTCAGCATCACGACTCCCGTCAACGCGGACGTCATCAGCGGCAGCGACATCGCCACCGGCACGATCCAGAACGACGACGCCGCGCCGTCGCTGACGATCGCCGATGCGAGCATCGTGGAAGGCAACAGCGGTACCTCGACGCTGAACTTCACCGTGACCGCGACCGGCACGCCGGGCGGCGACATCAGCTTCACCGTCGACACGGTCGACGACACCGCGGTGGCCGGCATGGATTACACCGCCCTCGTCGGTCAGGTCGTGACCCTCCCGGCCGCGTCGTTCAGCGGCGGCACCGCCAGCGTGCAGGTGCCGGTGACCATCCTCGGCGACACCGTGGTCGAGCCGAACGAGAGCTTCGTGGTCGCGCTGTCGAATCCGGTCAATGCGACGATCGCGAGCGGCGACGCCACCGGCACCATCACCAACGACGACACCTTCCCGACCGTGTCGATCGCCTCCGCCAGCATCGCGGAAGGCAACAGCGGCACCGCCGTGCTGAACTTCACCGTGACCGCGACCGGCGCACCGAGCGGCGACATCACGCTGACGGCCAACACGGCCGACGGCAGTGCGACCGCCGGCAGCGACTACGTGGCGCTGTCCGCCCAGACCGTGACGATCCCGGCCGCGTCGTTCAGTGGCAGCAGCGCGACCGTGCAGGTGCCGGTGACGATCAACGGCGACAGCACGATCGAGCCGAACGAAACCTTCACCATCACGCTGTCGGCGCCGGTCAACGCGGTCCTCGGTACTGCCACCGCCACCGGCACCATCGCCAACGACGACGCGTCGCTGTCGATCGCCAGTCCTGCGGCGATCACGGAAGGCAACACCGGCAGCACCCCGCTGAACTTCACGGTCACGCTGTCGACCGCGCTCGCGACCGACGTCGCGTTCACCGCGACCACCGCGAACGGCACCGCCACCGGCGGCGCCTCGTCGCCGGCCGACTACGGCACGCTCGCCGCCGCGCCCTTCACGATCACCGCCGGCACCACCAGCGCGACGGTCCCGGTGGCGATCTTCGGCGACGTGACGGTCGAGAGCACCGAGACCTTCACGGTGTCGATCGCGACCTCGGCCGGCGGCGTCACCGTCAGCGGCGGCCCGGCGACCGGCACGATCCTCGACGACGACATCGCCAGCACGCCGATCTCGCAGGTGCAGGGCAGCGCGGCGACCTCGACGCTGGTCGGGCAGAACGTGACGGTCAACGCCATCGTGACCGCGCGCGTCGCCGACGGCTTCTACGTGCAGTCGGCGGACGCCGATGCCGATGCCGATCCGAACACCTCCGAGGGCCTGTTCGTGTTCACCGGCAGCGCGCCGTCCGCGAGCATCGACCGCGGTGTGCGGATCGCCGTCGGCGGCACCGTCGCCGAGGCGTCCTCCGCCAGCGGCAATGGTGGCCAGACCGTGACCCAGCTGGTGGCGCCGCTGACGCTGAATGTGCTGTCGAGCGGCAATCCGCTGCCGACGCCGGTCGACCTCACGACCTCGCTGCCGGCCGCGAACGGCGGCATCGCCCAGCTCGAGCGGCTGGAGAACATGCGGGTGCGGGTACCGGCCTTCACCGTCGTCGGCGCGTCCGAGGGCACGGTCGACGAGGTCAACGCGTCCGCCACGAGCACGGGCCGCTTCGTCGGCGTGGTCAGCGGCGTCGCGCGCCCGTTCCGCGAGTCCGGCCTCGCGCCGGAAGACTTCGCGGCCGGCGGTTATGCCGCGCCGATTCCGGCGGCCGACGGCAATCCGGAGCGCATCGCGGTCGACAGTATCCGCCAGCGCAGTGTCGCCGATGTGCCGCGCGCCGCGATCGAGGTCGATTCCGGTGCGGCGCTCGCGAACCTCACCGGCGTGCTCGACTACAACCGCCGCGGCTTCCGGCTGTCGCTCGACACCGGCGCCTTCGCGGCACCGACCGGCGGCATGCTGCCGGTCGCGACCACCGCGCCGGCGGCTCGTGAGGTCACCGTCGGCAACTACGACCTTGGCCGCTTCCTCAATGCGACGTCCGGCGACGGTTCGGCGGTGACGCTGACCGGAAGCGCCTACATGGGTCGGCTCGACAAGGCCGCGATCGGCATCGTCGACTATCTCAATGCGCCGGACATTCTCGGCGTCGAGGGGGTGGAGAACTACAGTACGCTGCTCGACCTTTCTGCGGCGATCAGCAACTACGCCACGGCCCATTCGCTGCCGGATCCGCGTTACCTGCCGCGTCTGGACGCGGGGACTGATTCCGAGACCCAGGTCGGCTTCCTGATGAAGCAGTCGATCGTCACGGGCACTACGCCTCGCGTCAGCGAGGTGGGGCACTTCCCGCTGGCGTACAACGACAAACTGTTGTGCCCGGACAACTCGCAGACGGGCGAGCTGTTGAACAACCCGCCGGCCCTCTACGTCGACACGGTAGTGCACACCGCGGCCGGCGCCAGCTACGCGCTGACGGCGATCGTTGCCCGGCTGCTGCCGGAAGACAACATCAACAGCACGGCGCCCGCCACGATCAGCTGCTTCGGTACCCTCGGCAACCAGGTCCGGCGCACCCGTCAGCAACAGGCGGCGTCGCTGGCCGCGGTGGTGCAGGGCATGCAGGTCGCCGCGCCGGGGCGCCGGATCGTCGTGCTCGGCGGCTTCAACGCAAGCGAGCTCAATGACGGCTGGGCCGACACCGTCGGCACGGTCGCCGGCGTGCCGTCTGCAGACAACACCACGGTGGTGCCGGCGGACGGCGCCGACCTGGTGCAGCCGGACCTCATCGTGCAGGACGCGCAGGGAGCCGCGGCCGAGCGTTACTCCGAGGTCGTCGACGGCAACGCCCAGGCCACCAGCCACCTGCTGATCGGCAGCGCCGCGGTCGCCTCCGTGGTGACGAAGCGGGTGGAGCGCGCGCGGATCAACGCGGACTTCGGCGAGGCCGCGTGGCATAGCGCAGCCGGAATGCCGATGCGCGTGTCCGGCCACGATCCGCTGCTCGCGTTCCTCGAGCCGGAGGCGTTCTACGTCGCGGACCTCACGGTCAGCGGCAGTGCGACGCCGAACCCCGTGAATGCAGGCGCCGTGGTGGCTTATCAGCTCTCGGTCCACAACAACGGGAGCGACACCGCGCTGGCGCCGCAGCTGGTCTTCACGCTGCCGGCGAACGCCAGCCTGTCGGGGGCGATCTCGCCGCCGGCCGGCTGGAGCTGCAGCAACACCGGCACGCCGGTGGTGGTGACCTGCAATGCCGCGAGCCTCGCCAACGGCGCGACCGCGATCTTCACGATCAACGTGACGATCCCGGTGTCGGCGAGCGGGACCGTGACGGCGCCGGCGTCGATGTCGGCGCACAGCACCGACCTCGTCAACGGCAATTCGTCGGCGAACATCGATGTGGTCGTTACCGCGGCGGCAAGCCTGCTGTTCAAGGACGGCTTCGAGTGACTGGGATCCGGCTCCGCGATCGGGGTCGGTGCAGAATGAGTGGCGGCGCGGCGTGGGCCGCGTCGGGTGAACGGAGGATGGGGATCATGTTCAGCTGTCGTCGCATGGGATGGATCGGTCGGGCCTTCCTGGCCCTGGTAGTCGGTGTCGGCGCGAGCCACGCGTCCGCGCAGTGCGTGAGCCTGACCACGCTCGGCTCGGCCTACACGCAGAACTTCGACACGCTGTCGAACACCGCGGGCAGTACCACCAACAACCTGACCATCCCGGGCTGGTTCCTGACCGAGTCCGGCGGTGGCGCCCGCGACAACGAGCAGTACGCGGTCGACACCGGCGCCAGCACCACCGGCGACATGTACAGCTATGGCGCGGCCGCGAGCACCGAGCGCGCGCTCGGACAGCTGCGCAGCGGCACGCTGATCCCGCTGTTCGGCGCCTGCTTCACCAACAACACCGGCAGCACCCTCACCCAGCTGGCGATCGCCTACAACGGCGAGGAATGGCGTCTCGGCACTGCCGGGCGCACCGACCAGATGAACTTCGAGTACAGCCTCAACGCGACCGACCTCGTCACCGGCACCTGGACCGGCGTCGCCGCGCTGAACTTCGTCACTCCGGATACGGCGACCACCGGCGCCAAGAACGGCAATGCCGCCGCGGACCGCACCGCGCTGTCGTCGACCATCTCCAGCCTGTCGATCGCCAACGGCGCGACCTTCTGGATCCGCTGGAACGACACCGATGCCAGCGGTGCCGATGACGGGCTCTCCGTCGACGACTTCTCGTTGACGCCGGCCGCGGTTTCTTTGCCGAACCTGACGATCAACGACGTCTCCCTGAACGAGGGCAACGCCGGCA
Organism: Ahniellaceae bacterium; assembly: GCA_044221335.1. Classification (GTDB taxonomy): domain Bacteria; phylum Pseudomonadota; class Gammaproteobacteria; order Xanthomonadales; family Ahniellaceae; genus JBGAPI01. The sequence continues at coordinate 44,919 of JBGAPI010000039.1, forward strand.
CCACCAGCTTCACCTTCACCGTCAGCCTGTCGGCCCCGGCCGGAGCGGGCGGCGTCACTTTCGACATCACGACCGCAAACGGTACCGCGACCCAGCCGTCCGACTACACCCAGCAGTCGTTGACCGCGCAGAGCATCCCGACCGGCAGCAGCACCTACAGCTTCACCGTCCTGGTCAACGGCGACACCACGCCGGAGACCAACGAGACCTTCTTCGTCAACGTCACCAATGTCGGCGGCGCCATCGTCACCGACGGCCAGGGGCAGGGCACGATCGTCAACGACGACGTCGCGCCGAACCTGACGATCAATGACGTCTCGCTCAACGAAGGCAATTCCGGCACGACGAACTTCACCTTCACCGTCAGCCTGTCGGCTCCGGCCCCGGCCGGCGGCACCACCTTCGACATCGCCACCGCCGACGGCACGGCGACGGCGCCGTCCGACTACACCGCGAAGTCGCTGACCGCGCAGACGATTCCGGCCGGCAGCAGCACCTACAGCTTCACCGTCCTCGTCAACGGCGACAACACGCCCGAGGGCAGCGAGACCTTCGCCGTCAACGTCAGCAACGTCACCAACGCTATCGTCGTCGACGGCAGCGGCCTGGGTACTATCGTCAACGACGATTTCATCGCGATCCACGACATCCAGGGCAACGGGGCGACCTCGCCGCTGGTCGGACAGCCCGTCATCACCCAGGGCATCGTCACCGCCACCAAGAGCAACGGCTTCTTCCTGCAGGCGCCCGACGCCAGCGCCGACGCCGATCCGAACACCTCGGAAGGCATCTTCGTGTTCACCTCGTCGGCGCCGCCGGCCGCCGCGGTCGTTGGCAACCGCGTGCAGGTCTCGGCGAACGTCGCGGAGTTCGTGCCGTCCGCCGATCCGATGCAGCCTCCGGTGACCGAGCTCACCGGGCCGACGGTGGTGATGCTCAGCGCCGGCAATCCGCTGCCGACGGCGGTCGCCCTGACGGCGAGCTTCCCGAGTCCGTCCGGCACGTTCGATCAGCTGGAGGGGGTCGAGGGCATGCGCGTCTCGGTCGCTTCGATGACGGTCGTGGCTCCGACCGGCGGCAGCATCACCGAGACCGCGGCCACGTCGGCCAGCAACGGCGTGTTCTTCGGGACCGTCACCGGAATTGCGCGACCGTTCCGCGAGCCCGGCATCCAGCAGCCCGACACCGTTCCGCCGGGCTCCACCATCCCGCCGATTCCGCGCTGGGATACCAACCCGGAGCTGATCCGCGTCGACTCCGACGTGCAGCCCGGCACCACCGCGGTCAACGTCTCGACCGGCGCGACCTTCAACAACGTGGTCGGCGTGCTCGACTACACCTTCCGCCACTACACGGTCTATCCCGACGTGACGATGGTGCCGGCGACCGCGGGCCTCTCGCCGACCCCGGCGACCGCTCCGACCACCCAGGAATTCACCGTCGCGTCGGAAAACCTGCAGCGCTTCTTCGACACCGTCGATGATCCGTCGATCACCGAGCCGATCCTCACCACGACGGCGTTCAACAACCGCCTGGCCAAGGCCTCGCTCACCATCCGCAATTTCCTGCAGGCACCGGACGTGATCGGCGTCGAGGAAGTGGAGAACCTGACCACGCTGCAGGCCATCGCCTCCCAGGTCAACAGCGACGCCGTCGCCGCCGCCCAGCCGAATCCGAACTACACGGCCTTCCTGGTCGAAGGCAACGACGTCGGCGGCATCGACGTGGGCTTCCTGGTGAAGACGGCGATCGTGTTCGGCAGCACGCCGCGCGTCGAAGTGGTCAGCGTCACCCAGTTGTCGAAGAACACGCTGTTCACCAATCCCGACAGCAGCACCGCGCTGTTGAACGACCGCCCGCCGCTGCAGCTGAAGGCCATCATCCACCACCCGAACGGCGCCTCGTTCCCGGTCACCGTGATCGTCAACCACCTGCGCTCGCTGAACGGGATGGACGACGACGTCACCCCGGGCCAGGGCGGCTGGCCGACCGAGGGTGCGCGCATTCGCGCCAAGCGCTACGCGCAGGCGGTGGATCTCGCCGGCATCGTGCAGAACATCCAGACCACGACTCCGACGGAACGGGTGATCCTGGTCGGCGATTTCAACGCCTTCGAGTTCAACGACGGCTACGTCGATTCGATCGGCACCATCCTCGGCGTCCCGACGCCGGACAACCAGACCGTCGTGACCGGCGACGGCGCCGACCTGGTCAATCCGGACCTCGTCAACCTGTTCGCCACGCCGCCGGCTGCCGAGCGCTACTCCTACACCTTCGACGGCAGCGCGCAGTCGCTGGATCACATCATCGCCAATGCCGCGCTGATCAACGGGACGCTCGCGTTCCGGGAAGAGCACCCGCGAGTGAACGCGGACTTCCCGGAGACGGCACGCAATACCAACACGACGCCGACCCGACTGTCCGACCACGACCCGGTGCTGTCCTACTACCGCGTGCAGGGCTTCCAGACCGCCGACCTGTCGGTGACCGTCGCCGACGCTCCGGATCCGGTCGTCGCCGGCGCCAATCTCACCTACACGATCACGGTCGCGAACGCCGGCCCCGATGCTGCCGCCACCGCGGCCTTCACCGACACGCTGCCGGCCGGCACCACGTTCGTGTCCCTGACCTCGGCCGCGGGCTGGACCTGCACCACGCCGGCCGTCGGCGCGATGGGTACGGTGAACTGCAGCAATCCCAGTGCCGCCGTCGGCAACAGCACGTTCACGCTCGTCGTGCAGGTCGCCTCGTCGGTCGCGTCGGGCACGGTGCTCACCGACACCGCAACCGCGACCACCGCGGTCACCGACCCGACCCCGGGCAACAACAGCGGCAGCGCCACCACCACGGTGTCGACCTCGGCCGAGCTGTCGGTGACCCTGACGGATACGCCGGATCCGGTGCTCGCGGGGGGCCTCATCACCTACGCGATCACCGTCGCCAATGCCGGCCTCAGCGATGCCGCGTCGGTCACCCTCGCCGACACGCTGCCGGCGGGTACCAGCTTCGCCAGCCTGAGCTCTCCGGCGGGGTGGTCCTGCACCACGCCGGCCGTGGGTGCCACGGGCACGGTCACGTGCACGATCGCGAGCCTGGCGGCGGCGGCCAACGCCAGCTTCAGCCTCGGCGTGACCGTGGCCGGAGCGACGGCCAACGGCACCGTCATCAGCGATACCGCGACGGTCTCGAGCGCCACCACCGATCCGACTCCGGCGAACAATTCGGCGACCACCACGACCACGGTCGTCACCTCGGCCGACATCTCGGTGACGCTGACCGACGCGCCGGATCCGGCGGTCGCCGGCGGCAACCTCGTGTACACCATCGTCGTCAGCAACACCGGGCCGAATCCGGCGGTGAACGCGACGCTGGCCGACACACTGCCGGCCGGTACCACCTTCGTGTCGCTGCCGGCGGTCGCCGGCTGGACCTGCACGACGCCGGCGGTCGGCGCCGGCGGCGCGGTGAACTGCAGCAATGCGAGCTTCGCTGCGGGGACCGCGACCTTTACGCTGACCGTCCAGGTCGCGGGCGCGACGGCACCGGGCACGGTGCTGACCGACACCGCGACGGTCGCCACCAGCACTCCGGACGCGATGTCGGCCAACAACAGCGCGACCACGACGACGACGGTGAGCTCGCCGGCGACGCTGTCCGCGACCAAGACGATCAGCTTCCTGGTCACGCCGAACCCGGGCACCGCGATCACCTACACGATCGTGATCCGCAACACCGGCGCGGCCGTCCAGAACGACAACGCGGGCAACGAGTTCTCCGACGTGCTTCCGGCGTCCCTGACCCTGGTGTCGGCCGCGGCGACCAGCGGCACCGCGGTGGCCACGGTCGGCACCAACACGGTGACCTGGAACGGCAGCATCGCCGCCGGCGCGACCGTGACGATCACCATCCAGGCCACGATCAAGGCCAGTGCGACCGCGGGTCAGACGATCAGCAACCAGGCGACCCTGTCGTTCGATGCCGACGGCAACGGCAGCAACGAATCGACGGCGCTCACCGATGACCCGACGGTCGGCGGCGCCGCCGACACCACCAGCTTCGTCGTGCA
>JBGAPI010000040.1:0-48951 GCA_044221335.1 Ahniellaceae bacterium
CGCTACAGCGCCGACGGCCTGCCCGCCGGCACCTACTACGCCCGCACCGTCAACGTGCTCGGCCTGCAGGACGTGCTGTTCGGCGACGCGCCGTGCTCGGGCAACTGCAACGTGCTGACCAGCAATCCGATCACGATCACCGCGGCGCCGGGCAACGCCGACGCGAACTTCGTGCTGTCGCCGCAGGTGAATCTCTTCAAGGACAGTTTTGAGTGAACGCGTTTCCCCCTCCCTCGCGACGCGGGGGAGAGGGCCGGGTGAGGGGGCTTCCCTCAGGAAATTCCTGGACTGTGCGTCTCGTCCACATTTTGTAACGTAATCCCGAATAGCTTCTCCCCATGGCGGCACGCCATGGGGAGAAGCCGTGATTCGCAAGATTGCAGGTTCGGTGGCGCTGGTCGCCGTCGCGTTGTTCCACTGGTCGACGGCCTTCGCCGCGACCGACACGATCATGAAGGACGGCTTCGAGGACGCGCTGACCGGCCCGAGCACCGACGCCGAAGCCGCGCGCTTCCTGACCCAGGCGACCTTCGGGCCGCGGATCGACGATATCCAGCACCTGCGCGCCGTCGGCTACAACGCCTGGCTCGGCGAGCAGTTCGCCGCCGCACCGAGCTATGAGACGCCCTTCGTCCTGTGGGTCAGTGGCCTGCCTTCCGGCCAGAACAGCGTCTACCAGCAGCAGCGCCTGGAAGCCTGGTTGATCCATGCCGCCGGCCTCTACGACCCGTCGTCGCCGCCGACCGTGCATGCCGACCAGCTGCGCCAGCGGGTGGCGATGGCGCTGTCCGAGATCTTCGTCGTGTCCGACCGCAACGGCGCGCTGACCTACGAGGCCTACTCGCTGGCGAACTACCACGACGTGTTGGTGCGCAACGCCTTCGGCAACTACCGCACCCTGCTGGAGGAGGTCACCCTGCATCCGGCGATGGGCAAGTACCTGTCGATGATGGGCAACCGCAAGTCCGATCCGGTGAAGAACATCCGGCCGGACGAGAACTACGCCCGCGAGATCCTGCAGCTGTTCTCGATCGGCCTCAACCAGCTCGACAGCAACGGTGTGCCGGTGCTCGACGACAGCGGGCATCCGATCCCGACCTACACCCAGAACACTGTCCGCGGCTTCGCCCACGTGTTCACCGGCTGGAATTTCCCGGGCTGCACGGTCGACGACTGGGACAACTGCGCTCCCGGCAACGACTCCGATCCGCCGTGGCGCCAGCCGATGGTCCCGCTCGAGACCTTCCACGACAACGTGGAGGACAAGCAGCTCCTCAACTACTCCGGCGTCGCGATCGCGAATGGCGTGCTGGTGCACGGCGGCGACGCGCGCTCCGAGCTGACCGCGGCGCTGAACAACATCTTCAACCACCCGAACGTCGGGCCCTTCATCAGCCGCCAGCTGATCCAGCGCCTGGTCACCAGCAATCCCTCGCCGGCATATGTCGGGCGGGTCGCGGCGGCGTTCAACAACAATGGCAGCGGCGTGCGCGGCGACCTCGCCGCGGTCGTCCGCGCCATCCTCGCCGATGACGAGGCGCGCAACGGCTACGCCAACGCGCCGACGACCTTCGGCAAGCCGCGCGAGCCATTCTTCAAGCTGACCCAGCTGTACCGGCTCACCCACGCGCGCTCGGTCAACGGCCGGATCAACCTGATCATCGACCCGGCCGAGTGGTACGGCCAGGCGCCGCTGCGCTCGCCGTCGGTGTTCAACTTCTTCAAGCCGAACTTCGCGCAGGCCGGCGAGATCCGCGCGGCGGGACTGGTCTCGCCGGAGTACCAGATCGCGACCGATACCCTGCTGGTCTACACCCCGAACGACCTCGGCTGGCGGATCTTCTACTTCTATGTCGGCAGCGACTACAGCTACGCGCAGGACCCGGACTCGCTGCTGTTCGACTACACCGAGCTGAAGTCGCTCGCGGCGAACAGCGGCAACCTCGTCGACCGGCTGAACCTGGTGCTGATGTCCGGCCAGATGTCGTCCTTCATGCGTACCGCGCTGGTGACCCGCCTGAACGCGCTGCCGACGACCGACGGTGGCCTCGCCCGGGTGCAGCATGCGCTGTACCTGATCCTGAACTCGCCCGAATACACGGTGCAGAAATGAGCCGCTGCTATCACCCCGACCGCCGCGCATTCCTGCGCCAGACGATCCGCGCCGCCCTCGGCGGAGCGAGCCTTTTTTCCGCACTCGGCAACCTGCAGCTGGTCGCCGCCGCAACCCGCACGCCCTACGCCTTCACCGACTACAAGGCGCTGGTCTGCGTGTTCCTGTTCGGCGGCAACGACAGTTTCAACACGATCGTTCCCTACGACGCGACCCACTACGGCACCTATGCGGCGACGCGGCCGTCGCTGCAGCTGCAGCAGGCCGCATTGCAGGCCAATTCGCTGTCGCCGCTGGCGCTGCAGCCCGGTCTGCCGGGCGGTCCGCCGAGCGACGGCGGCAGCTATGGCCTGCATCCGGCGATGGCCCAGCTGCGCGGGCTGTTCAACACCGGCAAGCTAGGCATCGTCGCCAACGTCGGCACGCTGCTCTATCCGCTGACCCAGGCGCAGTACCAGTCCTCCAGCGTGCCGGCACCGCCGCAGCTGTTCTCGCACGACGACCAGACCAACTTCTGGATGACCTCGCGGCCGGACGATACCAACGCCGGCGGCTGGGGCGGCCGGATCGCCGACATGGTGACCAGCGGCAACCCGAACCAGTCGCTGCCGATGTCGGTGTCGATGAGCGGCGAGAACCTGTTCCAGCGCGGCGATGTGGTGAACCAGTACGTGATGGGCTACGGCAACGCGCCGACCATCGACTACCTCGGAGACTATGGCAACGACGACGGCGTCACCGCGTTCAACACGCTGCACGCATCCGGCGTGCAGGCCCACATCATGGAGCGCGGCTTCGCCTCCGCGACCCGGTCCGCGATCAGCAACTACACCCAGGTCAACACGGCACTGAACGGCGCGCCGGCGACGCCGCGGCTCGATGCGCTGGACTCCGACATCGCGAGCCAGCTGCGCACCGTCGCCCGGCTGATCGCGGTCCGCAACACGCTCGGCTTCAAGCGCCAGGTCTACTTCGTCGGCGTCGGCCCCTACGACACCCACGACGACCAGATCGCGCGCCAGGGGCAGTTGCTCGGCGAACTGTCCGATGCGCTCGCGGCGTTCTACGACACCACCAGCGACTTCGGCATCGCGAGCGGCGTGACGACCTTCACCGCATCGGACTTCGGCCGCACGCTGTCGACCAACGGCGACGGCAGCGACCACGGCTGGGGCGGCCACCACTTCGTGCTCGGCGGCGCGGTCCGCGGTGGCCGCTTCTTCGGCACCATGCCGTCGCTGGCGCAGAACAACAATCCGGATGACGCCGGCTATGGTCAGCTGATTCCGACCACGGCGGTGGACCAGTACGCGGCGACCCTGGCGTCGTGGTTCGGCGTCGACGCGGGCGGGATCGCGGACATCTTCCCGAATCTCGGCCGGTTCGCGACGCCGAATCTCGGCTTCATGCTGCCGTAGGGCGGACGCCGCCCGCCATCGCTGAGACACTCCGCGACGGCGGCCAATGGCCGCCCTACGCGCGCTTCGATGCGATCATCCGCCCATGCCAACCCCCTGGGCCGTCATCCTCACCCGCCCCGTCGGTCGCAGCCGCGCGCTCGCCGACGCGGTGCGCCGCTCCGGCCACCAGCCGGTCGCCCTTCCTACCGCGGCGATCGCAGGCCCGGAGGACGTCGACGCGGCCCGTGCCGGCCTCCTGCGCGCACGGACTGCCGACGTCGTGATCTTCACCAGCGTGGCTGCCGTCGGCTACGCCGCGAAACTCCTCCCGGATTGGAAGCCTCGTGGCGAACTGCTCGCCGTCGGACCCAGTACGGCGCAGGCAGGACGGCGCCGCGGCTGGTCGCTCACGACGCCGGACGGGCGCTACGACAGCGAGGCGCTGCTGGCATTGCCGGCCCTGAAGGAGGTTGCCGGTCGACGCGTGAGCCTGATCACCGCGCCGGACGGCCGCGGCCGGCTGCAGGAGGCGCTGGCGGCGCGCGGCGCCCGGGTCGACGAGGTGTTCGTCTACCGGCGCCGACCGCCGCGCTGGGACCGGCGCCATCACCGGGCGCTGATCGCCGCACCGGCACGGCGCGCGACGCTGGCCTCGAGCGTCGAAGCGCTGGCGGTGCTGGCGCGGCAGCTGGATCCGGCCGAGATCGCGACGCTGCGTCGCGGCGTGCTGGTCGCCGCCAGCGCGCGGGTCGCGGAAGCCGCTCGGACCCAAGGCTGGCGCGACGTCGAGATCGCCTCCTCCGCGCTGCCGCGCGACCTGCTGGGCGCGCTGATCCGCCGGATCGGAGACCGATCGCGCCGAAAATCATGAGCGAAGGCTCCCGGTCGCGAGTGCCCTGCCGCGGGCTTTGAGCTAGCATGCCGAGGTCCGATGCGTAGCGACCGATGACGAGCAGCAACGACGAGAAACCCGCCCAGCGAGCCGCCAGCGGACGCGGCTTGATCCTTGTGTCCCTGGTCACCGCGCTCGTCGCCCTCGGCGGCGCCGGATTCGCGGTCTACCTGTCCGCCTTCGCCAACCCGTTGCAGGGCGAAATCGAGGATCTGCGCCGCCAGGCCGAGATGAACGCCACCGCGGCGCGCAGCGAGTCCGATGCGGCCCGCCGCGCCCTCGACGGCATGAACCACCGTCTGGAGGACGCGCTCGGGATCAACAAGAGCCTGCGCGAGGAAGTGCTCGGCCTGTCCGAGCGTGCGCGGCTGATCGAGGAGGCGCTGGCCGGCATGGCCGAACGGCGCCTCGACGGCGCCACCGCGCTGCGCCTCAACGAGGCCGAATTCCTGCTGCAGCTCGGCGCCGAGCGCCTGAAGCTGTTCGGCGACGTGCCGTCGGCGGTTGAGGCGATGCGGCTGGCGGACGGCCAGCTCGCCGCGGTCTCCGATCCGCTGCTGACCTCGGTGCGGCAGACGCTGGCCGCCGAGATCGACGAGCTCGCCAAGCTGCCAGCGGTCGATCGCACCGCGCTGGCCGCCGACCTCGACCGCGTGCTCGCCGACCTGCCGCAGCTGCCGAGCCGCAGCGACAGCGCGCGCCAGTCCGGCGAGGTGTCCGCCGACGCCAGCATCGGCGAGCGCCTCGCCGCCACCTTCGCCAGCTTCGTCCGGATCGAGCGGGCGCCCGACAACGACGCCGCACTGGTCAATCCGCTCAATGCCGACCTCGCGCGCTCGGTGATCGCGCTCGACCTGTCGCTGGCCAAGGCCGCGCTGGTCAGCAACGACTCGGCGCGCTACCACGCCGCGCTGGAGCGCGCGCAGCGCGGCATCGGCGCCGCGCTGGCTTCGGACAACGAACGCGTCGCTGCCGCCCGCGCGCTGGTCGAGCGCGCCGCCCTGGCGCGCCTCGACGCGCTGCCGTCCGACAGCGGACGGGCGCTGGCCGAACTGCGCAACCTGCGCAGTACCCGCAAGCTGGCGCACGATCCGGTCGAGCCCAGGCGCACGCCATGAAGCTGTATCGGGGGCTGCTGGTGGTCCTGGCGATCACGCTGGTCGCGGCGATGGTCGCCGTGCTGGTGCGCGCCGATCCCGGCTACCTGCTGCTGCGTACCCACGGCTACGTGGTCGAGACCTCGCTGGTGTTCGCGATCCTCGCGCTGCTGGCGGCGGCGGTCCTGCTGTGGGCGCTGGTCGCGCTGCTGCGCTGGCCCTGGACCGCCTACCAGCGCCGCGCCCGCCGCCGCGCGCGGCTACGCCTCGCGCGCGCCAGTCTCGCGCTGATCGAGGGCCGCTACGAGCGCTCCGCCAGCCTCTTCGCCGCCGCCCGCAAGGCGCAGTCGACCGCGACGGTCGCGATGATCGGGCTCGCGCTGGCCGAGCGTCGCCGGGGCGCGGACCGCGCCGCCGGTGCCGTTCTCGCCGACCTCGGGACCGCGCCCGAGGCGGACCTCGCGGCCGTGATCCTGCGGGCGGAGCACGAGCTGTCGATGGGCCAGGCCGGTACGGTGATCGAGGTGCTGACGCCGCTCGACCACGCGCACCGGCTGCCGCCGGCCGGACTCGAACTGCTGATCGACGCGCTGATCGCCCGCGGGCGGGCCCGCGAGGCCTGGTCGCTGTGGCCGCGACTGGCCCGTGCCGGCGCTCAGCGCAAGGAGGCCCTCGACGCGCGCGCCGAGACCATCGCGGCCGCCGCGCTGCGCCAGGCCAGCGACGCGATCAACCTCGACTCCATGTGGCGCGAACTCGACGCGCCGCGGCAGCGTGCGCTCGCGGTCGCCGCCGCCTACGCGGAGCGCGCGCTGCAGCTCGGGATCAGTTCCGCGGCGGCAACGACGCTCGGCAAGCTGATCGACGATGAGCCCGGCCACGCCGCAGTCGCCGCGCTGTGGCTGGGGCTTCCGGCCGACGACGACCGCGAGCGCATCGCGGCGGCGGAGGCCTGGGTGTCGCGCTGCCCGCAGGACGGCGCCCTGCAGCTGGCGGCCGGCGAGCTCTGCCGCCGCGCCAAGGCCTATGCCAAGGCCGAGCCGGTGCTGCACCGCGCGCTGTCGTCCGAGTTCGCGGTGCCGGCCTGGGAGGCGCTCGGCGCTCTCTATGCCGACATGGGGGACGCGCAGCGTGCCGCCCGTGCCTACGCCAATGCGGTCGCGGTCCGCCGTGGCCAGCCGGCATCGCCGATCACCGCGCGTCTCGGTGCGCAGGAACTGACCGAACCTGCCGTGGTGGGGGAGGAGCGCGACGAATTCGGGGTGCCGCGGATCGCCGGGGTGCTGGGCGCCGGTCGCTGAGCGGGCGGTAGGTTGGGAGCGGCGCGCGCACCGACGCTGCTCGCTCGCATCGATGGTCGCTGCGATGAGCAGCGGCTTGGCGCAAATCGCCATGGAAGTGGCATTTGCGCCAATCGCGCGTCCCGGCCCAAGCGCTGAGGCTGCTCCCACGGGCCTCCCCGATGGAGCATCACGACGAGCACCCTGCTGCGCCTCTGGCGCGGTCGCACCCGTCCGGCCAAGGAGGCCGCCGCCGAGCGCCTGCACCGCGAGACCCCTCTGCAGTCGATCGGGGTGCGCCCCATCCCGGGCTCCGGCGGATCGAGTTGCACCGGCGCGAACTCGACGAGCATGTCGACTACGTCGAGTTCTGCACCGCCGCCTGACGCCATGTCCCGTCGCCCGCGGACTTGCGCGCGGCGGCCATCGGTGCGACGGTTCGCCGTGACCGGGACGCACCGATGCCCGGGCGATTCCGAGTGACGATGCAGGACTTCGAGCAGGTCTACCAGCAACTGAAGCATCTGGCGCATCGCGAGCTGTCGCGGCATGCCCCGTCGACGATCGACACCACCGCGCTGGTGCACGAGGCCTACGTCAAACTCTCCGAGTACGGCGCCAGCAGCGCCGATCGCCAGCACCTGGTGAACCTGGTGGTGCGCACCATGCGCCAGATCCTGACCGATGCCGGCCGGCGGCGCGGCAGTGCCAAGCACGGCGGCGAGCTCGCACGTACCGACCTGGTCGACGACATCGCGGTCGACGATGGCGCGCTCGATGCGGCGGCGGCGGTGGTCGATGCGGTCGATCGGATCAAGTCCGCCCACCAGCGCATGGGCCAGGTCGTCGAGATGCACTTCTTCGGCGGCATCGAGTTCGGCGACATCGCCGAACTGCTCGCGGTCGACCGCCGCACCGTCCACCGCGACTGGGTGGCGGCGCGCAACCTGCTCGCCGCGGAGCTGCGGCCCGGCTGAGCACGCTCCGTCGCCGGTCGCGGCGAGGCGACCGGCCGCCGCTGCGCTGCACCGCGCCGACGCCTCGGGCACCATTCCATCCCATGCATCTCCACTCCCTGCGGCAACGCCTGCGCGCCCTCGACATCCGGACCCTCCACGAGCAGGCGCTGCTGCGCGCGTGGACCCGGGGCTGGCCCCTCGACACCGGCGCCAACGATCCGGCGAAGCCTTTTCCCGTCGCGCTCAAGGCGGCGCTCCCCGCGCTTATCGAGGACGTCGATCAGCTGGCCCGCGTGCAGTCCGAGCATGAAAGCGCCGACGGTTCGGTCCGGCTGCTCGTGCGCCTCGCCGACGGACAGCTGGTGGAGAGCGTGCTGTTGCCGCGCGAGGGCGTCTGCATCTCCTCGCAGGTGGGATGTGCCGTCGGATGCGTGTTCTGCATGACCGGCCGCGATGGCCTACGGCGCCAGGTCGGCAGTGCCGAGATGGTGGCGCAGGTGGTGCTGGCGCGGCGCCGGCGGCCGGTCCGAAAGGTGGTGTTCATGGGCATGGGCGAGCCGGCGCACAACCTCGATGCCGTCCTGGAATGCATCGATCTGCTCGGCACGGTCGGCGATTTCGGCCACAAGAACCTGGTGTTCTCCACGGTGGGCGATCCGCGCGTCTTCGACCGCCTGCCGCGGGAGACGGTGAAGCCGGCATTGGCGCTGTCGCTGCACACCACTCGACCGGACCTGCGCCGCAGCCTGCTGCCGCGGGCGCCGCGGATCGATCCCGTCGACCTCGTCGAGGCCGGCGAACGCTACGCGCGGGCCACGAGCTACCCGATCCAGTACCAGTGGACGCTGCTCGAAGGCATCAACGACACCGACGAGGAGCTCGCCGCCATCGTCGAGCTGCTGCGGGGCAAGTACGCGGTGATGAATTTCATCCCGTTCAACGAAGGCGAGGGACTGGAGTTCCGTCGACCCGCGGTCGAGCGTGCCCGCGAGATGGCGCGCTACCTGCACTCCCGCGGCATCCTCACCAAGCTGCGCCAGTCGGCCGGACAGGACGTCGACGGCGGCTGCGGTCAGTTGCGCGCGCGGGCGCTGGGCGGGCGCGGGCGCTCCGCCGCACCGTCGAGCGTCTGAGCGGGCCTGCGACGTCGGTCGCGATCGATCGGCTCAGCCGCCGCGCAGGCGGTCACGCCATTGCCGCGCTTCGACGGTCAACGGATGCTCCGCGCCGAGCTTGTCGCTGCGGACCGACACGGCCTTCTCCGCCAGGGGGAGCGCCTCGGAGCGCGGCCGGCCGAGGTCGATCAGCGCGCGGGAGAGCTCCAGGTGGGCGATCGCACAGCGCGGTCCGCAGCCGACCGGCGATTGCAGGTAGTACTCCATCGCTGCCTCGAGCGTCGGGCGGGCGTCTGCCGCGCGCCCGAGCCGACGTTGCGCCCGCGCGCCGAGCAACGAGGCCCAGACCCAGTCGACCATCTGCGCGCCGGCAGCGGACCGGGACAAGGCCTGCGACTCGTCGAAATCCTGCAACGCGGCGGTCTCGTCGCCCAGCTGTTCCAGGGCGAGGCCACGCGTGGTGAGCAGACCTTTGAGAAGGGCCGAGCCCTGCGCACGGCGGATCGCGATCACCTGGTCGAGTTCCCGCCGCGCCGCGGCGGCGTCGCCGATCTCGGCCAGCGCACCGGCACGGTTGGATTGCGCCGTCAGCGTGTGGTCGTGGCTCGGCCCCAGGCGTGCCGACCAGATCTCCTGGGCACGGGCGAAGCCGGCAGCAGCCTCGGCATAGCGTGCGCGATCGTAGTCGACCAGGGCCATCTCGTTGTGACAGTGGGCGACCGCGGGGTGGGCGGGGCCGAACAGGCGCTGGCGCTGTGCGAGCACGGCGCTGATCTCGTCGTAGGCCTCGTCGAACCGTCGCGCGATGCGCGCGTGATTGGCCACCGCCATCCGCACCGTCAGCGTCGACGGATGATCCGGGCCGAGCACGCGCCGGTGCCAGTCGAGCGACTCCGCGATCAAGGCGTCCGCGCGATCGTTCTGGTCGGTCTCGCGGTAGGCATTGGCGAGCAGGCCATCCAGGCGCGCGCGGCGCAGGCGACTGCCGCGGTCGTCGCCGAGCAGGCGCCTGGCCTCCTCGAGCGGCGCCAGCGCGTCGCGGAAGCGCGACTCCTCCAGCAGCAGGCTGCCGTGAAGTTCGAGCGCGGTCGACACGGCCAGCGCGGAGGCGGCCGGCGCGGCGCGCACCGCCGCGACCAGTGCGGTGGCGGAGGCGATGGCGCCCGGCCGGTTCCCGGCGTCGGCATCGAGGCGCAGGCGCTCTTCGAGCACCTCCAGCGCGAAGGCGTCGTCCGCCGGGCGCGCGGACACGGCATCGCGCAGCCAGTCGAGCCAGGGGCGAGCGTCGTCGAGTCGGCCGGAGGTTCGCAAGGCGGCGGCGTAGTTGGCGGCGAGGCGCAGGTCGGTCGCAGTGGGGGCGGCGGGCCGCCCGACTTCCGTCGCGAGCAGGTCGATGCTGGCCTGGCCATCGCCAAGCTCGTTCTGGATCGAGGTCAGCTCCCCCAGCACCGCGCGCCGGACCTGCGGCTGGTCGGCGAGATCGGCGAGCAGGTCCCGACTGCCGAGCGCGAGCGCTTCCCGGATCGTCGGCACGGCACCGCCGTCCTCGTCGGGCCGCGCCTGCGCGAGCAGGCGCACGAGCGCGTCGGTCGTCGCCTGGGCGGTGCCGGCAGCGAGTTCCGCCGCCGCCGCATGGCGGCGCGCGGCGGCGGCCTGCCACAGCGCGACCGCGCTGCCGAGCAGCAGGCTGCCGACGGCGAGGACGCCCAGCGTGGCGGCCAGGCGATTGCGGCGCAGCCACAGCCGGGCGTGGTGCGACCACGGCGCGGGTCGGGCGCGGATCGGATATCCGGCGAGGTAGCGCTCGAGATCTGCGCTCAGCTCGTTGACGCTGGGATAGCGCCGGTCCGGTGCGCGGGCCAGGGCGGTCAGGATCAGGGTGTCGAGATCGCTGTCGATGTCCGCGGCGGCCGCCCCGGAGGCTTCGGTCCGGCGGCGGCTCGGCGGCAGCGGGTCCGTCGTCGTGACGGCCTGCACCAGCGCCGCGGCCGACCCGACCGCGTGCGGCCGCTCGCCACAGCAGAGTTCATAGAGGATGACGCCGAGGGCGTAGACGTCAGTGGCGGCGGACACCGGCGCGCCACTGAACTGCTCCGGTGCGGCATAGGCCAGGGTCATCGGAGCCCGCGTCTCGGTCTGCGCGTCGTCGTCGAGCAGCTTGGCGATGCCGAAGTCGAGCAGTCGTGGCTGCCCGTCGGCCGTCACCAGGATGTTGGCCGGCTTGAGGTCGCGGTGGATGATCAGGTGCGCGTGGGCATAGGCCACGGCGGCGCAGAGGACGCGCACCTGTTCGAGCCGAGCCGCGAGCGGCAGCGCATGCGTCGCGACGAAGCGGTCGAGCGGCAGGCCATCGACGTACTCCATCGCATACCAGGGCACGCCGTCGGATTCGCCGCCGTCGACGATGCGGGCGATGCCCGGATGGTCGAGACGCGCGAGCAGCGTGCGCTCGCGGGCGAAGCGGGTCCGCGCACTGGCGCTGGTGCAGGCGGTCAACCACTTGATCGCGACCCGCTGGACGTAGTCGTCGCAGCGCTCGGCGAGCCAGACCTGGCCCATGCCGCCGCTGCCCAGCGGTCGCAGCAGTCGGAACGGGCCGACCTGCCGGCCGGCCTGCAGGGCGACAGGGGCGGGCGGCTCCGCCGCCAGCGCGGAATCCGCCTGCGCGAGGGCGGTCGCCAGGCGCCGATGTCGTTCCGGATCGCCGCCGCAGCGCCCGGCGAGCAGATCCGTTCGCTGATCGATCGGCTGGTCGAGCAGTTCGCGCAGCAGCAGGATGTCGTCGAGATCCATCGCCGCAGGATAGCCAAGCCGGTGGGCGATTCGGGAATGTCCCATCGGAGCGCGCGATTTCGTAGTCCAGGGTGGCAGCGGCCGCTCGATCGCGACCGGCGATGCCGGCGTCGTCGTCCAGGCGGCGCCGCGGGAACTGCACGCGACGCGGGAGGAGGCGCCGGCCACGACGGGCCGGGAACATCAGGAATTGAAACAACGGCTGGAGCGGCCGGAGCCGCTGCTGGCACCCTAGGCACCGGCGCCGCCCCGCCGGGCGAGGCCGAGTTCGGCCATCGGCCGGCACGAACACGATCGATCAACCCCCCACGTTCCCAATGACGATGACGCAATCCAACCGACTCCGACGTCGAGTCCTGTCCTGGCTGGCCGCCGTGCCCGTCGCCGCGGCCAACGTCGCCACCGCCGGTGCGTTCGACGCCGACTGCACCCACGACGTCGCGCAGTTGCATGTGCCGACGGCCTCGAAGGCGCTCACCGCGACCAGCATCACCTGGTTCGAATGGTCCCCCGGGGTGATGCGCTACGACCGCCCGGCCAATCAGCCGATGGTGCTGCGCGCCAATATCACCGGCGGCGCCACCAGTGCGGTGCTGACGGTGTCGAACGGTGGAGGGACGATCACGCTGCTCGACAACGGCGTCGCGCCCGACAGTGTGGCCGGCGATGGCATCTTCAGCGCCAACGTGCCGGTGCAGGTGTTCACCGACCGCAACACGGCCGATCGGGTCGCGCGGCCCTACCTCGGCCAGGTCGTCGCGATGGTCAACGGCGTGGCCGACGGGGGCTCGTACAACCTGTTCGGCTACGTGATGCCGGCCGAAGCCGGAAGCATTCCGGTCACCACGCTGTCGGCCACTGCGCGCCGCACGCCGTGGCTGATCAACGTGCGCGACGACAACTACGCGAGCGACAACGGCCGCGAGCGCGTCACCCAGTCGGCCTATGCGTTCCTGCCGGACAACTACCACTTCGTCCACATCATCAACGGCCCGCAGCAGTACGTCGCCAATCGCTTCCATGGCGTGATCCGCAACAACGTGCAGGGCATCGGCCTCGGCACGATCGATGTCGGCGCGAGCTTCGGCAGTGCCGCGCGGCTGATCGGCTTCACCGTGTTCCCGAACTGGACCTTCTACGACCTGCAGGCGCGCGGCTTCATCCACGAGACCGGCCACCAGTGGAGCAACAAGTTCGCCGGCGTGCTCGGCGACCCGCGCAATGCCGGGCACTGGCCGATCGGCTCGATGGCGAGCGACGTGATGGGGATCAGTCTGGTCGGCGGCGCCGGCGGCTCCTTGTCCTGCGTCCTGACGAGCAATGGCAGTTCGATCACCACCCAGGCGGCGACCCAGGGCTCGATCTACAACGGCTACGAGCTGTACGTCATGGGCCTGGCGCCGAGCGTGCCCAGCGGCTTCGTCGTCAACGACCAGACCGCGGCGCAGAACCTGACCGCCGGACTCAACTGGTGCAACGGCTCGACCTACAACCTCGCGACCACGCCGATAGCGCAGAGCCTCGTCACCAGCACCTACGGCGCGCGGCTGCCTTCGTCGGCGACCGCGCCGCGCTATTTCCACGCGATGACCATCATCGCGAGCGGTGGCCGCGTGCTCGACGACAACGAACTGCGCTACCTCAGCTGGATCACCCAGCGCGCGCAGACGCCGGGCTACAAGGCGATGAGCGAGGGCTTCGGCACCGGCAGCGGACCGACCTTCTTCGACGCCACCGGGGAGCGTGCCTTCCTCGACCTCAACCTCGACAGCCTGTTCCTGAACGGCTTCGAGGGCCAGCCGTAGGGCGTGTCGTCGCCGAGCGCCTCGCGACGGAGTAGGGCGCGCACCGCGCGCCATCGCCAAGCCCCTCGCAATGGCGCAAGGGCGCGCACCGCGCGCCATCGCCAAGCCCCTCGCAATGACGCAAGGGCGCGCACCGCGCGCCATCGCCAAGCCCCTCGCACTGAGAGTAGGGCGCGCACCGCGCGCCATCGCCAAGCCCCTCGCAATGGCGGCAGGGCGCGCACCGCGCGCCATCGCCGAGCCCCTCGCGATGGCGGGCAGTGCCCGCCCTACGGGGCGGGTACAATGCGCCCCCTTTTTCGTGGACCCCTCCATGTTCTCCGGAATCGTCGCCGCCGTCGGGCGGATCGTGGCGCTGGATCGGCGTGGCGGTGACCTGCGCCTGACGCTGGACGCCGCCGCGCTCGACCTCGCCGACGTCGTGCTCGGCGACAGCATCGCGGTGTCCGGCGTGTGCCTGACCGTGGTCGCGATCGAGGGCCAGCGGCTCGCCTTCGACCTGTCCAACGAGACCCTGGCGCTGACCACCCTGGGCGCCCTCCGCGTCGGTGGCGCGGTGAACCTGGAGAAGGCCCTGCGACTCGCCGACCGCCTCGGCGGGCACCTCGTCAGCGGCCACGTCGACGGCGTGGGCTCGGTGCTTGCGATCGACGACGACGGCCGCGCGCAGCGCTGGAGGATCGCGCTGCCCGCGCCGCTGGCACGCTACGTGGCGGTGAAGGGCTCGATCACCGTCGAGGGGGTCAGCCTCACGGTCAACGCCGTCGGCGACGCCCACTTCGAGATCGCGCTGATCCCCCACACGCTGGCGGTGACCACTCTCGGAACACTGGCGGCCGGCGCGACGGTGAACCTCGAAGTCGACCTGATCGCGCGCTACCTCGAGCGCCTGACCGCCGGAGAACGCGGATGAGCTTCGCGACGATTCCCGAACTGATCGCCGAGATCCGCGCGGGCCGCATGGTCGTCGTGGTGGACGACGAGGACCGCGAGAACGAGGGGGATCTCATCATGGCCGCCGAGTGCGTGCGGCCGGAAGACATCAACTTCATGGCCCGCGAGGCCCGCGGCCTGATCTGCCTCGGCCTCACCGCCGAACGCTGCCGCCAGCTCGAACTGCCGCCGATGGTGGTCGACAACCGCTCGCCGCATCGCACCGCGTTCACCGTGTCGATCGAGGCGGCCGAGGGCGTCACCACCGGCATTTCCGCGTTCGATCGCGCCCACACCATCCGCACCGCCGTGCGCGCCGGCGCCGGACCGCGCGACCTCACACAGCCCGGCCACATCTTCCCGCTGGCCGCGCAGGCCGGCGGGGTGCTGTCGCGCGCCGGCCACACCGAGGCCAGCGTCGATCTCGCCGCGCTCGCGGGGCTGACCCCCGCCGGCGTTCTGGTCGAGGTGATGTCCGACGATGGCACGATGGCGCGTCGCCCCGAGCTGGAGGCGTTCGCCGCGAAGCACGGCCTCAAGATCGGCAGCATCGCCGACCTCATCCGTCACCGCCTCGCCCACGAGCGCACCGTGCTGCGGGTCGACGACCGCGCGGTCGACACCGACCATGGCCCGTTCCGCCTGCTGTCCTACCGCAGCGCCCACGACCCCGCGCTGCACTTCGCGCTGGTCCGTGGCGAGGTCGGCGACGGCGCGCCGGTCATGGCACGCGTGCATCTCGCCAACATGCTGACCGACGTGCTGCACCTGAAGCGCGCGGACCTCGGCATGTCGGTCGAGCGCGCGCTGGCGGCGATCGACCGCGCCGGGCGCGGCGTCGTGGTGGTGCTCGACCGCGAGGAGGCTGCCGGCAGCGAACTGGCGCGGCTCACCGGTGCGGCGCCGGCGGCGACCGGCAGCGGCGACTGGCGCAGCATCGGCCTCGGCGCGCAGATCCTGGCCGACCTCGGTGTCACCCGCATCCAGGTGCTCGGCACGCCACGCCGCTTCCTCGGCCTCTCGGGCTTCGGAATCGAGGTGCTAGATTACGTGTCCGCCGATGAAACTTGACCCCGCCAGCGCGACCGCGACCGGCGCCGACGCGCCCGCGCTGCGCGGCGGCGGGCGCGCCCGCATGGTCGTCGTCGCGGCCCGCTTCAACGCCGTGATCGTCGATCGCCTCGTCGACGGCGCGCTCGGCGAGCTCGCCCGGCTCGGCTTCGTCGACGCCGAGATCGAGGTCCTGCGCGTGCCCGGTGCCTGGGAACTGCCGCTCGCGGCGCAGGCCGCCGCGCGCTCCGGCGCGGATGCGGTGATCGCTCTCGGCTGCGTGATCCGCGGCGAGACCGGCCACTACGACGTGATCGTCAACGAGTCGGCGCGCGGCCTGATGCAGGCCATGCTCGCCACCGGCGTGGCGATCGCCAACGGCGTGCTGGCGGTGGAGAATCCGACCCAGGCCGAGGAGCGCGCCGGCGGCGCCCACGGCAACAAGGGCGCCGAGGCCGCTGCCGCGGCGGTCGAGCTGGCGCTGCACGTGCGCCAGCGGGGTCCCGCGCTGCCCGCCACCTATTGAACGATCCCGAGTAACGCCCATGAGTCCGAAGCCAGCCCGCACCGACGGTATCGATCCCGCTGCCCGCAGCCGCTCGCGCCGTCGAGCGCTGCAGGCCCTCTACGCCTGGCAGATCCAGCCGCGTCCGATGACGAAGGTGATCGCCGAGTTCGAGCACGAGCAGGAGATGGAGATCGCCGATCTCGACTACTTCAACGACCTGCTGATGGGCGTCGAGCGCGAGTGCAAGGGTCTCGACGCGGCGCTGCTGCCCTTCCTGGACCGCCCGCTGGAACAGGTCGATCCGATCGAGCGCGCCGTCCTCCGGATCGCCGCGTACGAACTGCTCCACCGGATCGACGTGCCCTACAAGGTCGTGATCAACGAGGCGATCGAGATCGCGCGCCGCTTCGGCGCCGACTTCGGTCACACCTATGTCAACGGCGTTCTGGACAAGGCGGCCAGCGAGTGGCGGGCAGCGGAGAAGCGGTAGGGGCGTCTCGGACCCACGGGGCTCCGGTTCGATTCGATCCGAAGGCGCAGGGTAGGGGGCTTCGTGCATGAGGCCCAGGGCCCGGCAAGACTGGCGCCGAATCTGACCGGCCGCGCCGACCCGGGTCTGCAACAGTTGCGGGGCGCGTTCCTTGCACGACGGCATGGAACTCGCCTCGATCGTCCCAGGCCCTGGCCCTATACCCTGGGCCCTCTGTGCTTGTCTGATCGCCCCGAGCCCTGGGCCCGATACCCTGGGCCCTTCCTCCCGACAATTCCCCGCATGCGCCGCGCAACGCCGCTCGACGAATTCCAGGCCATCCGCCGCCTCGTCCGCACCTTGAAGGCGCGCCGCACCGACGTGGCGCTCGGCGTCGGCGACGACGCGGCGCTGGTGCGGGTGCCGGCCGGCAGCGATCTGGTGCTGGCGCTCGACACCCTGGTCGAGGACGTCCACTTCCCGGCTCGCACTGCGCCCGCCGACATCGGCTGGAAGGCGCTCGCGGTGAACCTGTCGGACCTCGCCGCGATGGGAGCGACGCCGACGTGGGCGCTGCTCGGGCTCACGCTGCCGGGCGTGCGGGCGGACTGGCTCGACGGCTTCGCGCGCGGCTTCGGCGCGCTGGCGCGGCGGCACGGCGTCGATCTCGTCGGCGGTGACACGACCCGCGGGAGACTCACGATCAGCGTGCAGCTGTCCGGATTCGTCGCGCGCGGCCGCGCCCTGCGGCGCGATGGCGCGCGTGCGGGCGACGCGGTCTACGTCAGCGGCACGCTCGGCGACGCGGCCGCCGGTCTCGAGCTGGTCCAGGGCAATCTCGCGATGGGCTCCGCCGCCGCTGCGAAGGCGCTGCGCCGGCGCCTCGACCGTCCGACGCCGCGGGTCGCGCTCGGCCAGGCGCTGGTCGGCGTCGCCAGCGCGGCGATCGACGTCTCCGACGGCCTCGTCGCCGACCTCGGCCACGTCCTCGCGGCGAGTGGTGTCGGCGCCGACATCGCCGTGCCGACGCTGCCAGCCTCGCCGGCGCTGCGTCGTGCGCTGCCGGACTTCGCGGAGCGCGTCCGCCGCCAGCTCCACGGCGGCGACGACTACGAACTGCTGTTCACGGTCCCGTCCCGCCGACGGGCCGCGGTGGAAAAATTGTCCGCCCGTCTCGGTCTCCCGTTGACGCAGATCGGTACCATTGCGCGCCGCCGCGGTCTCCGCCTGACCGACGAACAGGGCAGGGCCGCGATCCGCGGGCCTGCCGGATGGAACCACTTCGGATGAAACGAACCCTCACCCGCCGCCAGAAGAGCCACCTGCTGAAGCACTTCCACGGCTGGGTCGCGACCGGCTTCGGCTCCGGCCTCGCGCCGGTCGCGCCGGGCACGGCCGGCAGCCTGGTGGCGCTCGTGCCCTACGTCTTCCTCGATCGCATCGGCGGCTGTCTCGCCGTGGCGCTCGCCGCCGCCGCGTTGTTCGTCCTCGGCATCGTCGCCAGCGACTGGATGGAGCGCCGCGCCGGCATCCACGACGCCGGCGCCATCGTGATCGACGAGTGGGTCGGCCAATGGATCACCCTCGGCCTCGGCAAGTGGCTCGCACCGGCGGCGATCATGCTGCCGCAGTGGCAGTTCCTGCTCGCCGGCTTCCTGCTGTTCCGCCTGTTCGACGTGTGGAAGCCAGGCCCGGTCGGCTGGGTCGACGACCGCTTCCGCGGTGGCATCGGCGTGATGCTCGACGACCTGGTCGCGGGCGTCGGGGCCGCGCTGGCGCTCGGCGTCGCGATCACGGTCCTCGTCCGGCTCTGAGTTCCGCGACGATCATCGGCCCTCGATCGTCATGCCGGTCGATCCGATCGGCTCCGCGTGTCGTTGGCGATGGGGTCGGTTGCATGATCGGGGTTCCGTCACGAATCGTGCATGGGCGACCCTTCCGCTGGATTCCGCATCGACGCAGGGAGCAGGACATGAGCATTTCTTGGGGGCGTTCACGGGCGGCGGCACTGCTGGCCTGCGCGGCATTCATTTCCGGCAACGCGATGGCCGCGTCGACCTGCCTGGTCCAGTTCCTGGGTCCGGACCACGTCGACTTCGATGCGCCGGCCCAGGCGTTGCCGGAGGGTTTCGCCGTCCGGATCACCGACACCGCCGGCAAGCCCATCGCGGGTGTCTCGCTGTGGATGTTCGTCGACTATCCGGTGTCCATCCCGGAGTTGCCGCCGGGAACCGTCCTGACGCCGCCCGCCACCTTCGGGCGATTCGAATCGCCCACCGATCGCGTGCTGACCGGCAGCGACGGAATTGCCCGCAGCGCCGCCTTCATCGGCGGAACGGTGGCCGGCGGCTATCCGGTGGCCGTGACCTCGAACAGTGCCACCGGCGACAACGCCGCGCTGTGCGGCACCGACTTCGCCTACTTCCGCAGTGTCCGCATTTCCCAGGGCTTCGGCAGTGTGGCGATTCCCGCGGTCTTGCCTTGGGGGCAGTTCGCCCTGCTCGTCGGAATCGTCGGGATCGCCTGGGCGTCATCGCGCCGATTCCGCGACTGAGGCCCGCGGCAGCCGGCACTCGCCGCGCGATGTCCTGATCAACTCCGCTCGCTCCCGGCGCGTGGATCCTGGTCCGGTCGCTCCGATTCGCGGCCGGAGGCCGGAATGCCGCCTCGGGTCCGGGCGGCATCGCGCGGCGCAGCGCATTCGTCGGCGGGACGCAGTTCCCCGCCGAAGCGCCGGCGCGGCGTGATTCCCTTGCGCAGGCGGCTAGGGCAGCAGCTTGCCGGGGTTCATCACTCCGTCCGGATCGAAAGCACGCTTGATCTCCTTCATCAGCGCGAGTGTCGGGACGTCGATCGCGCGGCTCAGGAACTCGCGCTTGACCGCACCGATGCCGTGCTCGCCCGACAGGGTGCCGCCCAGCGCGATCACCGCGTCGAACACCTCGGACAGTGCCAGCGGCGCGGCCTCGGCCTGGGCCGGATCCTCCGGACGGTACAAGAGGTTCACGTGCAGGTTGCCGTTGCCGGCATGCCCGAAGTTGACGATCGGGATGCCGCTCGCGCGCGCGATCGCGGTCAGCCGCTCGATCAGTGCCGGGACCCGCGATACCGGCACCACCACGTCCTCGTTGATCTTCTTCGGCGCGAGCTGGCGCAGTCGCGGCGACAGCGCCTTGCGGGCTGCCCACAGGCGGGCGGCGTCGGCGGCGTCGGTCGCGATGTCCACCGCGCGGCAGCCGTCGACGCGGGCGGCCGCGGCGACCGCGCTCGCCGCAGGTCCGAGCGCGTCCGCAGGGCCGTCGACCTCGATCAGCAGCAGCGCACCGCCATCGGGGATGCCGTCGCCACCGTATTCGCGGGCGAGCCGCAGCGCTTCGCCGTCCATGAACTCCAGAGCGGACGGCGTCTCCGGCTGGGCCATGATCCGCGCCACCGCCCGTGCCGCGGCGGCGACGTCGTCGTAGACCGCGCGCAGCGAGCGCACGGCGGCGGGCCTCGGCGTCAGCTTCAGGGTCGCCTCCGTGATGAACGCGAGCGTGCCCTCGGAGCCGACGAGAAAGCGGGTGAGGTCGTAGCCGGTCGCGCCCTTGGTGGTCGGGCTGCCGGTGCGGATCGCGGCGCCAGCGCCGGTCACCGCGGCGAGCGCCAGGGTGTTGTCGCGACTGGCGCCGTACTTCACGGCGCGCGGCCCGCCCGCATTGCACGCGAGGTTTCCACCCACCGTGCAGAACTCCGCGCTGGTCGGGTCCGGCGGCCAGAAGAAGCCGTGGGCGGCGGCCGCGCGCTGCAGGTCGGCGTTGAGCACGCCGGGCTCGACGATCGCCATCCGGTTGTCCGGATCGATCGCGAGGATCCGGTTCATCCGCTCGAACGACACCACGAGGCCGCCGGCGAAGGGCACGGTGGCCCCGGTGGTATTGGTGCCGCGGCCGCGCGCGGTCAGCGCGAGGCGCTCGCGTCGCGCGAGCGCGACCAGCTCCGGCAGCGCTGCCGCCGATTCGACGAACACGACGGCGTCCGGCAGCGCCTCCCGGCGCGAGTTGTCATAGCTGTAGGCGATCCGCTCGGCGCTGTCGGCCGACCAGCCTTCGGCGCCGAACAGCGCGTCGAGCTGGCGTGCGATCGCGGACGACAGGGGGGGCATCGCCGGAGTCAACGTGCGGGGTCGAGGACCAGCGTGTGCTGGCTGACCTGCTTGCCGATCACGATCTCGTAGTCGAACGGCGTGGCGTGGGCGGTGTCGCGGGTGATGAGGCCGAGCCGCTGGCGGTTGCGGCCGGAGCGGTGCGAGACGAAGCGGGTCCGTGCATACAGTTCGCCGCTGACACCCGGAAAGCGGATCTGGAACGGCTGGTTCCCGGGGACCTCCCAGATCACCCAGCGGCCGTTGCCGATGCGGCAGGGCTCGGCGTCGAGGGTGTAGGCGCCGGAGCCCTTCGACCGGCTCACCCGCACCAGAGCCGCCTGGTTGCCGACCTGGCTGTTGCAGGGGGCTTCGAGCGGCGCCGGTCCGAGCGCGGCGGCGATGATCAGCGCGGCGGCGACAGCAGGCATGAACACTCCCGGATTCGTGGCGTTTTTCGGACAAGTGATTCTGTCACAGGCCCGAATCGCGGCCGCAGGCCACGTTCCGCCGGAGCTCATGCCGAAGCGTCAGGTTCCCCGGGGTACCGCCGCGGGGGACCCCCCGCTAGAATGCGCGACCCCGTTTGCTCCCCCGAATCGAAGGAGATCGCGATGAGCGTCAAGGTCGCCATCAATGGCTATGGCCGCATCGGCCGCAACATCCTGCGTGCCCTGTACGAATCCAACCGCACGCACGAAATCCAGGTCGTCGCGGTCAACGACCTCGGCGACGCCGAGACCAACGCGCATCTGACCCAGTACGACACCGCCCACGGCCGCTTCCCGTTCGAGGTCGGCGTCGACGGCGGCGACCTGATCGTCAAGGGCGACCGCATCAAGGTCTGCGCGGAGCGCGACCCGGCCAAGCTGCCCTGGGGCGCGATGGGCGTCGACGTGGTGCTCGAATGCACCGGGCTGTTCACCTCGAAGGCGAAGGCCGGCCAGCACATCGCCGGCGGCGCGAAGAAGGTGATCATCTCGGCGCCGGGCGAGAAGGACGTCGACGCGACCGTGGTCTACGGCGTCAACCACCAGACCCTGAAGTCGACCGACACCGTCATCTCCAACGCCTCCTGCACCACCAACTGCCTGGCCCCGCTGGCCAAGGTGCTGCACGAGAAGATCGGCATCGTCGAAGGCGTGATGACCACCATCCACGCCTACACCAACGACCAGGTGCTGACCGACGTCTTCCACAAGGACCTGCGTCGCGCCCGTTCGGCGACGATGAGCCAGATCCCGACCAAGACCGGCGCGGCCGCCGCGGTGGGGCTGGTGCTGCCGGAACTGAACGGCAAGCTCGACGGCTTCGCGATGCGCGTGCCGACCATCAACGTCTCGGTGGTCGATCTGTCGTTCCTGGCGGCGCGCGACACCAGCGCGGCCGAGATCGATGCGGCGGTCAAGGCAGCGAGCGAAGGCGCGCTGAAGGGCGTGCTCGGTGTGAATACCAAGCCGCTGGTCTCCGTCGACTTCAACCACAATCCGCTGTCGTCGATCTACGACTCGACCCTCACCAAGGTGATGGGGGGCAAGCTGGTGAAGGTCTGCTCGTGGTACGACAACGAGTGGGGCTTCTCGAACCGCATGCTGGACACGACGCTGGCGTTGCTCGCTGCGAAGTGACGTTCGGGCGAACGTGCGGACGATCGCATTGCTGGTCGGTCCAGGAATAGGGCCCAGGGTCCAGTGGGACTGCGGCGATCGGGTAGGGCGGGCACTGCCCGCCATCGCGGAACGCTCCGGACGATCGTTGCTGGTGCGGTCCCGGTCGATGCCCGCGGCGAAGCATCGGATGCTTGAACGGTCGAGGCGGCCGAGAATGGGCTCCTCGAAACGCCGCCGTATCGGCGGGCACTGCCCGTCCTACTCCCCGGCCTCGGTCCCTCTGGGTCCTGGGCCCTGTGCCCTGTGCCCCTCCTCATGACCTACTTCGTCCCCGCCCCCCAGCCGACCACCGTCGCCCTCGCCAACGACGCGCGCCGCTTTCCCATCCACCGCATCTACTGCGTCGGTCGCAACTACGCCGACCATGCCAAGGAGATGGGAGCGCCGGTGGAGAAGGGAAGGCCGGTGTTCTTCACCAAGCCGGCGGATGCCGTGCGCCCCACCGGAGCGGAGATCCCGTACCCCTCGGGCACGAAAGACCTGCACCACGAGGTCGAGCTGGTGCTGGCGCTGGGCTCGGGCGGGCGCGACATCCCGCTCGACCGGGCGCTCGGCCACGTCGCCGCGGTCGGCGTCGGTCTCGATCTCACCCGTCGCGACCTGCAGGCCGAAATGAAGGCCAAGGGCCTGCCCTGGGACATCGCCAAGGCCTTCGACGCGTCGGCACCGCTGTCCGACCTGCGCCTCGTCGGCAGCGCCGCCGTGCCGGCGCATGCCGAGCTCTGGCTCGAGGTCAACGGCGCGCGCCGCCAGGCCTCCGACATCGCCGCCATGCTGTTCCCGCCGGCCGAGATCATCCACGAGCTGTCGAAGCTGTTCGAGCTCGCCGCCGGTGACCTGATCTACACCGGGACGCCGGCGGGCGTCGCTGCACTGGTGCGTGGCGACACGTTTCGCGCCGGCCTCGACTCGGAATGCTGGCTCGAGGGCCGCATCGCCTAGGGCGGGTCCTGCCCGCCATCGCCACTCCGGCGTGATGCCGGCGGTCCTGGACAGGGCGCCCGCCACGTTCCGACGCGACGCGGCGGTCGTGTTCCCCGGCCCGCGAACATCGTTGCGACTGCCGCGGCCGCCGTCATTCGTCGAAACCATCACCTTCCATCGCGCTTCGCGGTCGATATAGTCGCCCGGTCCCGCCGGAATCCGCCGGCGGCCTGTCCGTCAAATCGGGAGGAGTGTCGATGAGCTTCATCAGCGAATTCAAAACCTTCGCCATGCGCGGCAACGTGGTCGACCTCGCCGTCGGCGTGGTGATCGGCGGTGCCTTCGGCAAGATCGTCACGGCGCTGGTCGAAGGCGTGCTGATGCCGGTGCTGGGCGTATTGATGGGTGGCATCAACATCTCCGCCAAGGCCTGGACGATCCAGCCGGCGGTGATCGGGCCCGACGGCAAGGAGGTCGCCGCCGCGGTGCTGTTCAAGTACGGCGCCTTCCTGCAGAGCGTGATCGACTTCATCATCGTGGCGTTCGCGATCTTCGTGTTCATCAAGGGCATGAACCGGCTGAAGAAGAAGGAAGAGGACAAGCCGGCCCCGCCGCCGGAGCCGGCCGAGGACGTCAAGCTGCTGTCCGAGATCCGCGACCTGCTGAAGGCGAAGACGCCGTAGCGCGGCCCCCGGGCCCGCTGCGCTTCGCAGCGGGCCGCGTGCCTCGCGGAGCCGCACCGGTGCCGCTCCGCGGTCGCTGGGGACTCCCCACGGAGCGGTCCAAGGACCGCACTACGGTACTCTTCGCCGTCCACTCGACCGCGAACTCCCGGAGCTTCGATGCGACTCTCGCCGATCGGCCGCCTGGCGGCCTACTTGGGGTTTTGTTCCTCGCTGTGGCTGAGTGCCGCACACGCTGCCGACGACCTCGCCACCCAGGCGAACAAGCTGCGCGACGCCACCCTGGCCGACAACGCCGCGCTGTGGGTGGTCGAGACGGTGACCACCGAGGTGGGCCCCCGGCTGGCCGGCAGCGACGGCGACGCGCGCGGCGTGGCCTGGGCGCAGAAGATGATGGGCCAGCTCGGCTTCTCCAACATCCGCACGGAGCCGGTGCGTTTCGCGCGCTGGCGCCGCGGCGCCGAATCCGCGGAAATCGTCTCGCCCTTCCCGCAGAAGCTCGCGGTCACCGCGCTCGGCGCGTCGATCGGTACCGGCGGCAAGCCGTTGACCGGCGAGCTGGTCGCGTTCACCTCGCTCGACGCGCTGAAGGCGGCGAAGCGCAGCGACGTCGAGGGCAGGATCGTTTACCTGAGCCGGCGCATGCGCCGCTCCGAGGACGGCGGCGGCTACGGCGAGACCGTCGGTGGCCGCAGCGGCGGCGCGGAAGTGGCGGCCGGGCTCGGTGCGAAGGCGCTGTTGATCCGCTCGGTCGGCACCGACAGCGACCGCCTGCCGCACACCGGCGTCGGCGTCAGCGGCAAGCTGACGCTCGAGGATCCGGCGAAGCTGGCGAAACTGCCGAAGACCCGGTCCGGCATCCCGATCAACCAGACCCCGATCCCGGCGGCGGCGATCTCGAACTCCGACGCGGACATGCTGGGTCACATGCTCGAGCGCAGCGGCCCGGTGACCGTCCGGATCAATCTCGACGCCGGCTTCGAGGGCGACTACACCTCGGCCAACGTGATCGGCGAGATCCCCGGCAGCGACAAGGCCGACGAGATCATCCTGCTCGGCGCCCACCTCGATTCCTGGGACCTCGGCACCGGCGCGCTGGACGACGGCGCGGGCCTCGGCATCGTGATGGGCGCGGCACGCGCGCTGAAGATGGCCGGCATCACGCCGCGGCGCACGATCCGCGTGGTCGCCTATGCCAACGAGGAGCAGGGCGGCTACGGCGGCCACGCGTATGCCGAGGCGCACAAGGCCGAGGTCGCGAAGCACGTGCTCGGGATGGAAGCCGACCTCGGCTGCGGCCGGGTGCGCTCGCTGTCGGCGACGTTTCCGTCAGCACGGATCGGCGAGATCGACCGGATGATGCAGGCGCTGGCGCCGCTCGGCATCCTGCGGGTCGCGGGCAATCCCGAGGGCGGCACCGACATCGCGCCGATGGCGCAGCTCGGCATGCCGGTGGTCGCGCTGCACCAGGACGCGAGCCGCTACTTCGACATCCACCACACCGCCAACGACACGCTCGACAAGGTCGACGGCGAGACGCTGTCGCAGGCCACCGCCGCGTTCGCGGTGGTGGTATTCCTGGCGGCTCAGGCGGACTGAACGGCGGATCCCGCCGTCCGCCGACGTATCGATCCGGATTCGCTGACCCTCGCGCCCGACGGAACCCCTTCCGATGAGAAACCGTACCCGCCCCCTGGCCGTCGTACTGATGCTGATCTTCGTCCTGTCCGGCGCGGCAGGACTGATCTACGAATCGATCTGGACCGGCTATCTCGGCAACCTGCTCGGTCACGCGGCCTATGCCCAGACCCTGGTGCTGGCGATCTTCATGGGCGGCATGGCAGGGGGCGCGGCGATCACCGCGGGTCCGCGCTGGCAGCGGCGGGATGCCCTGCTCGGATACGCCGCGATCGAGGCGGCGATCGGCGTGCTCGGCCTCGCGTTCCATTCGGTGTTCCTCGGCGTCAGCGCGTGGCTGTTCGAGCGGGCGCTGCCGTCGATGGGTTCCGATCTCGGCGTGCAGGCGCTGAAGTGGGGTGTCGCCGCGCTGCTGATCCTGCCGCAGTCGATCCTGCTCGGCATGACCTTCCCGCTGATGACCACAGGCTACATCCGCCGCCTGCCGCAGCACGACGGCCGCGCGCTCGCCGGCCTGTACTTCAGCAACAGCTTCGGTGCCGCGGTCGGCGTGCTGGTCGCCACCTTCGTGCTGGTGCCGCGGCTGGCGCTGCCGGGCACGCTCGCCACCGCCGCGGGCCTCAACCTCGTCGTCGCGCTGGTGGCCTTCGTCGCCGCGAAGCGGCAGCCGGAGCCCGACCCCGCGCTGGCCGCCGAGCGCCGGGCGGCGGCACGTCCGCGGGTCGACGTCGCGGCCGCCAGCGGCGAGCTTGCCAGCGCCGACGCGCTGCAACTGGTGCTGGTCGCCGCGGCGATCACCGGCGCCACCTCGCTGGTCTACGAGGTCGGCTGGATCCGGATGCTGAACATGGCGCTCGGCAGCTCGGTGCACTCCTTCGAGCTCATGCTGGCGGCCTTCATCGGCGGGCTCGCATTCGGCGGCCTCGCGGTGCGGCGCCGGATCGACCGCGTCCGCCAGCCGCTGGCCGCCGCCGGCATCGCGCAGGTGCTGATGGGCCTTGCTGCCGTCGCGTCGCTGCCGCTGTACGACCACACCTTCGACGCGATGGGCTGGCTGATGTCGGTGCTCTCCCGCGAGCCGGCGGCCTATCCCTGGTTCAATCTCGGCTCCGCCACGATCGCGATCGCGATCATGATGCCCGCCGCCTTCTTCGCCGGCATGACCCTGCCGCTGTTCACCCTGTCGCTGCTGCGCGGCGGCCATGGCGAGGCCAGCGTCGGCCGGGTCTATGCGGTGAACACCGTCGGCGCGATCTTCGGCGTACTCGGCGTCGTCCACGTGCTGGTGCCGATGCTCGGCGTGCGGCTCTCGGTGCTGGCCGCCGGCGCGGTCGACATCGGCCTCGGCGTCTACCTGCTGCACTGGACCCGCGGTAGCGGCTTCCGCGCCGGCTGGATGCTGGCGACCGCGGCCGGCCTCGCCGGCGTCGGCGCGGTCGTGCTGATGAAGCCGCCGAGTCCGGAGCGGATCACCTCCGGCGTCTACCGCGCCGGCGCCGAGGTGCTGGCGGTGCAGCGCAAGACGGTCTTCCTGCGCGACGGCAAGACCGCGACCGCCTCGTTCACGGTGGCACCCTCCGGCGTCGGCGTGATCGCGACCAACGGCAAACCCGATGCCGCGATCATGCTGCGCGACGACGGCCAGGCGACCGGCGACGAGTCGACAATGAGCCTTGCCGGGCTGCTGCCGCTGTCGGCACATGCCGCCCCGAAGCGGGTCGGCATCATCGGGCTCGGCTCCGGCCTCACGACCCACACGGTGCTCGGCGACCCGCGGGTCGAGAGCGTCGACACGATCGAGATCGAGCCGGCGATGATCGACGCGGCGCGCGGCTTCGGCGGCCTGGTCGAGCGCGCCTTCACCGATCCGCGCTCGCACATCCGGATCGAGGACGCGCGCACCTGGTTCGCCAACCAGCGCTCGCACTACGACGTGATCATCTCGGAGCCGTCGAATCCCTGGGTGAACGGCGTGGCGAGCCTGTTCTCGCGCGAGTTCTACGCCACCATCCCGCGCCATCTCAACAAGGACGGGCTGTTCGTGCAGTGGGTCCAGATGTATGAGCTGGACAACCGCCTGCTGGCGTCGATCCTCTCGGCGATGGAGCCCAGTTTCCCGCGGGTCGAGGCCTACTCGACCGACGCCGACCTGATCCTGATCGCGTCGCCGGATCCGAAGCGCGACCTGTCGCTCTCCCAGGACATCCTGGCGACGATCCGGCCGGGAACGGTGAAGTCGCGCCTGCACCTGGACCAGACCGCCGACCTCGCCGCCTGCTGGCTGATGGACGCGGCGGCCTGGTATCCGGTGGCCCGGACGATCGCGCCGCGGCTCAATTCCGAGTACGACCCGGTGGTGGCCTACACGGCACCCGAGGCCCGCTTCCTGCGCCGCAGCGTCGACGGGCTCGCCTGGGCGAACCGCTCTACGGTCGCGGCGCCGCTGTGGATCTCGAACCGCCGGCCGCCGACCGCCGCGGACCTGACCCCCGGCAGCGCCGGCTGCGAGTCCGCCTACGTGACGGTCGGCTCGGACGAGATCGCCAATGCCCTGGTCCACCCGGAACAGCGCCGCTACACCGTCGTGCCGTCCGACCTGCGCGACCTCGTCGACCGCCTGGTCGGCCTCGGCGCACGCTGCGACATCGACGCGGACCGCGAGCGCCTCGAGGCCGGCCTGTCGAAGCTGGCGTCGTCGGTGGTGTCGACGGCGTCGTACAAGGTGCAGACCGCCCTGTGGACCGAGTCGCCGCTGGCCGCTTGCGTCGCGAAGGACGCGGACCTGGCGCGGCGTGTCGCGCTCTACCAGGCGATCGGTACCCGCGACCGCGCCCGGGTCGTCGAGCTCGCCACCGCGGTGCTCGAGCATCCGGACCGCCACGAGGAGCCCGGCTACCGCTCGGTCGCGGTGCAGGCGCTGCTGGCGGCGAGCCTCGATCGGATGAAGTCCTCCGAGCGTGCGACGGTGGTGCAGAAGTACCTGGGTGGCATCCCGGCCGCGCCGAACGACAGCATGACGCTGCTGTACCTGATCGCCCAGCCGGATCCGCCGGCGCCGCCCGCGGCGGCGCCCTGAGGCACGCTCAGGCGCCGCTGCGGAAGCGGCGCCAGTGCTCGGCCGCGATCACGCCGACCGTGGTCGCGATGTTGAGGCTCTCCACCGCGCCGCTGCCGGGGACGGTGAGGCCCTTCGGGACCAGCTGGCGCCAGGCCGGCGAGATCCCGCCCCCCTCGGCGCCGAACACGATCACCGCCCGCGACGGCAGCGCCGTCGCGTAGAGGTTCTCGCCGCCGTCGACCACGGTGGCCAGCAGCGCGTAGCCGGCGCGCTGCAGCGCGGTGACCGCGCGCAGCGCATCGCCCAGAGCGACCAGCGGCACCACCTCGGCGCCCCCTTCGGCGACCCGGCAGGCGGCGCCGGACAGCGCCAGTTCGGTGCCGGGCGGCAGCAGCACGCCGGCCACGGCGAAATTCGCCGCGCTGCGCAGCAGCGCGCCGAGGTTGTGCGGATTGCCGACGCCGTCCAGCAGGAGCACCAGTGACGGGCCGCCCCCGGACTGGCTGGCGAGGAAGGTCTCGAGCGAAAGCGGCTGCGGCCGCTCGGTGTCGAAGCAGATGCCCTCGTGGTGCTGGGTCTGGGTCAGCCGTTCCAGGTCCTCGTTCTCGACCAGGCGATAGCCGATGCGCTGCTCGGCGCACCAGGACAGCACCTCGCCGAAGCGCTGCAGCAGCTCGCGGCGCAGGTAGATCTTGCGGATGCCGCCGCGGCGGTGCCGGAACACCGCGAGGCACGCGTTGACGCCGAACACCCGAAGTTCGCGCTCGCGGCGCACCGGTACCGCGGCGTCGTCGAACTCGTCACGCGGCGGGCGCGGGCGCGGGGCGTGCGGCGGCCGCGGCTCATGCCCGTGACCGTGCCCGCGCGGCGGGCGCGGCGCGTAAGGCCGGGTGCCGTCGCCGCGATCGCGATGATCGGTCGAGGTCGCCGGACCGCGCGGCTGGCGCGGCGGCATCCGGCCGGGTCGGGCGTCGCGCCAGGCATTCGCCGGGGACGGGCGCTCGGGGCCCGCTGCCCCGGTGGACGGCGCCTCGTCGCGCGGAGGACGCGGAGCGTGCTCGCGCGGCGGCCGGCGCGATGCGCCGTCGTCGCGACGCCCGCCCCAGGGAGAAGTTCCGGACTTGTCGTCTTTTCGGCTCATGGACTCGCTTCCGCTGCGGTCGATTCGGGGAGTTGCCGCTCGAGTTCCCGGCTCACCTGCTCCGGCGAGCCGGTGTAGCGCGCCAGCCACTGGTAGCAGGCCGGCACGATGAACAGCGACAGGAAGGTCGACACCGCGACGCCGAACACGACGACGATGCCGATGGTGATCCGGCTCTGCGCGCCGGCGCCGTGCGCCAGCATCAGCGGCAGTGCGCCGACCAGGGTCGCGATCGAGGTCATCAGGATGGGGCGCAGGCGCACGCTGGCGGACTCGCGCAGCGCCGCGTCGAGGCCCATTCCGCGGTCGCGCAGCTGGTTGGCGAACTCGACGATGAGAATCCCGTTCTTCGCGGCGAGGCCGACCAGCATGATGATGCCGATCTGGCTGTAGAGGTTCAGCGTGCTGCCGAACAGCTTCAGGCCGAGCAGCGCGCCGAACACGGCCAGTGGCACGCACAGCATGATCGTGAACGGGTGCACGAAGCTCTCGAATTGCGCCGCCAGCACCAGGTACACCACGAGAAGCGCGAGGCCGAAGGTGACCGCCACCGAGGTGTTGGTGTCGGCGAGGTCGCGGCTGTCGCCGCGGGTGTCGCTCATCGCTTCCTTCGGCAGCACCCGCGCCGCGGCGTCGCGCATGAAGTCGATCGCCTCGCCCAGCGAATAGTCGGGCGAGAGGCTGGCGCTCAGCGTGATCGCGCGCTGCCTGCCGTAGCGGTTCAATGCGCCGGGCGCGGCCATGTCGGCGAGCTCGACCAGGTTGGCGAGCGGAATGAGTTTGCCGCTGGACGCGCGCACCTGGATGTTGGCGAGGTCCGCGGGATTGCGCCGGCGCTCGGCGTCGGCCTGCACGACGACATCGTATTCCTCGCCGTCGCGGCTGAACGTGGTGACGCGGCGCCCGCCCATCAGCGTCTCCAGCGCGCGGCTGATCTCGCCGACGCTGACGCCGAGGTCGGCGGCGCGCGCGTGGTCGATCGCCACCCGCATCTGCGGCTGGGTCTCCTTGTAGTCGTTGTCGACCGCGTAGAGCTTCGGGTTGGTCGCCATCTCCGCGGCGAGCTTGTCGCGCCAGCCGGCGAGCGTCGCGTAGTTCGGGCCCTGCAGCACGAACTGCAGTGGCTGTCCGTAGCCCCGCGACAGGCCCTGGCGCATCGTCGGCGTGATCCGCACGCCGGGGATGCCGGCGAGGTCGCGGCGCAACTGCTCGATCAGCTGCGCCGCGCCGATCGGGCGCTGGTTCCAGGGCGTCAGCAGCAGGATCACCTGGCCGGTATGGAACAGCTGGGTGGTCGACGCGCCGCGACCCTGCGGCACCCGCATGTTGACCCGGCTGGCGACGCCGCTGTCGATCAGCTTCAGCAGCCGCCGCTCGACCTCGCGCACCTTCGCCGTCGTCCACTCGAAGCTGGCGCCCTCGGGGCCGGTGACCGTGACCACCAGCGCGCCGCGGTCCTCGGTCGGCGCGACCTCCCGCGGCAGCGTGCGGGCGAGGCCGGCGCTGGCGACGAGCGCCGCGAGGACGGCGACGGCGGCGATCCTCGGTCTGGCGAGCAGCGCGTCGAGCCGGCGCTCGTAGACCGCGCGCAGGCGGACGAACTGGCGGTCGACGAAGGCGGTGAGACCGGCGTCGCGGCGATGCGGCACCAGCAGCTTCGAGCACATCATCGGCGTCAGCGACAGCGCCACCAGGCCCGAGATCGCGACCGCCGCGGCGATGGTGACCGCGAGCTCGCGGAACAGCCGGCCGGTGAATCCGCTCATGAAGCCGACCGGCAGGAACACCGCGACCAGGACGAGGGTCGTCGCCAGCACCGCGAAGCCGACCTCGCGGGTGCCGAGGAAGGCGGCGACCAGGCGCGACTCGCCGAGGTCGATGCGGCGCTGGCTGTTCTCCAGGACCACGATCGCGTCGTCGACCACGAGGCCGATCGACAGCACCAGCGCGAGCAGGGTGAGCAGGTTGATCGAGAAGCCGAGCACGTACAGCGCGGCGCAGGCGGTGATCGTGCAGACCGGCACCGTGACCGCCGGGATCAGCGCCGCGCGCACGCTGCCGAGGAAGAGATAGATCACGACCAGCACCAGCACGATCGCCTGTGCCAGGGTCTTGTAGACCTCGTCGAGCGCGGTATCGACGAAGATGGTGGCGTCGTAGGCCACGCCGATCTCCAGCCCCTGCGGCAGGCCGCGCCCGATCTCCTCGGCGACGACCTTGGCGCCGCGCGCGACGGCGAGGTCGTTGGCGGTGCTGGTCTTGACGATGCCGAGGCCCAACTGCGGCGTGCCGTTGCCGCGGTAGTCGTTGCGCGGCTCGTCGGCGCCGAGCTCGATCCGGGCGACATCGCCGAGGCGCACCACCTGGCCATCGGCCGTGCGGGCGACGGTCAGCGCGGCGAACTGCTCCGGCGTCTCGTAGCCGCGCAGCACGCGCAGGGTGAAGTCCCGCGTCGTCGAGTTGATCGACCCGGCCGGCAGCTCCACGTTCTCCTTGTTGAGCGCGGCCTCGACGTCGCCGGCCGTGAGCCCGCGGGCCGCCAGCGCGGCGCGGTCCAGCCACACCCGCATCGCGTAGCGCTGCTCGCCGCCGATCACGACGTTGGCGACGCCGTCGACCGCGGACAGCCGGTCGATCACGTGGCGGCGCGCGAAGTCGGTCAGTTCGGCCTTCGACAGGGTCGGCGACGACAGGTTGAGCCACAGGATCACGTCGTTGTTGCCGTTGTTCTTGAATACCTGCGGCGGGTCGGCGTCGACCGGCAGGCGACCGACCACGCGGCTGACCGCGTCGCGCACGTCGTTGGCGGCGGCGTCGATGTCGCGGCCGGTGTTGAACTCGATCGACACCGAGGACTGCCCGGTCTGGCTGGTCGACGACAGCGTGCGGATGCCCTCGATGCCGGACACCGCGTCCTCCAGCGGCTTGGTGATCCGGGACTCGATCACCGCGGCATCGGCGCCGCGATACACGGTCTGCACCGACACCACCGCCGCATCGATGTCCGGCAGCTCGCGCAGCGGCAGGTTCTTCATCGCAGCGAGCCCCAGCACGATCAGCAGCAGGCTGATCACGCTGGCGAAGACGGGGCGGCGGACGGAGAGGTCGGAGAGTTTCAAGGGCGTGGGAGGACCGGGATTGTCGGAAGTTTAGGGCACAGGGCCCAGGACTCAGGGCCCAGGGCCCAGGGTCCAGGGTCCAGGGTCCAGGGTCCAGGGTCCAGGGTCCAGGGTCCAGGGTCCAGGGTCCAGGGTCCAGGGTCCAGGTGAGGCGGTGGTACGTATTTCCTCGTCCCCGTCATTGCGAGGAGCAGCGCAGCGACGACGAAGCAACCCAGAGCCTTTGCTCTTGCTTTGGCGCGACGACGAGCAAAGGCACTGGGTTGCTTCGCTGCGCTCGCAATGACGGGAAACCGCTGTCCCGAGCCCTCAGCCCTATTTCGAGAAGATGAAGAACGCCCCGACCCCGATCAATCCAAAACCGATCAGCTGCCTGGACGTCACCGCCTCACCGAGGTACCACCAGGAAAACCCGACGAACACGACCAGGGTGATGATCTCCTGAATCGACTTCAGCTGCGCCGCGGAGAACACCGCATTGCCGTAGCGGTTGGCCGGCACCATCAGGCAGTACTCGAAGAAGGCGATGCCCCAGGAGGCGAGCACGACGAGCCACAGCGGCGCGCTCTTGAACTTGAGGTGCCCGTACCAGGCGAAGGTCATGAAGACGTTCGAGGCGAGGAGGAGGGCGATCGGGATCAGGCGATCGAGCATGACAGTTCCGGTGTAGGAGCGGCGTCAGCCGCGAGTGCGAGGCGCCCGGAGTCGCGGCTCACGCCGCTCCTGCATCCGTCAGGCCGGTGCCGCGGGATCGAGGAAGCGGCATTCGTACAGCAGCGAGTTCACCCGGTCGTCCTGGCCCGGCACGAACGAGATGCCGAGGTGATCGTCGCCGACCCGGACCACCTGGCCGCCGAGGCTGATCACGTTGTCGTGGTCGAGCAGGAAGAAGATGCGGACGGTCAGCGGCGCCGCGCCGCGCCAGTTGCGCGGCAGCGCGAGCCGGGCACCGCCCGCGGACAGGTCCCAGACCTCGGTCAGGAAGCCGTCCTCGCCCACCGCCACCAGGGCGGCGGTGAACACGTCCTTGCGCGGATAGCGGCGTTTTTCGGCGGCATTCATGTGGATGTGGACAGTAGCGGTCCGAGTCCTTCCGTTCAATTCCGGGGCTTCCGGCGGTTCCGAATGCGTTACCGGCGTCGCAGTCCCGCGGCGTGCCGGCTGCGCACGATCGGACAACGGATGAATCTTCACATCAGGCACACTTCGCAGGTACTTCAATGTCCGGTCGGCCTTCAGGGCCCGGGAGTTCGGCATGCAGCGCGAAGAATCGGCAGGAATGATCTTGTTGATCGAGGACAACCGCGGGATCGCGGAGATGGTCGGCGAGTTCCTCGAGCGGCGCGGCTTCGCCGTCGACTACGCCGCGGACGGGCCGACCGGCTACCGGCTGGCCAGCAGCGAGTCCTTCGACGTGATCGTGCTCGACCTGATGCTGCCGGGCCTGGACGGCCTGGAGCTCTGCCGGCGCCTGCGCCGCGAGGCGAAGAAATCGACGCCGGTGCTGATGCTGACCGCGCGCGACACCCTCGACGACAAGCTGATCGGCCTCGACGCGGGTGCCGACGATTACCTGGTCAAGCCCTTCGAGATCCGCGAGCTCGAGGCCCGGGTGCGCGCGCTGATCCGCCGCGACCGCCGTCAGGTCAGCGCCGAGACCCTGAAGGTCGCCGACCTCACCCTCGACATGGCGACGCTGCACGCGACCCGCGCCGGCCAGGAGCTGACGCTGTCGCCGATCGGGCTGCGCCTGCTCGCGATCCTGATGCGCGAGTCGCCCCGGGTGGTCAGCCGGCGCGACATCGAGCGCGAGGTCTGGGGCGATCTCCTGCCCGATTCCGACACCCTTCGCTCGCACCTGTACAACCTCAGGAAAGTGATCGACAAGCCCTTCGACCGGCCGCTGCTGCACACCATCCACAGCGCCGGCTACCGCCTCGCCGATCTCGGCAACGACGCTCCCGCCAGCGCTCTCTGAGCGGGACGCCGTGAACTCCCCCAACCCGCTGCCGACGTTCGAACGGCTCGCCCGCGACGCCGGCCAGCGGATGCGCACCGCGCGTCCGCCCGGCCTGCGAGGCCGGCTGTGGGTGACCTACGTGATCCAGGTGCTGGTGATCAGCGCCGCGACCGCGCTGTCGGTCTACGGCGCCTACCTGGTGCTGCGCGACGTGCTGATCGAGCGTGCGCTGGTCGAGGAAGCCGTCTACTACCGCAAGCGCTTCGCGGAGGATCCGGCGGCCAGCCTGCCCGACACCTACAACATGCAGAGCTACCTCGCGCGCGACGACGCCGAGAGCGGTGTGCCGGCGCACCTGCGCGGGCTGAAACCCGGCTATCACGCGGTGGGTCGCGACCTCGTCTACGTCTCCGACGGCGCGCCCGGCCGGCTGTTCCTGGTGTTCGCCCAGCAGCAGGTCGAGCGCCTCGCGCTGTGGTTCGGCTTCCTGCCGCTGGTGCTGGTGCTGGGCGCGATCTACCTGATGACCTGGACCAGCTACCGCGCGACGCGCCGGGCCGTGTCGCCGCTGATCTGGCTCGCCAACCAGGTGCGCGACATCGATCCGAAGACCCACTCGCTCGAGATGATCGATCCCGACAACCTGCCGCCCGATGCCGACGCCGAGGTGCGCCAGCTGACCGGCGCGATCCACGGCTACGCCAGCCGCCTCGAGGAGTTCGTCGAGCGCGAGCGCAACTTCACCCGCGACGCCAGCCACGAGCTGCGCAGCCCGCTCACCGTGATCAAGGTCGCCGCCGATGTGCTCGCTGACGACGAGACGCAATCGCCGTTCAACCGCCGCTCGCTGGAGCGGATCAAGCGGGCGACCCGCGACATGGAGGCGCTGATCGAGGCCTTCCTGATCCTGGCGCGCGAGGGCGATGTCGGCCTGCCCGAAGAGGATTTCAACATCGCCTCCCTGGTCGACGACGAGGTCGAGCGCGCGCAGGACCTGGTGAGTGGCAAGCCGGTCACGGTCAACGCCGTGCACCAGGCGCGCTTCGACCTGCACGCGCCGCCGCGGGTCGTCGCGGTGATGCTGTCGAACCTGCTGCGCAACGCCTGTGCCTACACCGAGCAGGGCGCCGTCACGGTTACCGTCGGCGAGCGCAGCGTGCAGATCGACGATACCGGCGTCGGGATGAGTGCCGAGGAAGTCGCCAACGCGTTCCAGCCCTTCTTCCGCGGCCGCGGCACCGGCAAGGGCGGCCACGGCGTGGGCCTCACCATCGTCAAGCGCCTGTCCGACCGCTTCGGCTGGCCGATCGAACTCGCCAGCGAGGCGGGTGTCGGCACGCGCGCGACGATCCGGTTTCCGAAAGCGACGCTCAG
The DNA here is from genome assembly GCA_044221335.1 of Ahniellaceae bacterium. Lineage (GTDB taxonomy): Bacteria > Pseudomonadota > Gammaproteobacteria > Xanthomonadales > Ahniellaceae > JBGAPI01. The sequence goes on from JBGAPI010000040.1 coordinate 36,105, forward strand.
GTAGGGCAGCCTCTGGCCGCCATCGCGAGGCGTTCCGCCAATGGCGCGCAGGCCGCGCCCGACGGGGGCGGCCCCTGGCCGCCGTTTCGAAAGGGGTAGGCAACGGCCCGCAGGTCGCGCCTTCCCGGCACGACCGCGCCAGGTTCCAGGGCGATCCGCCATTGAACCGCCGGCGACCGATCCCTGCGATGACGTTCGTAAAATCGCCGCAGACCATGGCTGGAAGGGCATCCGCCGCACCAGCGCCGGCACGCTGGCCGATCGGCACCGCTCCCACCCTGTTTCCCGCGGTCGTGATCGATTCGTGTGGTGGATTCCGCGGAGTAGGCGAGCACATCCATCTCCGGAGACTTCGGGGGATGGCGGTCGACGTGGTCCAAGCGCATGTCGTGGAGATGCAGACGCCGTGAAGTACTCGACCGTTCGAGCCAGTCCCTGGGCCTTCTCCGCCGCGCTGTGCCTGCTGAGCGCGATGGGCAACGCCACGTCGCTGCCGGCGCCAGCCGCATTGCCGGTCCCGAATGTGCTGATCGAGATGCCCGCGCGACTCACGACCAGTGTCCTGCAGAGCACAGGAAAGCTGGTCGTCGCCGGCGACCTGACCCGCGCCAACGGAGCCCCCGTCATCCGGATCGCCCGCTTCCGGGCAGATGGCAGTGTCGATCCCGGCTGGTCGTCCCCGGCGTGGGAGGACTGGGCGTCCGTCTTCGCACTGGCGGTCGACAGCAGTGATCGCATCTATGTCGCCGGCGCGTTCTCCGCGACGGGAGGGGTCGCCAGCAACGGGCTCATCCGCTTGCTGCCGGACGGCGCCGTCGATCCGAGTTGGGATCCGCAGATCTCCGGCCTGGTCAGCACGATCGCCCTGGACGAAGCCCATGGCGTGATCTATGCGGGTGGCGCCCTGTTCGGGGTCCACGGATTGACTCCCTCCGGTCTGGTCAAGATTCCCACCCAGGGCGACGGCACACCGGACGGTTCCTGGCTACCCACCGTCGAGCCGTCGTACAACATCACCGGGATGGTGCAGAACGGCGGCGCGCTGTACATCAGCGGCGGCTTCCGCAAGATCAACGGGGTGACCCATCCGAACCTCGCGAAGCTCGACGCCGGTGGCGTAGGCACGCTGGATGCGCCCTGGGCCCCGGTGACCGGAGTGGGGGCGCGCGCGATCGCCCATGACCCGGTGTCGGGAAAGCTGCTGGTCGTCGGAAGCTACGTCGGTCCCTGTGCCGGTCTGTCGCCCGTGGACGAGAGCGGCACCGGACAATCCGATGCGTCGTGGTGTCCCGACGCGAGTGCCGGTGGATCGGTTTCCAACGTCAGCGTCGATGCCGCCGCCCGCGTGGTTTTCGTCGGCGGCGATTTCACGACGTTCGGAGGCGTTGCCACGAAGCATGCTGCACGCGTGAGCCTGGACGGCGCCGGCGCGACCGATGCGTCCTGGAAGCCGCAGTTCGAAGGCAGCGTGAACCGGATGCAGCAACGCTCCGACGGCAAGCTCTACGCTCTCGGTTCCTTCCGTGGCTTCGACGGGCAGCCCTATGAATCGATCGGCCTCGTGGATGCCAGCGGCCACCGGGATCCGTCCTTCCAGGGCTGGGCGACCGGGGATCTGAGCAACCTCGTCTACCGGTCGACGCGCCGTGCCGGCGGCAACGAGGTCTACCTGCAGGGCAGCTTCACCCGGGTCGGGGGCCAGCTGCGCGCTGGAATGGCGAAGATCGTCGATGGCGCGCTCGACAGTGCCTGGAGCCCGACTTCCGTTGACGCCCTGTCGGTATCCGCCTGGCAGGCCCTGCCGGATGGGTCCGGGGTGATCGTCAGCCAGCACGTGGGGAACGGCAGCTTCCAGTTGCGCAAGCTCGACGCCACGACCGGAGCGCAGGTGGCTGGATTCACGCCGCTGCCCGTCGACGGCGGAGTCTCTGCGTTTGCCGTCGACGGCGACGATGTCTACGCCGGCGGCAGTTTCGAGATGGCCGGTGGCCTGCCGCGCGCCCGCCTGGCGAAGCTCTCCGGAACGACCGGTGCCATCGATCCTGCCTGGAATCCCGGCGCGAACGACCGGGTCCGGAACATCGTCTTCTCCGCCGGGCAGATCTACGCGAGCGGCGACTTCACCGCGCTCGGCGGCATGGCACGCCCCGGCGTGGGTCGATTGTCGTCGACCGGCGCCGGTGGCGTGGACGCCGTGTGGTCTCCCGTGCTGCCCGTCGGCTCGGTGCAGGCGATCGCGCCCGATCCGTCCAACGGAGCCGTGTTCTTGGCGGGCGGCTATCTCGATTCGGGCGCGCTGTCTCGTCGCGGTGTCGCCCGGCTGGATGCGATCACCGGTGCGCTGAGTGCGTCGTTCGATGCGCATCTGGGCGACCCTTCCGGCACCCAGGTGCTCGTCGACGGACATGGCGGAGTGCTGGTCGCGGGCTACTTCAGTTTCGCCAACGGCGTGGAACGCGACGCCCTCGTCCGGCTCAACGCGTCCGACGGCAGCCTCGATACCGCATGGGATCCGGCCTCTCGGAATCACCAGGGCAGCTACCTGCTGGCGTCGACGCCGGGCGGTGCCGTCGAGCTGACCGGTGGATTCGGGACCGTCGGCGGCGCGGAACGCACCGGTCTCGTGCGCCTGCCGGTGGAGGTGGCCCGAGTCACCGCGACGTCCGGCGGCACCGACCCGTCGCCGCCGGGCGTCGCCTATCCGGTCAGCGCGACCGTCGCCGGCGTGTTCGACCAGCCGACCGGGTCGCTGCGCTTCGACGACGGTCACGGCAACAGCTGCCAAGCGCCACTGACCGGCGCTTCGGCAACGTGCACGATGGCTGCGCCGATCTCGGGCACGGTGATGGTGACCGTCACCTACCAGCCGGACGTCGACGCATTCAGCGCGGCCACCGCCAGCTTCAGCCACTCCGTGACGCCACTGGCCGATCCGGTGTTCGGCGACTCGTTCGAGTAGATGCTCCGTTCGACGTCCGCTGTTCTCGACGCCCTTGGTTCAACGGGCGCCGAGCCGATGTCGCACCGAAGGACGGAGGCGTAGGAACCGCCCTTCTGCCGTAGGGCGGGCACTGCCCGCCATCGCGATGCGCCTCGCAGCGGCGGCCGATGGCCGCCCTACGGCGTGCTGCTCGCCAGGCGCTGCGCCAGATCCGCCCGTTGGACCGCCCCGTCGCGGACGAACACCGCGACGTCGTGCGGCGCCACCGTCACGGTCAGCGCTTCGCCCCGCTCGATGCGCTTCGAGGCGCTGCCGAGCGCATCGCGCCAGTCGCCGGGTTCGATGAGCTCGCTGACCGAGAACTCCGCCGGCGCATCGCCCTTGTTCAGCAGCACCAGAGCGATCTGCGCGGTGGCGCCGTCCTGCAGCACGCGATAGAAGCTCGCGCGATCGCCGCGCAGCTCGAGGTCCAGCTGCAGGCCGCGCTGCAGTGCCGGGGTCGCCTTGCGCAGGTTGGCGATGCGGGTGAGCGATTTCCGGATCGGATGTTCGCGCGCGGCGGCGATGCCCTCGGGACCGAAGTAGTTGCGGTTGCCCTGGTGTTCGGCGCGGCCGCGCATGAAGCCCATCTCCGAGCCGTAGTAGACCGCCGGGATGCCGCGCGCGGTGAACAGCCAGTTGTGCGCGTCGATGAAGCCCGCGTCGTCCGCGTCGAGCCGCGCCATATCGTGGTTGTCGTAGAAGGTCACCAGCTCGTAGGGGTTGCGGTACGGGCCCTGGGTCAGGTGCAGTGGCGCGTCGAGCAAGGCGAAGTCGGCGTGTTCGCGGCCGAACACCTTGGCCAGCGCGCCCTTCAACGGGAAGTCCAGCACGGAGTAGGAGCCCGCGGACGGCTGGGTGTAGGTCGCGATCTCGGCGGCGTCGTAGGAGAAGGCCTCGCCGAACATGAACAGGCCCGGTCGCTTCTTCCGCATGCGCTCGGCGAACTTCTGCCAGAACGCCGGCGGCATGTGGCTGATGGTGTCGACCCGGAACGCCGTGGCCCCCTGGTCCAGCCACTGCTCATAGGCGCCGGCGAGGTAGTCCAGCACCGCGGGGTTGGTGTCGTCGAGGTCGGCGAGCTGCGCGAGGTCCGGCTTCGTGTGGAAGAAGCGCTGCAGCGGCTCGTGCGCCGGGTCGAGCTTGTCCGGCGGCAGGTTCTGGTGGTCGGCGATCAGCGTGCCGTCGGCGGCGAAGATCTGTCCGAACTTCGGCTGCTTCGTCGGCATCGACCAGCCCGGCGAGCCGTGGTTGCAGACGATGTCGAGCACTACGTCGAGCTGCTGCTCGCGCATCCCGCGGGTGAATCCCGCGAAGTCGAGGCCAGGACTGCCGAGGTGTTCGTCGAGCTGGTAGAAGTTCGTGCCCCAGTAGCCGTGGTAGCCGGACTTGCCGCGGTCGGTGAGGATCGAGGTCCAGGTCGGTGCCTCGCCGCCGGTGAACGCCTCGTCCGGATTGTCGACGATCGGCGTCACCCACACCGCGGTGAAGCCCATCTCGCGGATGTAGGCGGCGTTGTCGAGCACGCCCTTGAAGTCGCCGCCGAGGTAGCCGAGGTTGTCTCCGACGCCTTTATCGTCGACCAGTGGCTTGCCGTCGGGGCCGCGCAGCGGCTGGTCGAAGCTCGGGTGGGCACCGCCCTGGTCGCGGTGGTCGTTGCCGGGGTCGCCGTTGACGAAGCGGTCGGTCATCACGAAGTACACGGACTCCGCGGCGAAGGGCTCGCGAGTGCCGACGTAGGTCACGGGCGGAGTGGGACTAGTCGCCTGTGGGGATTGCGGCGGGGAATCGTGCTGCGCGCAGGCGAACAGTCCCCATGGAAGGGTCGCGACCAGGAGGGGGCGAGAGAGCGACATGGCGAGAGATCTTCCTCGGAGAAGCGAAACCATCGAGTGGGTCGTCATGCCGTCGCCACCGTCGCGCTCGCGGTGCCGGGCAACCGCACGCGCAGCACGCTGACGCCGGCGATCGCGAAGCTGGCGGCGGCCAGCGTCAGCGCATGGATCGCCTCTCCGTGGAAGAACTGCTTCAGCAGGAAGCCGAGCAGGGTGGCGGCGACCAGCTGCGGAATCACGATGAAGAAGTTGAAGATGCCCATGTAGATGCCCATCTTGTCGGCCGGCAGCGCGTCGGCGAGCAGCGCATAGGGCAGCGACAGGATCGAGGCCCAGGCGAAGCCGACGCCGACCATCGGGACGATCAGCCAGTGCCAGTCGTGGATCATCCCGATCGACAGGTAGCCGAGCGCGCCGAGGGCGAGGTTGAAGAAGTGCGCGCGCTGCACGCCGACGGCGCGGACCATCCACGGGATCAGCATCGCCGCCAGCATGGCGAAGCCGTTGTAGCCGGCGAACATCACCCCGACCCAATCGGCGCCGTCGTTGTAGGCGGAGGACTTGGGATCGGCCGAACCGAAATGGACGAGCGCCACCGCCGGCGTCGTGTAGATCCACATCGCGAACAGCGCGAACCAGGAGAAGAACTGCACCACCGCGAGCTTGCGCATCAGCACCGGCATGCCGTGCAGGTCGGCCATGATGGTGCCGAACATGCCGCCGCCCTTGCCGCTCGCCGACAGCAGCAGCGCGATGCCGTAGGCCGCGACGCCGCCGCCGAGCAGATAGAGCTGGCGATCGAGCGCGGCGAAGTACACCGCGGCGACGACGCCGATCCCGGCGGCGAGCCAGATCGCCGCCGAGCGCTGGACGTTCGACGGCCCGATGGCCAGCGCCGGAGACGCCGGCGACGTGTCGGTGGCGCGCAGTTCCTCGGGGGGCTGCTCGCGGGTCGACAGGATCGTCCAGCCGACCGCGCCGAGCAGCACGGCACCGCCGGCGTAGAAGGAGTAGAGCACGGCATCGGGCACGAGGCCGGCGGCCGCGGTGTTGGCGACGCCGGCGCGCGCCAGCAGCCAGGGCAGGGCGCTGGCCACCACCGCGCCGAGGCCGATGAAGAAGCTCTGCATCGCATAGCCGGAGGCGCGCTGCGCCGACGGCATCTGGTCACCGACGAAGGCGCGGAACGGTTCCATCGACACGTTGATCGAGGCGTCGAGCACCCACAGCAGTCCGGCCGCGATCCACAGCGCCGGCGCGTTCGGCAGCGCGAACAGCGCGAGCGTCGACAGCACCGCGCCGATCAGGAAATAGGGGCGGCGCCGGCCGAGCGCGCCCCAGGTCCGATCCGAGAGATAGCCGACCACCGGCTGGACCAGCAGGCCGGTCAGCGGCGCCGCGATCCACAGCATCGGGATGTCGTCCATGCCGGCGCCGAGCGTCTGGAAGATCCGGCTGGCGTTGGCGTTCTGCAGTGCGAAGCCGAACTGGATGCCGAGGAAGCCGAAGCACAGGTTCCAGATCTGCCAGAACGTGAGTCGCGGTCGCTGTCGTGCGGGTGAAGACATCGGGCAATCCTCAGGCGGCGTCGGTGGCGGCGGATTCGGACGGAACGGCGACGGGCATCCGCAGCAGGCGCGAAAGACCGAGGATAAAGGCGACGGTCGCGACCAGGGTGATGAACATCAGGTGGATGTAGTGCAGCGGCGTCCACAGGAAGGTGAACACGGCGTAGAGCGCGGCGCCGAACACCAGGCCGGCGCGCGCGGCCCGCGGGTCGACGCGATCGAAGTAGACCGCGACCACGAAGATCGCCAGCACCGGCATCGAATAGAGGCCGTTCACCTGCTGCAGGGTCGCGACGATGCTGGCCGAGTGCTCGTACAGCGGCACCATCGCCAGCGGCACGGCGGTGTAGAACAGCGCGACCGCGCGGCCGACCCGCTTCACGTCGGCGTGCGGGTTCAGGTACTTGAGATGGATGTCGCAGGTGTAGAGCGCCGAGGCGGAATTGAGCGCCGAGCAGAACGACGACAGCACCGCGCCGAAGATCATCGCGGCGAAGGCGCCCGACAGCCAGGGCGGCAGCACGTCGGCGACCAGCCGGCCGTAGGCGCTGTCGCCGACGTGGCCGTAGAGCTTGAACGCGATCACGCCCGGGAACACGACGATCAACGGCGTCAGCACCTTGAAGAAGGCGGCGGCGTAGATGCCCTTCTGCGCCTCGCGCACGCTGCCGGCGGCGAGTGCGCGCTGGGCGATCACCATGTTGGTCGCCCAGTAGAAGACATGCACGAACACCATGCCGGTGAGCAGCGTCGTCCACGGGATCGCGGAATCGGGCGCACCGAGCAGCGTCCAGCGCTCGGCCGGGATGCCGGACAGGTCCCAGTGCACGGCATTGAGGGCGCACACCGTCACCACCAGTCCCATCACCAGCAGGCTGATGCCGTTGAAGGTGTCCGACACGGCGATCGCGCGCAATCCGCCGAGTGTCGCGTAGGCGAGGCTGGCCAGCGCATAGCCCGCGGCGATCACCACCATCGGCGCGTCGATCCCGAACATCGAGCGGACGAACACCGAGCCGGTGTAGAGCACCACCGGCAGCAGGATGAAGAGATAGCCGAGCAGGAACAGGACCGCGACGGTCGCACGCACGCCGGCGTCGCCTAGGCGGTGCTCCAGCAGTTCGGTCGTCGTCAGGCAGTTGTAGCGGTAGTACAGCGGCACCAGCACCCGGGCGAGGATCAGCAGGCCGGCAACCGCCCCGAATTCCCACCACGCGACCAGCATCGCCTGCGCGCCGTTCATCCCGACGATCTGCTCGGCGGAAATGTTGGTGAGCAGCAGCGAGCCGGCGACGAAGGGCCAGGAGAGACTGCCGGATGCCAGGAAGAATTCCTTGGAATCGTCCTTGGCATGGACCGCGCCGCGGCACTTCCACCAGGTGGCGACCGCGACCGCGGCGGTCAGCAGCAGGAATACGCCGATCTGTACGACACTGTTCATCGCCGCGCCCTCCACGCGTGAATGAACCGCGGCGGGGCCGCGGGCGGCCGCAAAGCTAATCCCCCGGGAGCACTCGCGCCCGCTCGTCCGGGATGAATACGATTGCAGTCGGGCGGGGCGCCGCGGGGCCTCCGGCTAAGCTCGTTCGACGATCGATGGCGGTCTTTTCGAAGGGACGCGGCAAGGCGCATGGGCAAGAGGGAGCGGAGCAACTGGTGGCGCGGCGCGGTGATCTACCAGATCTACCCGCGCAGCTTCCTCGACACCGACGGCGACGGCGTCGGTGATCTGCCCGGCGTGCTCGCGAAGCTCGACTACGTCGCCGGGCTCGGCGTCGATGCGATCTGGGTCTCGCCGTTCTTCCGCTCGCCGATGGCCGACTTCGGCTACGACATCGCCGACTACCGCGACGTCGATCCGCTGTTCGGCACCCTCGCCGACTTCGACCGGGTGATCGAGCGCGCGCACGCACTCGGCCTCAAGGTGATGATCGACCAGGTGCTGTCGCACACGTCGGACGCGCATGCCTGGTTCCGCGAGAGCCGCGCCAGCCGCGACAACCCGAAGGCCGACTGGTACGTCTGGGCAGACGCGCGCCCCGACGGCACCCCGCCGAACAACTGGCTGTCGATCTTCGGCGGCGGTGCCTGGCAGTGGGATCCGCGCCGCTGCCAGTACTACCTGCACAACTTCCTCGCCGCGCAGCCCGACCTCAACTTCCATCATCCCGAGGTGCGTGCGGCGGCGCTCGACAACGTGAAGTTCTGGCTCGACCGCGGCGTCGACGGACTCCGGCTCGATGCGATCAACTTCTGCTTCCACGACCGCTTGCTCCGCGACAACCCGCCGAAGCCGGCATCGGAACGCACGGGCCGAGGCTTCTCGCCGGACAATCCCTACGCGTTCCAGTACCACTGGCACAACAACACGCAGCCCGAGAACCTCGTCTTCCTCGAGGAACTGCGCGCGCTGCTCGACCGCTATCCGGACGTGGCCGCCCTGGGCGAGATCTCGGCCGAGGACTCGCTGGCGACGATGGCGGAGTACACCCGCGGCCGCCGCCTGCACATGGGCTACAGCTTCGAGCTCCTCACCGACGACTTCAACGCGGGCTATCTGCGCGGGACCGTCGAACGCCTCGAGGCGCAGCTCGCCGAGGGCTGGCCGTGCTGGGCGATCTCCAATCACGACGTGCGCCGGGTCGCGACGCGCTGGGGCGGGCCGTCGCCGGATGCGCGTCTGCCGCTGCTGCTGACGGCGATGCTGTGCTCGCTGCGCGGCTCGGTCTGCATCTATCAGGGCGAGGAATTGGGCCTCACCGAGGCCGAGCTGCCCTTCGATGCGATCCAGGATCCCTACGGCAAGGCCTTCTGGCCGACCTTCAAGGGCCGCGACGGCTGCCGTACGCCGATGCCCTGGGACGACAGCGCGCGCGCCGGCTTCTCCAGCGCGAAGCCCTGGCTGCCGGTGCCGGTCGAGCATCGTGCGCTGGCGGTGTCGCGCCAGCAGGTCGATCCCGACTCGCACCTCGCGCGCTTCCGCCGCTTCCTCGCCTGGCGCCGCGAGCAGCCGGCGTTGGTCGACGGCGCGATCGAATTCCACGACGTGCCCGAGCCGGTGCTGTGCTTCACCCGGCGCAACGCGGAGCAGGCGGTGCTGCTGGCGTTCAACCTGTCGGCGACGCCACAACGGGTTCAGGTCGACGGGGTGTGGCTGGAGCTGGCGGGATATGCCACCCACGCGGCTGTCGTCGGAGTGGCGGAAGCCGCGAGCTTTTGCGGGAGGGGCGCAAGCCCCGATCGCAGCGCATCGGTGTGACTTCCCGGGTCGGGGCTTGCGCCCCTCCGGCATCGCGGCTCGCGCCGCTCCCACAAGGACGCTTTACATCTCCGGCGGCAGCAGTTCCATCGCCATCACCAGCGCATCCTCGCGGCCGTTCTTCGTCGGGTAGTAGCGCGGGCGGCGGCCGATCTCGTTGAAGCCGAGGTCGTGGTAGAGCGCGATGGCGTTGGGGTTGCTCGGGCGCACCTCGAGGAAGATGCGCTCGACCTGGTGCCAGCGCGCGAGGTCGATCAGGCGCTTCATCATCCGCCGCCCGTGGCCGCGGCCCTGCTCGTGCGGGGCGACACAGACGTTGAGCACGTGCGCCTCGCCGGCGCCGACCGACAGCACGCCGTAGGCCACGATTTCCGCCGCATGCGCCAGCACCCAGCAGCCGTAGCCGGCGTTGAGGCAGTCCTGGAAGATCGTCGGCGTCCACGGGAACGCGTAGGCCGCCATCTCGATGCGCGCGACATCGGCGATGTCCTCCGGCTTCATCGGACGGATCGCGGGATAGGGGTCCTTCAGGACGGCAACCATGGAGCGAGTCTCTACCCATTTTCTCCCGGCGGCGGCGCCGGGATGCGCATCTTCACATTCCGTCGCAGCCACGTCACCCGCGCTGCCCGGCGGCCGGCCGATCTGGCCTAGGCGCCGCGCTCGGCGAAGCGAACCAGGCGCCGGCGACGGCCGACGATCCATTTCAAGCCGGCGCCGACCCCGCCCACGGCGACCCCGTACACCAGCGCCCATGCCCATTTCGACAGGGTGTCCGGGAACAGCAGGTTCTTTGCGACCGGCGTGGCGAACAGCAGGAGCAGCACCAGCGCGACCTCGGTCCAGCGCAGGTTCTCCTGCAGATCCAGCGCCGCGCCGCACTTCGGGCAGTAGCGGGCTCCCGGCTCGCGGTAGACCTCCACCTCGGGGGGCGGCCGGTCGAGCAGGTCCGCGCGACCGAGTGGCGCGCGGCAGGCAGGACAGGGCCAGGCCTCGGTCACGCCTATCCTCGCCGCGCCAGCGTCCGGCGCAGGCGCCGCAGTTCCCGCCACAGCGAGCGCTTCGCGGCGGCCGAGGCGCGCAGGCCGGCCAGCGGCGGCGCCAGCAGCGCGTCGGCATCGTCGCCGGGGCTGGCGCCGAAGTAGATCCGCTGCGCGTTCGCGATCGCCGCGTCGAAGCCGACCTGGTTGCGGCCGAGACCGAGCGCGGCGGTGAGCTGCGCCAGCAGACGGGCGTAGCGGCCGCCCCACGGAGCCTCCCCGATCGCGTCGGCGTCGAGCACGAACACCACGCGGGCGGCGAGCGGGACGGCGTCGAGCAGGGACGGAGTGGGGGCCGGGACCGCGGCCGACGGCGGCGCGCGCCGAGGCGCGGGCGTCGCCGAGGCGTCGGCGCGACGGGCGGTCATCGGCATCGGCTCGGGAGCCGGAGCGACGTCCGCCGCCGCCGGCGGTTCCGCACCGCGCGGCCGATAGCGCTGGATCCCGAGCAGGTCGAGCGCCCGCCGTCGTGCCGCCGGCGGCAGGGGCACCGCCATGCTCATCGCGGCAGCGCGGCGAGGTCGGTGCCGAACTCGGCCAGCGCGCGGTCGGTGGCGCGACCGAAGGCGCGCACCGTGGCGTTCATCGTGTCGTTCTCGGCGCGCTCGGCCGCAGCGTAGGATTTGATCAGGAGCGGCAAGTCGCGGCTGGAGTCGTCGACCCGCATCTCGAGGTCGACCTTGGCGAGCCAGTCCTTGCCGGCGTGCACCCGCTCGTAGCTCACGATCACGCCGCTGACGCGCAGCACGCGCAGCCCGGAGGAGAGGTTGTCGGCGACCACCGCGCTGGCCTTCGCCGCGCGCAGCTGTTCGATCAGGCGGCGCTGCAGCATCCGCTCCGGCGGCTCCGACCACAGCTGGTAGTGGTAGCCGCGCAGGCTGCCGCCGGCGTCCTCGGCGTACAGGATGGCCTGCTCGCCATGGGCGCCGTCGCCGATCAGCGGATCGACCACGATCGGATAGGGGAAGGGCTGGCCGGGCTGCGGCGCGACGCCTTCGACCGCCGGCAGGTGGTAGTAGGTGAGGTCCGGGACCGGGTCGGAGGCGCAGGAGGCCAGGAGGGCGGTCGCCGCGACGGCGAGGGTCAGGCGCAGCGGCGACATCATTCCTCCTTGACGATCACTTCGTCCGCCTTCGGCGTGAACAGCAGGCGGTTCGGGTGCTTGCGGACTTCGCGGGTGAATTCGTCGAAGTTGCGGCTGGACGAATCCAGGCGCTGACTGATGCCGTCGATGCGGCGCGCGATCGCGGCGGTGACCTGCGACAGGTCGCGCACGGCGTCGCGCAGCTGCGGGCGGTTCTCGGCGGTGGTCTCGTTCAGCTGCACCAGCAGCTGGTCGAGCTTCACCTGGGTCGACTTCAGGTCGGTCGACACCGTCTCGATGCCGGACAGCGTCTTGCCGATGTGCTGGCGGTTCTCGGGGCCGAGCACCTCGTTGACCGCGCTCGCGGCCGTGTTGAGCCTGGTCAGCAGCGTCTGCGCTTCGCCGAGCAGCAGCGGGGTCTGGGTGTCGATGTTGGCGGAGATCGAATCGACCCGGGTCGACAGCGTCTCGATCAGCGGGCGGATGTGGTTCTTGGTCAGCGAGGTGACCTCGCCGGCGAGCTCGTTCAGCGCCGCGAACACGTCGGCGCCTTCCTGGCTCTTGATCTCGCTGCCGGCGGCGAGCAGCTTCGTGCTCTTGCCCTCGCGGATCGATACCGAGACATCGGCCAGCAGGCCCGACGAGGCCAGCGCGGCGACGCTGTCGTCGGGAATCGGCCAGTCGCGGCGCAGCGCGAGGCTGACCTTGTAGCGGGTCTCGTTGTTGACCCGCTCCGGTTCCACCGACTGCACCTGGCCGATCCGGAAGCCCTCGTAGAACACCGGTTTGCCGGCGTCGAGGCCGGTGACGTTCTTGTAGTGCACCGTGTAGTCGCTGGTCGCGCCGCGGCGCCCGGTGATCACGTAGAGACTGCCCAGCAACGTGAGCAGCGCCGCCAGCACGACGGCGCCGACCAGCGTGTAGTTGACGTTGTCGCGTTTCACCGGGGGAGGTCCTCGTCGGAGGGCTGGGATTGTTGCACAGGCCGTAGGGCGGCCACTGGCCGCCGTCGCGAGGCGCTGCGGCGATACGGCGCGATGGTTTCGATCCGTGCCGTGGTCGCAGCGGCGGCCAGTGGCCG
>JBGAPI010000041.1:0-47391 GCA_044221335.1 Ahniellaceae bacterium
ACATGCTTCGCCAGATCAACCGCTACGGTCGTAATCTTGTCCACGGACTCGCCCTCCTCGCTCCCGATTGGTGAGTACATCTCACCACTGGCACCTCGATGCCTGGGTCAACACGAGGGGGGCGAGTCCACCCGATTACCTGCTCCAGCGAAGCGCTGGGCATTGGCGCGCGGTGCGCGCCCTACGTGCTCCGTCGAAGCGCCGGGCATTGGCGCGCGGTGCGCGCCCTACGTGCTCCGTCGAAGCGCTGGGCATTGGCGCGCGGTGCGCGCCCTACGTGTTCCAGCTAAGCGCGGGGCATTGGCGCGCGGTGCGCGCCCTACGTGCTCCAGCGAAGCGCGGGGCAATGGCGCGCAGTGCGCGCCCTACTGGAATCGGAACTCGAACGCGACGGCGTTCTTGCCCGGATCGACCACTTCGAAATGCACCGGCGCGACCGCACCCGGGGCGAAGCCGCGGGCCAGCGCGGTGGCGTCGCTGACGTAGACCGACGGCGGGAAGCGGCGCATCGCGACCTTGTTCTCGTTCGGGTCGGACAGCGTGATCTCGATGGTCGGGAAGGGCTGCGCGAACGGCGCGTCGTTGGACAGCGTCGCGGCGATCACCAGCGCGTCCTTCACGCTCGGGTGCGGGCGCACGTCGCGGTCGACGAGACTGATGCGGTCGCGATCGGCGACCAGCGGCAGGGTGCAGCTGGCGTAGCCGCAGAAGTCCTCGGCCCAGGGGCGCAGCCGGTCGTCGCGAATGATGCGCTCGCGTTCGGCATAGGCCAGCTGCGCCACCAGGCCCAGCGCCAGCACCAGGCTGCCGACGACGAAGCCCCAGCTCGACGGCCGCTCGACGGTGCGCCGCCGGGCGAACTGCGGCACGGGCCGCGGGCCGCCGGATTTCGGCTCCGGAGCCACGAAAAGATCGGCCTGCGCGCTCTTCGGCCGGAGCGCCGGGATCTGCAGCTGCGGCGCGACCAGGTTGACCGGATGCACCGAGAGCGTGGTCACGGTCTCGTCCGGCAGCGCATCGGCCAGCGCCGCCAGCGCGTCGAATTCGTGCGCGCAGGTGCCGCAGCGCACGCGGGCGCGGGCGCTGGCGAGGGTCGCCGCGTCGACCTTGTAGATGGTCAGGCACTCGGGGCATTGCGTGTACATGCGGCAATTCTAGCCGTCGCGGCGGCGGGTTCGACGGCGAGTCGTCGACTGCCCGCGGACGGCCTCCCGCCATCGGGCCCCGCGTCGCCTCGCGACGGCGTCCATGGGCCGCCCCGCCGAAGGGCGCGCCCTGCGCGCCCTTGCCTCGAGGCCGGCAGTCGAGGCGATGGCGAGGAGCCTCGTCGCGGTCAAATCGGCGAAGATCGACGGATGCGCCTCCGACCCGCCCATCCCGCCGATCTCGACGCCCTCGTCGCCCTCGAACAGGCGACCTTCGACACCGACCGCGTCCCGCGCCGCCAATGGCGCCGGCATCTCGCCAGTTCCAGCGCGCGGGTGCTCGTCGCGACCGAGCGCGGCGCCCTGCTCGGCGCCGCGCTGCTGTTCTTCCGTCGCGGCGGCCGGGTCGCGCGGCTGTACTCGATCGCGATCGCCGCGTCCGCCCGCGGCCGGGGTCTGGGGCGCCGCCTGCTCGATGCCGGCGAACGCGCTGCCCGCACCGGTGGCGCGACCGCGCTGCGCCTCGAGGTGCGGCAGGACAACCGCGGCGCGATCGCGCTGTACGAATCCCAGGGATATTCGCGGATCGGCGAAAAAGTCGGCTACTACGAAGACGGGGCCTCGGCCTGGCGCTACGAAAAGCGCCTGTAGGGCAGCCCTGGTTGCCGACGCGGGGGGCGCCGGGCGGCACGACGGATCGCGACGCCGAGGCGAGGGCGGGCGCTGCGACCTAGGTCGGCGAATGCACCTGCGACAGCATCGAATGCACCTCGCCGGTCATCACCGCGAGGTAGGCGGCGAGTCCCAGATAGGCGGCGCCGTACTTGAATTTCACCTCGCCCGGCTGGTCGTAGTAGCCGGGGGGCATCTGCTCGCGCCAGGTGCCCTTCCACGCCGAGATCACTCCCGGCAGCGCCATCAGCGCGATCAGGATCAGCATCGGACTCGGGCGCAGCAGGAACAGCACGACCAGCAGCGGTGCGCCGATCAGCCAGATCCGCGGCGACAGGATCGACACCACCCGACCGCCGTCGAGCGGGTGGATCGGCAGCAGGTTCCACAGGTTGATCATGAACCCGGAGTACGACAGGGCGAGCAGCAGGCCGCTGTCGGTATTGCGCGCGGCGAGGTAGCAGGCGAGCGCGCCGATCGTGCCGGCGACCGGCCCGGCCAGCGCGATCTTCGCCTCGACCCGGGCGTCCATCGGCGTATCCTTCAGCTCGACCCAGGCGCCGACGAAGGGGATGAAGGTCGGCAGGCCGACGTCGAGGCCGGCGCGGCGGGCGGCGAAGAAATGCCCCATCTCGTGGACGAAGATCAGCAGCACGAAGCCGACGGCGTAGCGCCAGCCGAAGATCCACGCGTAGATGAACACCGTGATGATCATCGTCCCGCCGGTCTTCAGCAGCGGCCCGAACTTGGCGAACTTGAACAGCGCGAATAACAGCTTCAGCATGACGGGCTCGACCGCGGAAAGCTCGGCACGCTAGCAAAACCGATCGCGATATTCGAGCACGGCGGCGCAGCGTAGAATGCGTGATCGACCCTCGGGAACGCCATCGTGACGCTGATCAAGCTCCTCGCCGCCGCTCGCCGCCCGGCCCTGTTGTTGCTGGCGCTGACCGCCCTTTCCGCCTGCGGCCAGAAGGGCGACCTGGTGCGGCCGACGCCGAAGTCCGGCATCGCCGTACAGGCGACCCCGGCCGGCCACCCCGCCAACGAGCGCGCGACGCCCGCTCCTTGAGCCCTCCGATGGCGGGACTCGCTTTCTCCAAGATGCACGGGCTGGGCAACGACTTCGTGCTGCTCGACCTGCGCGGCGGTCGCCCGGAACCGGAGCGGGTGCTGGTGCAGGCGATGGCCGACCGCCACCGTGGCGTCGGTTTCGACCAGCTGATCACGATCGAGGACGCCGCGCGATCCGACTGCGCGTTCCGCTACCGGATCTGGAACCAGGACGGCTCCGCGGCCGAACAATGCGGCAACGGCGCCCGCTGCGTGGTCGCCTGGCTGGCGCGCGCCGGCGCGGTCGTCGGCCCCACGCTCGCGCTCGAGGCCCCGGGCGGCAAGCGGATCGACGCCGAACTCCTGGACGACGGCGAGGTCCGCCTCGCGATGGGCGAGCCGGATTTCGACCCGGACGCGGTCGGTTTCGCCGCGGCGGCCGACGCGCCGATGCATCAGGTCGACATCTACGAGGGCACGACCGAACTCGGCGTGGTGTCGATGGGAAATCCGCACGCGGTGATCGAGGTGCGCGACGTCGGCGGCGCCGTGGTCGAGAGGATCGGCCCGCGGATCGAGCGGCATCCGGCCTTCCGCAACGGCTGCAACGTCGGCTTCGTGCAGCGGGTCGACGCCACCCACCTGAAGCTGCGCGTCTGGGAACGCGGTGTCGGCGAGACCGAGGCCTGCGGCAGCGGCGCCTGCGCCGCGATGGCGGTGCTGCGCCGTCGCCGGCAGGTCGCCGAGACCGTCGCGGTCGACCTGCCCGGCGGCCGCCTGACGATCGCCTGGGCCGGCCCGGGCGCTCCGCTGTCGATGACCGGGCCGGCGACTTTCGTATACGACGGAGTGTGGGGACGATGACCGATGTGCAGCAGCGCCGCGACCTGACGCCGGCGGAAGTGGCGAGTTTCCTGCGCCGCAATCCCGATTTCCTCAACGACTACCCGGACCTCGCGATGGCGCTCACGCTGCCGCGCGCGCTCGGACCGTCGACCTCGCTCGCCAGCTACCAGATGGAAGTGCTGCGCGACAAGAACCGCGCGCTCAACCGTCGCCTGCACGAGCTGGTCGCGATCGCCAACGAGAACGAGCAGCTGGTGGTCCGGGTGCACGCGCTGACGCTGTCGCTGATGCGGGCGCGCAGCGCCGCCGAGGCGCTGTCGCGGATCGTCGCGATGCTGAACGAGGACCTCCATTCCGACCTCGTGCGTGTCGTGCTCACCCGCCCGCTCTCGGAGCCGTTCGAGGCCGAGTGGTTCAGCCGGGTCGATTCCGGCGCCGCCGAACTGGCGCCGGTGCGCGAGCTGCTGGTACGCAGCGAGCCGGTCTGCGGGCGTCTCGAGCAGCACTCCAGCGCCTACCTGTTCGGCGAGCGCAGCGGCGACGTGCGCTCCGCGGTGGTGCTGCCGGTGGCGGGCTGGGGCCTGCTCGCGATCGGCAGCACCGACGCGAACCGCTTCCATCCCGGCATGGGCACGCTGTTCCTGAAGCTGATCATCGACGCGGTGTCGACGGCGCTGACCCGCTACGGCAGCGCCGACTGAACGCGCCGCCGCGACTCCGCTGAGACGAGCGTCGCGCGCGTCCTCCGATGGCGAGCCTGCTGCTCTGGCTGTCGTGGTCGGATCCGATCGACGAGGTGCTGTGGCAGCGCCTTGCCGCCCGTGCGGCGGCGCGCTGCAGCCACGCCATCGTCGAGCGCTCCGGTCCGGGCTGGCGACTGCTGGCGCGCGTCGCCCAGCCGGACGCCCCGACCCCGCTGCTGGCCTTGCCATGCCCCGATGGCGGCAGCGACCTCCTGCTGCTCGATCGCGCCGAGGGCGCGGACGATCGCATGCCGCGCACGGCGGACGACGACTGGAGCGACGCGCGCCTGTTCGACGGCACGCCCTCGGCGTCGATCCGGCTGGAGCCCGGCGCGCCGGCCGCGACCCTCTGCCGCGACCTGCTCGGCCAGCGCAGCCTGGTGTACGCGGCCATCCCCGGCGGTTTCCTGGCCGCATCCGGCGAGGACGTGCTGCTGGCGCACCCGGCGGTCTCCGACGCGCGTGATCCGGACTTCCTCGCCGCGCTGCTGGCCAGCGTCGCACCGGCCCAGGACGCCACCGCGTTCCGCGCGATCCGGCGACTGCAGCCGGGCGAGACGCTGCGCGTCGACGCGTCCTCCTGTCGCCGCCGGCGCCTGAGCCTCGCGCCCGACGCGAGCTGGCGCGGCCGCAGCGATGCCGAGCTGGCGACGCGCTACGCGGAGCTGCTGGCGGCGGCGACCGCGAACGCGCTGCGCGGCGCGCATCGGATCGGCCTGTCGCAGAGCGCCGGACTCGACTCCAGCGTTCTCGCGGTGCTCGCCGCGCCGCACGCGCTGTCCCTGGGCGCACCGCTGCTCTGCGTGACCCAGGGTCTTGCCGGCGACCCGGCGGTCGACGAGCGCGCCGCCGCCGCCGAACTCGCGCGCTCCCTCGGTGCCGAGGCGATCGGCCTGGTCGTCGACGAGCTCGTTCCGTTCGGCACCGAACCGCCGCGCCCGATCTGCCCCGACACTCCGTGGCAATCGCCGTTCCGCGAGTGGAAGGAGGCCAGCTACGTCGCGTTCAAGGCGCGTGGCGTCGACCGGGTGCTCGGCGGCAACTTCGGCGACCACCTGTTCGCCGGCGCCATCGACGCCGGCTGGGACGCGCTCCGACTCGGTCGCTGGCCGGCGCTGCGCGGCCTGCTCGGCGCCGCCCGGGCCGACGTCGGCATCGCGGGGCTGCGGCGGCGGCCGGAACTGCGCCGGATCGGCAGCCGCCTGCTCGGTCGCGACCGACGCCCGCCGACCCGTCTCGCGCTGCTGGCGGCGCCCTGGCGGTCGGCTGCCGAGGATCGCTGGCGCGCCGAACTCGACGTCTACGCCGCGTTCCCGCGTCCGCAGCAGGCCGCCCTGCTGCTCGATGCCTGGGCCGCGTTCGACAGCAGCGGCGAGGACTGGTACGCGCAGCGCCACGGCATCGACGCGCGCTCGCCCTACCGTGACCTTGCGCTGACCCGCTTCTGCCTGTCGATTCCCGCCGACCTCAGTCAGCGCGACGGCCAGTCCAAATGGCTGGCGCGGGCGGCGTTCGCCGACCGCCTGCCCGATGGGCTGCGCCTGCGCCCCAAGGGCTCCGACCTGACCGGATTCCAGGAGCGCGCGATGGCCCGACAGCGCGACCGGCTCGCGGACGACCGGCGTCGGGCGCAGGAGGAGACGGCCGGACTGCTGGATCCGGTCGCCGTCGCCGGCCTCGATGCGGACGCGGCGGCATTGCTGGAATGGCAAGAGGTCGCCCTCGGCCGCTGGCTGCGACAGCGCTGAAACGGCCCCTCGCGCGCAGGAAACTGCCGTCGGATCGACAACTTAGGTCACACTTGCTTGCCCCCTCCAGGGCCAGCGACTAGACTTCGGCGCGTTCACCAGGGGCCCTCCATGTCGTCGACCACGGACCACACCGATCCGCCCAGTACCGATCAGCGCGCGTCCTACGAGCCGCCGCGGCTGACGCCGCTCGGCGATCTTCGCCAGCTGACCCTCGGCGGCTCGCCCGGTCGCGGCGACTCCGGCAGCCCGACCACCCAGCGCCTGCGCTGAGCTCCGGTCGCCTTCCGGCGACCGCATTACTCCGATTCGCTCCATCGGCAGCGCACGTCCAGTTCGGCGTGCAGCGCGCCCCAGTGCGCCTCGACCACGACGTCGCTCGGCGACGTGTCATCCCGCTCCGGCAGACCGATCAGCGGGCAGCGCCAGTTGCCGTCGCGCGAGTGCAGCGGATCGCTGTCGAGCACGCTGCCGTCCGGGAAGTGCAGGCGCATGTGCAGCAGCAGAGCGGCCCGGTCATTGCCGCGCGCCAGCGGCAGCCGGATCTGCCGCCGTTCCTGCTCCGGCCAGTGGCGGTCCAGCGCGAGATCGATCAGGGTCGTCGGCGCGGCGAGCCGCGGCCAGCCGCGCAGCTCGGCGTCACGCAGGTAGCGTCGCCGGACGTGCTGCCGGCAGTACTCGGCCACGGCGCCGAAATCGAATCCGTAGGCCGCCCGCCAGCGGTCGAGGCGCGCGCGATCGACCCGGTCCTGCGCGAGGTCGGACAGCGGCCGCTCCAGCAGCGAGGCCATTACCTCGAGACGCCCGGGCAGCAGGCGCCCGCCGGGCTTCAGGAACCGCGAGGCGGCGTCCGGCAGGAAGCGCAGCACGCCCTCGCCGAGGGGATCGTTGCCGAGGATCTCCGAGACCAGCAGGTCGGCGCGCTCCGGCAGCTCCAGGCGGTGCGACCAGCCGCGCAGCAGGGTGATCCGGTCGGCCATGCCGTTGGTGGCGAACGCGGCGGCGGCGACCTCGGCGAATTCGGAGGCCTCGATCGCGTAGACCCGCGCCGCGCCGGCGCGGATCGCCGCCATCGCGAGCACGCCGCTGCCGCTGCCGAGGTCGACCACCACGTCGCCGGGCCGCACCGTCGCCGCGATCGCCGCCAGGAAGGCGTCGGTGCGCTCGCGGTCGTCGAGCAGCTCGAGGTGCATGCCGAGTCCGCGGGTCGCTGGCGCCGCGCCGGTCGGGTCGGCAGCGCGGTCGTCGACCCTCCGGATCGCACCGGCGTCCCACAATTCGGCGATCCGCGCGCTCGCCTCGATCCAGCCCAGCCGGCCGCTCGCCGCGCTGCCGAGCCGGGCCAGCAGCGGACCGAAGCGCTGCGGCTCGGCCAGCGCGGCGAGCACCGCGAGGCCGTCGAGCGGCAGGCGACGCTGGCGTGCGCCGCGTCCGACGCACAGCGCCTCGCCGTCGATCCGGACCACCAGATCGTCGGCGAGGCGCAGCAGGGCATCGGGATCGGGCAGCGGCATGCGCGGTGCGGAGGGCGGCGGGTCGACGGGTGAGTGTAGTCGCGCATCCGACGGCAACGGTCCGCACGCACCTACAATCCGCCGATGAGCGCCCTGCCCTCGCCTGCAGAATCGACGCCGCCGGCCACCCTGTCGGCGGCCGGACGGCGCTTCGCGCTGGCCGACGCGACCCGCGAGCCGGTCCCCCCGATGCAGGGCCGGCGACGCGGCCCCTTCCACGCCGACCTCGCCGGCGCCGCACTGAGGGTCGTCGTCGACGAGGCGCCACCACTGTGGCGCCTCGATCTCGACGACCACGGCGTCTTCGACTTCGACGCGAGCCGCGACCGCGTCACGCTGCGCCGGGCCGGCCGCGACCCCGAGCGGACCCGGCTCGCGCTGGCTGGGCCAGTGCTCCTGCATGCGCTGGCCCAGCATGCGGTGTTCGTGCTGCATGCCAGCGCGCTCGCCGGCGGCGACGGTCGCGCGGTCGCGCTCGTCGGTGCCAGCGGCGCCGGCAAGTCCAGCCTCGCCGCGGCGGCCCGGACGCAGGGCTGGCAGGCGCTGGCCGACGACCTGCTGCCGTTCGCCAGCCGCGCTGCTGACGTGGTCGCGCTGCCGGCGTTCGAGCAGCCGAAGTGGAGCGCCGCCGAGCAGTACCCCGCGGACGCCGCGGCGGAGCTGCCGCTGGCGGCACTGGTCGCCGTCCGGCGCGGCGCCGTCGCGGCCTTCGAGCCGATCACGCCGCGGGCCGCCACCGAACTGGCGGTCGCGATGAGCGTCGGCACCCGGGTGTTTCCCGCGGCGGCGCTCGGCGCGCATCTCGCCGCCTGCGCGGCGCTCGGTTCCGCGGTCGCGGACGGGCGCCTTCGCGCCGGCACTCTGGTCGTCCCGGAACGGCCCGAGGCCATCGCCGCGGCGCTCGCCGAGGCACTGTCGTGCCTGCGGCGCGCGTTGGCATCGGGCTGATCCTGCCGATCTAGCCGCGGAGCGCGCGCCAGGCGCCGGCCGCAAGTCGACGCAGGCGCAGCGCCGTCGGGCTCGCGCCAGCACGCTCCGGATAGCGCCAGCGCAGGTAGTCGGCATCGGGCCACAGCAGCTCGCCGAGGAAGAGTCTCCGCGCCGCGGCACCATCGAGCGCCATGAAATCGCGCCAGCGTCGCCCCTGCGGACCGGCCGCGAGGTAGCGCGCCAGCACCGCGTCGCCGTCGCCCGGCGGTCGGAGGCAGGCAAGATCGGCAACCGCGGAGGGAAACATCCGGGCGACCGCCGCGAAGGTCGCATCGAGCAGCGGCTGCGCGCCCTTGACGGCGACCTGTGCCTGGGTCTCGGCACAGTCCGTCGCGCCCGCCGCGCGCGCCAGGATCACCAGATCGTGCAGCCAGATCAGCCGGTCGCCGCCCCACTCGACCACCTCGTCGCGGTGATACGGCGCGTCGCGACTGCCCGCATGGTGGATGCAGGCCAGCAGCAGCGACGGCGCCGGTGCCGGAGACCGCGCCGCGGCGCCGTACACCGGCAGCGCTCGCGCGTCGGCGACGAGTTCGGAGTGCGCCAGCAGCCGTGCCAGCGTCAGCGCGTTGTTGACCCGCCAGTGGAGGTCGACGCTGTGCTCGCGCCCGCCGTCGCCGCGTGCGGTCCAGGTCGCCTGGTAGGACACCAGGTCGCCGGGCAGCTGCGGCGCCCGCTCGAATCCGCGCGCGGCCAGCGCGGCCTCGGCGGCGCTGCGCGTCTCCGGCGCGACCAGCACGTCGATGTCCGCGCGCGGGCGTTGCCAGGGCGCGGCGTAGTGGCTGTGCGCGAGCGCGGCGCCCTTCAGCAGCAGCGGCCGGCAGCCGGCGCGGTCGAGCGCGTCGACCACTTCGGCGATCAGCGGCCGCTGCGCGAGTTCGAACGCGGCGAAGGCGCGGGCCTCGGACGCGGCGGCATCGAGCAGTGCGCGCGGCGCGACGCCGGCAAGTGCCGCGGCGTGGGCGTGGATCAGCGGGAGCGCGCCGTGGAAACGCGCGCGACGCGTCAGCGCGTCGATCGACGCGTCGGCCCGGGACGGAACGCTGTCCGGCTCGCCCAGCATCCACGCGGCGAGGCAACGGTCGACGGCATCGGAAGAAGCCGCGCTCACCGGGATCGCGACCCGGCGTCGAGGCGTTGCGGCGATGCCCGGCGGCTCGGGTTCGGCATGGGGGAATGGTAGCGGCGCGATCCCGTCGTCGCTTCAGCGCGGGCCCGCCCGACGTTTGCGGCTTTCGCCGCTCCTGCAACGTCGGTAGATTGACTTCAGGATGCACACCGACCTTCGCGACTACGTCGCCTATCTCACCGTCGAACGCCATGCCTCGCCGCGCAGCATCGCCGCGTATCGCGACGACCTGGCGCGCTATCTCAGCCACCTCGAGAGCACGCGCGGCGCGGCCGATCCGCGCGTCGCGACGGTCGCGGACGTGCGCGCCTTCGTCGCGGCCCAGGGGTCCGCCGGCCGCGCCGGCAGCAGCGTGCGGCGGCGACTGTCGGCGATCCGGAGCTGGTATCGCTGGCTGCTGCGCGAGGGCCGGGTACAGGCGAATCCGGCAGCGGGCGTGCGCGCACCGAAATCGCCACGGCGACTGCCGAACGTGCTCGACGCGGACGAGGTCGGCGGCCTGGTCGAGCTGCCGGCCGACGACCCGCTCGCGCTGCGCGATCGCGCCATCCTCGAGCTGTTCTATTCCTCCGCGCTGCGCCTGTCGGAACTGGTGGGGCTGCGCTGGAGCGACCTCGACCTCGCCGACGCCAGCGTGCGGGTGCTGGGCAAGGGCGGCAAGACCCGGATCGCGCCGGTCGGACGGATGGCGCTGGAGGCGCTGCAGGCGTGGCGGGACGAGTCGATCGCGGGCGCCGACCCGGCGACGGCCTACGTGTTCCCGGGCCGCAACGGCGCCCCGCTGTCGCCGCGCGCGGTACAGCAGCGCCTGAAGCACTGGGCCGAGGTGCAGGGCATCTGGAAGCGCGTCCATCCGCACCTGCTCCGGCACTCCTGCGCCAGCCACGTGCTGGAGTCCTCGGGCAACCTGCGCGCGGTGCAGGAGCTGCTCGGACATGCCGACATCGCCACGACCCAGGTCTACACCCATCTCGACTTCCAGCACCTCGCCAAGGTGTACGACGCGGCGCATCCCAGGGCACGGCGGAAGCATGGCTCGTCCTAGGGCGGGCCCTGCCCGCCCTCGGGAAGCGCCGCGGCACTGGCGGGCACGGCCGCCCCCGGCGGCTCGACGATTCCTGCCCTCCGGCAGAAGGCTTCGTCATCGGCCTGGCACGGAGTGGCCGAACGCCGGTGTCGCGTCGACGCCGAACGCAGCGTCTCCGGTCGCTTGCATTCGCCACCACGACCCCCAAGTCTCGCTGCCTTCGCCGCCACCACCGGCGGCCTCCAGGACTCCGGATGAGCAACAACGACACGTTCCACGCCACGACGATCGTCTCGGTCCGCCGCGGCGAACAGGTGGTCATCGGCGGCGACGGCCAGGTCACGCTCGGCAATACCGTGATGAAGTCGAACGCGCGCAAGGTGCGCCGGCTCGCCGGCGGCAAGGTGCTGGCGGGCTTCGCCGGTGCGACCGCCGACGCATTCACCTTGTTCGAGCTGTTCGAGGCCAAGCTCGAGCGCCACGGCGGCCAGCTGACCCGCGCCGCCGTCGAGCTGGCGAAGGACTGGCGCACCGAGCGCCGTCTCGGGCGACTGGAGGCGATGCTGATCGTCGCCGACCGCACCGCAACGCTGCTGATCTCCGGCAACGGCGACGTGATCGAGCCGGAAGACGGCGTGCTCGCGATCGGATCCGGCGGCCCCTACGCGCTTGCCGCCTCCAAGGCCCTGTTCGCCAACACCGACCTGCCACCGCGCACCATCGTCGAGCAGGCGCTGGCGATCGCGGGAGAAATCTGCATCTACACCAACCGCAACGTGACGGTCGAGGAACTGTAGGGTGCGCGGCTGCGTCCCTGCTGCTCGACGGACAAGGGCACAGGGGCGAGGACCCAGAAGAGCTGGCCTCGCGCGATGACCGCGTCGTCGTCCTTCACCTCCCGTTGCGCGTCGACTCAGACGTCCGGAAATTCCACGGCCTCCGGGGCCCAACCCTGGGCCCTGGGCCCTGTGCCCTGGACCCTCGATCGAGAACCAGCCACGCCATGAGCAATCTCACCCCCCAACAGATCGTCGCCGAACTCGACCGCCACATCGTCGGCCAGGCCAAGGCCAAGCGTGCGGTGGCGATCGCGCTGCGCAACCGCTGGCGGCGGATGCGCGTCGATCCGGCGATGCGCAACGAAGTCACGCCGAAGAACATTCTGCTGATCGGCCCGACCGGCGTCGGCAAGACCGAGATCGCGCGGCGTCTCGCCGCGCTCGCCAACGCGCCCTTCGTGAAGGTCGAGGCGACCAAGTTCACCGAAGTCGGCTACGTCGGCAAGGACGTCGAGACGATCGTGCGCGATCTGGTCGATGCCGCGGTGAAGATGGCGCGCGACGTCGCCAAGGCCGCGGTGCGCGAGAAGGCCGAGGCGGCCACCGAGGAACGCCTGCTCGACGCGCTGCTGCCGCGCGCGAAGGCGACCCGGGTGTGGGGCGAGGACAGCCCGCCGGCGCCGGAGGAGAACACGACGCGCGAGAAGTTCCGCACGATGCTGCGCGACGGCAAGCTCGACGAACGCGAGATCGAGATCGAGCTCAGCCAGAACCTCGGCGGCGTCGACATCGTCGCCCCGCCGGGCATGGAGGAGATGAGCCAGCAGCTGAAGGGCATGTTCCAGTCGCTGTCGGGCGGCAAGTCGCAGAAGCGCAAGCTCTCCGTCGCCGCGGCGCGCCCGCAACTGTTCGAAGAGGAAGCCGGCAAGCTGATCAACGACGAGGAGGTCCGCGCGCAGGCGTTGTCGTCCTGCGAGCAGAACGGCATCGTCTTCATCGACGAGATCGACAAGGTCTGCCAGCGCTCCGAGTGGGGCGGCGCCGGCGTGTCGCGCGAGGGCGTGCAGCGCGACCTGCTGCCGCTGGTGGAAGGATCGACGGTGTCGACCAAGTACGGCCCGATCAAGACCGACCACATCCTGTTCATCGCCTCCGGCGCTTTCCACGTCGCGAAGCCGTCCGACCTGATCCCCGAGCTGCAGGGCCGCTTCCCGATCCGGGTCGAGCTGTCGGCGCTGACCAGCGAGGATTTTCGCCGCATCCTGACCGAGCCGAACGCCGCGCTGACCAAGCAATACCAGGCGCTGCTCGCGACCGAGGGGGTGACGCTGGAGTTCGCCGACGACGGCATCGCGCGGCTCGCGGAGATCGCCCACGACGTCAACGAGCGCCAGGAGAACATCGGCGCGCGGCGACTGTCGACGGTGCTGGAACGGCTGCTCGACAGCGTCTCGTATTCCGGCGCCGAGCTGGCCGGCAGCACGGTCAAGGTCGATCGCGCCTATGTCGACCGCGAGCTGGCCGACCTTGCGAGCAACGAGGATCTGAGTCGCTACATCCTGTAGGCGGACCCTGGTCCGCCGCTGCGGTGCGTCCGGTCGAAGCGGTGTCGCCAAGGGCCCCGTAAAGGCGGCTGGCTGATCGACGCCGGACCGGACGTCCTGGCGTCACCGGGTCCTTTGCTTCACCCCATCAACACGGCGTATCGCGATGGCGGGCAGTGCCCGCCCTACGACAGCGGTGCACGGTGCCGGCGGGCAGTGCCCGCCCTACGACAGCCAGGTGCTCAGTACCCGCCGCGCCTGGTCCACGCCGTCTTTCTTCGGCGCCGAGAACAGCTGCGCGGTGAAGTCCGGCGAGCGACTCTTCAGTTCGGTGGTGACGGCGCGCAGCGTCGCCAGCGCCTGCGACTTCGACAGCTTGTCGGCTTTCGTCAGCAGCACGTGGGCGGGACGGCCGACCGCTCCGATCAGCTCCAGCATCAGGTCGTCGAACGGGCTCATCGGATGGCGCGAATCCATCGCGATCAGGAGTCCGCGCAGGCACTGCCGCTGGCGGAAGAAACGCGCCAGTTCCTCGCCCCAGTGCGCGCGCAGCTCCTTCGAGACCGCGGCGTAGCCGTAGCCGGGAAGGTCGACGAGGCGGCGCTCGTCGTCGATCGCGAACAGCACCAGCTGCTGGGTGCGCCCCGGCGTCTTCGACACCCGCGCCAGGCCGCTGATTCCGCAGATCGCGTTCAGCGCGCTCGACTTGCCGGCGTTGGACCGCCCCGCGCAGGCGACCTCCGCGCCCCGATCCGCCGGAAGCTGCTCCAGCCGGTGCGCGGCGGCGACGAAACGGGTCTTGCCGAAGTCCAGCAGGCGCGCCGGTCGCGCTGGCTTGGCTTCGCGTTCGGCGGCGGGCGGGTCGGGGTTCACGGTCGACATTCGGAAAGGATCCGGTTCGGGCAGGCGGACCGCAGCATGGTGAAGACTTTTCCGGGCTGTGCCCATAAAATCCGCCCCTTGCATGCCCGCCCGGTCCTGCGGTGGGTTTCACCATGTTGCCATATGGAGTCGACGTCCATGCGTCTCGTCAGCGTTGTGTTCGCCCTAGCCCTCGCCTCGCACGCCTCTGCGCAGGAAGCCGCCAACGCCCCCGCGGCTCCGGCCGCCGCCCCGGCAGCCGCCCACGCCGAGGAAGCCGCGAAGCCGGACGGCGTGCACCCCGGTGACGCCGCCGTCGGTGCGACCAAGGCCGCCACCTGCGGTGCCTGCCATGGCGCCGACGGCAATTCGTCGGACAAGCAGTACCCGAAGATCGCCGGCCAGCACGAGCGCTACATCGCGCGCCAGCTGAAGCTGTTCAAGAGCGGCGAGCGCGAGAATCCGGTGATGCTCGGAATGTCGGCCACGCTGTCGGAGCAGGACATGCGCGACATCGGCGCCTACTTCGCCACCAAGCAGGCCATCCCCGGCGTCGCCACCGACGGCAAGATCAGCGCCGACGATCCGCTGACCTGGGCCCAGCGCGGCGAGCGCCTGTACCGCGGCGGCGACACTGCCAGCGGCATCCCGGCCTGCATGGCCTGCCACGGTCCGACCGGCGCCGGCAACCCCGGCCCGTCCTACCCGCACCTCGGCGGCCAGCACGCGGACTACACCAAGGCCAAGCTCATTGCCTTCCGCACCGGCGCGATCTGGGGCAAGGGCGACAATGCCAGCAACGTGATGGCGCAGGTCGCGAAAGGCCTGTCGGACACCGACATCGAGGCGCTGTCGACCTACCTCGAGGGCCTGCACCGCCGTGCCGGCGCCGAGGCAACGGCCGCTAAACCCTGATCCGGGACCATTGAACTTGCCGGCCTCGCGCCGGTCCGTCGAAGCACCCAGCCCGCGCCGGTCCGGCGCGGGTTTTCTTTCGGAGAGTCCGATGATCGTGCGCCTCGCCCAGTCCGCCCTCGCCCTCCTCGCCCTGGCCCTGCCGGTCATCGGCTTCGCCCAGGCTGCCCCCGAGCGCTTCGTCGCCGGCACCCACTACCACCTGCTGGCGCAACCGCAGGCCACCAACAGTGGCGACAAGATCGAGGTGCTCGAGCTGTTCAGCTACGCGTGCCCGCATTGCGCCGAGTTCCAGCCCTACGTGAACGCGTGGAAGAAGCGGATGAGCAAGGACGTGGCCTTCGTGCTGATGCCGGTGGCCTGGAACGTGCAGTGGGAGAACTGCGCCCGCGCCTACTACGCCGCCGAGGCGCTCGGCATCGCCGAGCAGAACCATGACGGTCTGTTCTCCGCCATCCACGGCGACCGCAAGCCGCTGTTCAACAGCCTGGAGGAACTCGCGGGCTGGTACGGCGAACACGGCGCCAAGAAGCAGGAATTCCTCGAGATCGCCAATTCCTTCGCGATCAACACCAAGATCAACCGGGTGAAGCAGCTGGTGCCGAAGTACGCGATCGACGGCACGCCCTCGATCGTCGTCGCCGGCAAGTACCGGATCGACGTCTCGCAGGTCACCCCGATGGACCAGATGTTCCAGGTCGCCGATTTCCTCGTCGCCAAGGAACTCGCCGCGCGCGCTCCGGCCAAGGCGGCCGCCGAGCCGTCGAAGCCGGCGACCGCGACCAAGCACTGAAATTTTTTCCAGCGACATTGATCCGGAGTCCCGCATGATCGCCCGCCGCACCGTCCTGTCCCTGCTCGCCGTCGCTGCGCTTGTGGCGCCGCTCGCCGCCTTTGCCGCCAAGGATCCGCAGGCCGGTACCGACTACGAACTGATCGAGCCGCCGGTTCCGACCAAGAGCGACAAGATCGAAGTCGTCGAGGCGTTCAGCTACGGCTGCATCCACTGCTTCCACGCCGCGCCGGCGATCTCCGCCTGGAAGAAGACGCTGCCGCCCAACGTCCACTTCGAGTACGTCCCGGCCGCCTTCCGCCAGGACTTCGCGATGCTGGCCCGCGGCTTCTACACCGCGGAAACCTTCGGCGGCGGCATCGTCGAGAAGGCCCACGACGACTTCTTCAAGGCGATCTTCGTCGACCGCAAGCCGATGAATTCGCTGGAAGACGTCGCCAAGTTCTACGCCGACTACGGGATCAAGTCCGACAGCTTCCTGCTCGGCACCCACGGTTTCGTGGTCGAGGCGCGGATGAAGCGGGCGGATGACCTGCTGCGCAGCTTCGGAATCAACGGCACGCCGACGATCGTGATCAACGGCAAGTACCGCGTGCTGGCCAAGTCCGGCGGCACGGCCGAGGAAATGCTGGAGACGGTCGACGCGCTGATCAAGAAGGAATCCGTCAAGAAGTAGGGCGGGCACTGCCCGCCGTTGCCCGAACGCCTCGCCATGGCGGCCTATGGCCGCCCTAGCCCGAGAGCAGCCGCAGCGAATCTCCGGTGAGCCGAAACACGGTCCACTCGTCCATCGCCCGCGCGCCGAGGCGCCGGTAGAACTCGATCGCCGGCGCGTTCCAGTCCAGCACCCACCACTCCATCCGGCCACAGCCGCGCGCGATCGCGGTGCGTGCGAGGTCGGCCAGCAGTGCACGGCCGACGCCGAAACCGCGAAACGCCGGACGCACGAACAGGTCTTCCAGGTACAGCCCCGGACGCCCGAGGAAGGTCGAAAAGTTGTGGAAGAACAGCGCGAAGCCGGCGACTTCCGCCGGGCTGCCGTCCGCCGGATGCCATTCCGCGATCCGGACCTCGGCGGCGGACCGCGCGCCGAACAGCGACTCCGCCAGCAGCGCCTCGTCGGCGACCACCTCGTTCTCCAGCTTCTCGTAGGCGGCCAGCTCGCGGATCAGCGTGAGGATCAGGGCGACGTCGTCGCGGGTCGCGTCGCGGAGCCGGGTCGCCCCGCCTGCCGGGGGCGCGAACGCCTCCCCGGAGCCGGCCACGGCACTCACGGCAGCGCCCGCCGCTGCTCGTCGATCCCGCGGGAGAGCGGCGTCACGACGTCACCGGTATGGCGGGTCTCCACCGGCTCGAACAGCGCGATGCAGCAGATCCCGGGCGCGAATGGCCGATGCTCCACGCCGCGCGGCACCACGAAGATCTGCCCCGGATCGAGGCGGACGGTGCGGTCGCGCAGTTCGATGTGGAAGCAGCCATCCAGCACCAGGAACATCTCGTCCTGATCGGCATGGTCGTGCCAGACGAACTCGCCCTGCACCTTGGCGACCTTCACGTACTGACCGTTCAATTCGGCCACCACCCGCGGCGACCACAGCTCGGTCAGCGACTGCGCCGCCGCCAGCAGATCGCGTGCATCGGCCTCCAAACGAAAACGCCGCCGGCATGGGCCGGCGGCGTTCCGTTCGAGCCGTGGCGCTCCGGGTCAGCTGCGCGGACCCTGGTACTGAGCGTCGCCGAAGCCGAGGATCGGGTAGAAGATCGGGCCGAGGAAGGCCAGACCCAGTCCGAAGCCCGCGCCCTTTCCGAAGTTCTTCGCCACTTCGATCGCCACCAGGATCAGGACGATGAAGTTCACGAACGGAATGAACAGCAGGACGATCCACCAGATCGGCTTGCCGGCGATTTCCAGCAGAACAACGATGTTGTAGATCGGGACCAGGCACGCCCAGCCCGGCTTTCCGGCCTTGGCGAAGGTCTTCCACATGCCGGCAATGACCGCGATCATGACCGCCAGCCAGAGCACCATACCGAACAGGCCGGCAATCACCCCACCTGCATTACTGCCACCGTCTTCCATAGCCACTCCCCTCTCGTTGTCGTCGATTCGGTGCGCCAGCGCGCCCCATCCTGATGAAGCGCCCCACCGTATCGGCAAAGTGCACTTCGCTTCAACTGCTTCCGCCGGCAGACCCGACGGCAGCGATCCTCACGTCTCAAACGACGGCGAGACCCCGACGCGAACGGCGCCGGAAGGATCCGGCATCCGCGGCCGCGGCCCGCGCTGCACTCAATGCCCGCCGCCGCCCGAATCCATCGCCTTCAGGCCCGCGATCATCTTGGTCGCCGCATCCTGGCCATCGGCGAACAGCATGCGGGTGTTGTCGGCATAGAACAGCGCGTTCTCGATGCCGGCGAAGCCGGTGCCCTTGCCGCGCTTGATCACGATGGTCTGCTTCGCCGCGACGACGTCGAGGATCGGCATGCCGTAGATCGGGCTCGACTTGTCGGTCTTCGCCGCCGGGTTCACCACGTCGTTGGCACCGATCACGATGGCGACGTCGCACTTCGGGAAGTCGGCGTTGATGTCGTCCATGTCGGCGATCAGGTCGTAGGGCACGCCGGCTTCGGCCAGCAGCACGTTCATGTGGCCGGGCATACGGCCCGCGACCGGGTGGATCGCGAACTTCACGTCCTTGTCGCGCTTGATCAGCTGCTGCGACAGCTCCCAGATCTTGTGCTGCGCCTGCGCCACCGCCATGCCGTAGCCCGGCACGATGATGATCGACTCGGCCAGGTAGAGCAGCGAGGCGGCATCATCCGGCTCGATGGGCTTCTGCTGGCCGGTGATTTCCTGCGCCGCGCCGCCGCCGCCGAAGTTCGAGAACAGCACTCCGCTGATCGGGCGGTTCATCGCCTTCGCCATCAGCTGGGTCAGCAGGGTGCCCGCCGCGCCCACCACCATGCCGGCGATGATCAGGGCGGGGTTCTGCAGCACGTAGCCTTCGAACGACACCGCGAGACCGGTCAACGCGTTGTACAGCGAGATCACGACTGGCATGTCGGCGCCGCCGATCGGCAGCGTCATCAGGAAGCCGACCGCGAGGGCGGCGACGAAGAAGCCGATGGTGATCTCGGTGCTGAGGTTGAAGAAGTGCGCCGCGCCGAGGCCGACCGCTACCAGGAAGATCAGCAGGTTGAAGTATTGCTGGCCGCCGAAGGTGAAGCGCTTGTCCATCACGCCGTCGAGCTTGGCCCACGCGATGATCGAGCCGGTCAGCGAGACCGAACCGATCAGCGCGCCGACGACGGCCGCGGCCAGCATGATGTTGTTGGGCGCATGTCCCACCGACGCGTACTTCAACAGCTCGATCGCACCGATCATCGCCGCCGAGCCACCGCCGAGGCCGTTGTACAGCGCGACCTGCTGCGGCATCGCCGTCATCGCCACCGACTTCGCCTTCAGCCAGGCCGGGATGATGCCGAGCGCCAGTGCGCCGATGATGAGGTACACGTTGGTGAAGTTCGCCGCGGGCGCCGCGCCACCTTCAGCGGCGTGCGGGTGCATCGCCGACTGGATGTTGAGCGCGAGCGTGGCCAGGGTCGCGACCACCATGCCGATGCCGGCGAGCTGGATGCCCTTGCGCGCCGTCGTCGGCGAGGACATCCGCTTGATGCCCATGATGAGCTGGAAGGCCGCCAGGATGTAGGCGGCCGAGGCCACGAGTTCGAGGAGCTTGCTGGTATCCATGATCCGCTCCTCAGGCCTTGGTTGCCGGCTTGCTC
The DNA here is from genome assembly GCA_044221335.1 of Ahniellaceae bacterium. Taxonomy (GTDB): domain Bacteria; phylum Pseudomonadota; class Gammaproteobacteria; order Xanthomonadales; family Ahniellaceae; genus JBGAPI01. Next base: position 19,546 of record JBGAPI010000041.1, read on the forward strand.
GACTTGAACATGTCGAGCATCCGTTCGGTCACCACGTATCCGCCGGCGGCATTGCCGGCACCCATCGCCACCGCGATGAAGCCGATCGCCTTGGCCAGGTCGGTGTCGGCTTCCGCCAGCACCACCATCGCGCCGACCACCACGATGCCGTGCACGAAGTTGGAACCCGACATCAGCGGCGTGTGCAGGATGACCGGGACGCGGGCGATGATCTCGTGGCCGGTGAAGGCGGCGAGCATGATGATGTAGAGAGCGAGGAATCCGTCGATCATTGTCTTTCCCCAGAGTGTTCGTCGTTAGTCGAAGGCTTCGGTGCAGGGCCCGGGGCCCAGGGCACAGGGCCCAGGGGTGAGCCGCGGGCTAGGCGCCCTCGACCAGCTTCTTGGTGGCCTCGTGCTTGATCTCCCCGCCGTGGGTGAGGCAGGTCTTGGCGACCAGCTCGTCCGTCCAGTCGAGGTTGATCGCGCCGTCCTTGACGATCAGGCTGACGAAGTTGAACAGGTTCTTGGCGTACATCTCCGAGGAGTGCAGTGCGCCCATCGACGGCAGGCCGAGCGGGCCGATGATCGACACTGCGCCGATCATCACCGTCTCGCCGGGCTTGGTCGCCTCGCAGTTGCCGCCGGTCTCGGCGGCGAGATCGACCAGTACGGAGCCCGGCTTCATGCCGTCGACCATCGCGCGGGTGATGATCTTCGGCGCCGGGCGGCCGGGGACCGCCGCGGTGGTCACGATCACGTCGACGTTCTTGATGTGCTCGCCGAGTCGGCGCTGCTGTTCGGCGCGCTCCTCCGCGGTCAGCTCGCGGGCATAGCCGCCGCTGCCGCTGGCCGAGACGCCGAGGTCGAGGAACTTGGCGCCGAGCGATTCGATCTGCTCCTTCACCTCGGGCCGCACGTCGAAGCCTTCGACCTGGGCGCCGAGGCGACGCGCCGTGGCGATCGCCTGCAGGCCGGCGACGCCGGCGCCGATGATCAGCACCTTCGACGGCCGCACCGTGCCGGCGGCGGTGGTCAGCATCGGGAAGAACTTCGGCGAGGCCTGCGCGGCGATCAGCACGGCCTTGTAGCCGGCCATGCCCGCCTGCGAGGACAGGATGTCCATCGCCTGCGCGCGCGTCGTGCGCGGCAGGAGCTCCATCGCGAACGAGGTGATCTTGCGATCGCGCAGCGCCTTGGTGCGCTCCGGCATCGTGTGCGCGGCGAGCATGCCGATGTAGATCGAGCCTTCCTTCATGCCGGCGATCTCGTCGAGGCTCGGCGGCGCGACCTTGAAGACGATGTCGGCACGACCGAGCGCCGTGGCCGCATCGGCCACCACCTCGGTGTTGTCCTTGAAGGAGGCGTCGGGCAACTGCGTCGGCTCGCCGGCGCCGGCCTGGAGGACCACTCCGGCGCCGAGGCTCTTCAGTTTCTTCGCGACATCGGGAACCAGCGCGATGCGCTTCTCGTTCGGCGCGGTCTCGCGCACGACGGACACGGTGACAGCCATACAACCTCCCCAGGTCTGCTGCATCCAACCACCGCGGCCGCGAATGCCCCCAAGGCTGCGGTATACGGTCAATTTCGCGACTTGCCTCGCTCGATCAGGCGCTACGTCGCGAACGATCGCGCCAGCCCGGCGCGAGCCCGGATGCTAGCCCGCATCTCTGCGCTGCCGCAAGCGGAGTTCGCGGCCGGAACTCCGGCTGTCGCAGGGCGGCCATCGGCCGCCGTCGCGAGGGGTCGGACAGCACGCTGAAATGCCGCCGCAACGGCGGTCAGTGCCCGCCCTGCGGCCGACAACGAAACGCGCTGTGCAAGCATGTTCGGAGCGCGCCGTACAACAAGGTCCCGGAGCGCGGAGGCTCGCAGGGCGGGGTTCAACCCGCCGGCGCGGCACGTTCCGTCGCACCAACCTCAGCAACCGGCACTGGCGCACGTATGGAGTGAACGCCGGCGGGTCACGACCCGCACTACGACCTCACCCCTTTTCGGGGGTGGTCGCCTGCGCCGTCGGCGCCGGGCGCTGCGGGACCTTTTCGGTGTTGAGCAGGCGTTCGATGCGGGCGAAGATCTCGTGGCGGGAGAACGGCTTCTTCATGAAGTCGTCGGCGCCGATGCGCTGGGCGTAGAACTGTTCGGTGGCCTGCTCGTTGCCGCTCATCATGATGATCGGCACGTCCTTGGTGACCTCGTCGCGGCGCAGGATGCGCAGGGCGGCGAAGCCGTTCATCCGCGGCAGCACGATGTCGAGGAAGATCATGTCGGGCTTCTCGGCCCTCGCGACCTCGATCCCCTTCTCGGCGTCATAGGCCTCGTAGGTCACGTAGCCGTTCTGCTGCAGGTATTTCCGGAGGATCGCCACGATCGTCGCGGAGTCGTCGATGATCAGGACGCGCGTCCCCAGACGAGCGTTGACCCTCGGCTTCTCACGGCGGTCGGACGCCGACTCGGCACTGCCGCCAAACACCCGTTTGAAGAACCCCAGCATACGGACACGCTACCCCGGAGCACCCCTGCCCCAATTCGACAAGTGTCCCTTGCGGCGGGGATTGTGGCAATGCTTGCCGTGTTTCCGGATCTCAATCCACCCGCTGCAGGCGGCTGCAGAGCGGCGCCCGGGCCGCTCGCGCGGGGCATGAAGAACGGCAGCAGCGGGCCGGTGCCCCGCTCTACCGGCGTTCGCGCTTGGCCGCGACCGCCGCGACGCCGAGCCCCATCAGCACCGCGAACGCAAGCAGCGCCTCGGTCAACGCGAGCGCGCGTTCGGCCGGCGCTGCCCAGGCCTCCATCACGCCATGGGAGAGGTAGAACAGGCAGAAGATGCCGCCGACCAGCAGGCCGCGGCCGCCGTCCTGAAGGCCGACCAGCCCCGCGACCACCAGCGGACCGACCGCCAGCGACAGCACGATCGTCAGCGGCAACACGGCCGGCGGGAACAGCCAGCCGTGCCAGACGAGCTGCAGCACGGCGATCGTGAACAGCGCGCCGGCGCAGGCTCGGCGCACCAGCATGCTCCTCGGCAACCCGGGAGTCGGGGCACTCATCGAGTCAGCCGGCGGGCGACGTCGGCGACCCGCCGACCGAGCGCCCGCGCCAGATCGCGCTCGTCGGCATCGACCGGACGGGCGCTCTGCATGCCGTCGAGGTGGCCGGCCCCGTAGGGCGAGCCACCTCCGGCGGTCGCGGACAGGGCGACCTCGGAGTACGGCAGGCCGACCAGCAGCATGCCGTGATGCATCAGCGGCAGCAGCATGCCGAGCAGGGTCGACTCCTGGCCGCCGTGCGGGCTGCCGGTGGAGGTGAACACCGCGCCCGGCTTGCCGGACAGGGCGCCGGACAGCCACAGCGAGCCGGTCTGGTCGAGGAAATGCTTGAGCGGTGCCGCCATCAGGCCGAAACGGGTCGGCGACCCGATGATGATGCCCGCGGCACGCTCCAGGTCGGCCAGCGTAGCGACCGGCGGGCGGGTCTCGTCGCGGCCGAAACCGGGGTCGGCCGGCGCGGCGTCGGCGCGCGGCAGGTCCGGCACCGTGCGCAGCCTTGCCGACATCCCCTCGACCTCGGCGACGCCACGGGCGACGTAACGCGCCATTTCCGCGGTCTTGCCGCCGCGGCTCCAGTACAGGACCAGGATCTCGTTCGACATTCCGGCATCCACTTCCCGATAATCGCCCGCCCATGACCGCCGCGCCGTCCGCCCACGCCTGGTCCCGCCTGCGCCCGTTCTTCGCGCTGCTGGCTCGACGCTTCTTCGACGATCGCTGCTTCGAGGCGGCAGGCGCGCTGTCCTACACCACGGTGTTCGCGCTGGTGCCGCTGACCATGGCCTCGGTCGGCATTATGACGGCGTTTCCCGTGTTCGAGACCTGGTCGGCCCAGGCCAGCGACTACGTGTTCGAGAACTTCGTGCCGGCGGCGGCGACGGTGGTCCGCGGCTACCTCAGCCAGTTCGCCGCCAACGCGTCCAACCTCACCAGCGCCGGCGTGATCGGCATCCTCGTCTCCGCGCTGCTGATGCTCTCCGCAGTCGAGGAAACCTTCAACCGGATCTGGCGGGTGCCGCGGCGGCGCAATCGACTGGCGCGCTTCATGGTCTATTGGACCGTGCTCACCTTCGGCCCCATCCTGATCGCGGTCGGTGTCGGCGCTGTCCTGCAGATCGCCGCACGGCTGGGCGACATGCCGACCACCACCGGCATCCGCCTGTGGCCGACGATCATCACCTTCGGCACCACCCTGCTCGCCTATCTCATCATCCCCAACTCCAGCGTCCGGCTGCGCCACGCCGTGGCCGGCGCGGTGCTCGCGACCCTGCTCTTCGAGCTGGCCAAGCGCGGCTTCTCCAACTACGTGGTCAACGCCAACTACGACAAGGTCTTCGGCGCTCTGGCCCTGCTGCCGATCCTGCTGGTGTGGATCTACGTGTCCTGGCTGGTGGCGCTGCTCGGCGCCTCGCTGGCGGCGAGCCTCGGCGCGTTCCGCTTCGACGTCGAGGACGGCCACTGGCCGCCCGGCCTCGACGTGCTTGCCTGCGTGCGGGTGCTGCGCGTGGTGCGGGACGCGACGGCCGCCGGTGCGCCGCCGGACCGCAAGGCGATCGGCGAAGGCCTTGCGGGCGCCAGCGCGGAGCAGGTCGATCACGCGATCGAGCGGCTTCTGGCCGTGCGCGCGATCGAGCGCAGCAGTTCCGGCGGCTACGTGCCGATCGTCGACCCCGACCGCATCGCCCTTGCTGCGCTGTTTCCCGGCCACCCGCCGCGCCGCTTCGACGCCGCCGCAGCGCTGCCGGTCGCCGACGAACCTGCAACCGCACGCTGGCTGGGTGCGTACCGCCAGGACTGCGACCGTGCCCTGGCGATCACGCTCGGCGAACTCCTGCGCCGCGAGCCGGTCGAAACCTCCGCGCCGACACCCACCTGAACGAGTATCCAAGATGAAGATTTCGACCTGCCTCGTCCTCGCCTTCGCGACCGCCCTGAACGGGGCGGCGGCGCCGTCGGGCGTCGCTGCCGAGGCCAAGCCCGAAAAGCCGACACTGTCCGTCACCACGCTCGACGGCAAGCCCTACGAGCTCGCGCAGCACCGCGGCAAGTTCGTGCTGATCAACTTCTGGGCCACCTACTGCGTGCCCTGCCTGAAGGAGATCCCGGCGCTGTCGGCGTTCGACCGTGCGCGCGACGACGTCGAGGTGATCGGCCTCGACTACGAGGACATCGAGGACGCCGAACTCCAGGCCTTCCTGAAGGCGCACCCGGCGGGCTATCCGGTCGCGAAGGTCGACGTGTTCGATCCGCCGAAGGACTTCGACACTCCGCGCGCCCTGCCGACCAGTTACCTCATCGCCCCGGACGGCAAGGTGGCGAAGCGCTTCCTGGGACCGGTCAGCGAGGACGATCTCGCCAAGGCGGTCGACGCCGCGAAGGGCACGGCCGCGAAGTGAGCACGCGGCACGCCGCGCGGTTCGTGGTGACCGGTCGCGTGCAGGGCGTGGCGTTCCGGGCGTACACGCGCACGGAAGCCGTGCGGCTCGGCGTCGTCGGGCATGCGATCAACCGTCCCGACGGCAGCGTCGAGGTGTGGGCGATCGGTGCTCCGGAAGCGGTCGAGGCGCTCGCGGCGTGGCTGCGAAGGGGATCACCGATGGCGCGGGTCGACGAAGTGTCACGCGTCGATGAGGCGCTGCCGCCGGCGCTGCCGCAAGGATTCGGCACCGCCTAGGAGCGGCGGGCATGGGAGGCGCCTCTGCCCGATGGCGAAGCGCCGCAGCGAGGCCGCTCTCGCAAGGGATGCTCACAGCGCCTCCAGCACCCTCGCCGCGCGCTCGGCGACGGTCCCGGCGGGCACGATCACCACGTCCATTCCCCATTCGCGATACAGACCTTCGAGCCGCTGGTTGGCAGCAACCGCCTCCTCGACACGCTGCTCGCGCGATTTGCCCCAGCGAACGCGCTGCAACTCCGGCATGACCTCGAACAGGAACACGCACCGATAGGGCGCGAAGACCGGCAGCCGCAGACCAGACAGCTCAGACTCGCCCGCCCGCTGTGCCACGTAGTCGATCGCGTCGAGCCAGCCATGGTCGACGAAGTCCCCGTCCGACGCGGACTGCTCGATCGCCCATTGCCGCTCCAGCACGCGCTGCGCGAACGCGACCGGCGTGCAGATTCCGCACAGGTGCGCCGGGTCGTCGATCCGCGACCACGGGTCCGTCTCCGGGTGCCCGGACGTCCGCGGCCCGAGCTCCGCGATCACCGCGTTGTGCGCCTCGGCGTGGCAGCGGACGCCGTGGTGGCGCGCGAGGAACGCGAGCGTGGTGGTCTTGCCGCAGCCGAAGGCGCCGACCGCGGCGTACAGGCGCGGACTCATCGCGGCGCCAGCCACCAGACGGACGACGGAGCGACACACACCCGCGCGCCGATCTCCATCGCATAGGCGTCGACCGCTGCGATCACGCCGGGATGGCGCGCGGCGTAGTCGTGGCCGGCGAGTCGACCGCCGTGCTTCACGACCGGCGCCCAGGCGCACAGATCCGCCGCGACCGCCGCCGCGTCGTGCGAGCCGTCGAGAAACACCAGATCGATGCTCCGTGGCGCGAAACCGCGAGCGGCGGCGGTCGATTCCGCGCGGCGGAGCTCGATGTCGAGTCCGAGCGCCGCGAGGTTCGCGCGGGCGGCGCCCTCGACGTCGGCCGCGGCCAGCCGTTCGAGGTAGCGCGCGTCGAACGCATCGGTCGATCCGGCCCAATGATCGATGCCGATGACCTGCGTGCCGTTGCGGCGAGCCAGCCGCCCGATCCAGGACAGGCTCAGCCCCGACCACGCGCCGACCTCGACGATCGTGCCGCCACGGATCGGCCGGACCAGGTCGCGGTAGGTCGCGCCTGCGCCATCGGAGAACCAGCCCTCGAGGGCCGGTCGACGTTCGAGCAGTACCACGGCGCGCAGGGCCGCGCGCCTGTCGGCGGGGTTGCGGAAGAGGTGCTGGCGATCGGCGATCCTCTCGAAGGCCGAGCGCGCATAGACCTGCACCATCGGCTGCACCATGCCCGGCAGCTTCTTGAACGACGACGAGCGCGCGGGGTCGGCCTCGGCGGCGCGGATCTCTTCCGGCGTGGTGGCGTACAGCACGTCTTCGTGGGCGATCTCTCGACCCTCGATGGCGCCGTCGCGCCACGGCTCGCCGCGCGCGTAGCCGCCGCGGGTGGTGCCGAACTCGAGGAGGCGCGGGAGCTCCGACTGCTCGCTGGCGCGCAGCAGCAGATCGTCGTCGATGCGGATCGCGGCGAGCTCGTCGAGGAGGTCGGCGAGCAGCAGGAGGGGGCGGCCTTCCTGGAAGGGCAGGCGCAGCGTCTTCACCGACCCCGTCATCGCGAGGAGGGCGCAGCCCGACGAAGCCATCCGGCGCCTGGCGCGTCGCCGGAAAGGGTCGATGCGCCCGCCATGACCGATGGCGAGGGAAGATGGCGGTCGCCGTCACTGGGTTGCTTCGCTGCGCTCGCAATGACGGGCCCTGGCGCATCGGACGGAGCGTGATTCGGCCCGAGCACCCCATCCCAGGGCTGCCAGGTCGAGCACAGCATCGCATTCGGGTGGAAGATCAGCTCGTGGATCAGCCCGGGTTCCGCCCGCTTCACCGCCTCGAGCTGCGCGAGGTCGGCCTCCTCGAACACCACGTCGATCTCGCCGTAGCGGAACACCTCGACGTAGTAGTAGTAGCCGACGATCTGGCGTTCGAACGCGAAGCGCGAATCGGCCGACAGCGCGTCGAGCAGCGGTTCCAGCCGGGTGCGGAAGCGCTCCGAGTACTTCACCACGTGATTGTCGACGACGGTGGCGGGGTCGATCTTCATGAGCTGCCGGAAGATCACGTTGTCGACGCCGAGCGCGCGCGCGAACTCGAGGTAGGCGACGATGCCGTCGACCGAATCGACCCGACCTTCGAGCAGCACGCAGGACAGCCGCACCCGGGTGCCGCCCTCGCGGGCCCGGGCGACGACCGCGCGCAGCTGCTCGACCGTCGGGCCGTCCTTCAGCACCATCAGCCGCGCATTCTCCTGGCTGTCCCAGTGCGCCCGCGAGACGTTGAGATGCCGCACGCCGTGGGCGACGACGTGGTCGATCAGGGCCGCGCCATCGTGCACGTCGAGCAGGCCGGAGCCGTTGCTGGTGACCGTGAGCTTGCGCGCGTCGAGCCGGCGCGCCGTGGCGAGGATCCGCGGCAGGCGCGCGTCCTTGCTCGGCTCGCCGCCGGTGATCGACACCGACGGGTCGAGCGGCCGCAGCGCCGTCAGCGCGGCTTCCAGATTCGCGAAGTAGACCGCGTCGTCGGATTCGACCACGCGCTGCACGTCGAGCGCGCGGCCACGCGAGGCCGGGCGCAGCTCCTCCACGCAGAAGTGGCATTTCGCGTTGCAGGCCTGGCGGCTGTAGACCGAGAAGTTGGCATTGGCATAGATCTGCCGTTCGCTGCCCCACAGGTCGACCGCGACCACGCGACCCGCGGTGCTGTTGCCGGCAAGATCGAAGGCGCGGCTCTTGGCGCGGCGCCAGTCGTCGCGGAAGGGCCTTGCGCTCACCGCAGACCCCGCATGCCCTCCGAACGGGCCGTCAAGTCGACTCCGTGGTGGCTGCCGTCGGGGTTGAGCAGATCGAAATTCGCTCCGACGATGAAGGGCAGGTCCCAGTCCTTGCGCTTCGCCGCGTAGCCGTAGCGCTGCAGGTGGAACACGTTGGCGCGGCCGATGAGGCCGGCGGCGCGCACCCGCTCGACCACCCAGGCGTCGTCGTCGGCGGCACCCCGACGCAGCCGGACGTTGAGCACCAGCTCGAGGTCACCGCCGCGCACCGAGATCAGCCGCTGCAGGCGCTGCGCGAGGTCGAGCAGTCCCTCGTCGCGTTCGAGCAGGTGGTGGTTGATCGACAGCTTGATCGTTCCCGGAGCGCCGAAGCGATCGAGCCAGGCCGCGATCCCGGCATCGTCGCGCGGCAGCACCACGCCGTTGCTCACCACCACGACGCGCGTGCAGTTCGGCGTCGCGCGGCCGAGCTCGACCATCTCCCAGAACAGCGGATGCACGGTCGGCTCGCCGCCCTCCAGCTGCAGTTCGAATGCCCCGTCGGTCGGGAATGCGTCGCGCAACGCCGCAAGACCCAGGTAGACCGAGCCCTTCGGCGAAGAACAGGTGCTGCACCAGGGGCAGGCGCGGTTGCAGTGGTTGGTGAGCGCGACGTAGAGGCGGAAGGGGCGCTCCGGCGTCGGCCGGTCGTGCGGCAGCGCGCCGGTGAGCGTGGTGTTCTGGGCCTGGACGACGGGGCTCGGCATGCGCCGCATTGTAGGTCCGGCGGACGCTCCGCCCACAGGGGCGCTGCCGGCCGCGCTCACCGGATCATGCGCGGATCGCCTCCACCAGCGTGTCGAAATAGCTCCCCGCGAATCCGTTCTTCAGGATCCCGCTGCGCTTCAGCTTCTTCAGCACGTTCCTGCGCGCCTCGCACAGCACCACCCGCACGCCGCGCTGGCGCAGCTTGCCGGCCACCTCGTCCAGCGTCTGCATCCCGGTGATGTCGACGAAGGGCACGTTGCGCAGCCGGATGATCAGCACGCGCGGGTCGGTGTGGGTGGACAGCAGCGCGCGCTCGACGTTCTCGACCGCACCGAAGAACATCGGGCCGGCGATCTCGTAGACCAGCACGTCGGGCGGCAGGTGCTCGATGCCGGCGTCGGCGAGTTCGCGGGCGAGCTCGGCGCGATCGACCGGCTGGGTGTCGACCGACTCCGACATCCGCCGGATGAAGTGCAGCACCGCCAGGATCACGCCGACGTTGACCGCGACGACGAGGTCGACGAACACGGTGAGCAGGAAGGTGATCGCCAGGATCGCGCGGTCGGCATTCGGCGCGGTGCGCAGCAGGTGGATGAAGTGCTTCGCCTCGCTCATGTTCCAGGCGACGACGAACAGGATCGCCGACAGCGCGGCCAGCGGCACCCGCGCGGCCAGCGGGGCCAGGAACAGCAGCACCGCGACCAGGGTCAACGCATGGGTGATGCCGGCCAGCGGGCTGGTCGCGCCGTTGCGGATGTTGGTGGCGGTGCGCGCGATCGCGCCGGTGGCCGCGAAGCCGCCGAACAACGGCGCGACGATGTTGGCGATGCCCTGACCGACCAGCTCCTGGTTGGAGTCGTGGCGGGTGCCGGCCATGCCGTCCGCGACCACGGCGGACAGCAGCGACTCGATGGCGCCGAGCATCGCGATGGTGAAGGCCGGGCCGACCAGCGTCAGCAGCTCCGACAGGTTCAGCGCCGGGATCGTCGGCGTCGGCAGCCCGGAGGGCAGCCCGCCGAACGCGCTGCCCAGGGTGGCGACACCGGGCAGGTCGAACAGCGCCTGCACGACGGTGGCGACCACCATCGCCACCAGCGGACCGGGAACCTTGGCAAGGCCCGGGATTCGCGGCGCCGCCAGCACCAGCAGCAGGCTCATCAGCGCCAGGCCGACGGTCGGCAGGTGCGCCCGCGGCAGCACCTGGAGCAGGTGGAAGAGCTTGTCGTGGAAGTGTTCGCCGCCGACCGCGGGCAGGCCGAGGAAATCGCGCCACTGGCCGACGAAGATGATCACGCCGATTCCGGCCGTGAAGCCGACGATCACCGGTGTCGGGATGAACTTGATCACGCCGCCCATCCGCGCGAGCCCCATCAGCAGCAGCATCACGCCCGCCATCAGGGTGGCAAGTTGCAGCCCGGCGATGCCGTATTTCGCGGTGATGCCGGACAGGATGGCGACGAAGGCACCGGTCGGACCGGCGATCTGCAGTCGGCTGCCGCCGAGGATCGAGACCAGGCCGCCGCCGAGGATCGCGGTGTACAGGCCCTGCTCGGGACGCGCGCCGGAGGCGATCGCGAAGGCCATCGCCAGCGGCAGTGCGACCACGCCGACGATCACGCCGGCGACGATGTTGTTGAGCCACTGCGAGCGCTGCAGCAGCCCGGCGCGGTGCGCTTCCAGCAAGGCGATCATCGGCAGCTCCTATTCAGCCTGTCAGGGTCCCACCTGCCATCGAGCGAGCGCGGCAGCGACCCGCTGGAACGAGGCCTTCACCTGGTGCCAGCCGCCGAGGCTCAGCTGCGCCGGGCGGAAGTCGGCGCGCGCCGGGTCAGGCTGTAGCAGATCGCCGGCGTAGGCGAACGCGACACGGTTGGCATCCAACGGCTCGTCGACCACGAGCACGGCCCCGCCGAAGCTCCGGTGCAGGCGCTCGACATGGTCCTCGACATCCGGGCAGTAGAGATTGGCGACCAGCACGCCGCCATCGCCGAGGGCCGCGCGGCAGTCGTCGTACCAGTCCTGCGAAGCCAGTCGAGGAGGGATGCCGGCGGCGTCATAGGCATCGAGCAGCAGCACGTCGTAGCCGCCGCGATCACTGGCGACGAAGTCGGCGCCGTCCGCGACCAGGACCCGAAAACGCGGATCGTCGTCCGGCACATGGAACTGCTGGCGCATCGACACCACCCGCGGGTCGACCTCGACCGCGTCGATGCGAGCCTCGGGCAGTTCGCGGTAGCAGAACTTCGCCAGCGATCCGCCGCCGAGGCCGATCATGCCGATCCGTCGCGGCCGGCTCACGAAGAGCAGGAAGGCCATCATCGTCTTGGTGTAGTCGACGACCAGCGCCGCCGGATCGCGCTTGCTCATCTGGCTTTGCAGCGCGTCCGGCGTGAAGTGCAGGGTCCGATGCAGTCGGGTGTCGCGCTGATAGGGCACGGGCGTCGGGCCGATCGCCGCCGGGCGCTCCCGCTGCGACGCGTCGTGACGACCGGCGCGCATGCGCCACGGCGGTGGCGGCAGCCCGGACTGGTATTGTTCCGTCATTCGCCGGATGGTATAGAAAACATCACTATTGATGTATGAACAATCACTATCAAGGCTTCACATATCACCCGCGCAGATCGCTGCGGCCTCCCGCCCTGGATCGCCCGCAGCCATCCTCCGGGCCCACCCCCCGCGCCGTTGTGGAGTGACCCCATGATCACTGCAGCCCAGCTGCGCGCTGCCCGCGCGTTGGCGGGAATGGACCAGAAGGACCTCGCGGAGAAGTCCGGGGTGTCGCTTCCGACCATCCAGCGGATGGAGGCCAGCGTCGGCAACGTACGCGGCGTGGTCGACACCCTGACCAAGATCATCGCGGCGCTGGATGCCGCCGGCATCGAGCTGATCGGCGACAATGCCGTATCGAGCGGCGGCGGCCGCGGAGTGCGCTTCAAATCGCCGCCAGCGGAGACCTGAAGCCGCGGAGTTTCGCCCGCGCCTGCGCTTGACGAGGACGGGCAGGGTCCGCCCTGCGCCCCCTCAGCGCGGACAGCTGCCCAGCCGAACGAGGTCGTCGCCACCCTGGAGTCCGCCGTAGTCGAGCGCGGTCGCCGTGTCGAAGAAGGTCCATTCGATCCGGGCGTGGGTGCAGTCGACGACACGGAAATCGTAGCGACCGACCGCGCGCGTATTGATCGCCGCACGCGTACCGAACTGCCCGCCCAGGGACTCGTAGAGGGTGCCGTGAAAATTCCCGTCGGACGGGAAGGTGTCGTCCTGCAGGCTGAACCAGTGGCGGCGCTGCTCGCGCGCCAGCGCCGATCCCGCCGGAGCGTAGGTGAACCACGCGCCGAACAGGAACGGATTCGGAGCACGGCTCGCGAAGATCTGCAGGCCCTGGCCGGAATGGGCCGGCGGATACCAGGTCCCCGACAGCGCGCCCTCGTAGGCCTGGGCGGCACTGCCGTCCGCCGGCGTGCAATCTGCCGGCGTCGGCCCGAGCCGCTCCAGGGCGTACAGGCCGGCGGACGGGAGGTCGGCGCCGGCCGCGGCATCGAACTGCCAGCGCAGGCTTCCGCGCCTGCAGGAGCTGAACTCGATCACGGCCATGCCGACCTGCTGCGCCTGGGTCGAGGGTGCCGCCGCGAAGTTGCCGTCGCTATTGCGATAGATCGGCAGGCTCAGCCGGCTCGCGCCCTCCGGCACCTGGGCCTGCAGCGAGAACCAGCGCTGCTGGCGCCCGTGATTCTCCTCGGTCGTGGAATAGACGAACCACGCGCCGAACAGCGTGTGGGAATCGCTGAAATAGTCGAGCGTCAGCCCCTGGCCCGGCAGGTTCGGCGGATACCAGGCACCGCCGATGCCGGACTGATCCAGCCTCACCGGCGGCGCCGGATCGAGCAGATGGTCGAGGGCGATCACCGCGACCGTGGAATCGAATCCGCTGGGGTCCTGCACCACGCCACGCAGCACGCCGTCGTCGCCGACCTTCCAGCGGCAGTAGCAACCCGGCGTCGTCGTCAGGACTTCGGTGCGCAACACCGCGTGGTCGGACGGGCGCAGCGTGCGCAGCAGCGTCTGGCTCTCCTGGCTGCTCACCACCACCAGCAGCAGGTCGCGATACGGCAACACGCTGATGGACGCGAAGCCGAGCGGCGCCGGGATCGGGAAGCGGTCGATCTCGTCGCCGGCGGTCTGCTGGGCCGACAGGCGGAAGACTGCGACCTCGGCCACCCGCGCGTCGACCGGCTGACGCAGCGCCGCATAGGCGGTGCCGGACGCGTCGACGGCGAACTGGGAGTCGATGGCAATCGAGAAGGAGGCGTCCCGGGTCGCGACCTGCCGGCCGATCTCGTCGCGCAGTTCCAACCGCGAAGGATTGCTGCCCGACAACAGCGTCTGCCCGCCCGGCCCGATGGCTCGTGGCGTCAGCGTCGTGGCGGTCGGCAAGGTCCAGCGGTCGCGGCCGTCGGGTCCGAACACGTGCAGCCCATCGACGGCGATGTAGGAACCGAAGCCGGTCGGGCCGACCGGTCCCAACCCGAGGGAGCCCGCACCGGACAACGCGGTCGGAGTCTGCGAGCCCAGATCGACCCGGTAGACGGCATTGTTCCCGCTTCCCGGGGCCGGCGCATACGTCCCGTAGCTGATGAGGTGACTCGCGTCGACCGCGTAGCTCGGGTAGAGCGCCGTGAGCGGCAGGGGCTGCGACCAGAGCGATTCGCCGCTGCTCCGCGCGAGCGGCCGGGTGCCGCCGCAGGCCGTCTGCAGCCACACCGGTCCCTGCTCGTGGGCCTGGAGACGGCCGTTGTTCGATTCGATCGAGACGCTCGGGCAGCGCTCCTCGGTTCGCCGCCACGAGACGCTGCCCGCAGGATCGATGGCGGCGTAGGCGTGATCGCTTCCGTAGTCGGAGCCGGAGAGCTCGAAGACCTCGCCGCTGGAGGTCAGGCTGGTGTCCCAGAGCCGACTCGAATCGATCGGAACGGCATGCAGATCGACCAGCGTGCGCATTCCGCCCTGCGGGTCGATGGCGAGCACGGTCGATGCGGCCCCCGGAACCACGACGCTGCCATCAACGGCGTAGGTCGGCTGGTAGTCGAAATCGAAGCCGAGGGACGACGAGCCGATCCGGAAGCGGCGCGTTCCCAGCGCATCGAAGGACTCCAGCTGCGCGCTGCCGGGCACCGCCGCGTTCTCGAACACCTGCACGCCGGCGAGCGGGTGGCGACCGAGTGTCGTGGCGCAGTTCTCCAGCGGCCGCTCCCACAGCAGCTGGCCGCCGATGTCGCGTTCCTGCAGGGCACAGGCGTACTGGGAGCTTGCGTTCGACCGCCGGGCGACCACGACGTCGAATCCGCCGCTCGGCGTGGGCAGCAGCGCGGACGCATCGGCCACGCCGTCCAGCTGCTGGCTCCAGATTTCGACGCCGTCGGCGTCGACCCGGCGCAGATGCACGGCGTCCGTGGCGAACAGGACCAGGGTGCTCAGCACCAGCTGGCCGTCGCTCATCACCACCATCGACAAGGGCGCTTCGTTGGCCGCGGTCGACCAGATCTTCGCCTGCGCGCCGCTCGCGTCGACCCGGTAGAGCGCCCCGGGCTTGTGGAACAGGAACGAGTTCGGACCGAAGACGAACGCCCGCTGGCGAACCCGGTCCACTGCCATGGCATCCATGGCAGTGAGTTCGGTGCTCTCGATCCGCACCGAAAGCTGCGGCGCGCCGATTGCGCTGAAGCGCGCGACCTGCATCGCGCGGTCGGGATTCGGCGTCGCACCGGCCCCCCAGTAGGAGCCGCTGGCGTCGATGCCGATCGGGCGGTAGTCCGAGGTCAGCGTCCCCAGCGGCGCGCTCCAGGCGCGACTGCCGTCGTAGCGATAGGCCTCCAGCCGTCCGCTGCCGTAGCCGAGTGCGAGCACCCGGAGCAGGCCATCGGGGCCATTGCCGACCAGTTGAGTGCGGCGCTCGCCGAAGAACGGGGGCACCATCCGCCCGGTCAGGCCGCCGTCCGCACCGCGGAACTGCAGCGAATTGGTCCCGATGCTGTTGCGCTGGTCGAGCAGCGCCAGCCGCCCGCTGTCGTCGCGGACGAGCGTTCCTACCTTCATGTCGCGCGCGACCGGCGGATTCGGACGAGTGACGCGATCGAACTCGCGAGCGGCGAGCGGCGTGGCGAGCAGCGCGGCGAGCAGGGGGATCGCGACGACGGCGGTGCAGGCCGGGAAGGCCGGGCGTCGGGCACTCGGGGCGCCGTCCCGCCGGGGGCGCTGGTCGTGGAATGTCGGCATTGCCATGTACGCGCCGTCTTCGCCGAAGGCCAGTCAGCAACGTAGCGGAAAGCCCGCGGGGACGTCAGCAGGCCTTCGGGTTCCGCCCCACCACTGCCCGGGTATCGGTCTCCGAAACGCGGATCGCACGCCGCGGGCAACCGCGCCGGGCGTACGCCGTCGCCGTCCCCCGCACTCGGCGACCGGCGCCGTCGTCCCGACGACGACCCTGCCTTACCGCCGGTACACGATCAGGAGTCGCAAGGGCGCACCACCCACCTGTCGGATCGCATGCGTGCTGCCATCGCGGGTCAGCATCGCAGCGCCCGGCCCGACCGGATGATCGACCCCGTCGACCGTGTAGATGCCCTGCCCCGCCAGCACGTAGTAGACCTCGTCGCGGCCGTGGCTGTGCAGGCCGATGCCGGCACCGGCAGCGAGTTCGCGACAGCGCACGACCCAGTCGAGCCCGTCGACCGCCGAGAAGTAGTCGAAAGCCGTGGAGGAACCCATGCCGCCGTGGGTGGCGGGCATGTCGCGCACCCGGTCGGGCCCACCCGCGACCAGCGACGGTGCGGGCTGCACGGCTCGGCGCGCGAGAGCGTCGCGGGGCGCGCCGCAGTCGGTGTCGCGGACGAACCAGCGCGGATCGACGAGCCGCCCGGCGCCGAGGTCGGCGGCGACCAGGCACGCGATCGCCTCCGCGCCGCGGCGATGGAAGTGGGTATCGTCGTGCAGCCCCGCCGCGTCGTCGTGCAGGTAGTAGGACATCGACGCCTCGGGTCCGAGCGCGCGCAGCAGGTCGCGCGATCGCTCGTCGAGGTCGATCAGGGCGACGCTGCGCTCGCGGGCGAGCCGTCGCACCGCGTCCGAATACGCGCCGTGGCTCTCCACGGGTTCCGCGCCGTCGAACTGCCGTCGCGCCACCGGCGTCAGCAGCACCGGCGTCGCGCCGCGCGACGCCGCGAGATCGAGATAGCGCTGCAGATAGCCCGGGAACTCGCGCGTGGGCTCGGAATGGCGTTCAGTCGCCTCGCGCTTCTCGTCGTTGTGGCCGAACTGGATCAGCAGCAGGTCGCCGGCGCGCAACTCCGCCGCCACGCCGTCGAACCAGCCCTCGGCGATGAAGCTGCGGCTGCTGCGACCGCTCTTCGCGCGATCGATCACCTGCACCGCCGGGTCGAGATAGCGATCGAGCACCTGGCCCCAGCCGGTCCGCGGCCAGCGCTCGGGGCCGTATTCGCTGGCGGTCGAATCGCCGACGATCACGATCCTCGGGGGCATGGCGGCGACGGCCGCCGTTTCCCCGGCCGCCATTCCCCACGCAGGAAACAGGGACAAGCTGCAGAAGGCAAGGCGACCGGGAATTCTTGAAATGGAATTCATGGCTCTTGCCTTCATTGATCGCCCTCCGACCGGCGCACCGATCGTTCGGCGCTCTGCTCGACATGTGGAAATTCGCGGCCACCGCGCGGACCACGCATCGCGATGCACTCCGAGGCCGGGAAGTCCAGGCCTAGCGGGCGAGCCACCCGCCATCGACCGGCAGCACCACGCCGTGCACGTAGTCGGCCGCACTGCTCGCCAGGAACACGACGGCGCCGCCAAGATCCGCGGGCTCGCCCCAGCGCCCCGCCGGAATGCGCGCGAGGATGTCGCGGCTGCGGACCGGGTCGGCCCGCAGCGCATCGGTGTTGTTGCTGACGAAATAGCCCGGCGCGATCGCGTTGACGTTGATCCCGCGCGCCGCCCACTCGTTGGCGAGCAGGCGGGTGAGGCCGGCGAGACCGCTCTTGCTGGCGGTGTAGGACGCGACCCGGATGCCGCCCTGGAACGACAGCAGCGAGGCGATGTGGATAATCCGGCCGCGGCGCCCCGCGCCGAGCCAGTGCTTCGCCAACGCCTGCGACAGGAAGAATGCGGTCTTCAGGTTCACGTCGATGACGCTGTCCCACTCCTCCTCGGTGAACTCGAGCGCGTCGTTGCGGCGGATCGTGCCGGCGTTGTTCACGAGCACGTCGATCCGGCCGTAGGCCGCGAGCGACTGTTCGACGAGACCGGGAATCGCCGCGGTCCCGCCGAGTTCGACCTCCACCCACACCGCGCGTCGACCCAGCGCGACGATCGCCGCGACGGTGTCGACCGGATCGCTGCGTCCGGCCAGCACCAGGTCGGCGCCGGCTGCCGCAAGCGCGATGGCCATGCCCTGGCCGAGGCCAGTGTTGGCCCCGGTCACCAGGACGACCTGGCCGTCCAGTCGAAAGGGCTGAGTCATGACGCCTCCGGGCTGAGAACAACGAGAGACCGCTTCGTGCCGGTGGTCGACCCCCTCCGCGTCCGGCGGGTGCGAAGTCCCGGCGACACCAGGGATTCGCAGGAGGGAGGCGATGTGGCGGATGTCATCGGGCGAGTCCTTCGTCCCGTGCCGTTCCGGCCGCTCAACGCAGTTGGCACAGGTCGAGCTGGTGCATGTCCGTGTAGTCGAGGTTCTCGCCACCCATCGCCCAGATGAAGCCGTAGGCGCTGGTGCCCGAACCCATGTGGATCGACCATGGCGGCGACAGCACCGCCTCTTCATTGGCGAGCACGATGTGGCGCGCCGCGTCCGGTTCCCCCATGAAGTGGAAGATCCGCTGGCCCTCCGGCAGGCCGAAGTAGAAGTACACCTCCGAACGGCGGTCGTGCAGGTGCGGCGGCATCGTGTTCCAGACGCTGCCTTCCTTCAGCAGCGTCATCCCGAGCAGCAGCTGGGCCGAACGGCAGGTCGCCGGCACGATGTACTGGTAGATCGTGCGCTCGTTCGAGGTCTCGCGCGCGCCGCGCTCGAGCGGCACCGCATCGGCGATCGACAGCTGTCTCGTCTCGTAGCGGGCGTGGGCAGGCGTCGACACGAGGTAGTAGCGTGCCGGCGACGCCGGATCGGCCGAGGCGAAGCGAACCTCCGCGCTGCCCATCGCGACGTAGAGCCCGTCGCGCGGCGCCAGATGGAATTCGACGCCGTCGACCGTCACCACTCCGGCTCCCGCTCCGACATTGACGACGCCGAGCTCGCGCCGTTCCAGGAAGGGCCTGCCCACGGCGGCGGCCGGTGCGTCCTGCGCCGGCAGTGCCAGTGTGGCGTGCACCGGCGCCGCGCCGCCGACCACCATCCGCTCGTAGTGGCTGTAGTTGAGCCGGATCGAATCGGCGGCGAACAGCTCGCCGACCCGGTAGCGGCGGCGCAGCGTCTCGTTGTCGGCGCCCTGCATCGAGTCCGGGTGGCAGGCGTGGTAGACCTTGTCGTACATGGCGGGGCTCCAGGAAGGCGTGCAGTTCAGAGGCGATAGGCCTGTTTCGGAAGACGGTAGGCGAGATCGATCGCGACTTCCGCGGCCTCGTCCTCGTCGAGCCGGTGCTCGGCGACCAGCCGCGCGAGGAAGGCGCAGTCGATCCGCCGCGCGGTGTCGTGCCGCGCCGGAATCGACAGGAAGGCCCGGGTGTCGTCGTTGAAGCCGACGGTGTTGTAGAAGCCGGCGGATTCGGTGGTGAACTCGCGGTAGCGCATCAGCCCTTCGGGGCTGTCATGGAACCACCAGGCGGGACCGAGCTTCAGCGCCGGATAGTGTCCTGCCAGCGGCGCCAGCTCGCGCGACAGAGCGCTCTCGTCCAGCGTGAAAACGATGATCGACAGCCGGGAGTCGTTGCCAAAGCGCGCGAGCAGGGGCTGCAGCGCGCGCACGTACTCGGTCGCGGTCGGCACGTCGGCGCCCTTGTCGCGGCCATGGGAGTCGAACAGCGCGCGGTTGTGGTTGCGGCAGGCGCCAGGATGGATCTGCAGGACGAGGCCGTCGTCGAGGCTCATCCGCGCCATCTCGGTCAGCATCTGCGCTCGAAACAACTCGGCATCGGCGGCGCTCGCGCTGCCGTCCACGACTCGGCGGAACAGCCGCTCGGCCTCCGGCGTCGACAGGTCGGCCGTCGCCGCGGTCGGATGACCGTGATCGCTCGACGTGGTTCCGATCGCGATGAAGTCGGCGCGGCGCTTGCGATGGGCCGCGAGATAGCCGCGCCAGTCGTGGACGTCCTCGCCGCTGATCTCTCCGAAGCGGGCCAGGGCCGGGCGGAACTGCTCGTGCTCGGGATCGACGACCGGGTCGGGCCGGTAGGCGCTGATCACCCGGCCGGGCCAGCCGCTCGCGCGGATCGCCCGATGGTGTTCCAGGGTGTCGACCGGCGACTCGGTGGTCGCGAGCACCTCGATCCGGAAGCGCTCGAACAGCGCGCGCGGCAGGAACTCGGGACGCGCCAGCGCCGCCTCGATCGCGTCGTAGTAGAGGTCGGCGGTGGCGGATTCCAGCGCGACACCGATCCTGAACACCTCGCCGAACACCTGTCGCAGCCAGCCAGCCGAAGGCGTGCCGCGAAAGAGATGGAAGTTCGCCGCGAACAGCCGCCACGCGGCGCGCGGATCGGCATCCGCCCGGCCCGCCCGCGAGGCGACGCCGAGGCGGTCGAGGGCGATGCCCTGGCTGTACAGCATCCGGTACAGGTAGTGGTCCGGTGCCAGCAGCAGCTCGGTCGGATTCGGGAAACGCTGGTTGGTCGCGAACCAGGACGGGTCGGTGTGGCCGTGCGGGCTGAGGATCGGAAGCTCCCGCACCGCCGTGAACAGCCGTCGCGCGATCGCCCGCGTGCCGTGCTCGGCCGGGAACAGGCGATCGGGATTGAGGCGCAGCGGTCGGGCCATGGCGGGCTCGGTGGCGAGCATTCATGGTAACCGGTGTCATCGCTGCTGCACAACGTTAGCCCCGAATGGAGGCCCCGTCATTGCGAGGAGGAGCGAAGCGACGACGAAGCACTCCAGCGGCATCGCTCTTGCTCTGGCGCGACGAAGCGCTCAGGCACTGGATTGCTTCGCTGCGCTCGCAATGACGGGCACGTGAATTCCCGGGCGCCGGTCCCTCTCGAAGCAATGCGTGCGCACGAAGCGACGTCGCCTGCAGCCCCGCTCGAGCGCCGGCATCCATCGGCTCCGCCGGACCCTCGATCGTTCGATGCGGGAATACCCGGTGCGCCCGCGGCCCCACCTACCTCGGCGGCTGACACGACTCCCGGATCACCAGGTGCGGCGCCACCGGCCCCGCCGCCCGCGCGCTGGCCAGCGCCTGCTCGGGCTCGGCCAGCAGCAGCCCGGCGGCATTGCGGCCGATCTCGCGGATCGGCAGGCGCACCGTGGTCAGCGCCGGCCACAGCCGCGCCGCGATCGGGGTGTCGTCGAACCCGACGATCGACAGGTCGCCCGGGATCGACAGTCCGAGGCGATAGGCGGTCTTGTAGACGCCGGCGGCCATTTCGTCGTTGCCGGCGAAGATCGCGGTCGGCCGCGGGTTCGCCGCCAGCAGCCGCTCGGCGCAGGCGACGCCGGACTCGAAGGTGTAGCCGCCCTCGGCGAACTGCGCATCCCGGAGCTTGATGCCGCGTTTCGCCAGCGCGCCGACGAAGCCCTCGCGGCGTTCGCGCGAGGAGCGGAAGTTCTGCGGTCCGGTGATCATCGCGATCCGCCGGTGACCGAGCGATTCGATGTAGTTGGCGACCTCGACACAGGCCGCACGGTCGTCGGACATGATCATCCGCCCGGGCTCGTCGACCGCGGCCGACGCGATCCGGACGAAGCGGCAGCCGACCTCGTCGAGCATGTCCGCCAACGGCTGGTTCTCCGAGACCGGCGGCAGCACGATCACGCCGTGCAGCTTCTGCTGGGTGACGAAGCGGCGCACGCCGGCAACCAGGTCCGAGCTCTTGCGGTCGCAGGGGTGCACGACCAGCTCGAACCCGGAGTCGCGCAGCGCATCGAGCGCGCCCTCCTGCATCGACACGATGTACTGGGCGTTCGGATTGTCGTAGACCATGCCGATCAGGAAGGAGCGGCGAAACGCCAGCGCGCGGGCCTGCGGATTCGGCACGTAGCCGATCTTCGCCATCACCTCTTCGATCTTGCTGCGGGTCTCCTCGCGGACGTAGGGCGAGCGGTTCAGCACGCGCGACACCGTCTTCTTCGAGACCTTGGCCAGCCGCGCGATGTCGTTGATGGTGGCATTGCCCTGGGCGGGCTCGGCGTTTGCCGCGGCGTCCGGCTCCGTCGTTCGTCGGCTGCCGCGGGACTTCCCTGTGCTGGCCCGCATAGTTCACCGGAGCGGCAATGGACTCCGTGATTGTATGCGATCGCGGCCGGGATCCCGGGTCAAGCAAGATTGCGTCCGGCTGGACAGGAAAGCCGCGGCATGGCTCAATGACACCGGTTACCTCGCCTGCATTCCCGTCCGATGCCCTCGCCCCATCCCGACCTGCTCCGCGTGCATCCCGCCGACGACGTCGCCGTCGCGCTGGTGGAGCTGACGGCCGGCACCGCGGTCGCGGCGGGTGGCGTCCGCCTCAAGCTCCGCGAGCCCATTCCGAGCGGCCACAAGCTCGCGCTCCGTCCGATCCGCCGCGGCGCCACGGTCCACAAGTACGGGCACCCGATCGGCACGGCGACCGTGGACATCGCCACCGGCGCCTGGGTCCACGAGCACAACCTCGCGAGCGCCCTCTCCGGTATCCGCTCGTTCGCGTGGCAACCGGCGGCCGGCCCTGCCGAGGCTCCGCTCCATGCCGAGTTCGACGGCTACCGCCGCACCCGCGGCCGCGCCGGAACCCGCAACGAGATCTGGGTGCTCTGCACCGTCGGCTGCGTGGCGCGCAGCGCGCAGCGGATCGCCGCACTCGGGGCCATCCGCCATGCCGGACGGGTCGACGGCATCCACGCCTATACCCACCCCTTCGGCTGCTCGCAGCTGGGCGACGATCTCGAAAGCACCCGCCGCGCACTGGCGGCGCTCGCACGCCACCCCAATGTCGGCGGCCTGCTGCTGGTCGGGCTGGGCTGCGAGTCCAACCAGATCGCCGCCATGCTGGACGCCGTCGGCGGCATCGACCTTCGCCGCATCCGCGCCTTCAATGCGCAGTCCGCCGAGGACGAGACCGAGCAGGGACTGGCGCTGCTCGACCAGCTCGTCGAAGTCGCCGCGCAGGATCGCCGCAGCCGTTGTCCACTGTCGGAACTCGCGATCGGACTGAAGTGCGGCGGCTCCGACGGCTACTCGGGGCTGACCGCCAATCCGCTGGTCGGGCGGATCGCCGATCGCGTCACGGCCGCCGGCGGCACGGCGATCCTGACCGAGATCCCGGAGGTATTCGGCGCGGAGCACCTGCTGCTGCAGCGCGCCGTCGACCGCGGCGTGTTCGACGCCGCGGTGACACTGGTCGACGACTTCAAGCGCTACTTCCTCGACCATGGCCAGCCCGTCAACGAGAATCCTTCGCCGGGCAACCGCGCCGGCGGGATCACCACGCTCGAGGAGAAATCGCTCGGCGCGGTGCAGAAGGGCGGTCACGCGCCGCTGACCCAGGTCCTGCGATACGGCGAGCGCGCCGAACTCCCTGGACTGGCGCTGCTCGAAGCCCCCGGCAACGACGCGGTATCGTCGACCGCGCTGACCGCCGCCGGCGCGACCGTTCTCCTGTTCACCACCGGCCGCGGCACGCCGCTCGGGTTTCCCGCGCCGACGCTGAAGATCGCGTCGAACAGCGCGCTCGCCGCCCGCAAGCCCGGCTGGATCGACTTCGACGCCGGCCGCCTGCTCGGCGCCGCGAACCCGGCCGCGCTGGCCGATGAACTGCTTGCGCGGGTGATTGCCACGGCGTCCGGCCGCCCGACCTGCAACGAGCGCAACGGCGAGCGCGACATCGCGCTGTGGAAGCGCGGCGTGACGCTGTGAGCGCGCCGCGCCGACTGTCGGCGGCGACCGTCGGCGCGCTGCCGGCGAACGTCGAGCGTCCCCGCTACGCCCGCGAGGCCTGCCGGATCGGCGTCGTCCACCTCGGTCCCGGCGCTTTCCATCGGGCTCACCAGGCCTGGTTCTGGGACGAGTTGCTCGCCCACGATCCGCGCTGGGCGGTCTCTGCGGTCTCGCTGCGCACACCGGATCTCCGCGCCACTCTGGCGCCGCAGGATGGCCTCTACGCGCTGGCAGTGCGCGACGCCGAGCCGCGCCTGCGGGTGATCGGCGCGCTGCGGGAATGCCTTGTTGCCGCCGAGGAGCCCGCGGCGGTGCGGGCGCGCCTGGACCACCCCGACACCCGCGTCGTCAGCGCGACCGTCACCGAGAAGGGCTACTGCCTTGCTGCCGATGGGACGCTCGACCGGGCGCACCCCGACATCGTCCACGATCTCGCGCATCCGGAATCGCCACGCAGCCTCGTCGGCGCCCTCGGCGCGGCGCTGCGTCGCCGCCACGCGCAGGACCGGCCGCCGTTCCTGACCCTCTCGTGCGACAACCTCGCGGACAACGGTCGCCTGCTTCGCGCCGCGGTGCTGGACTTCGTCGAGGTGTTCGATCGCGACGCCGCGCGCTGGATCGCCGAGCACGCGCGCTTCCCGCGCAGCATGGTCGACGCGATCGTGCCGGCGACCGACACGGCGCTGCGCGACAGCGTCGCGGAACAGCTCGGCGTCCCCGATGCCTGGCCGGTGCAGCGCGAGGCCTGGTGCCAATGGGTGCTCGACGCCGACCTCGGCGACTCGGCGCCGGACCTCGCCGCGGTCGGCGTCACCCTGACCGACGATGTCGCCGGTTTTGCGGCCTGCAAGCTGCGCCTGCTCAACGCCGCACACTCCACCCTCGCCTACCTCGGCCTGCTGCTGGGGCACGCGCAGGTCCATCGGGCGATGGCGGACCCGCGCCTCGCCCGGCACGTCGAGCGACTGCTGACGCGCGAGATCGCGCCCACGCTCGTGCCGCCGCGCGGCCTCGACCTGTCGGGCTACATCGACGCCACCCTACAGCGCTTCCGCAATCCCGCCTTGCCGCACGCGCTGGCGCAGATCGCCTGGGACGGTTCGCAGAAGCTGCCGATCCGCATCGGCCTCACGCTCGTGCAGGCCCTGCGCGAGGGCCGCCCGGCGGCGGGCCTCGTGCTGAGCTTCGCGGCGTGGCTGCAGTTCCTGCGCTGCCGCGTGCGCGACGGCATTCCGCTGGTCGATCCGCGCGCCGCTCAGCTCACGGCCGTCGCCGCGCGCTGCAGCGGACGCGCGAGCGACGATCTCGGCCCCTGGTTCGCGCTCGACGCCCTGATTCCGGACGCGCTGCGATCCGATGCGCGCTTCGTCGCTGGCCTCGCTTCGGCCTACGACCGGCTCGGGGCCGGCGAATTTCCGCTGCTCGACTGACTCGTCTCACTTCAGCAGATGCGGCAGCCACAGCGACAGCTGCGGCACGAAGGCGACCAGCAGCAGCACCGCGAACGCGACGAGGTAGAACGGCCAGATGCTGCGCATCGCATGGCCGATGCTGATCCCGCCGATCGCGGTGCCGACGAACAGCACCGAGCCCAGCGGCGGCGTGATCAGGCCGATGCCGCCCTTCAGGATCAGGATCACCCCGAAGTGCACCGGGTCGATCCCGATCGAGCGCGCGACCGGCAGGAAGATCGGCGTGCAGATGATGATCATCGGCGCCAGATCCATGAAGGTGCCGATCACCAGCAGCATCAGGATCATCAGCGCCAGGATCACGTTCTTGTCGGCCGACACGCTGGTCACCGCGGACACCGCGGCGGCCGGGACCTGCAGGTAGGCGAGCAGCCAGCCGAAGCTCGCCGCCGCGGCGATCACGAACAGGATCATTCCGGTAGTGCGCGCGGCGCCGCGGCAGGTCTCGAGGAAATCGGCGCGGCCGAGGCGGCGGTGCACCAGCACGGTGACGAGCAGCGCGTAGCAGACCGCGATCGACGCGCTCTCCACCGCGGTGAACACGCCGGCGCGGATGCCGATGAAGATCAGCGCGACCAGCAGCAGGCCGGGAAGCGCGGCGACGAAGCGGCGGCCGACCACCGCCAGGCCGGGAAAGGCCTCGACCGCGTAGCCGCGGCGCCCCGCCATCCACCAGGCCGTGCCCATCAGCGCGACGGTCAGCAGCAGCGCGGGCACCACGCCGGCGGCGAACAGGTCGGCGATCGAGATGCCGCCGCCGGCCGCGGCGGAATACAGGATGAGGTTGTGCGAGGGCGGCACCAGCAGCGCCACCAGCGCCGCGGTCATCGTCACGTTGACCGCGTAGTCGCGGTCGAAGCCGCGGGCGGCCATCTGCGGAATCATCGCGCCGCCGATCGCGGAGACGTCGGCAAGAGCAGAGCCAGAGACTCCGCCGAAGAACAGCGCCGAAAGTACGCTCACTTGGCCCAAACCGCCGCGCAGATGGCCGACCAGCGCGGAGGCCAGGCCGATCAGGCGCTCGGAGATCCCGCCGCGCAGCATCAGTTCGCCGGCGAAGATGAACAGCGGGATCGCGATCAGCGACGCGGTGCCGGCACCCGACACGGTCTGCTGCACCAGCACCAGCGGCGACAGCCCGAGATGCATGAGCGTGACCAGCGAGGCCGCCAGCAGCGAATAGGCGACCGGCACGCCGAGCAGCAGCAACAGCATCAGGGTGCCGAACAACAGGGCGATGCTCATGCGGCGGGCTCCGCGGCGGGGACCGGTGGCCGCAGACCATGGATCGCGCGAGCGAGGGCGAACACCGCCATCAGGGCGCCGCCGACGCACATCGGCAGGAAGTTCGCGCTCTGCGGCAATCCGCTTCCGGCACCCGGCACGTCCCAGCCGTCGACCAGCAGCACGGCGGCACCGCCGGCGAGCACCGCGCCGAGTGCGACGACGACCAGCTCGGCGAACAGGACCAGCAGGCGGCGCAGCGGCGGCGGCGCGATCTCGCGCAGCACGAAGAAGCCGAAGTGCGCGCCCTGCTGCACGGCCCCGGCGGCGCCGAGGCTCATCGCGGTCGTCAGCAGGAACAGCGCGGCGGGCTCGGTCCAGCCCGGCGAATCGTTCAGCAGGTAGCGCGCCAGCACCTGCCAGAACTCGACCGCGACCAGGACCACCAGCGCGGCGCCGGCGGTCGCGAAGCTGATCCGCGCGAGCCCGGCGAGTGGCGCGCCGTTCGCCGCCTGCGTCATCGACGGGCCGCTCATGCCAGCGCCTCGATCGCCTTCAGCTGGTGGGCGATGTCGTCGTTGCGGCGGTAGTCGGCCATCAGCGGCGCCACGGCGTCGAGGAAGGCGTCGCGATCGAGCTCGTTCTCGGTGACGCCGTTGGCCAGCACGAAGGCGCGCGCCTTGGCCTCGGTGTCGTCCCACAACTGCCGCATCACCGCGACGGAAGCGCGCGCGGTCTCGACCAGCAGCTCGCGATCGGCGGGTGCCAGCGACTCGTAGACCCGCCGCGACAGCAGCAGCGCTTCCGGCGAATAGGAGTGCTGCGATTGCGACCAGTGTCGCGCTACCTCGAACTGGCGCGTGGTGTGGAAGCTCGGGAAGTTGTTCTCGGCGCCGTCGATCAGGCGCGTCTGCAGCGCGGAGAACACTTCGCCGTAGGGCAGCGGCGTCGGATTGGCACCCATCGCACGCACCATCGCCATGAAGATGTCCGACGGCGGCACCCGGATTTTCAGGCCATGAAGGTCCGCCGGCACCACGATCGGACGCCGGGTGTTGTAGAAGCAGCGCGCGCCGGAGTCGTAGAACGCGAGCCCGACCAGATCGCGGCGGCCGAAGGCCTCGAGGATCTCGCTACCGACCGACGAGTCGAGCACGGTGCGCAGGTGTTCGGTCGAGCGGAACACGAAGGGCAGCGACAGCACGCGGGTCAGCGGGAAAGGATTGTTCAGCGCCGCCATGTTGACCCGGGTGATCGCCAGCGCGCCGTAGCGGGCGAGGTCGATCGAATCGCCTTCGCGGCCGAGCTGGCCGGAGTGGTAGAGCCTGAGTCCCAGGCGCCCGGCGGTCTTCTCGCGCAACTGCTGGTCGATCCAGCGCAGGGCCTCGACCGTCGGATAGCCGGGGATGTGGACGTCCGACGCCGTCAGCTCGGTGAGCTCCTGTGCCGCAGCGAGCACGCGCGGCGCGGCGAGGCCGGCGACCAGCAGCGACAGGCAGGCGCGGCGCCGGTTCACGCCGCGCCCGCCGCCGCGACCAGCGGTACCGCGCGGCAGCGCACCCGGCCATGGCGGCCGAAGTCGCAGACCGCGGACTGCCCGGCGCGGATCTCGTGGATGCCGGTGGACGCGCCGGTCGATACCAGCATGCCGGCGCGCAGCGGATGCCCGCGACGGGCGGCGATCGACAGCGCCGTCGCCAGCGCGTCCAGCGGCTGCACGACGGCGGCGCCGCCGCGGCCGACCGTCACGCCGTCGATCAGGGTCTCCGCCACCAGTT
>JBGAPI010000042.1:0-46362 GCA_044221335.1 Ahniellaceae bacterium
GAGCAAAGGCACTGGATTGCTTCGCTGCGCTCGCAATGACGGGGAACACCGGACCTGGAGCCGCAGTGTTCTGACCCCGGCGATGGCGGCGCGGACCACCCTCGCCCCCGCATGAAGACGACGACCTCCGCGGAGCAGAGCCGCGACTGGGCGCAGGACGGCCGCCACAACCTGGCCCGGCACGACGACACGACGGCGCGGGTGTACGAGGCCTGCCGACCGGAAATCGCCGACTTCGCGGTCGAGCAGCCGCGCTTCGTCGGCGTGAGCGGGGACCAACGAGGCCTCGCACACTAGGCTCACGCCCCTCGGACATCGCGGCTCGCGCCGCCCCTGCAGCCGCTGCTAGACGGCGGCGGCCTCGGGAACCGCCTCTTCCTCGCAGGTCACCGTCAGGTCGCCGTTCACCACGTCGAGCATCACCTTGCCGCCGCTGGAGAGCTTGCCGAACAGCAGTTCGTCGGCGAGCGGGCGCTTGATCCGGTCCTGGATCAGGCGCGCCATCGGCCGCGCGCCCATCGCAGCGTCGAAGCCGTTCTCGGCCATCCATCGCCGTGCCTCCGGCGATGCCGTCAGCGAGACGTGGCGGTCGGTGAGCTGGGTCTCGAGCTCGATCAGGAACTTGTCGACGACGCGCAGGATGTGCTCGAAGTCGAGCCCGCCGAACTGCACGATCGCGTCGATGCGGTTGCGGAACTCCGGGCTGAACGACTTGCGGATGACTTCCATCGCGTCGGTCGAATGATCCTGGGTGACGAAGCCGATCGAGCGCCGTGCCGCCTGCGCGGCGCCGGCGTTGGTGGTCATCACCACGATCACGTTCTTGAAGTTGGCCTCGCGGCCGTTGGTGTCGGTCAGCGCGCCGCGGTCCATCACCTGCAGAAGGATGTTGAACACGTCCGGATGCGCCTTCTCGATCTCGTCGAGCAGCAGCACGCAATGCGGGGTCTTCACCACCTTCTCGGTCAACAGGCCACCCTGGTCGAAGCCGACGTAGCCCGGAGGAGCGCCGATCAGGCGCGCTACCGAGTGCGCCTCCATGTACTCCGACATGTCGAAGCGGATCAGCTCGATGCCGAGCTGCAGCGCGAGCTGGCGGGTGACCTCGGTCTTGCCGACGCCGGTCGGACCGGCGAACAGGAAGCAGCCGATCGGCTTCGACGGATTGGCGAGGCCGGAGCGCGCCATCTTGATCGCCGCGGTCAGCAGGTCGATCGCCTTGTCCTGGCCGAACACCACCATCTTGAGGTTGCGGTCGAGCTTCTTCAGCACGTCCTTGTCGCTGGCCGAAACGCTCTTCTGCGGGATCCGCGCCATCTTCGACACGACATACTCGATCTCGGGCACGTCGACCACCGTCTTGCGCTCTTCCAGCGGCAGCAGGCGCTGGCGGGCGCCCGCCTCGTCGATGACGTCGATCGCCTTGTCCGGCAGCAGGCGGTCGCCGATGTGCTTGACCGACAGGTCCACGGCCGCCTTCAGCGCGTCCTTGGTGTACTGCACCTGGTGGTGGTCCTCGAAGCGCGACTTCAGGCCGTTCAGGATGTCGATCGCCTCGGCGACGGTCGGCTCGACCACGTCGATCTTCTGGAAGCGCCGCGCCAGCGCGCGATCCTTCTCGAACACCTGGCGGAACTCCTGGAAGGTCGTCGAGCCGATGCAGCGCAACTCGCCGTTCTGCAGCACCGGCTTGATCAGGTTGGACGCGTCCATCGTGCCGCCCGAGGCCGAGCCGGCGCCGATGATGGTGTGGATCTCGTCGATGAACAGGATCGCGTTCGGCTCCTTCTTCAGCTGCGCCAGCACCGCCTTCAGGCGCTTCTCGAAGTCGCCGCGGTACTTGGTGCCGGCGACCAGCGCGCCGAGGTCGAGCGCATAGATCGTGCACTCCTTGAGGACGTCCGGCACCTGCCCCTCGACGATGCGCTTGGCGAGCCCTTCGGCCAGCGCGGTCTTGCCGACGCCGGCCTCGCCGACGTACAGCGGGTTGTTCTTGCGGCGACGGCACAGCACCTGGATGGTGCGCTCGATCTCGTCGGCGCGGCCGATCAGCGGATCGATCTTGCCCATCCGCGCGGCGTCGTTGAGGTTCTGCGCGAACTCGGTGAGCGGATTGCCCTTGATCTCGTCGGACTCGCCCTCGCCGCCCTTGGCCTGCTCGTCGTTCTTCGCCGCCGGCTCCTGCCCGATCTTGGCGATGCCGTGGGAAATGTAGTTGACGACGTCGAGGCGGGTGACGTCCTGCTGGCCGAGGAAGTAGACCGCGTGCGAGTCCTTCTCCGAGAAGATCGCCACCAGCACGTTGGCGCCGGTCACTTCCTTCCGCCCGGACGACTGCACGTGGTAGACCGCTCGCTGCAGCACGCGCTGGAAGCCCAGCGTCGGCTGGGTATCGCGTTCCTCGCCGGCCGGCAGCGTCGGCACCGTCTCGTTGATGATCGAGCGCAGGTCGGTCGCCAGCTTGCCGAGGTCGGCGCCGCAGGCGCGCAGCACGCTGACCGCGGCGGCGTTGTCGAGCAGCGCCAGCAGCAGGTGCTCGACCGTCATGAACTCGTGCCGACGTTCGCGGGCGTCCTTGTAGCACTGGCCGATGGTGAGCTCGAGATCCTTGCTGAACATGTCCGCGTCTCCGTCGTCTTTCGTTTCGCCGCCCCGGCCCCGCTCTTCCCCGTAACCCTGCCGACCCTCAGGCCTTTTCCATCGTGCACAACAGCGGGTGCTGGTTGCGCCGCGAATGCTCGTTGACCAGCGTCACCTTCGTTTCTGCCACCTCGCGGGTGAACACTCCGCAAACGCCCTTCCCGCGGGTGTGAACATGCAGCATCACCTGGGTCGCCATCTGCTTGGTCATCGCAAAAAACTGTTCCAGGATCGACACCACGAAATCCATCGGCGTGTAGTCGTCGTTGAGCAGGACCACCCGGTACATCGGTGGCTTGGCCACTTCCGGCTTGGCGGGTGCCACCGCCACTCCGGTCTGCCGTTCGTGCTCGGTCGAAGGATCGTTGGGCTGACTCATTGTTCTCGAAGACTGCTGCGCTGCCGAAAGTATAAGCCCCACCTGCGGACGACGCATGGACGCGACCGCCCGCGCGCGGCACCATAGACCGGCCCCAGTTGGGGGCGTGGCGGCGGAGTACAAGCATGCGGACGATGTGGATGCGCGGCGGCCGGTTCGGCCTGATGGCCCTCGCCCTTGCCTTCGGCCCGGCAGCGTCCGCCGGTTCGCCGATCGGCGCGGCCCCGGCTGCGGCGACGGCCGGCAAGGCGGATCCGATCGCGCAGCGCGCGCTCGACAACGCGAAGATCAAGTACGAGGTCGACAAGGACGGCGATTTCCGCATTGTTTACGATCTCGAGGGCGGCCGCACCCAGCAGGTCTGGCTGCGTTCGGCGACCTTCGACTACGGCGCGCTGAAGATCCGCGAGGTGATCAGCTACGGATACAAGGCGCCGGGCAAGTCCGACGGGCTGCCGCTGCCGATCGCCAACCGGATGCTGGAAAACAACAACCAGGTGAAGCTCGGTGCGTGGGTGCGCCAGGGGGGCGCCGGCCTCTTCGTCTCCAAGATCTCGGCCACCGCGACCAGCAAGGAAGTCTCCGACGCGCTGGAGCTGACGGCACGGGTGGCGGACAAGCTGGAGCAGGAATTCACCGGCGAGAAGGACGAGTTTTGACGCAAGGCCCGATTCTTTCTCCGGCGGCGTTCTTTCCACCTCGAAGTACTTCCATCCCCCGCGAAACCGCGGCAACGCCAGGGTTTCGTGCGCCCGTCCCAGGGGGCGCACCGTGAGATCGGGGCTCAGAACCTGGACAGAGGTTTCCCGCGTGGCGCGTCCCGTTTATCCGGCCGAGGCACTGGCCGCTGATGGTGTGTTCCGTCCCAACGTGACCGTCGCAGCGGTGGTCGAGCGCGACGGCCGCTTCCTGCTGGTGGAGGAACGCTCCGGCGACGGCCGCCTGGTGATCAACCAGCCGGCCGGGCATCTCGAGGCCGACGAGTCGCTGGTCGCCGCCGTCGTCCGCGAGACCGTCGAGGAGACCGGCTGGCGGGTCGAGCCGACCGGCCTCGTCGCCGTCTACCGCTGGCGCCATCCGGTCACCGACCTCGTCATCCTGCGCTTCACGTTCGCGGCACGTGCCCTCGCCGAACTGCCGGACGCGAAGCTCGACGAGCCGGTCGAGCGCGCACTTTGGCTCAGTCGCGCCGAGCTGCTGGCGCGCTCGGCAGAGCTGCGCAGCCCGATGGTGCTGCGCTCGATCGACGACCACCTCGCCGGACGCTCGATGCCGCTCGACCTGCTGGTCGACGTACCGCCGGCCTGAGCGATGGGCGGTCTCGTCATGCTGGGAGTGTCGGGCGGCGTCGACTCGTCGGTCTCGGCCATGCTCCTCGCGCGCCAGGGGGTAGCCGTGGCGGGCATGTTCATGCAGAACTGGGAGGAGGACGAGCGCTCCGAGCACTGCACGACGCCACAGGATGCCGCGGATGCCGAGGCGGTCTGCCGTCAGCTCGGCATCGCCTTTCACGCTCGCAACTTCGCCGCCGAGTACTGGGACGGCGTGTTCGAGAATTTCCTCGCCGAATACCGCGCCGGGCGAACGCCGAATCCCGACGTGCTGTGCAATCGCGAGATCAAGTTCAAGACCTTCCTCGAACACGCGGAGGATCTCGGCGCCGACCGCATCGCCACCGGCCACTACGCCCAGGTGGATGCGCACGACGGCCGCTGGCGCCTCCTGCGCGGCGCTGACCGCAACAAGGACCAGACCTATTTCCTCTACACCCTGGGCCAGGCGCAGCTCGCGAAGACGCTGTTCCCGATCGGCCACCTGCCGAAGCCCGAGGTGCGACGCCTCGCCGCCGAGGCCGGACTGCCGGTCGCCGCGAAGAAGGATTCGACCGGCATCTGCTTCATCGGCGAGCGCGACCTGCGGGAGTTCCTGTCGCGCTACATCCCGGAACAGCCGGGGCGGATCACGGACACCCGCGGCCGCGTGCTCGGCGAGCATCCCGGGGTGATGTTCTTCACGCTCGGCCAGCGCGGCGGTCTCGGCATCGGCGGCCGTCGCGATGCCAGCGGAGCGCCCTGGTACGTCGTCGGCAAGGTCGTCGACAGCAACCAGCTGATCGTCGACCAGGGCGTCGATTCGCCGGCGCTGATGTCGAACCGGCTCCGGGCGAGCCAGCTGTCCTGGACCGCGGGCGTGGCGCCGGCGGCCCGATTCGACTGCACGGCCAAGACCCGCTACCGGCAGCAGGACCAGGCCTGTCGCGTGTCCGTCGGCGACGGCGGCGTCGAGGTCCGGTTTGCCGAGGCGCAGCGCGCGGTCACCCCCGGTCAATCCGTGGTGTTCTATCTTGGCGAGGAATGCCTCGGCGGGGGCATCATCGATGCCACCGACGGAGCCTACGGGACACTGACGTGAGCCGAACGGACCAGACACTGGGGCTTGCCGGAATGTTCCGGGCGGTCGCGCTCTGCCTCGATCTCGCCCGGAACGGGCGCTGCGACGACGCGCGCTTCGACGCCAGCCTGGCGAGTGTCTTCACGATCGACGCCGAACACTCGGACGCCGCCCTCGGTGGCCGCGCCTCGCTGCGGCACGGCCTCGACCTGCTGGCAAAGCACCTCGAGAGCCAGGAGGTCGACCAGAACCTGCTCGGCGTGATCGGCTCGATCAACACGCTGGCGCGCAAGCTGCGCAGCCAGCCGGCGCGACAGCAGCGGATCCGCGACGGCATCGACGCCGCCCGCCGCAGTGTCGACAACTATGGTGTCGGCAGCGACGGCGCGGTGGCCCGACTGGCCGAGATCTACGTCGATTGCGTCAGCAGCCTCCGGCCCCGGGTGATGGTCCCTGGCGACGCCCGCTACCTGACCCAGAGCCGCATCGTCGACCGCATCCGCGCCCTGCTGCTCGCCGCGATCCGCGCCGCCGTGCTGTGGCAGCAGAACGGCGGGAACACCTTCGTGCTGCTGTGGCGACGACGCGCATTGGCGGAGATGGCGAAGACCCTCGCGTCCGAACCGTAGGGCGGGCCCTGCGATGAAGCTGCAAGCCGTATTCCCCGGACGCCCAGCGCGAAATTGTCCGGATGCGGCAGCGTGCGCCGGATCACGCCTGGCGCAACGCCGCGATCCGCTCCTCGATCGGCGGATGACTCATCAGCAGCCGCGCCAGCCCGCCGCCGCCCGAGATGCCGAACGCCTGCACCGCCTCCGGCAGCGTATTGACGCCATGGTTGCCGGACAGGCGTTGCAGCGCCGCGATCATCGCCGCGCGGCCTTCCAGGGCTCCGCCGCCGGCGTCGGCACGGAACTCGCGCCAGCGGGAGAACGCCATCACGATCAGCGAGGCGAGGAAGCCGAACAGCACCTGCAGGATCGTCACGACCACGAAGTAGCCTAGACCGCCGCCACGGTTCTCGCGGTCGCCGGACAGCGCGGAGTCGACGATGCCGCCGACGACGCGGGCCGCGAAGATCACGAAGGTATTGAGCACGCCCTGCAGCAGCGACATCGTCACCATGTCGCCGTTGGCGACGTGACTGATCTCGTGGCCAAGCACCGCCTCGACTTCACGGCGTTCCATGTTGCGCAGCAGGCCGGTGCTGACCGCGACCAGCGCGGAGTCGCGGCTCATGCCGGTGGCGAAGGCATTCATCTCCGGCGCATCGTAGATCGCGACCTCCGGCATCCCGATGCCGACCGCGGCGGACTGCCGGCGCACGGTCGCGACCAGCCAGCGCTCGAGTTCGGAGCGCGGCTCGTTGATCACCTGCGCGCCGGTCTGCATCTTCGCGATCCATTTCGACAGCGCCAGCGACAGGAAGGAGCCGCCCATGCCGAGGACCGCCGCCATGATCAGCAGTCCGCCACCGTTCGCGATCCGGAAGTGGAAGACGTTCTGCGCGACAATCAGGACCAGATTCAGGACGAACAGGATCGCCATGTTGGTGGCGACGAACAGGACGATGCGGCGCACGACGGGCTCCTCGACAGCAATGGGATCGGTTGCGAGGGCTAGTGCGGGTCCCGCCGGCGAATTCAACCGCGTCGCGGAACGCCGGTTCAGCTTTCACGGATCCATCGGCGCATGATCTGCCTCCGGAAATGAACCTGCGGCCGAACAACGCAGAGCGGCACCTCGGCCTCTCCCTGTCCCCCGACGGCCGCAACGCCGCGACCCCGGGCCCGCTCTACGTCGGGCGTTTCGCCCCCTCCCCGACCGGCGACCTGCACTTCGGCTCGCTGGTGGCGGCCGTCGCGAGCTGGCTCGCCGCGCGTGCCGCCGGCGGGACCTGGCGGGTACGGGTCGAGGACCTCGATCCGCCGCGCGAAGTGCCCGGCAGCGCCGAGCGCATCCTCGCGACGCTGGCGGCCTTCGGTCTCGTTGCCGACGGCGAGATCTGGTTCCAGAGTCGCCGCGGCGCGGTCTACGCCGCCGCGCTGGACGCGCTCCGTGCGATCGACGCGGTATTCCCATGCTGGTGTTCCCGCAGCCAGCTCGAGCCGGCCGGTGGCCTGCACCGCGGTCCCTGCCGCGCGGCGCCCGACGCGGCACGTGCGCCGGCCTGGCGCCTGCGGGTGACCGCCACCGACGGGGTGATCGGATTCGACGACGCGGTGCAAGGTCACTACGCGCAGGACCTGGCCCGCGACGTCGGTGACTTCGTGCTCGCGCGCGCGGACGGCTGGACGGCCTACCAGCTGGCGGTGGTGGTCGACGATGCGGCGCAGGGGATCACCGAGGTCGTGCGCGGCGCCGACCTGCTCGACTCCACGCCACGACAGATTCTGCTGCAGCGCCGCCTCGGACTGCCGACGCCGGCCTACCTGCACGTGCCGCTGGCGACCGACGGCACCGGCCACAAGCTCTCGAAGCAGCTGGCGAGCCAGCCGATCGACGCCGCCGATCCACTGCCGGCCCTGCGCGCGGCGCTGCGCTTCCTGGGACAGGAGGCGGCGCTGGCTGTCACCCCGGCGGAACTCCTCGCGCAGGCAGTCGCCAGGTTCGATCGCCACGGGATTCCGAGGCAACTGAACCGCACCGCCGCCGTCGATGGCTAGCGGCGCGCGAGACTGTCGCGCCCCGCACCCAGGCCTGCTGCCGCAACGCCCGGACCCTGCCGGGGATCGCGGGCTGCGTCGATGCGTCACGGCGGCGGCGCCGCGGAAGCGGCCCCTGTCTGTCCGCTCACCAGGCCTTCAGTCATGCTCCGCTCAAGTCAGCCGTAACCGTGTCCCGGCGTTGTCGATGGCAACATCGCCGGCCGTCGCGCGTCACCGGCCACAAGAATCGACAAGGAATCGGAGCCAATGAAGTCCTCGCGCCTGCTGCTGGTCGTCGCCGCGCTGATCGTCGGTCTGCTGGCAATCTTCGGCTGGCGCCGGTTCCACGCCGCCGGCGCCACCGACTATCGCACCGTCACTGTCGATCGCGGACCGATCCGGACCGTGATCGCCGCCACCGGCAGCCTGCGCGCGGTCACCACCGTCGACGTCGGCTCGCAGCTGTCCGGCCAGATCGCGACCGTCGAGGGCGATTTCAACCAGCACGTCACGAAGGGCCAGCCCATCGCCCACATCGACCCGGCGGTGTTCAAGGCCCGCGTCACCCAGGCCGAGGCCGATGTCGCCAGCGCCGAGGCGAACCTGGCCGCGACCCGTGCCAACAAGGTCGACGCCGAAGCCTCGGCACGCAACGCCGACCGCGAATACAAGCGCCGCAGGGAATTGCGCGAGCGCAACCTGATCGCGCTCACCGACCTCGACACCGCCCAGCTGGCGGCCGAGTCGGCCGGAGCCAAGGTCGGCGTGCTGGCCGCGCAGATCGACGTCGCCGCCGCCGCGATCCGGCAGAAGCGCGCGGCACTCGACAACGCCCGGCTCGACCTCGACCACACGGTGATCCGTGCGCCGGTCAACGGCGTCGTGGTGCAACGCGCGGTCGAGCCCGGCCAGACGGTGGCGGCGAGCTTTCAGACTCCGGTGCTGTTCCAGATCGCCGAGGACCTGACCCAGATGCAGTTGAACCTCGCGATCGACGAGGCCGACGTCGGCCAGGTCCGCGAGGGGCTGCCGGTGCGCTTCAACGTCGATGCCTTCACCGGCCGCGAGTTCAGCGGCAAGGTCGCCCAGATCCGCCTGGCGGCGACGACCACCCAGAACGTGGTGACCTATCCGGTGGTGGTCGAGGTCGACAACGCCGACCTCGCGCTGCTGCCCGGCATGACCGCCAATGCCGAGATCGACATCGGCGGCAACCCCGATGCGCTGCGCGTTCCGAACGCCGCCCTGCGCTTCAAGCCGGCAGGCGCTGGCGCGCCTGCCGCCGGTGCCGGTCCGAGGCAGGGCGGGATGGACTGGGACGGGTTGAAGGGCAAGTTGAAACTGACCGCGGAGCAGGCGTCCGCGTTCGACGCTGCGATCGCGGCGATGCGCCAGAAGATGCAGGCGCAGCGGCAGGCGCGGCAGGCTGGCGACGGCGCGGGCGGACCACCGAGCGATGCCGGCGGCGGTCGCGGCGAGTCGGGCAGCGGGCGTGGCGGCAGTCGATTCGGGGCGGCCATGAAGGAGGCGCTGGCGCCATTCCGCGCCACCCTCGACGATGCCCGGAAGGCCACCCTCGATGCCGAGCTCGCGAGCCTCGGCGGCGGCAAGCGCGGCAGCGTGTACGTGCTGCGCGACGGAGCGCCGGTCGCGGTCGCGATCCGGATCGGCGCCACCGACAGCGAGCGCACGGAGGTCATCGGCGATGCGCTGAAGCCGGGTGACGCGGTGATCGTCGGCAGCATCTCGCCGGCGCGCTGAAGGATCGTCCCGGTGTCCCTGATCGAGATCCGCCAGCTGACCAAGGTCTACAGCCGCGGGACCGCGGCCGAGGTGACCGCGCTGCGCGGCGTCGACCTGTCGGTCGCGCGCGGCGAGTTTGTCGCCATCACCGGCGCGTCGGGCTCGGGCAAGAGCACGCTGATGAACCTCATCGGCTGCCTCGATACTCCGACCGATGGGACCTATCGCCTCGACGGCGTCGATGTCGCGAGCCTCACGGTCGCCGAACGCGCGCACCTGCGCCGCGACAAGATCGGTTTCGTGTTCCAGAGCTTCCAGTTGCTGCACCGGCTGACCGCGCTGGAGAACGTGATGATGCCGCTGGTCTACGGCAGCACGCCGCGCGGCAGCCGGCGCGAACGCGCGCTGGCGGCCCTCGCCAGCGTCGGCCTGGAGGCGCGTGCCGGCCATCGGCCGAGCGAGCTGTCCGGCGGCCAGCAGCAGCGCGTCGCCATCGCCCGGGCGCTGATCAACGAGCCGCCGATCCTGCTCGCCGACGAGCCGACCGGCGCCCTCGATTCGAAGACCGGCGCCGAGGTGCTGGCGCTGTTCGGCCGACTGCGCGAGGCCGGCCAGACCGTCGTGCTGATCACCCACGACCCCAGCGTCGCCGCCCGTGCCGCCCGGCGCTGCGAGATGCGCGACGGCGAGCTATTCGAGGCGTCGCCATGATCCTCAGGGACACTCTCGAACTCGCCGCCCAGTCGCTCCGCGGCAACTGGCTGCGCAGCGTGCTGACCGCGCTCGGCGTGATCATCGGCATCGCCGCCGTGATCGTGATGGTCGCGATCGGCGAAGGAACCCAGTCCGAACTGGACCGGATGATCGGCTCGCTCGGCTCCAACCGCCTCGAAGTGCTCTCCGGCGCCGGTCGTGCCGGTGGCGCCCGCCTCGGTGCCGGCAGCAAGCCGACCCTGACCGAGGGCGATGCGAATGCGATCCGCACGGAGATCCCCAGCGTCGCCTTCTGCGCCGCCAGCGTCCGGATGGCCGCGCAGGTCGTCGCCGGCAATGCCAACTGGGCGTCGTCGGTATTCGGCGTGCAGTCCGACTACTTCAGCATCAACAACTGGCAGCTGGCCTCCGGCGACGGTTTCGCGGCACGTGATTACAGTGGTGCCGCCAAGGTCGCCGTGATCGGCCAGACGGTGAAGCAGAACCTGTTCGGCGACGACGACCCGGTCGGCCGAACGATCCGGATCCAGAAGGTGCCGATCACCGTGGTCGGCGTGCTCGCCGCCAAGGGCCAAGGCGGCTTCGGCCAGGACCAGGACGACGTGGTGTTCGTGCCGCTCGCGACCGCCAAGCGCCGCCTGCCGGCCGGCAGCAGCATTTCCGGCGAGTTCGTCCAGCAGATCACCGTCGGCGCCGCCAGCGCCGACCAGGTCGACGAGGCCGAGGAGGCGATCGGCGCCCTGCTCCGGCAGCGCCACAGGATCGACGCCGGCGCCCAGGACGACTTCCAGGTGCGCAACCTCGCGGAGATCATCGCCACCCGCACCGAGACCACCCGGCTGATGTCGCTGCTGCTCGCGATCGTGGCGACGATCTCCCTGATCGTCGGCGGCATCGGCATCATGAACATCATGCTCGTCTCGGTGACCGAGAGGGTGCGCGAGATCGGTCTCCGGATGGCGGTCGGCGCCGGTCCGCGCGAGATCCAGCTGCAGTTCCTGTCCGAGGCGATGGCGATCTCGCTGGGCGGCGGCGTGATCGGCATCGCGATCGGCGTCGGCGGCGCCTTCCTCACGGGCGCGATCTCTGCGCTGCCGGTGCACCTGTCTCCCGACATCATCCTGCTCGCGACCGGCTTCTCGATCGCGACCGGCCTGTTCTTCGGCTACTACCCGGCCCGCAAGGCCGCACAGCTGGACCCGATCGAGGCGCTGCGCTCGGAATAGTCCCGTCGCGGACCGGTCAGGCCAGCGCCGCGAGCGCCGACCGCAGAGCGGCCCGCTGTGACGCCTGCAACGCGGCGATCGTCGCGACCAGCCGGGGGTGGCGGAGCACCCGCTCGCGGTGTCCCGCCGGGTCGGACAGCACTTGTTCGACCGCATCGACCATGCCGCCCGCATCGGCCCACACGATGTGGTCGGCATAGGGAATGACCACGCCGAGTGGCACGTTCTCGCTCACCACCAGCGTTCCGCACAGCAGGGCGGGCAGTACGCGCAGTTCCTCCAGCGTGTGGTGCTCGTCGGTCTGGTGCAGGTTCACCAGCACGCCCGCGCGGCGGTAGCGAGCCGCGAGGTCGGTCATCCGCCAGACACCGCGCAGGTTGGACAGCGGCAACCCGCGCGCCGCGGCCGCGTCGAGGAAGCGCCGCCGGCGCGGCACCGACGGATCGCTGAACAGCGTCAGCGCGGTCGGCACCGGCGGCAACGGTGGCAGTGCCGGCGGGACGAGCACTGGCGACAGGCAGAGCATGCGTCCCAGCAGGCGTTCGTAGCCTCCCGCGCGCTCCAGGTGGGCACGATTGGCGAGGCTGTAGTCGACCACGAGATCGCAGGCCTCGAGGAACGCGCGGTCCAGGACCCGAGCGAGGTAGCAGCCGCCGCCTTCCGGCAGCGGCGTCGCCGACGGCGTGGCGCCTTCCGCGTCGCGCCCGCCCGGTCGGACCAGCGTGTGCTCGTACTGCACCCCGACCCGGACGACTCGTCCGCGAGCGTCATCGAGCAGGCGCGCCAGGGCCGGCGGGCGCTTCCCGGGCTCGTCGAAAATCACGGTCAATGGAGTCGGCTGGTCCGCGAGGATCGAGCGCACCAGGCCGACGACGTGGTGGTAGTAGGCCCGCAGATGCACGGGATGACGCGGATTCCAGACCAGCCGGCCGGCGCCGACCGGCTCGCTGCGGTAACCCCTCCGGTTGTAGCCGTCGCGGATCGCGATCAGCCCGCGCCGGACGGTCCCGAGCGCTCCCCCCGATGACGCCATCGCTCGCTCCAGGATGACACCGGCGAACTCCCGAGACCGATCGCGTCGCGCGGCGCGGGCGATGATGACACGCGGGAACGGCGTTACGTGCGGCGGCGCGAATGGGGGGACATCGTGTCATTCCGTTTGGAACGACACGCGGTAGAGACTTGCCGATCGGCGGCACCGGCCCGCTAGAATCGGGGAACGGCAACGTTCGCGCTCGACGGGCGGCCGGCAATTCACTGGGGAGTGGATCATGAGTCAGCGTGTCGCATTGGTGACCGGTGGTACCGGCGGTATCGGATCGGCCATCGTCAAGGAACTCGCGCGGCGCGGCCACAAGGTCGCGACCAACTACCGTCACGAAGGCAAGGCGCAGACCTGGCAGGCCGAGATGAAGGCCCAGGGCGTGGACGTCACCATCGTGCCCGGCGACGTGGGCGACTTCGCCTCGGCGGCCGAGATGGTCAAGGCGGCGGAAGCCGCGCTCGGACCGATCGACATCCTGATCAACAACGCGGGCATCACCCGCGACACCACCTTCCACAAGATGACCGCGCTGCAGTGGCAGGAGGTCATCAACACCAACCTGACCTCGTGCTTCAACGTCACTCGTGCGGTGATCGACGGCATGCGCGCGCGCAAGTGGGGCCGCGTCGTGCAGATCTCCTCGATCAACGGCCAGAAGGGCCAGTACGGCCAGGCCAACTACGCCGCCTCCAAGGCCGGCATGCACGGCTTCACCATCTCGCTGGCCCAGGAAAACGCCAAGTTCGGCATCACCTGCAACACCGTGTCGCCCGGCTACGTCGGCACCGACATGGTGATGGCGGTGCCGGAGGACGTCCGCGCCAAGATCACCGCGCAGATCCCGGTCGGCCGCCTCGGCGATCCCGACGAGATCGCGTTCGCGGTGGCCTTCCTCACCGACGAGCGCGCGGCGTGGATCACCGGCGCCAACCTGTCGATCAACGGCGGCCACTACATGGGTTGGTAGTCCGTTCCGCAGCCGCGGAACGACTCACCCGGCCCTCAGCCTTTCGCGCGCAGGCTGCGCGCGAAAGGCGCCGACGACGGTTGCACCCGACGACGTCCGACCTCCGGAGTCGTGGTGCCCTTGCTGCACTGCGAACGCAAACCATTGCAAGCCGTAAAAGGGTTTGATAAAGCCTCGTA
Source organism: Ahniellaceae bacterium (assembly GCA_044221335.1). GTDB lineage: Bacteria > Pseudomonadota > Gammaproteobacteria > Xanthomonadales > Ahniellaceae > JBGAPI01. The sequence goes on from JBGAPI010000042.1 coordinate 13,933, forward strand.
GTGCAGTGCAAAAACCTCTGCTAGCGTGAAAACCATGAGCAAAACCCGGATCATCAAGAAGTACCCGAACCGGCGCCTGTACGACACCGAGATCTCCAGCTACATCACCGTCGAGGATGTGCGCCAGCTGGTCGTCGATGGCGAGACCTTCGAGGTGCGCGACGCCAAGACCGGCGAGGAGATCACCCGTTCCGTGCTGCTGCAGATCATCTCGGAGCACGAGGAACACGGGCAACCGATGTTCTCGATCAACCTGCTGTCGCAGATCATCCGCTTCTACGGCGACTCGCTGCAGGGCTTCATGGGCAACTACCTCGAGAAGTCGGCGCAGGCCTTCCTCGAGCAGAGCCAGCAGTTCCGCGGCCAGCTGAACAACATGATGGGCCAGACGCCGTGGACGCTCCTGAACGAGATGACCGAGCGCAATCTCGACGCCTGGAAGCAGATGCAGTCGACCTTCCTCAACGCCACCGGCACCGCCAATCGCACCGCGACGCCACCGAAGCCCGGCACGAAAACCCCGGGAAGGTAGAACGGGCGCCGACCCGCTGCTCTTCGCGCTCCGACCGCGTGACGCCGAGCGGACCAGGTGCCGCTTTACGGCGTTTGGAAGTTCGTATCGAAAGGGACAAGGCGGCGAACGGCTGCATTGAATCGGGTGTTCCCGTTTCCCCGATGTGCCGGACGTTCTCCCCCATCCGCGTCACGCTTGAACCGGGGGGACGCGCTCGCCGGAGCGCCTCCCCGCCGCAGCGCATCAAACAATGGTCACACCCCGATCTGTTGCCGTTTCAGGCGTTTGACTTGCATTTCCGGCGTTCCTAGCATAGATATATTGCATCGCACCATACCGGTGCGGACCGATCACGGAGTGGGTCCATGAAGCAGCGCGTTGCCATCGTCACCGGCGGTCTCGGCGGTATCGGTACCGAAATCTGCAAGCAGTTGGCCGACAGCGGCCACCAGGTGGTCGCCGCCGATCTCGCCGTGCGCGCCGAGCGCGTCGAGCAGTTCAAGGCCGAGGTCGCCGACTACAACGGTCGCATCGTGTTCGAGGTGGTCGACGTCAGCGCGCACGACTCCTGCGCGGCCCTGGTCGAGCGCGTACGCACCACCTACGGCCCGATCGGCGTGCTGGTCAACTCCGCCGGCATTACCCGCGACGTTACCCTGCGCAAGATGACGGTCGAGCAGTGGACCGACGTGATGAAGGTCAACCTCGACGGTCTCTTCAACATGTGCCGCCCGGTCGTCGAGTCGATGTGCGAGACCGGCTTCGGCCGCATCGTCAACATCTCCTCGGTCAACGGCCAGACCGGCGCTTTCGGCCAGACCAACTACTCGGCCTCGAAGGCCGGCCTGCACGGCTTCACGATGGCCCTGGCCCGCGAAGTCGCCCGCAAGGGCGTGACCGTCAACAGCGTCTCGCCGGGCTACTGCCGCACCCCGATGGTCGCCAAGATCCCCGAAGACATCCGCAACCAGATCATCGCCCAGATCCCGGTCGGCCGGATCGGCGAGCCGGGCGAGATCGCCCGCGTGGTCAACTTCCTTGCCGCCCCGGAATCCGGCTTCATCACCGGCGCCAATGTTCCGGTGAACGGTGGCTACTTCATGGACTACTAGGCAAATCGCCTTTTTTTGGCGTATTTGCTAGGTTTTCATCGATAAAATCGGGTCGAAACTGGAGCTAGCTACCTATTTGGCTACCAATTTCGGCCCGACGCCCCTGTGTTCCGACACGTAGACCGCCCTCCGACGCCATGGCCGGAGTAGCATTGCTGCGTTTCGTCAGGAGCGCCCGCCATGCGGCCATTCCTCGTCGCTCTCGCCGTTGGTGCCATCGCCCTGCTCAATCCAACGGCCGTCGAGGCTCGCGGCAGCGGCGGACACCACACAAGCTCTTCAAAGTCAGAAAGCACGCCACGATCCAGCGCGCCGACCAAGTCGACGTATCGAGCCGCGCCGGCTCCCAAGTCGTATACCGCTGCGCCGCGGGCCTATAGCGCCCCCAAGGCCGTTGCGCCGCGCTCTACTCGCCCGGCGACGGCTCCCAAGCTTTCTCACTCTCCCGCTCCCCGTGCCTCCACACCGCGAGCCGTCGTCGGCTCACGCGCCGCGCCGGGGGTGCAACGCAATGCCGATGGGCGCATAGCCCGCAGCACCGCCGCTAAAGACCATTTCCAGCACGACCATCCGTGCCCGTCGACCGGGCGCGCCTCCGGTCCATGCCCTGGATACGTGATCGACCACATCAAGGCACTCAAGCACGGCGGCGCCGACGATCCATCGAACATGCAATGGCAGACGATCGCGGCGGCGAAGGAAAAGGACAAGATCGAGTAGGCGCCTCAGGGATCGCGCGGCGACCGTTGCCAGCGCGCGCCGAAGGATGCGGACGTCCCGGCAAAGCGTGATGACCTCGGGCGCGGCGATGCTGCCGTCGCCAATGCAAGGCGCGGCCAGGAGAGTTCGATGGGTTCGCATCGGCCGGACGGTGCCGATGTTCGGTCGCTGGAGTTGCGACGAAGCCAGTTCCGAGCCTCATTGTCGCAATGCAAAGAGGAGCTTGCCTTTCTTGCCTACACCGATTGATTCAAAGCCGAACGCCTCAACCAGGGCCAAGCTGTGCACGTTTTCCGGGTCAACGGTCGCGGTGACCTCACGAAGCCCCAGCGGCCCGAAAGCAGCGTCAATCAGTAGTCGTGCAACCTCCCTGCCTAGGCGTTCCTTGCGCCCCATGAATGCATGCTGGCCCAGCACTATTCGGAGTTCCGCGGTAGGTCCTGCATCGAGATCCCTCGCAAGTGATGCCCGACCAAGAAGCTCGCCGCCTGAGTTTCTGCATACCGCAAGGTGTCGATAGCTCGGACACTGCGCCGACATCTCGGAAATCCATACGTCGCGAGCCTTGCCCACTGGACCGTCAAGGAATCTCTTCACGACAGGATCGCTTTCAATCTCCCACAGCGCAGCGATGTGGCGAACTTCCAATGGCGCAATATTGATGCGCGGCCCGAAGATGGGAAGAATGTCGGCGAGTGCTATTCCCACGGTTGCCACCAAATGCCATCGAGCTGTCGCGCTGGATGGTAGCCGCTCGGCCGTCCTCGGCACTGACGTCCGGCTCATCCCATGCCTCGTTGGGCGTAGGGACAAGGTCGCTACCACCATTCCCCGATGCAACTCGCCAAAGTGCGCTACGGCGCGTCTTCAGCCTGATGGGCGTCCGCCGCGTTCTTTACTCGATAAATTGTTCGGACGCCCGGCACCGCACCGATCAAGAGAGCGGCAAGTTTCTCGTAGGTATTGGGCGTAGCAGGTGAAACTCCGAAATGAATGGTATTTCGGGAATCCCTGACAGCATCGCTCCACACGCTCACGTCGCGAAGCTCTTGAAGCCTGACACCGGACGTCCGCTCTATCGCCTCGAAGTCCTCCCGGTGACCGTACATCGTGAGCACCGCTAAAATCTTCTTTTGAACGCCAACCATCGGGCTTTCTAGGTCCTGAACCTGTTTTGCGTAGTTGCCGCGTCTCGCGACTGGCAACGCGCGAAGCAGCGCGGCCCCCAATTCAAGCCATGCCCCCTCCGACGCTCTGCCAAGCATGGCCAGTGCCGCGGTGAACAGTTCCATGCGAAAGCAGCGCACCGCTTCCTTGAACGCGAGATCGACCTCAGGGTGCATGGTCGGCACGCCAAGTGTCGACAGGTACAGGTCGGGCTCAGATAAAAACTCTCGCCCCTCGTTGACCTTTGAGGGCGCAACCCTCACTCGCTGCGGAACCGGCATCACAAACTGTTCGAGCTGCCAGCCTGCCGACATTCCACTTCCAACACCTGGTGCGTTTGTCGTCCAATCAATTGCCGCCGTCGGGTAGATCTCTCCTGCCAACTGGATCAGATGCCCCGAATGGATCAACGACCAAATCCCCTCGATCGCAGCCACTCTCCATGATGTCGCTTCAGCTGCGCGGCATATCATCGCGAGAGAGTCGACGGACTCATGAAGCACGAGGGGCCGAGGGATAGCTGCTTGGTTTGCCGCGAGGACGTGCGAAATCAGCTGTAAGGCGTCGGGGTCGCCTGCTGCGTGCTCTAGGACGATGGCCTTGGCGATGGTTACACGCTGCGGGGTGACCTGAATTCGGCGCAAGAGTTGTTGATAGGCTTCGGTCGGGTTCATTGGTGGCCCTACGGGATCAACCGGGTGCATCTGGTGCAGGCAGCTGATCAACCACCGCTGCCGTTGAATTTCGTTCGACCGCACCAACGCGCGATTCGCCGCGACCTAGAATACCGGTAGCCAACTGGCGGAGAGCAACCATGTCAGCCTTTGAATGGATCGTCATCGTGTTGCTCGTCGGCATCCTGCTGCGATCCGGCGGCGGGTCGGCTCGCTTAGATGCCTTGACCTCGTTGCTGCGACAGCTCGACGAGCGGCTAGGAAGAATGGAGCAACACCTCGCCGAGATCAACGCATCGACCAGTTCTACCAGCGATGATGTCTCGGCGATCCGCGTTGCCAACATGCCGTATACGTCTGGCGACCCCGACGATCCCCGCTAGCTCCGCACTTGACCCGACCGGTTGGCTCTGACGATTGCCTCAAGCTCTGCATCCGACATCGAGGAATACGGGCGATCCTGCGGATGCTCGATTTCTACGGCCTGCATCGGCTTGCCATAGCCTCGGTCGAGCAGCGCCACTGCGGCGGCAATGCGAGACCGCGCGTCACGCTCCGGGTCTTTCATGATTGCGGCCAAGGTATCGATAGCNNNNTGCTGCCTTTCTCACGTCAGCGGCCATCTTCGGCCGCCCGCCAGGGTTTCCAGACTGTCCCTTGTCGAAGGGGCGACCCACGACGCGCGCTGATCCGCCGTTGTTCTGAGCAATCATGGTTGGTCCTCATGCGCGCGAGCCGCATTGGCGAGTGCCGGTGTAGCCACATTGGTCCCGGCAGCGGAGAGCTGAGCCATGAGCGTCGACAGCTGCCTTCTCTGTGCCGGCGGAAGCGATGCCATGATCCGCTTCAGCTGCTCTGGATTGAGCAGAGCTTGCCGCAACCGCTCCGGATCGCTCTTGAAGAACCGACCCACAAAGCTAAGTGCGCCATTCAATCGCGAGAACACGGGAAGGCTTGAAACGCCCTCGGGTAGACCGAGAGGACCGAACACAGCATCGAGGATGGTCTGCCCATGCTGTAGTTGTGCCGTTGGGCTGCCGGGCGGCCTTGCTGCGGTCATCGCTAGGTTCTGCCGCGCGAGGTCATCGCCTACCGCTCCGAGTGTCTTCGTCTGGTCCGGAGACATCACGTCCTGAAACCGTGCCTGCCGAAACCCTGTGGCCGTCCGCGCGGTCCGGTCTGCGTTCTTCAGCTGCTGGGCAAACTTGGCAGGAGAGAGCACCGGATTTCCGAGCTGATCCTCAAGAGCGCTCGTCGAACTGCTGAGAATGCGTTGCCCAATCTGCATCTGGCTAACGGGAAGCGACTTGTCGGCGTACGTCCGCAGGTATTGCCCAAACTCCGGGGCCACCTCGGAAATCTGGTTGTCTAGCATCCCCCGAACCTGGATCAGCTCCTTTCGCGCGAGCTTAGTCGCCGCTTGATCGCCGCCGAGCTTCCCGCTCATGAGGTCACCGATGTGCTGGCGGATGCCATACAGGGCGCCGACGTTTGTATCCCCCTCGACAAGCTTCGCCTTTACGCTGCTGAGCGCAGAAGCCACGGCATCGCGCTTGCCAGATGGGCTCGTCAGCAGCCTGTCGATCAACGCGACTACAGGTTTCGTATTCACGCCATCCGTTGCTAACGCCTTCTCTAGCAAGGGCATCGCTGCCGCTTGTCGCGCCGCTGTCGCCGCATCCATCTTCGACGCGTCACCGGCAATTTGCTGGATCGCTTCCAAGCGCGCCGCATTGTTCGCGGTCCGCTGCGACGCCAGGGCGCCCGCGAACTGTGGATCGCGCGAAGCGACCGCCCGCTCAAGCTGGTACAGCCCATTGTCGTTGATCGCCTCCGCAGAGGTCCGCGCCACACCTGGGACCGACGATTGCTCGATCGACTGTGCGGCTTGTGGATTCTCCATGAACGCCAGAATGGTCTCCGCTGCCCTGCGATCCGATGCCGCTGCCGTAGGGGCTCGCAAGGTGTTTCCGATCGCGCCGGCAACCGCGCCTACCCCCTTCGGGATTGCATAGGCCAGCGGGCCAACCGCCGCCCCAAGTGCGACGTTGCCCGTGCGCCCGAGGGAATCCGTTGATGCGACGGGTTGAAGTGCTCCCTGCGCACCGCCAACGAGTGCGGCCATCTTCGCGGATGACGGCGCGAGCAGCGCATCTCCGGCAGCCCCTGCCCCGCCATACTTGAGCGCGCCACCCGTCGCGAGCATTGCTGCGAGATTTGCTCCGACGACGCCACCAAGCCCCGCCTTCGTTCGCATAAGTGGCGCATCTTCCCTGCGGTGTTCGTCGATGGTGTCCTGAATCGCCCCCGACGGCTTATCGACCAAGCCAAGCATCCGCCCCATATCGCGAGCTGATCCGTAGACCATCCCTGCCGGTCCCAACATGTTGATTGGATCAGACGCATATTGAGCGAGCCCCAATCCGATCCCCTCAAACCCAGCGCCCATAGCCGCCTTGAAGTTCTCCATGTCGGTCCCAAGCCCGTTAGCGTGGTCCTTCAGGTTGCCTTGTGCGTCGAATCCCGCGGACGCAAGGGCCTGCTGGTGAATGTCCTGAGCGCCACTCACGATCGCTCGCGCGATGGCCTTTGCTGCTTCCGTGTCGCCCGCAGCATCGGCCCGTTGAAGTGCGCCGTAGAGCTGTTGATAGGTTGGGCCGTTGGTGGAAGTCATGCCGGTTCTCCGTTGACGGGGGTTGTGTCGCTGTCGGGTTGCCAGTCCGGACAGGTGTGGACCTTGAATGGAAGGAATCCGCGCGAGTCATCGGCAGCGCATCCGCCAAATCCTCCACGAGGGTTTCTGGTGTTCGGGACGAAGTGCCGACAGTCCTGGCACTTCACATCGGGACGGTCGAACAACTGGCCGGCGCGCCGTCGGAAGCACCAGGGGCAACTCATGACCACCGGCCATCCATTTGGCGCGCGCCGATCGGACTGCTCGCAGACTTCCGGCCAGAGCCACACCGGGCCGCATCCGTCGCAGACAGCCGGCGTGTCGTACCCCGTGGGGCGTTTGCCGGCATCGCGGTCGGCGGTGTCGGCCAGGGCGCGGATGTAGGCGCGCAGCTCGTCGGTAGTTCTGCCGGCGCAGTCCTCGACGTCAACCGCCTCCAGCCCGTCCACGGCGGCCAATGATTCCCCCTCTCGCTCGGCGACCAGTCGAATTTCGGCGCGCGGCTCCCGAAGTTCGGCCAGGATGTCCGGCTTGCGAGTCATCAGTAGGTCGCGAATTTCTGCAGTCACCGTTCCCTTCGGCGCCTCGACGTGCAGCCGGTCGCCGTTAGCAGAGAGCTTGATCCCTTGCTCTCTCATCGAGCGAATCAGGATTGCGGCGCTCATAGGTCGAGTACCTCCACAGACGCCGGATCGGTCGTTTCATCCGTGACAGCGTGACAATGGCGGTCTAGAGCCATTTCCGGGTCTTTCGCATCCGTGACAGGGTTGCCGGCGTCACGGATAGAAATTCCCTGAAAACGTTGATCTAGAGCCGTTGTCACGGCGTCACGGGGCTTCGCCCCTTGTTCGTCGGAGAGGTATCGGGCGAAGGCATCAGTGAACGCCTTGAGGTCGTAACCCTTGAGCCGGCGGCCGTCCGGCAGTCGCGTGGTTTCCGGTTTGATCCCAAAGCCCTTCACCCTGTCGGCGAGCTGACGCGGGGACATCGCCTTTCCCCGGTTCCAGGTTGCCCATGGTCCGTCGTCGTCCTTCACCAGTTCGTCGAGAAGGTCGCTGCTCGCGATGCGCCGCGCCTTCTTCCGCTCAAACACTTCCCGGATAGCCGTCAGCAGCTCGACTCCGATCGTTGGTGCCTCTTCCTCGACACCGTGCAACTCGACAGCGGCATCCCTTGCGCGCGCGGGCCAATCTCCGCCGACAACCTCGGCAATCGAAAGCAGGGGCTCCCAGCAGTCCTGCGCACGATCGTTCAGCCCGAGCGGATAGATCGGGTGTCTGGCACCGACTCTTCCAGCGTTATCGGCGGACCACCGCGCCAGCTTCGCCGACAGCGTCTCCCAGGCCTTCGGGTCAGAGTGGCGGATGTTCTCGACCACTTCGCCACCGACTCGGCGCCGCATTCGAAGCGGAATCGAACGGTCCTCGATCGTGTCTGCCAGTCTGCCGATGCCGCAGAGCGCCTTTGCCCCCCACGTCGAGAACTTTGTCGGCACATGGTCATCCCCAACGCTGCGAACGACGTAGGCGGTCTCCCGATACAGACCCGAATTGATGAGCCCCCTGGCCTCGTCGTTATCCCGAAGGAAGGTGTCGGCCTCGTCTACCAACAACGTCGGCTGCCACGCCTCCATGCTCCGGAAGAGCGCGGCGGGGGTGATGTTCGACACCGCCATCGGCCGACAGACCAGCCTCGACAACGCCGTAAGCAGGATCGTCTTACCGCAGCGCTTCTCCGGCGCGGTGATGTGCGCCAGCGGGGACACTGTCACCGTGTCCATGCACCATGTATGGATCACCCACAGAGCAGCCGCGATGATTGTCGGCTCGTCGGCGATCACATGCCGCTTAAGCACCCCGCAGACTTCTAACAGAAGTGTCGACCCATCAACGGGCCGGCTCCAGGGGATCACTTCGGGGAAGGGGTCGTCACACTCGCCCGTCTCGCCCAATGACGTCAGCCGATCAAGTTCAGTGACCGCAGCTTTTGCCGCCTTCGCTCTTGCGCGAACTCGCTGGTATTCGGCCGGATCGGATTCCCGTATGTGTCGGACTGCCGCTAGCACGTCCTTCTCGAAGATCGCTCCAGGGTCTGCACCGAGCCTCTCCAGTGCGGATGCAACGATGTCCTTCGCGGCCGGCTTGTCGACAGAATCGACGTTCTCGATCGGTTGAGCAGCGCGCAGCGGGAGTGCCTCGACGTCGGCCTTCGTCGAGCCGACGTGAGCATCCAGCCAGTCGACACAATCACCACCCCCCGGCAATCCCAGCGAGTCGACATCGACCACTTCGACCGTGCATCCGAGCTTGCGAAGGATCGCCGCCACATTGCTGCAGTACGTCGATCCGGCCGGCGGCTTGTCTGCCTCGTCAGTGTCCGGCCAGATCACGCAGCATCGACCCGCCAGCGGGGACCAGTCGGCGGAGTTCGCGCTGCTGCTGCCGCCGCTCGTCGTCGACACCAGGCCGAGGGCTGCCAGTGCATCGGCGCACTTCTCTCCCTCCACTATCCAGACCGTGTCGTTCGCCGCTAGCACCTCAGGCAACCGATAGATCGGCTTGCCAGTCTCCGGCTTGTCGGGCTCGCCTTCTTCGTACCCCGTACCGTTCCAGCGCATCGGGCGAATCCACTTCGAGCCGTCCTGCAGCTTGCAGCGAATCCGCCAGCACCAGGGCGACCCGTCGGCCATCTGGTACTCGTAGAGCGCCTCAGCCACGAAGGCGCCCTTGATCTTGCTCGAAGCGATCCGCCGCGCTGCTGCCTTCGGGGTTTCCACAGGGACGGCACTCATCGCGCCATCCTCAGCAGATCGGCGACGGCCTCTTTGAAGTCCATGCCGGTCAGCTTCATATGGAAGCCGCAGAGGTCGCCGCCACCGCAGCCGGCGAAGCATCGCCAGCCGCCGCGAGGATCGATCAGGTTCACGCCCAGGCTCGCGTTGCTGTCGGTGTGGAACGGACACAGCCCCTGCGCCCAGCCGAGCGCGTTGGGCTTGCCGAGCTTCACCACGTGCGCCGAGTAGTACGCATCCGGCAACGGGAGCCGATCCCTCCAGTTCTTCGGGAGCGCCGACGACTTTGGCGAGCCGTAGAGCGCGCTATAATTCGCCTGCCAGCCCTTCGAGCGTTGGCGATGTACCCGAACCCGGCCCGCCAGCCGGGTTTTGTGTTTGGGGAGGGCCATTACGCTGCCTCCGCGTGCTCCGCGCGCTCAATCAGAGCGCGGATATCCTCGACGCGCCAGACCGTGATCCGTGCACCAAGATGACGAGTCGGTTGCGGGAATTTCTTGCGGCGAACGCCTTCCCACCATGTGGAGCGCGACACAGGAATTAGTGACAGCACCTGCGGGAGCCGCAGGAAACCCGTGTTGGGCAGATTCGTTACCTGACGCATAGCGACTTCCTCGGTTGTTGGCCGACCACTTTGGTCGACAACAGCCTATGCGCGAGGGAATTGCTGCCACAGCGCGGGAGCGCATTTCGTCAATAGCTAGCTTTTGACTTTAGGTGATCTCGCAGCCATCGCTTCAACGTCCTGTTGAGGTCGGCTGGAATTTTGCCGTCAGAAAAATCAGCGGGTCGAGCGCGAAGGATTGTCTCCACCGACATGGCCCAGTCTTGTCGCGTCAGATGCTTGCGCGACTCCCATTCCCTTATCGCGAGCATTCTTGCCCGCCGGTTCCGTCCCTTTGCTTGTTCCGCCTTCGCAGTAGAGATCGCACGGTTCTTCGTCTGCTCGATGATCGCAGGAATCTGCATTCGGACATCGGAATCAAAGTGCATGGCTAGAGCCCAATGCGCAGAAGCGGTCGCATTGAGCAAAGCATCGCCCCACGCATATGCGGCCGCCGCATCGCCACCGTGCTCCGCCGCCTCAGCTTCAGCGGCGCGTTGCAGTTCACCGAGGGCGATGACGGCAAATACGTGCTTCCAGGCAACCGGCCTGCCGACGGCATTTGCATCGTTGCGCTGCAGTAGCTCGTTTTCTGACTGCTTTCGGCGAGCAACCCAGTAGCGCTGGTCTCGACTGACGAACCCAAGTACATCCGATCGTCGAAGAACGGCGTGCAAGGCCTTTGCTTCTTGGGCGCTCCAATCGCTGAGTACCTGCCAAGCAGTCCGATAGGTCATGTAGCCGTGAAGCAAAAACGTCGTCTCGCAGTCGATTTCCTGTCCCTGCTGGAATGGATCGAAATCTCTCATGCGCACCTTCCTGCGCCCTTCGAAGAGCGCCACGGCAGCGGGTGAAGGTGTCCCGCGTTCGGCTGGCCGGCCTAGCCGTGGCGTGTTCGATCAGCCGACGTGCGCCGCGCTGCCGCCCTCGGACAAGAGGAGTTCTGCCACGGGGGACCGAAGCGACTTGAGCCAGCGGGCGGCCTTCTTGCGTTGACCGCTTTTCAGCTCTTCGACCGGGACCAAGTTGAAAAGCACTGCCTCATGCTGGCGCGCACCAAGAGCTTGCACAGCGGCCCACCATCCGTCGGTACGAAGAACGAGCCCCAATAGCTTGTTGTGGCCAAGATTCGGACTGGAATCGCGGCGGGATCGGGACGAGCGGATCGGACGCGCGGCGCTCATGCTTCACCGCCTTCAATCGCAGGCACCGCGACAGCGGCTCGCCCTTTGCGGCGCTTCGTGCTCAATACGTCGACCATCGCGGCCAGCGTCGCTCGCTCGCCAGGTGGCAGGGCCTTGAGCGCCGCGAGGATCGTAGATTCGGCACGCGTTACACGCCTGACGGTCATCCGCCCTGTGTCGATGAGCAGTCGCTGCCCGGTGCGCGCGTTGGTTGCGTCGTGGATACTTGTTGTCGCCATGATCGACCCTCCAGTGGTCGGTTGTGGAAGGCTGGCGCCGTGCTCGTACCACGGCGCCGGCCGCTACTCGCCGACGGTATGCCGGCGAATTCGAATCATCTCCAATTGGCCCGCTTCAGTATCAGCCGGCCGATCAGGTGCGCCTCCGGATCGCGAGAGCGAACGCGTCTAAGCCGCTTCTTTGCCTGCCACTTAGTCGACCAGTCGGGGCCGACGATCAGGCTCCGGCAACGTGTTGCGCGGCTTCATGGCGCCACCTTCCCCGCGTCGCGGAAAGCGATCAACCGCTCGGGGCTCAGATTGAATCGTGCCGCCATAGTCCGACACCGATCTTCGGGCGCCGAATGTCCGACGACGACATACGTCGGACCTTCTACCCACTGTTCAAAACCCGCTTGGTCGTCGCTCCAGTGACTTGCGGGGCCGGGATGCCCCGGCCTGACGACGATCACGCGGGCGTCAAATGTATCGCGGTCCATTCTCGGCATCGGGACAACTTCGACGTGTCCTTCGACGTACGGCGTAGCGCTTGCTTCGTTGTTCGCTTCCATGTCCTGACTCCAGTAGTCGGGATTGAGGATGGCGAGGTCGAGCGCTCGTACCACCAGACCCCACCGCTAAACCGGCTCGTGCCGGATTCGGTCAGGCCGACTTGCGGCCTTTGATTGGGGTCACGTTTTCGGCGACGGTCAGGCCGTCGAGGTAGTTCGCCCACTGCGTCAGCGCGGCTTTGCGCTCGGTGGCGTAGTCGTTGCGGTCGTAGATTTCGGCCAGCTCGGGCAGTTTGTGGTTGATCGCGCGCTCTGCGACCTCGTAGCGCACTCCCAGGGTCGCCAGACCGCTACGCATCGTTCGGCGCAGGTCGTGGGGCTTGAACTCGCCGCGCGCAATTCCGGCCTTGTCCGTCGCGCGCCAGAGCCACGCTCGATAGGTCTGATAGGGCACGGCCTTGTCGTCGCCACGACTCGCCGGCAGCAGGTAGTCCGAGCCCCTGGACTCGTGCAGCAGCTTGCGCACCAGCTCGGTGGCCTGCGGCGGCAGAGTGATGGTGTAGCCGTTTCCCGTCTTGATCCGATCGCCGGGCAGCGTCCACGTTCCCGCCTTCACGTCGAACTCGTCTTGCCGGGCCTCGCACAGCTCGCCAGGACGAACGCCCGTCATGAGATGCAGCCGAAGAGCCCAGCCCTTCGGATCGTCAGGGATCGAGCGCAGGAAGGTCGCCAGCGCGTCACCGCTCAGGGTCGCGCCCTTTCGCGCCTTCTTGGCCTTCTTGATCGCCTTGCGCTTGATCCCGGCGGCGGGGTTGGTATTGAACAGATCGAGGTTGACCCCGTGCTCAAACACGGCGCGCGTGACGGCGTGCAGCGTCCGCATCGCCCCGGTCCCCTTCTCCGCCGAGGACTTCAGCATGTTCCGCACGTCCGCCGGCACCACGTCGACCGCGATCAGAGAACCCAAACGCGGCTTGACCCAGTTCTTGAGGTAGAGCCCATAGAGCTTCTGAGTCGACGGCGCCGACTCGGCGAGGACGGCTCGCTCGTAGTCCTCGGCAAGCTGTCGCACGGTCCACGCTGCGATGCTCGCGTGCTTCTCGCGCCGCTTCATCGCCGCCACGTCGACACCGTCCGACACCCGCAGTCGGGACTTGGACGCCTTGTCGCGCGCCGCCGCCAAGGACAGGTCCGGGTAGTTCCCCAAGGTGACCTCTCGGCGCTGGCCGTTGATCCGATAGCGGAGCACCCATGCCGCCGTGCCAGCCTTTGAAAGAGTGAAGGTCAGGCCGTCTCCGTCGCTCTTCGCTACTGGAGTGCCGGCGGTCATCCATGCCCGCAGCTGAGGGTCGGACAGGACTTTGGCTTGCCGTTTCGCCATGATGCACCCCGGTGGCGGGTAGCTGACTGGGTAGCTGACTACCCGGCTGGCTACCCATTTTCCGCCGGTTTGCCCTGGATTGCAATGGACAACTACGGCCCTCAAACCCTGATATACCTTGATCTGAAGCGAACTCAGGAGACAGCTATGGACATGCCCGGACGGCAATTCAACTACTTCATGGACTACTGATGGGAATTCGGGCTGCTCCCGACGTTCCTGTCGGGGGCGCGGTTCGATTCCGGCGGTGCGGCGAGATCGACGAATCTACTTCCTGATCGCTAGGTTGCCGCGTCGACGCTGCAGCGAAGCGATTCTAGGTTCGGTGAAACCGGACTGGGGTTGCCATGTCTGTGCGTCCCGACGAGTTGCCTGAGAACGCGCTGCTTGCGCGCCATCGCGACGATGGCGCCTACACCGACTGCTACTCGACGACGATACCGCTCGAGGTCGACTTCGCGACCTACGTCGAGGCGTTCTATTCCAGCTGGGCGTTCCGCCCCGAGCGCTGGTTCCTGCGGCTGGCGTTGAAGCGGCCGGCCTCCGACTTCGACATCACGCGGCTGACCCGCGGCGGCGCCACCCGCTTCGCCGCCTGGGACATCGAGGCGAGGTCCCCGGATCAGCTGTTGCTGTGCGATCTCTACGGCCGCACGCGCTCATGGCTGCACTGTTCGTCCGGCGACACCGGACGGCAGGTCGTCACCACGCTGTATTTCGGCTCGGCCGTCGTGCCGAAGGCCGATCGGCGATCCGGTGAACGCTCGATGGGTGGCACGTTCTCGGCCCTGCTCGGCTTCCATCGCCTGTATTCGCGGACGCTGCTTGCTGCGGCGAGCGCCCGGCTGCTCGCTCCCGGCCGGTGAGGCCCGGGACAACGGGCGTCGATTGCCTCGTGGCGGCTGTCGACGGGACGCCGCCGTAGGGCGCACCCCTCGGCGACTCGGCGCGGCTCAGTCGAGCCAGTCCGGCGCCGGCAGCGAATTCAGCGCGTTGCGGAGCGCGTCGTTCCAGCCGTTGCGGACGGCCTGGAAGTAGGGATCGTCCTCGTCCATGCGGCGCTTCACCGCGACCGACAGCGCGTCGCGGCGGTAGACCAGCACGTCCACCGGCGGACCGGCGGTGATGTTGGAGCGGAAGGTCGAATCGATCGACACCAGCGCGCACTTCAGCGCCTCGTCGAGCGGCGTTGCCGGAGTGATCGCGCGGTCGATGATCGGCTTTCCGAACTTGGTCTCGCCGCTCTGGAAATACGGTGTCTCGGGCGAGGCCTCGATGCAGTTGCCTTCCGAGTAGACCAGGAACAGCCGCGGCGACTCGCCGCGGATCTGGCCGCCGACGATGAAGCTGCCGCTGGCCTCGATCTGGCTCTGGCGGAGGTACGCCTCGTCGCGGGCCCGCACCTCGCGCATCGCGTCGCCGATCAGGCAGGCGACGTCGAACATCGACTTCGCATTGCCGAGTCCGGGCCGCTCCGGCGCATGGCGCGCGCGCTGCTCGAGCAGGTTCATCGCGTTCTGGGTCAGCGACAGGTTGCCGGCCGACAGCGTGACGATGACCCGATCACCTTCCTCGGCGATCACCCGCATCTTTCCGTAGCGACTGACGTTGTCGACGCCGGCATTGGTGCGGGTGTCCGACGCGAACACCATGCCAGCATCGAGGGCGAGGGCTACGCAATAGGTCATGGTCGAGGCCCGTCGGGAGGCCGGGAGTCTAGCAGCAGCCCCTCGGCCCGCCGCCGCATCAGGCCGCCATCTCGACATCACCCGAGGCCATGAACTGGCGACGGATCTCGTCGCCCAGCTCGATCAGCCGCGCCATGAAGTCCTGCAGTTGCGCCTCGAGGCCGCTCGCGATCAGCCGGTCGACCCGCGCGAAGCGCACCAGCGAGGCGAGCAGCCCGGCCTGGCGCACGACTTCCAGCGCGTCCTGGCCGGCGAGCTTCTGCAGCACGTCGTGCAGGGTACGGGTGCAGCTCGCGAGCGAGCGCGGGTTGTCCTCGTTGACCAGCATCAGCGCGGTGACGCCGGCGGGGCTGATCGACTCGCGGTAATGGCGACGGTAGGTCTCGAACTGCGACAGCGACTGCAGCAGCGCGCTCCACTGGTAGTAGTCGACCGCGTCGCGCGCCTCGCCCGGATCGGGGAGCTCGGCCGCATCCGACTTGATGTCGAGCAGGCGGATCGCCCATTCGGCGCGCTCGATGAAGGCGCCGAGCTGCAGGAACGGATAGCCCTCGCCGCGCCCCAGCGTGCCGATGGTGACGCCGCGGAACGAGGCGGAGCGCGACTTCACCCATTCGAGCCAGCTCGACACGCCCTCGTCGCGCAGGCGCGCCGGGGTGAGCTGGCGGAACTCGATCCACGAGGTGTTGAGGTCCTCGTACATCTCGCCGGTGATCGCGACGCGCTGGGCGCGCGCGGATTCCCGCGCGGCCCGGAGGCATGAGAAGACCGAACTCGGATGCCGCGGGTCGAGCAGCAGGAAGTGCAGCGCGGCCTCGGACTCGATCTCGCCGTGCTCGGCGCGAAAAGTCTCGACCAGTCCCAGCGCATCGAGCGCGCGCCGCCATGGCGCCGCCGATGCCTTGCCGGGGTCGAAGCGCTCGGGAAGCATCGCAATCCGGCGGGTCACGTCGATCAGGCGTGCGGTGTTCTCCGCACGCTCGATGTGGCGCGCGCACCAGTAGAGATCGCTCGCGGTGCGGCAGAGCATGCGGGTTCTCATGATTCCATCACCCAGGTGTCCTTGGTGCCGCCGCCCTGCGACGAGTTGACCACCAGCGAGCCCTCGCGCAGCGCGACCCGCGTGAGCCCACCCGGCGCGACCTGGATGCCGCGCCCCGACAGCACGTAGGGCCGCAGGTCGATGTGGCGTGGCGCGAGACCGCTCTCGACGAAGGTCGGGCAGGTCGACAGCGACAGCGTCGGCTGCGCGATGTACTTGTCGGGCGCCGCGACGATGCGCGTGCGGAAGGCCTCGATCTCGTCGCGGCTCGCCGTCGGTCCGACCAGCATGCCGTAGCCGCCGGCGCCGTGGACCTCCTTCACGACGAGGTCCGGGAGATTCGCCAGCGCATAGTCGAGATCCTCGCGGCGGCGCAGCTGCCAGGTCGGCACGTTGTCGAGGATGGGCTCCTCGGACAGGTAGAAGCGGATCATCTCCGGCACGTAGGGATAGACCGACTTGTCGTCGGCGACGCCGGTGCCCGGCGCGTTCGCCAGTGCGACCCGTCCGGCCTGGTAGGCGCGGAACAAGCCAGGCACGCCGAGCACCGATTCCGGGCGGAACACCGTCGGGTCGAGGAAGTCGTCGTTGATCCGCCGGTACAGCACGTGCACGCGCTGGGCGCCGCGGGTGGTGCGCATGAACAGCGTGTCGTCGCGGACGAAGAGGTCCTGACCCTCGACCAGCTCGACGCCCATCTGCTGCGCCAGGAAGGCGTGCTCGAAGTAGGCCGAGTTGTAGGAGCCCGGCGTCAGCACCGCGACGACCGGGTCGTCGACACCGGCGGGAGCGGCGCTGCGCAGCGCGTCGAGCAGCATGTCCGGATAGCGTTCGACCGGGGCGATCTGCTGGCGCGCGAACAGCTCCGGGAAGAGCCGCATCATCATCCGCCGGTTCTCGAGCATGTAGGACACGCCGGACGGCACCCGGAGGTTGTCCTCGAGCACGTAGTAGCCGCCGTCGCCGGCGCGCACCAGGTCGATGCCGGCGACGTGCGCGTAGATCCCGCCCGGCACCGCGAAGCCGTGCATTTCCCGCCGGTACTCGCTGTTGCCGAACACCAGCTCGTTCGGGATGCGGCGCTCGCGCAGGATGCGCTGCTCGCCGTAGACGTCGCCGAGAAAGAGGTTCAGCGCATGGACGCGCTGGCGCAGGCCGGCCTCGAGCCGGCGCCATTCCGCCGCGGCGACGATCCGCGGCACCAGGTCGAACGGGATCAGCCGCTCGTTGCCGGACTCCTCGCCGTAGACCGAGAAGGTGATGCCGACCCGATGGAAGGCGAGCTCCGCCTCGCGCCGCTTCTGCAGGATGTGCGGCGCGGGCGTGCCCTGCAGCCACTCGTTGAACGCGTGGTACTGCGGGCGGACGCTGCCGTCCGTCGCGTGCATCTCGTCGAAACCCGAACCCATGTCGGCCCCCGCCCGGTGAGATGGAACGAGCAATAGCAGGACCGATGAGACCCAACAACCTAACGGCTCTGCTTGGGCGCGGCCACGACCGCGATGCCGGAATCTGAACGCCCGGCGACCGCCGGCCGACCGGCTGCGTCTTCCTTCTCGCGGCGTGCACATGCCGGAGGTGTACGCTTCGTGCAACTGTGCCCAACGAGCGCCGCCATGCGCCCTGATGCCCGCTGTTCCATTGGAACGCTCTTCCTCCTCTCACTGCTCGTCTGCGGCGGTGCAGCCGCCGCGGACGAGGTGCGCTGCGAATCGCGCCATGGCTACGAGAAGTACTGCAAGGCCGACACCGCCGACGGGCTGGTCCTGGCCCGCTCGATCGGCGACGGCCCCTGCGAACTCGGCCGCACCTGGGGCTACGACAAGGGCGGCCTCTGGGTCGCCGACGGCTGCAGCGCGGACTTCGTGCTCGGCGCGCCTGCGTCCGACTATGGGCTCGGCTGGGAGCGCCGCGACGGCGGTCGCCTCACCTGCGCCTCGCTCGGCGACACCTTCCGCAGATGCGACGGCAGCCTGCGCGGCGGCGTCAGCCTCGTCCACCAGATCGGCCATGCCGCCTGCGTGCAGGGCCAGACCTGGGGGGTCGACGCACGCGGCCTGTGGGTCGACGGCGGCTGCGCCGGCGAATTCAGGATCGCCGCCCCTGCCGCGGTCGCCGGCGGCGGACTCCGGATCGCCCCTTCCGGCGCGCCGTCCGCCAGCGCGCTGTCCGTGAGCGACAGCCTGGCCGGCAGCGGCGCTCCGACGCTGACCTGCGAGTCCCGCGACAGCCGCCGCCGCTATTGTCCGGCCGAGGTCGGCGACTCGACCGTGCGGCTCGACAGCACGCTCTCCCGCGTTCCCTGCGTCGAGGGCAAGTCCTGGGGACACGACGCGCACGGCGTGTGGGTCGATCAGGGCTGTCGGGCGAGCTTCTCCATCCGCTGATCCCCATGGACGAGCAGCGGCGGCCGCGATGTTCCTGCGGCGCCAGTCGCGGCCAGCGACGCCTCGCCCCGGAGTCTCACGCCGCTCCAACGATCAGGGCACGATCACCCACTGGCCGTAGCCCGTGCCGACATAGGCACTGAACTTCGGAAAGCCCGTGCGGGTGATGCCGTCGACCGTGAGGGTCTGGGTCTTCTTGCCGCTGACGAAGCCGCTGCGATTCACTGCTTCCAGGAAGGCCTCTTCCTTGGTGATCCAGAGGATGAAGTCGCAGCCCTGAAAGGTCAGCGGAAAGCCGAGATGCGCGCCCGCCCGCCCCCCCTTGTCGCCGTCGTCCTTCGGGTCCCAGCCCCAGACATACGGTGTGTCGTCGTCGGAGAGGTTCCAGCCCCAGTCGTCCTTCGGCGGCTCCCAGTACACGGTCTGCAGCCACAGGAAGCGCCCGCTGGCCGGGTCGATCACCTTCTTTTCCGGTGTCTTCCAGATCGAGATGTCGAGGTAGATGTCGGTGGGCGACAGCCAGTGGCCGTAGTTGGTGCCGGCCCAACGATCGAAGCCCCAACCGCGGTCGGAGCGGGAATAGCCGGTCGGCGACATCACCGCGCGATCGATGCGCTGCACGAGATCGCCGATCACGGTGTCGTTCGGCGCGTAGCCCATCACCCACTCGAAACCGCTGATCTTCATCGTCACCGCGTCCTTCGAGGTCGCCCCGATCGGTGCCTTCGAGGTCACCGTCGGCGTTTCGCAGAGCCGCTCGACCAGCATCCAGATCAGGTCCTTGCGCGACAGGGCCTCCGAATGCGATGCCCAGGCGCCCTTCTTCTTCACGGCGTCGTAGGTATAGATGGCGACGGCGTTGTCGAACTTGATCGACGCGCCTTCGGATCGGATGTCGTTGAACAGCTCGGTCAGCAGTCGGTGCATCTCCGCATCGCCGGGGTACAGATCCCCCGTCTTGCTGCTGCCACCCGGCATGGTGGTCGGCAGCGATGCCGACGTGGTCGCGCTCGTCGGCGTATCGGACGGAAGCTGGAACGGCGCGGTATCGACTCCGCGCTCGGTCGACGAGGTGCCCGATCGACTCGGAGCCCGCAGGAACGGCAGCAGGGCCATCGCGCTACTCCTTGGGTTTGCCGGAGCCACTGACCTCGACGGCCAGCGCCGCGGCGCCGCGCGGCTCGAACTCCTCCAGCAGTGGCGGCATCGCCGCCAGCCGGCGCTCGCGACGATCGGCCTCGGCCGCCAGCTGTCGCGCCTCGGCGCGACCGCGGTCGAGCTCCAGCGCGCGGCTGTCGCGGATGTAGTCCTCGCACGCGTCGCACTGGCCGAGGTGGGCTTCCATGGTGGTCCCCGTGGTGGGCAGGCTCAGCTCGAACGCCGCCGGCAGGGTGATCGACTTCGTGAGCTGGGCGCACAGATCCGGCGCGAGACCGCTGGCCGCGAGCACCGCGGGATCGCGGATCGCGTAGATCGCCTTGTGGCCGTGGAAGCCGAGCAGGCGCGGATCGATGTGCGACGTGATCGGCCCCAGCGCGGCGAGCCAGCGGGCACGATCGTCCGGATTCATCCCGAGCCAGATCGCCTGCTGGTAGTGCGCCCAGTGCAGCTCGAGATGGGCGCGCAGGCGCTCGAACTCGACCTCGGCAGCCGCGCGTTCGCGACGGGTGTAGGCGTCGTCGTCACCGGTCGAATAGCCGCCATGACCGCTGCTTCCGCTGTTGCCGGCGTCGCCGCTGCCGCGCGCCGGCAGCACGCGCTGCACCGCGGTGGCGAGCCCGGCGTCGTCGAGTCGGCTGCCGCCGATCAGCGCCGCCAGCAGGGTCGAGACCGGGCCCAGCTTCGCCCCGAGGCGCGCGAGGCCGTCGGAAAGCACGGCGAGGCTCGGCGGCGTGCTGAACGCCGCGGCATCGACCCGCCGCGCGAGCGCTTCTGCCGACGCGGCACTGCCGCCGGACGCGGCGAGGTCCCCCAGCGCCTGCGCGGTCGCCGGCCAGTGCTCCAGCGCGGCGCGCGCCAGCGCCCGCTCCAGCGCTCGGCGCGAGCCCATCTTCCACAGTACGACCCCGAGAAGCACCGCAGGGCCGCCTAGGCGCGCGGCGTGGCAGTCGTCCGAGGCGAGCGTGGCGACCAGCAGGCGACCCGCGGCATCGAGGGTGCGGAACGCCTCGATGATCGGCTGCACCTGGCCCGCGGCGGCCGCGTCGGCGCTCGCCGCGGCGGCCGTCCGCAGCGCCTCCATCCGTGCGCACACCGCGAGCAGGCGGGCGGCGTCGAAGCCGGTCGCGAACAAGGGGTCGCGCAGGCTGGCGCGCAGGCTGTCCTCGTGCACCAGGACCCAGTCGCGCGTCACCCGTTCGCGCGGGATCGGAAGCAGCGCGCAGGCCTGCACGTCGCGCAGCGCCGTCTCCACCCGGTAGGCGGCAAGCACCTCGAAGTAGTGGCAGTTGAGGCTGTGGCCGCGATTGGCATTGGCGAGCGTGCGGGTCTGGCGTTCCTCGCGACCGCTGTCGCGCGCCACTTCGATGCGCAGCTTGCGCTGGCTGCGCAGGCTCTCGCTGGCCTCGGCGACCCGCTCGGCCGCGCGGCTCGCGCTGTTCTTCAGGGTGTTGGACAGCGCGTTCGCGGCTTCGTTGCCGCTGCTGCCGCCGCCGCTGACGGTCGCGCCGGATTCGGTCGGCAGCTCGAAGCCGAGGCGGAAGTCCTGGGACAGCTTGCGGCTGGACTGCTCGGCGATCTCGCCGACCACATCGGTGCTGTCGCGCTGGGTGAGCTTCTTCGACAGCCGCCGTTCCGATTCCTCCAGCAGCTCGGTCTCGCTCCGCCGCGTGGTCTTGTCCCAGCTGTGCACCTCGAGCTGCAACTGCTCCCCCGGCGCGAGGCCGATGCTCGCCAACAGCTCGCCGCGGATGTAGCCCTGGGGGACCCAGCGCTGTTCGAAGCGCGCCCACAGCGCCAGCACCGGATCCCCACCGTCGAGGCTGGCGGCAGCCACCGGATCGAGTGCGGCCGCCAGGGCAGGCGCCAGCTGGTCGACGCGGCCGAGCGCCGGCAGGTCGCGGTCCGGGAAGGATTCGGCGAGCAGTTCGCGGAGGTCGTCGAGGGCAGGCGTCGCGTCACCTCCCGCGGCGGCCGGACGATGCCGCGGCTCTGCGCCTAGGCGCTGCGCCAGTGCACGGGCATCGAAAGCGGGCTTCGGCAGGCGCGGCAGGCGATAGCCCGGCGCGGCGGCCTCCGTGGGCGCGTCGAGCACGATCAGTTGCGAGAACGGCACGACCTGGGTCGCGGGCCGCGTCGGCAACTGCTCGCCACAGTGATCGAGGAATACCGGCGGGGTCGTGCTGGGATTGTCCGTCATCGCGATTCGCCTCCTGGCGCAGTGCTACGAGAACGACAGTGTCTCGACGCAGGGCGTCGGATTTCAGTGGCGTTCGGCGGGTCGCGTACTGACTTTGGTTGGGCGATTGGCACCCGCATGGGCGATGCCTGCGTCGCTCGTCATGCCAACGTCCGGCACGCGAAAGCACGACTCGCTCGTGGTCAGATGCGCGTGTCTTGGCTTGCGGAATCCGCCCATGCGTCCTTGGTTGCTCGTCTCCGTCCTCGGCCTCTCGTCCGGCGATGTGCCTGCCGCATCCCACGCGGTTCCCGTCGAGTTCGTCGACCATCGCGTGTTCGTGGTCGCGAAAGAGGCCGACGGCTCGATGCTGCGCTTCTATACCGACTCCGGGGGGGGCTGGAACGCCGTCAGCGCCACGGCAGCGAAACGCCTCGCCCTGAAGTCGCTCGGCGACATCGACGGTGACGAGGGCAAGGCGCACGTCGTCGCCTACCCTCCCGCCCTGCTCGCTGCCGGAGTTCCGACGCCGGTCGATTCGACCGTGTTCAACGGCGGACTGATCGTCGACGACGCCGGCCAGCTGACCGAGGACGGCTTCCTCGGCAACCGCTGGTTCGATGGGCGGGTCTGGGTCTTCGACTACCAGGCCGGCACGCTCACCATGGTCGACGACTATGCCGCAACGGGTGACGACCACCGCGTCGACCTGCACTTTCCGGAGGCGCAAGGCCAGCAGGGTCGCATGGCCTTCGCCCGCCTCAGCTTCCAGGTCGACGGCGAGAGCCACGACGCGCTGCTCGACACTGGAGCGACGATCACATTGACCGACACCTCCGCGCCGCTGCTCGCCCGTCCGGCAGGCACGACCGTCGGCGGCAGCTTCATCATCCGCTCGGTGTTCGACCGCTGGCACGCCGCACATCCGGACTGGCGAGTCATCGACAAGGCCGATCTCGTCCATGGCCACGCGGCGCGGATGATCGAGGTCCCGCGCCTGGTGGTCGGCGGCGTCGAAGTCGGTCCGGTCTGGTTCGCGGAACGACCGGACCCGGCCTTCCGGAAGTACATGGCAGGGATGATGGACAAGCCCACCGACGGCGCTCTGGGTGGATCAGCGTTCCGCTACCTGCGGCTGGTCGTCGACTATCCCAAGGCGGTCGCGTGGGTGAGGCGGGAATAGTCGGTGGGAGGGGCGCGAGCCCCGATGCTCTGGCGCTGATCGGGGGCGTCGCCATCGGGGCTCGCGCCTCTCCCACACTCGAAGCCAGATACCCGGTAAGGTTGCGCCCGATTTTCAGCCGCAGCCTGCCATGTCCGCGACCCGCTTCCACGACCTCCCCTCGCCCTTCCCGATGCGCCGCGGCGGCGCGCTGACCGGCGCGCGGATCGCCTACGAGACCTGGGGCGAACTCAATGCCAGGCGCGACAACGCGCTCCTGATCGTCACCGGCCTGTCGCCGTCGGCGCATGCGGCGTCGAGCGAGGCGGATCCGACACCGGGCTGGTGGGAGGACATGGTCGGCCCCGGCCGCGCGATCGACACGAAGCGCTGGTTCGTGGTCTGCGTGAATTCGCTCGGCAGCTGCAAGGGCTCGACCGGGCCGGCATCGATCGATGCGGCGACCGGCAAGCCCTATCGGATGCGCTTCCCGGACCTCAGCCTCGAGGACGTCGCGCGCGCCGCCGCCAGCGTGCTCGACGCGCTCGGGGTGACGACACCCCGCGCGATCATCGGCCCGTCGATGGGCGGGATGACCGCGCAGGCCTTCGCGCTGCTCTTCCCGGAGCGCGCGCCCGCACTGATCCTGATCTCCACCGCACCGCAGGCGCAGCCGTTCGCGATCGCGATCCGTTCGCTGCAGCGCGAGGCGATCCGCACCGACGCGAAGTTCAGGGACGGCGACTACGGCGACGACGCCTGGCCGACCGAGGGCATGCGCCTCGCCCGCAAGCTCGGCGTCGTCACCTACCGCTCGCCGCTGGAGTGGAAGCAGCGCTTCGGCCGCCTGCGGGTCGACCCGCACCCGACCGAGCCTTTCGGTCGCGAATTCCAGATC
This sequence comes from Ahniellaceae bacterium, assembly GCA_044221335.1. Taxonomy (GTDB): domain Bacteria; phylum Pseudomonadota; class Gammaproteobacteria; order Xanthomonadales; family Ahniellaceae; genus JBGAPI01. The sequence goes on from JBGAPI010000042.1 coordinate 37,998, forward strand.
GAGTCCTACCTCGAGGGCCACGCGCAGCGCTTCATCGGCGGCTTCGACCCGGTCAGCTACATCTACCTGTCGCGTGCGATGGACTGGTTCGACCTCGCCGAGTACGGTGGCACCGTCGACGCCGGCTACCTCCGGATGAAGGTGCGGCGCGCGCTGGTGATCGGGGTCGAGACCGACATCCTGTTCCCGGTCGAGCAGCAGGGCCAGATCGCTGAGGGACTGCGCAACGCGGGCGCCAGCGTGGAATTCGCCGCACTGCCGTCGATCCAGGGCCACGACGCCTTCCTGGTCGACTTCCACCGCTTCTGTCCGCTGATCGCCAATTTCCTCGCCAGGTTGTAGGGCGGGCACTGCCCGCCGTCGCGTCACGACTGGACTTCTCGTGAAGGACGGCAGGTCGAGGCAACGGCGCGCAGTGCGCGCCCTACGGCACCTGGCACACTCATCCTTGCCGGATGCCGCCGAGCGAAGGAAAATCCCCGGATCAGGATCGAGGTTGCCGTCATGCTGCTGCGCGAATTCCCCGGGGCCGACAAGTTCATCGAGAACGTCGACGCTGCCGTCTGTGCGCCGTCCGCGCACGAGCTGGCGGACCGCCTGCGCGACACCCTGTGCCGGATGATCCGCGAGCAGACCGTCACCCTGCCTCCGTGCGTCTACGAGGTGCAGCCGGACCACTATGGCCGCCGAGAGCTCTACCGCAGCGAGAAGTTCGGCTACAGCGTGATCGCGATGACCTGGGGCCCGAACCAGGGCACCATGCTGCACGACCACTCCGGCATGTGGTGCGTCGAGGGCGTCTGGCACGGCGCGCTGCAGATCGACCAGTACGACCTCGCCGAGAAGACCGACGAGCGCTTCCGCTTCATCAAGGTCGGATCGATCCGGGCCGGCACGGGCTCCGCGGGCAGCCTGATCCCGCCCTACGAGTACCACACCATCCGCAACCCCGCGCCGGATTCGACCGCCGTATCGGTGCACATCTATTCCGGCCACATGACCTGCTGCTCGGTGTTCCGGCCGGTCGATGCGAACTGGTATGCGCGCGATTCGCGGCAGCTCTCGCTCGACTAGGGCGGAACGCCGCTCGTTCCACCCCAGTTAAGAGCGATCCGTTCAAGATCTGGCGGTCCATTCCTTGAGGAACGACCATGCGTAGCGTTTTTTCCGTTGTCTTTTCCGCCATGGTTCTGGTCGCGTGTGCGTCGACTGCTCCGCGCGCAGGCGCCGCCGATACCTCCCCTGCCCCGGCGGCCAAGCCGGCCGAGGGCGAAACCTGCAAGAACCCGCGCACGCGTCACTGCCCGGACACCAAGGCGCCGGTCTGTGCGACCCGCGACACCGGCATCCGTTGCGTCACGACGCCGTGCGATTCGACCGAGCTTCGAACCTACGACAACGGCTGCATGGCCTGCCTCGATCCGAACGTCCAGTCGTTCGCGGCCGGGGCTTGTCCCGACAAGAAATGACGTAGGAGCGGCCCAAGCCGCGATCGGCGAGGCCGCGCACTCGGGGCCCACGTCCCTCGGATATCGCGGCTCACGCCGCCTCCATCGAACTTGACGCCTGATGGAGCCCCATCGCCCGGAGTTCGCCGACGGCGTATTGCCCCCACTGCCCTGCCCCGGCGCTACGCGCCGGGCCGCCCCCTGACGGTGGGTAATCCTGCCCGCCGCCCTCCGGTCCAGATTCGCTGTTCGCGCGTGCTCCTGGCGCCCGCAGCGGCTCAAGGGGGTTCACGCTGCCGCTTCGTCTGCTGACGTCAGCGGCACCGCATCGGAGTGCAGAGGGTTCCTCCCGAAGGTCCCGGGCCGGTGATTCCGGCCCGGGATTTCTTCTCACTCAGCGTTCGACCCTGAGGCGACCCTGTACCTCGCCCATGCCACCGGCAGCCGTCGGCGAGCTCCAGTCGAAGTACAAGCGGTCGGCCGAGCTGAAGTCCATCCACGACGTGCCCGCGCTCCAGCGGCCGTCGCCGGCGCGGGTCAGGATGCGAGCCTGGGCCTGGCTACCAATGCGGCGGGTCTCGATCAGTGCGAGCGTGCCGTCGACGTCGAACATCACGGCGTCGAGCGCCTGCTCGTCGAGTGCCAGGCCATCCAGCGTCGCGCCGGACAGCAGCAGGCTGGGCACGCCGGCGACTGTCTGCAGCTTGACGATCCTGAGCAGGCCACTCGCGTCCTCGAAGCCATCCTTGAACAGGTCGACGCGGTCGGTGACGGTCGACGAGTTGTTGGACGGATCCGGATCGTTGACACCCGCCGGCACCGCGACCGTGGCGGTGTTGACGAAGGTCACACCGAGCACCGGCTGCGGCACCGTGGTGGTGATCGCGAATGTCACCTGGGCGCTGCCCGGCAGGTTCACCAGCTGGCTGATGTTGCCCGTGCCGCTGGCGGTGCAGGTGCCGCCGCCCGAGCCCGTGTAGGTCCAGCTCACGCCGGTCAGCGACACCGGCAGCGTATCGACCACCTGGGCACCGGTGACCGGATTGCTGCCGAGGTTGCGCACCACCAGGGTGTACTTCAGGAGGCCGACATCGACCTGCGCCAGCGAGCTGGTCTTCACGATCGACAGGTCGGCATCGTTGCCTACCGTGATCGTGAAGCTCTGCGTCGCCGAGGTATCGACGCCGCCGTTTGCGGTGCCGCCGTCGTCGTGGATCGCGACCGTGAACTGCGCCGTGCCGGCCACGCCGGTCAGCGTGTAGGACAGCGTGCCGTCCGCGGCCACCGCCGTGGCGCTGACGATGTTGTTCGGGTCGCTGGTCTCGTTGACGATGAAGTTGAGCGCCTGACCCGACTCGTTGGCCGGACCGGCGCTGATCGCCGTCGCCCAGCCGCTGACCGTGACCGCACCGGCGACGCCACCGGTGCGGGTCTGACTGGCACCCGCGGTGAAGCTCGGCACGTCGTTCACCGGCGTCACGGCCACCTGGAAGGAGGCGTCCGTCGTCTGGTTGTCGCCGTCGGTGACCCGGAGCGTGATGGTCGTCGCTCCGCCGTTGGCATTCGCCAGCGGCGTGACGGTCACAGTCCGGCTGGAACCGCTGCCGCCCAGGATCACGTTGGCGGTCGGGATGATCGCCGTGTTGCTCGACGACACCACCGACAGCACCAGGCTCGCCGCCGCGGTCTGCGCATCACCCACCGTCACCGTCAGGGCACCGGTGTTGGCGTCCTCCAGGATCGTCTGGTTGGCCGGCGCGGTGATGGTCGGCGCCGACAGCGTGCCGGTGCCCGACAGCGCGATCGTGCCGCTGCCCGGCGCGTTGGCGGTCACCGTCAGCGTCTGGTTCGACGTCGTCGCCGCGGTCGGCGCGAAGGTGTAGGACAGGGTGCAGCTCGCGCCGGCGGCGATCGTGATCGGCACCACCGAGCAGGTCCCGCCGGACAGCGCGAACGGCGCCGTCGCCGCGGTCAGCGCGGTGACGTTCAACGACGCATTGCCGGTATTCGACAGCGTCACCGTCTGAGCGCTGCTGGTGGTGGACACCGGCACACTGCCGAAGGCCACCGACGTCGGCGAGATCGTCAGGGTGCCCTGCGTGCCGGTGCCCGACAGCGCGATCGTGCCGCTGCCCGGCGCGTTGGCGGTCACCGTCAATGTCTGGTTCGACGTGACCGCCGCGGTCGGCGAGAAGGTGTAGTTGAGCGTGCAGCTGCTACCCGCGGTCAGCGTGATGGTGCCGGAGCTGATGCAGGTGCCCGTCACCCGGGCGAACGGTGCCGACGGCGCCGTCAGCGCAGTGATGCTGAGCGGCGCGTCGCCGGCATTGGTCAGCGTCACCGTCTGCGCCGAGCTGGTGGTGTTGACCGGCTGATTGCCGAACGACACGGAGGTCGGCGAGATCTGCAGGTTGCCCTGGGTGCCGACACCGTCCAGCGTGATCGTGCCGCTGCCCGGCGCATTCGCCGTCACCGTCAGCACCTGGTTGAACGGACCCGTCGCCGTCGGAGTGAAGGTATAGGTCAGGGTGCAGTTGGCGCCCGCCGCGAGAGTGATCGGCAGTGTCATCGAGCAGCTGCCGGTCGCCGTGCGGGTGAACGGCGCGGCCGCCGCCGTCAATGCAGTCACATCGAGCGATGCGCTGCCGTTGTTGGTCAGCGTCAGCGTGCGCTCGACGCTGGTCGTGTTGATCAGCTGACCACCGAACGGAGCGCTGCTCGGAGCGATCACCAGATTTCCCTGCACGCCGGTTCCGGTCAGCGAGGTGCTGTTGCTGCCGCCGGCATCGTCGTTGAACGTGATCGTCTGGTTGACGCTGCCGGTCGCGTTCGGCGCAAACGTGTAGGTCAGCGTGCAACTGGCGCCGGAGGTGAGCGGGAACGGAACCGCTGCGCAGGTGCCACCGGCGACCAGCGCGAACGGCGCAGTAGCCGCGCTGAACGAGGTCACGTTGAGCGTGCCGGCGCCGGTGTTGGTCAGCGTCACCGTCTGCGGCGAACTGGTCGTGCCGACCAGCTGGTTGCCGAAGGCCACCGTACCCGGAGACACCGACAGGTTGCCCGATGCGCCGGTGCCGGACAGCTGGATCGTGCCGCCGCCCGGAGCGTTCGCCGCCACCGTGATGGTCTGGTTCGACGTCGCCGTGGAGGTCGGCGAGAAGGTGTAGTCGAGCGTGCAACTGGCACCGACCGCGAGCGTGAAGGTCGGCGTGCCGCAGGTGCTGCTGCCCGCCAGCGCGAACGGCGCGGACGCGGCGCTGATCGCGGTGACGTCGAGCGACGCGGAGCCGGTATTGGACAGCGTCACCGTCTGCGCGGCACTGGTCGTGCCCACGCCCTGGCTGCCGAACGGCAGCGAGGTCGGCGAGATCGACAGCTGGCCCTGGATGCCGGTGCCGGAGAGCGCCACGCTGCCGCTGCCGAAGCTGGTCGAGGTGATGTTCAGCGTCTGGTTCGCGGCACCGGTCGCCGTCGGCGAGAAGGTGTAGGACAGCGTGCAGCTGGCGCCGACGGCGAGCGCGAAGGTCGGGGCGCCGCAAGTACCGCCGGCCGCCGCGAACGGCGATGTCGCAGCGTCGATCGCCGTGACATCCAGCGAAGCGGTGCCCGTGTTGGTCAGCGTCACCGTCTGTGCGGTGCTGGTGCTGCCGACGGTGACGCTTCCGAACGGCAGCGAGGTCGGAGCGATCGACAGGATGCCCTGCGGCACTTCGTCGGCGCCGATCTCGACCTGGAAGTTGACGCGCGGGTCGCCGTCGATGTCGGTGGTCACCGCCGGAATGAATACGCCGGCGCCGATCGGCGCCGTCGCCGCCTGCAGGTGCAGATCGTTGTTGGTGACGAACGGGACGGCCGTGCTCGCCGCCAGCGACGCATTGTCGTTGGTCCCCGCAGCGGACAGCGTCGCGCTGTAGGCCGCGAGCGCGGGCAGCGTGGTGAAGAAATTGGTGCCCGCCGTCCCGCCTGCCTGCCCGACGCCCTGACGCGCCGCGTCGGCGCCGAAGTAGTAGGCGTTGTTGTTCATCGTCAGGTCCATCGCCGAGGTTGCACCGGACGGCAGGTACACCGCCACGTGTGCGATCGACGCGGTACCGCCGGTGATGTTGTTGGCGAACACGTTGTCGCGGACGTCCATTCCGGTCGAAGTCGCTGCGACGATGCCGAACGCGGCCGTGAGCGACGACGCCGATGCCGTGCCGGTCCGCAGACCGTACAGGTTCACCGAGTTGTGCTGGATCCGATGTCCCGTTCCGGCACCGATGCGGATACCGAAGACGCCGAAGGTCGTGCTGAAGGAGCTGCCGGCCGACATGTCCTGGCTGACGTTGCTGACGAAATTGTTGCGCAGCGTCACGTTGTTGCCACCGTTGACGTCGATGCCGTAGGCGCCGAACGTGGCCGTACTGGTGTTGATCACGCCCTGCACGTTGTTCGACAGGAGGCTGAGGTCCGCGGTCGCGCCGGAGATCGAAATTCCGCGCACGGCCGTCGTGCCATTCGTAGCGATGTCGGAAACGGTATTGCCGCGGATCACGATGCCGGACGACGCCAGTCCTGGGGTGATGTTGATGCCGATCGGCGCGTTCGCCGCCGTGCCGGTGTAACCCAGGCCGCTCACGGTATTGCCGGACACGGTGGCGTTGATGGTGCCGGACGCGAGCCAGATGCCGGTGTCGTTCTCGGCATTCACTTTCTCGAAGTTGCCGACGGTGTTTCCGGTCACCGTCGCGCCATTCACGCCCTGCATGTACAGACCGGCCAGCCGGACCGCATTGGCACCGGTGGTATTGACGTTGTTGCCCGAGTAGACGAGGTTGCTGCCGCCTTGCGGAATGGTGCCGCCGGTCGCGAAGACGCCGAAGAACGCCTTCTGGATGTCATTGTTCTGGATGATGATGTTCGAGAAGAGCCCGGCACTGCCGAGCGTCGTCGCATCGGAGATGACGACCGCCGAGGAGGAGGACGTCGAGCCGTTGATCACGACGCTGTTCTTCAGTGTCCCGGCGGTGATCGGCGTGGTCCCGACCGAGCCGAACAGGATCACGCTCGGGGACGTCGTGCTGAGGTTGGTCAGCGTGAGGCTGCGGTCGCTGCCGGCGCCACCGAGCGATCCGTCGACCGTCGCGCGGCTGCTGCCCGCGAATCGAATCAACGCGCCCACGAAGGATCCGGACACGGTTCTCGGGACGCCGGTCGGGTAGATCCGGATGGAGAAATTGCTGCCGCTCGGCTGCTCGGTGAATGCGGTCAGCGCCGTGTTGCCGTCTTCGACGGTGAGGTCACCGGCGATCTGCAAGTCGATGTTACCGGTGACAACGCCGGCATTGATCTGGGCAAACGCGCCGCTGGCGGTGGTCAGCGTCGCATAGTCGCAGCCCGAGGCGCAGACGGTCTTGATGCCCGAGATCGCGAACGAGATCACGTAGCTGTTCGGAGTCGTCGGCGGCGTCGCCGCCGCGGGCGGATTCGTGGTGAAGCCGCCGGCGCCGACCGCAGGCGATGTGCTCACGTTGGTCGCCGCAGACGAGTCCTGGGCAGCCACGTAATATTGAATGGTGTCGCCGGCGGTGACGCTGCCCCCCGTGACCAGGGTGTAGTCGATCGTGAAGGTGTAACTACCTCCGCCTCCCGACGTCGCCTGGGTCGACGCGTACGCACCGGAAGTGCCCTTGCGGAAATAGATCACCGGAAGGCCGATGCCGCTGGTGGGCACGCCACTGAAATCGGTGATGGTCGAGTTCAGCGTGCGATTGGAGGTGCTGAGCGTGTTGCTCAGCGGGGTGTAGGAAATCACCGGTCCCGTCAGGTCGATGCCGGTGAAGTTGCCGGCATCCGCGCCGATGTCGACCGGCGTGAGACCGCTGCGCGTCTGGCCGTCGAAGTCATCCGTCGGCGGAGAGACCACGACACCGTTGCCCTCGATCAGGGTCGCGACCGCGGGATTGATGTGCAGGTCGACGGTCGCCGCCGATCCGGTCGGGCTGAGGAACTGCGGATCACTGAAGAAGCTGTTGGCGTCCTGGCTGGTCGCCGTCTTCCACGCGGCGAACGTCGCGGAGTCGGTGACGCCCACCACGCCGAAGACCGCCCCCGTTCCGGTCTGGTTGAAGTCGTTGCCGTTCGAGGTGAACGTCGTGATGGCGTTCAGGTTCATCGCATAGTGCTTGCCCGTCCCGGTGCCGTTCGAGCGGTTGTTGACGATGATGTTGTCGCGGAAATCGCTGGTGTCGGTGGTGACGCGCTTGAAGCCGGTGGTGTTCGCAGCACCCGTGTTCACGCCGGTTCCGCCGACGAAGACGCTGTTGTAGTAGAAGTTGTTGATGGCCGTCGACACGGTATCCGACTGGATGCCGTTGATGATCAGGTTCGCCGAGGCCAGGTTGCCGCCTGCGGCGTCGATACCCAGCCGCACCATGTTGTTGCGGAAGGTCGTGCCGCCGTTGAAGGTGTAGAGGCCATTGAGGATCGCCGCGCCGGTGCTGGTCGTCGCGAGGCTGTGGACCAGGTTGCGCTCGACGATGTTGGTCGTCGCCGAGTTCGAGCTGTTCGACCAATAGATGCCGGTCATCGAGACGGTGGCGCTCGCAGCCAGGTTGCTAGCCGAATGAATCACGTTCTGCGAGATGGTCTGACCCACGAGCCCCGACGTCAGGCTGATGCCGATGAAGCTCGCCGCGCTCTGGGCACCCGTCGCGGTGCTCGACGACGTGAAATTGCGGATCGTGTTGCCGGTGATGGTGTTGTTGCCCCCGGACGCTGCAATGCCGACCATCAAATTGGCGGTCGACGTGCCGGTCGTCGTGAGGTTCGCGACCGTGTTGTTGGCGATGGTGACACTGGTCGACGTCGAGCTCGAGGCGATGCCGGCGACCAACGCATTCGTCGAGTTGCTGATGCTGTTGGCGACCGTGGCGCTG
>JBGAPI010000043.1:0-46098 GCA_044221335.1 Ahniellaceae bacterium
CGAGCGGCACCGCGCGGAACCCATTGATCGCGACCGTGGTGTGCGGTTTCGGATTCCTGCGTCTTCTGAAGGTGAGGAGCGCCCCGTCGGCGCGCGTCGGGCGCGATCCGGAGCTCGGCCAACGGCGAGGAGTGAACGTCGGGCGCGCCCTGCGCGCCACTGCGAGGCGCGGTCGTAGGGCGCGCACTGCGCGCCATCGCGAGGCGCATCATCAGGAATTCCGCTATCGGCGAGGAGCGGCCGTAGGGCGCGCATTGCGCGCCATCGCGAGGCGCATCGTCAGGAATTCCGCTATCGGCGAGGAGCGGACGTCGGACGTTGGCTAGGCCGATGACCGGTTCGGGCTAGAGCAGACGTCAGAGCTCGGCCACTGCGACATCGACACCACGCATCTCGCCGGCAAGGAGAGCGACAGCATCAGCCTCTTGTCAGATTGTGGATCGATACAGATGATGTATCGAAAATGTCTAGTCATGATCCGCGGCATTCGGCGTACGAGGACATTGCGATGGCAGACGAACGCGAGCGCATCGAAATTCAACTAGCCCAACGCGAACTCGATCGCCTTGCAGCGGAGATCAGGGGTATTGAGCGTAGAGCCGCCACGTTGAGACCCAATGGTCAGCCGCGAGTAGCACCTTTCTGCTCTTTCTGTGGCCGCGGAAAGAATCAGGTGCGCCACATGGTCGCCGGCGAGTCTGCGTACATATGTGACCAGTGCGTGCGAATGGCAGTCAATGCGATTGCTGAAATCGATCGCGACGCCTAGGGTTGGCCCAGCGCGATAGTGCGCAGGACCGGAAGGTCGGTTCTCGGTGAGGAGCGGACGTGGCTCCCCAACCGTTCCGATGTCTGGTTCCTGCCTGAAAGCGGACGCATCATAGGTGCCAGATTCGCGCCACCGTTGCGGTTTACACGCTGTGTACAGAAGGCAGGAAAATGATTGATGACTCGAATAGCCTTCCGATACTAGACCAGTTTAGCGAAGAAGGTTTCGTCGATTGCGTCTTGAGGATCGTTTCTCTCACTGAAGTCCAATCCCACTACGTGATGACCCTTAGAGCCTCCCACCAAGGAGAACCGGTTGGGCTTGAGGTCAAAGTGGTGAAGGGAATTCAGTCCGGGCTGGACGCGGACGCCAAGCTAATTCAACAGCATGTCTACCGCAATGGCGTCGTTTTCCGCTCAATTGGCAAGGAGAGCGACAGGCTTCTGCGGTTGTTGGCCGCGCTCTACGGCCTCGAGGATCTTGAAGGTCGCATGGTGCAGTCGGAATCCTTTACTGTAATTGCGCTGCATCAGGGCGATATCGATTTGAGGTCTCAGCCCGTCAAATTGAAGCTATTCGGTCGGGACGAGGATCCCGTGAGTACAGAGGTATATAATGAGTCGTACTTCAACCTCGACCTCGTCGGAGGCCACGTGTACTGGAACGAGAAGGATCAGGAGTACCGTCGACCCTTGATTCGAGCGCTTTCGCAATGATTCTCGAAGTCGTCCCCATGTTTGACGCAGAAACGACCTCTGTCGCTACTCCATAGATTCGTCAGGCATCACATGTCCGCTTTGTTGCTGATTGCGGCCTTCTGCCTGCCTGCACATGGACGTCCGCTCCTCGCCGCTAGCGGAAGTGCTTGCCAAGCGCCTCGCAATGGCGCGCAATGCGCGCCCTACGGCCGCTCCTCGCCGATAGCGGACTTCCTGACGATGCGCCTCGCAATGGCGCGCATTGCCCGCCCTACGGCCGCTCCTCGCCGATAGCGGAATTCCTGACGATGCGCCTCGCGATGGCGCGCAATGCGCGCCCTACGGGCGCTCCTCGCCGATAGCGGAATTCCTGATGATGCGCCTCGCGATGGCGCGCAGTGCGCGCCCTACGACTGCTCCTCGCCGCTAGCGGAAGTGCTTGCCAAGCGCCTCGCAATGGCGCGCAATGCGCGCCCTACGACCGCGCCTCGCAGTGGCGCGCAGGGCGCGCCTGACGTTCACTCCTCGCCGTTGGCCGAGCGCCGGATCGCGCCCGACGCGCGCCGACGGGGCGCTCCTCACCTTCAGAAGACGCAGGAATCCGAAACCGCACACCACGGTCGCGATCAATGGGTTCCGCGCGGTGCCGCTCGCCGGCTGGCTGCCCGCAGCTGACGCGCGGAGGAGAATCCGACGGCCTCCGCGGCGCGATCGACGCTTCCCGCGTGCGCGGCCAGGCGCTGCCGTGCCAGCGCCACCCGGATGCCGTTGACGTAGGCCAGCGGATTGACGCCGGCATGCTGCTGGAACAGCCGCCGCAGGTGGCGCGCGGTGACGTGGGCGACCCCGGCCAGGCGATCCTCGTTCCAGTCCGCGGCCGGGCGCGCCAGCACCGCGTCCTGCACGCGGTGCACCGCGGGATGAAGGTGATTGCGGTGGTCGAGCAGCGGCGAGATCTGCGGGTCGTTTCCGGCTCGGCGCCAGTAGACCACCAGGTCCTGCGCGACCTGCGCCGCGATCGCGGGGCCGCAGTGGCGCTCGATCGCGGCCAGCGCGAGATCGATGCCGGCGGTGATGCCGGCGCTCGACGCGACCGGACCATCGAACACGTAGATGCGGTCGCGTAGCACGCGGGCGCCGGGCGCGATCCGCTGCAGCGCATCGAGGAGCTCATGGTGGGTGGTCGCGTCGCGACCGTCGAAGAGGCCCGCGCTCGCGGCGATCAACGCGCCGGAGCACACCGTCCACAGCTGCACCTCGTGACGTTCGAGCGGTGCGGCGACGGTCGCGCGCAGCCAGCGCGTCAGGCGCTCGTTGATCAGCGCGTCTCCGGCCTCGGAGGCCGCACTCGAGACGCCGACCAGCACCACCCAGTCGCCCCGCGCGACGCGCTTCGGCAGGCCCGCGCTGCGGCCGAGTACCAGCGGCAGCGACGAGCGCACCCGCGGCGCAGGAGCGACGATGCGCAGATCGAACGGCGGCGCGCCGCCGGACGCGACGACGTGGCGGTTGGCGAGCCGCAGCGGCTCGGCGATGCCGGCGAGGTCGAGCAGCAGCACGCCCGGCGACAGCACGACCCAGACGCGGGTTGCCCCGCCGGGCTCACGCTGTCGCGGGCGCTGCCGATCCGTCATCGCTCAGGCGGCCGCGGCTGCCGGCATGGCGTCGAGCCGGACGAGCGCCTGGTCGACCGTGCAGATCGTCGCGAAACGCTCGGCCAGCACCAGCTCGCAGCGCTCCTTGATCTCCGCGACGCTGTACTGGCGTCCGTTGGCGTGCTGCATCGGGAAGGTCAGCGTGGCTTCGGTGACGTAGTCGACGGCGAATCCGATGTCGGAGCCGTGGCGGCTGGTGGTCTCGCAGCACTGCTCGGAGCGGATGCCGCTGACCACGATCCGGTCGATCCGGCGCTCGCGCAGCCAGGACTCCAGCGCAGTGCCGGCGAACGCCGAATGCGCGTGCTTCTCGAGCGTCAGCGCCGGCGTGAAGGCGTCGAGGCCGTCGAGCGGCCGCACCAGGCCGCTCGCCTTCGAGAACGCGCCGTCGGGCTCGACGTGCAGCACGCGCACGACCGGCAGTCCGCGGTCGACGAATCCGGCGATCAGTCGGTTCTGTGCGGCGAGGAAGGTCGCGGCGTCCTCGTCGCGCCAGTACGGGCGCGCCGGGAACGAGGCCTGCACGTCGATCACCAGCAGGGCGGAACGGAGGCGGATATCGGACATGACTGGATCCTAGCTCGGTTGAGGGGATGCCAGCTTGAACCTCTTGTCCTTCGCAGTCGCTACGCCGAACGGACCGGACGTCGACCGGTTTCGGACATCAGGGTTCGAGCGCGGCGCAACGACATTTCAGCCGCGCGGACGCGGCTCGATGACGAGCCCGGCCTCCTGCAGTTCGTCGGCGGCCTGGCCGGCCAGCCGCGCCATGGTCGCGACCACCGCGGCGGTCCCGTGGCCCTCGACGGCGGCGCGGTGGTCGCTGACCCGGGTCGCCAGCACGCGACCGTTGTCGGGGCGGATCAGCCGCGCCGTCCAGGTGACGCGCACCTCGTCGGCACCGGGGCCGCGCACTACTTCGAAGTGCTCGAGGTCGACGCTGACCGCGACGTCGCCATGGGCGCTCTCGCCGTCGGCGACGACCGCGACAAAGCGCCCGCCGCGAGTCAGCCGCGTGACCAGGAAGGCGCGCAACAGGTCGGGAAGGTCCGCAGCCCAGCGCGCCTCGGCGAGCACGCCGATCTCGCCGCCGCCCGGTCGCACGACGATGTGGTTGCCGCCGAGCGTGCCGCTCGCCGATGGCGTCGTCACCACCAGCTGCAACGGCCGCGGCGCGATCGCGGCGCCGGCCGTCTCGTAGGGCGCGGCCTCCGCATCGAGCGTGTACACGGCAACCTCGCCGCGCGTGCCGGTGGCGAGCGAACAGGCGGACAGCAGCGCGAGGGCAAGCAGCATCGCGGCGGCACCCGCGCGGCGGCGATTTTCCGGAGTGGAGGTTGTCATGAGTGTCTGTTCCCTGCGCTCAGCGCGGCTTGTAGGACTTCGGCGTCTCGCGCCCGTGAACGAGGCTCGACGGCTCCTGTTCCAGCCGGTCGGCGACCTTCTCCAGCTTCGCGAGCGTCGCGCGCAGCTCGACCAGCGTCGGACCGATCTGCGCGAGGCCGGTGTCGGCGAAGTTGTCGATCGCGGCACGGTTGGCCCCGAGGGTCGCGTCGACGTGATCCACCAGCTTGTTGGCGGCGGCCAGCGCGTCGCGCGCGTTGCCAAGCGCCTCTTTGCCTTCGTTGTCGAGCAGCACCTGCACGCTGCCGGACATGTTCTCCAGCTTCGCCGCCAGCGCCTCGCCGCGCGCCAGCGTGTTCTTCAGGGAGCGGCTGGCCTCGGCGAGGTCGGCGACCGCGCGGCCGGCATCGTCGCTCTTCAGCGCGATCGCGCCGCTGATCTTCTCGATGTGGTCGAGCGAGTCGGACACCCGCTTGAGATTGTCGTCCTTCAGCAGCAGCGACAACCGGAGCAGCAGGTCGTTGACGCTGGTGACGATCTCGCCGGACGAGGCCAGGATCCGCGCCAGCTCCGAGGTGTCGGCGATGATGGTCGGGTAGGCCTGGTCGCCCTGCGCCGTGAGCCGTTCCGCGGCCGGCGTACCGCCGGACAGCTGGATGATCGCGACGCCGGTGAGTCCGGTGAACGCGAGCTTGGCGTGGGTGTCGGTCTTCACCGGGGTGGAGGCGCCGAGCCGGATGTGCACGATCACCTCGCTGGGGTCGTTCGGCGCGAGCGCCAGCCGCCGCACCTCGCCGACCTGGATGCCGTTGTACTGCACGGTGCCGCCCTTCGACAGGCCGGTGACGGCCTCCTTGAAGATCACGTCGTACTCCGCGAACTCGCGGTCGATGCTGCTCTTGCCGATCCACAGCGCGAACAGCATCGCGGCCGCGATCACGACGAGCGCGAAGGTTCCGATCAGTACGTGGTTGGCTCGGGTTTCCATGGGATGTCCTTTCGTCTCAGACCGCGTGTGCCGCGGTGACTCGCGCCGCGCGCGCCCGCGGCCCGTGGAAGTATTCGCGGATCCAGGGATGGTCGTAGCGCTCGACCTCGGCCATCGGCGCGCAGACCAGCACCTTCCGGTCGGCGAGCACGGCGATGCGGTCGCAGATCGCGTAGAGGCTGTCGAGGTCGTGGGTGACCAGGAACACGGTGAGCCCGAGCGCGCGCTGCAGCGTCAGGATCAGTTCGTCGAAGGCCGCCGCGCCGATCGGGTCGAGACCGGCCGTGGGCTCGTCGAGGAACAGCACCTCGGGATCGAGCGCCAGCGCGCGCGCCAGTCCGGCGCGCTTCTTCATGCCGCCGGAAAGCTGGCTCGGGTACTTGTGCGCCGCGTCGGTCGGCAGTCCGACCAGGCGCAGCTTCAGCATGACGATCTCGTCGAGCAGCGCCGGCGGCAGCCGGAAGAACTCCACCAGCGGCACCTTGATGTTCTCCGCCACGGTCAGCGAGGAAAACAGCGCGCCATCCTGGAACAGCAGGCCGAAACGGCGCTCGAAGGGCTTGCGCTCGACCTCCGGCAGCCGCGCGAGATCGGCACCGAACAGCAGCGCCTGGCCGCGGTCCGGTCGCTTGAGACCGATCACCGTGCGCAGCAGCACCGACTTGCCGGTGCCGGAGCCGCCGATCACGCCGACCACCTCGCCGCGCCGGACGTCCAGGTCGAGGTGATCGTGCACGACCTGCGGACCGAAGGCGTTGCGCAGATCGCGGATCGAGATGATCGGGTCGGTCGCGGCGTTCAGAGGTCGAGCTCCATGAAGAAGATCGCGAACAGCGCGTCGAACAGGATGACGAGGAAGATCGCCTGCACCACCGCCGAGGTGGTGTGGCGGCCGACCGATTCGGCGCTGCCCTCGACCTTCAGGCCCTCGAGACAGCCGACCACGGCGATCACGAACGCGAAGACCGGCGCCTTCGACAGGCCCACCCAGAAGTGGTGCAGTTCGGTGGTCTCCTGCATCCGGCCGAGCCACATTGCGGGCGAGATGTCGAGCGCGTTCATCCCCACCAGGCCTCCGCCGACGATGCCGGCCGCGACCGCGATGAAATACAGGATCGGCAGCATCGTCACCAGCGCGACCAGGCGCGGGATCACCAGGAGCTCGACCGCGTCGAGGCCGAGCGCGCGGATCGCATCGACTTCCTCGCGGCTCTTCATCGAGCCGATCTGCGCGGTGAACGCGCTGCCGGAGCGACCGGCGAGCAGGATCGCGGTCATCAGCACGCCGAACTCGCGCAGGAAGGACAGCGTGACCAGCTCGACGGTGAAGATCGCCGCTCCGAAGTCCGCCAGTACGGTCGCGCCGAGGAAGGCGACCACCGCGCCGATCAGGAAGGACAGCAGCGCGACGATCGGAACCGCGTCGAGGCCGGTCTGCTCCATGTGGAAGACGGTGGCGGTGAGCCTCAGCTTGCGCCGACCGATCAGCACCTGCCCGAGCGTCGCCAGCACCAGGCCGACGAAGCCGATCAGGTCCCTGCTCTGGTGGCCGAGGTGTTCCAACGTCAGGCCGATCCGGGCGACCAGATCGGACAGGCCGCGCGGCTTCGAGGCGCTCGGCAAGGCCGCCATCGGCTTGCCGTCGACCAGCTTCAGCAGGGCGAGCTTGCCGGCGTCGAGGCCGGCGCCCTGCCAGGCGGCCTCGTCGAGGCCGC
This sequence comes from Ahniellaceae bacterium, assembly GCA_044221335.1. Classification (GTDB taxonomy): domain Bacteria; phylum Pseudomonadota; class Gammaproteobacteria; order Xanthomonadales; family Ahniellaceae; genus JBGAPI01. The sequence goes on from JBGAPI010000043.1 coordinate 7,170, forward strand.
AGGAACGCGCGGCCTTCAGCAGCAGCAGCGCACCCGTGGTGTCGAGGGCTTCCACGCCGGCGGCGTCGAGCCCGACCGCGCCGCCGCCGAGGCGATCGATCCGGGGCGCGATCCGCGCTGCCTCGGCCAGCGTCCAGCGCCCGGCCAGCACCAGGCGCACGCCGCCCTCGCGTTCCTGGCGCAGCTCGACGATCGGGGAATTCGCGTCGTCCATCATCCGGCGATCGGACACCCGGACGGCTGAACCTTATCCGACCGGGGGTTCATGGCAGCAGCACGCGCGCGACGAAGCCCTTCAGATAGTCGGTCTCGGCGATCGCGGGCACCACCGGATGGTCCGGCGCCTGCTGCAGCTGAGCCAGGATCTGCACCTGGCGGTCGAGATGGCGCGCGCCCTGGTTGATCGCTTCCAGCAGCGCACTGCGCGGCATGTGCCAGGAGCAGGAGCAGGAGACGAGAATTCCGTCGCGGCCGAGCAGCTGCATCGCCGCCTCGTTGATCCGGCGATAGGCGAGGCGGCCCTCGGCGAAGTCCTTGCGGCGCTTGACGAAGGCCGGCGGGTCGACGATCACCACGTCGAAGGTCTCGCGGCTCTGGCGCATCGACTTCAGTACCTCGAAGGCGTCGCCCTGCAGCGTCCGCACCCGTTCCGACAATCCGTTGCGGCGCGCGTTGGCCTCGATCGACGCCACCGCCTGCGCGGACACGTCGACGCAGGTCACCGCCTCCGCGCCGAAGGCCGCGGCGCGCAGTCCCCAGGCGCCGACGTAGCTGAACACATCGAGCACGCGGGCGCCGTCGACGTAGGGGCCGAGCAGGTCGCGGTTGGCGCGCTGATCGTAGAACCAGCCGGTCTTCTGGCCGTGGATCGGATCGACCTCGAAGGTCAGTCCGCCCTCCTCGGCCAGCACCGGCGCGTCGCCGAGCTCGCCGTGCACGACCTCGACGGTCTCCGGCAGCGCCTCGAGCTTGCGCACGTTGCCGGCGTTCTTCCAGACCAGCGCGCGCGGCTTCAGCACCTTCACCAGCGCGGCGGAGATCGCGTCGCGCATCTTCTCCATGCCGACGGTGCCGATCTGGCCGACCAGCACGTCGCCATAGCGATCGACGACGAGGCCGGGCAAGCCGTCGGACTCGCCGTAGACGAGGCGGTAGAACGGCCGGTCGTAGAGCCGCTCGCGCAGGCCCAGCGCGACCTTCAGCCGGTGCACGATCAGCGACTGGTCGAAGGCATGGCGCAGCCCACGCCCGACCAGGCGCGCCGCGATCAGCGCGTTCGGGTTGACGTAGGCGAGGCCGATCGGCTTGTCGGCGTGGTCGACCACGACCGCGTGATCGCCCGGATGGAAGGCGGTCAGCGGGGTCTTGCGGATGTCGATCTCGTTGGAGAACACCCAGCAGTGGCCGGCGCGCAGACGGGCGTCCTCGCCCTTCTTCAGCGCCAGGGCCGGATATTCGATGGCGGCTTCTTCGGTGGTTTCGGTCATCCGTGCAATGTAGCGGATCGCTCCGAGCTGCTGGCGGCTGCCGATGGCGGCGTCCCGGTTGTCGGCCCGCCCGCAGCACGGGTTCGGCGGATTCCACCCGGATGGGGCGGTCCGGGGTGAATCCCGGCTGTCCGGGAATCCGCCCGAAGGTCGAAAACGTGACAAAGGTTGTTGTATCCGGCCGGTTCTGGCGTCAGAGTGCCGTCCGATCCGCCGCGCCGGGGGCGTGGCGACCTTCCACCAATCCACAACGAGGGTGTGTCATGCCGGGACCGATGGGTAAGAACGAGTTCGAGGCCTTGTCGTCGCTGTCGCGCGATCCGAAGACCGCCAGCAGCATGGACGAGGGCACGATGAAGTCGCTGACGCGCGGCGGCATGGTGCGCGAACGTCCGGGCAAGGTCGAGCTGACCCCACGCGGCCGCATGACCATCGCTCGTCGCGAGTCGGTACGCCGCAGCGGCCCGCGCCGCTAGTCGTTGGGCGGGCACTGCCCGCCATCGCGACGCGTCTCGGCAAAGGCGGGCAATGCCCGCCCCACGAAAAAGCCCCGCATCGCGGGGCTTTTCCGTGGGATCGATCGCGCAGCGCGCGATCCTCAGTGGCGGATCTTGCGCAGCTTCTCGATCAGCTGCACCTGCGCCGCCAGCTGGGCCAGCTCGGCCTGGGCCTTCGCGATTTCCAGGGCATCGGTGCGGTTGGCGATCGTGCGCTGCGCCTCCTCCATCGCCTTCTTCGCCGCGGCCTCGTCGAGGTCGTCGGCGCGAATCGCGGTGTCGGCGAGGACCGACACTACCTGCGGCTGCACCTCGAGGATGCCGCCGGAGACGAAGAAGGTCTGCTCCTGGCCGCCGTCGGTGACGACGCGGACCTGGCCCGGCTTCAGCCGAGTGATCAGCGGCGCGTGGCGCGGCGCGATGCCGAGCTCGCCCATCTCGCCGGTGGCGACCACCAGGGTGGCGTTGCCGCGGAAGATCTCGGCTTCGGCGCTGACGATGTCGACGCGGATCGTGCTCATGGATTGTCTCGCTGTTGAGTGGGGAAGAAGGACGCCTTAGGCGGCCTTCTTCTCCATGCTCTTGGCCTTCTCGAAGGCCTCGTCGATGCCGCCGACCATGTAGAACGCCTGCTCCGGCAGCGCGTCGCATTCGCCGTCCACGATCATCTTGAAGCCGCGGATGGTCTCCTTCAGCGACACGTACTTGCCCTTCGAGCCGGTGAACACTTCCGCGACGGTGAACGGCTGCGAGAAGAAGCGCTCGGCCTTGCGCGCGCGGGCAACGGCCAGACGGTCGTCTTCCGACAGCTCGTCCATGCCGAGGATCGCGATGATGTCCTTCAGTTCCTTGTAGCGCTGCAGGGTCGACTGCACCTTGCGCGCGGTCTCATAGTGCTCCACGCCGATCACGTTCGGATCGAGCTGGCGCGAGGTCGAGTCGAGCGGGTCGACCGCCGGGTAGATGCCCAGCGAGGCGATGTTTCGCGACAGCACGACGGTGGCGTCGAGATGCGCGAAGGTGGTCGCCGGCGACGGGTCGGTCAGGTCGTCCGCGGGCACGTAGACGGCCTGGATCGAGGTGATCGAGCCGGTCTTGGTCGAGGTGATGCGCTCCTGCAGCACGCCCATTTCCTCGGCCAGCGTCGGCTGGTAGCCGACCGCGGACGGCATACGGCCGAGCAGCGCGGACACTTCGGTGCCGGCCAGCGTGTAGCGGTAGATGTTGTCGACGAACAAGAGCACGTCGCGGCCCTCGTCGCGGAAGTACTCGGCCATCGTGAGGCCGGTCAGCGCGACGCGCAGGCGGTTGCCGGGCGGCTCGTTCATCTGGCCGTAGACCATCGCCACCTTCGACTTCTCGAACTCCTTCACGTTGACGACGCCGGATTCCTGCATCTCGTGATAGAAGTCGTTGCCCTCGCGGGTGCGCTCGCCGACGCCGGCGAACACCGAGAGACCGGAGTGCTCGGTCGCGATGTTGTTGATCAGCTCCATCATGTTGACGGTCTTGCCGACGCCGGCGCCGCCGAACAGGCCGACCTTGCCGCCCTTGGCGAACGGGCACATCAGGTCGATGACCTTGATGCCGGTCTCGAGCAGCTCGGTGGTCGAGGCCTGTTCCTCGTAGGACGGGGCCGCACGGTGGATGACCCAGCGGTCCTTCTCGCCGATCGGGCCGCACTCGTCGATCGGATTGCCGAGCACGTCCATGATGCGGCCGAGGGTCTTCGTGCCGACCGGAACCTTGATGCCTTCGCCGGTGTTGGTGGCGACGAGGCCGCGACGCAGGCCGTCGGTCGAGCCGAGCGCGATGGTGCGCACGATGCCGTCGCCGAGCTGCTGCTGCACTTCCAGCGTGATCTCGGTGCCGTCGACCTTCAGCGCGTCGTACACCTTCGGCACGTGCTCGCGCGGGAATTCGACGTCGATGACGGCGCCGATGATTTGAACGACCTTGCCCTGACTCATGACGATCTCCTAAACGAAACTGGTTTCGCGGCGACACGCGCACGCGGTGACATCAACAATCCTACGACTCGCACCCGGTCATCTTCGCCAGATCCCCGACCGTCTTGTCGGCCTCGCGGCAGGCCTCGGCCGACTGCAGGAACCTGGGATCGTCGAACGAGATCTCGAACTTGCCGTTCTTCACGTTGGCCTTGCACGCCGCGATGCGCTTCTGCAGCGCCGCGCACTCCGGCGGCATCGCCGAATTGCCAGCCGCCTTCGGCGTGCCGGACGACGTTCCGCCGCAACCGACCAGCGCCAGCGCGACGAGCGCGGCGGCAAGGACGGAGAGGGCGGACCGATTCGTCATCGTGGATTGCTCTTCAAGTTCACACTGCTCTGCACAAGGCGGTGGCGGTCGTCAGACCGCCGCTGCCCCGCCGACGATCTCAGAGATTTCCTGGGTGATCGCGGCCTGGCGGGCCTTGTTGTAGATCAGCTGCAGCGTGCCGATCAGCTTGGTCGCGTTGTCCGACGCCGCCTTCATCGCGACCATGCGGGCCGCGTGTTCGGAAGCGAGGTTCTCCAGCGCGCCCTGGTAGACCAGCGACTCGACGTAGCGGGTCAGCACGTGGTCGAGCACTTCCTGCGCGCCCGGCTCGTACAGGTAGTCCCAGTCGTGGCGGGTCTCGAGCTCGCTCGACGGCGGCAGCGGCAGCAGCAGGTCGATGGTCGCCTTCTGGGTCATCGTGTTGACGAAGTCGTTGTACGACAGCATCACCCGGTCGACCTTGCCGGCCTCGTAGTTGTCCAGCATCACCTTGATCACGCCGACCAGCTGGGTGATCTGCGGATTCTCGCCGAGGTGGGTGACCGAGCCGACCAGGTTCACCTTCACCCGCTTGAAGAAGGCGTTGGCCTTCGAGCCGATGGTGACGACGTCGATCTCGACGCCCTTCTCCTGCCAGGCGCGCATGTCGGCCATCAGGCGGCGGAACAGCACCGTGTTGAGGCCGCCGCAGAGGCCGCGGTCGGTCGAGATCACCACGTAGCCGACCCGCTTCACGTCCGGGCGAGTGACCAGGAACGGGTGCTTGTATTCGGTGTTGGCCTTGGCGATGTGGCCGATCATCTGGCGCATCAGGCGCGCGTAGGGCCGCGACGCCTTCATCTTGTCCTGCGCCTTGCGGATCTTCGACGCCGAGACCATCTCGAGCGCGCGCGTCACCTTGCGGGTGTTCTGCACGCTCTTGATCTTGGTGCGGATTTCCTTCGTACCTGCCATGTCGTTCGTCCGTAGAGCGGACCTTGGTCCGCCGTCTTTCGGTCAGCGGGCGGACCAAGGTCCGCCCCCACAATCACCAGCTGCCGGTCTTCTTGAACTCGGCGATCGACGACTTGAACACGCCCTCGATCTTGGCATCCCAGTTGCCGGTCGAGACGATCTCGTCCATCAGCGCCTTCTGGTTGCTGCGCATGAACTCGTGCAGGCCCTTCTCGAACGACAGGATCTTGTTCAACGGCACGTCGTCGAGGAAGCCCTCGTTGGCGGCGTAGATCGACAGCGACATCTCGGCGATCGACATCGGCGCGTACTGCTTCTGCTTCATCAGCTCGGTGACGCGCTGGCCGCGCTCGAGCTGGGCGCGGGTGGCCGCGTCGAGGTCGGAGGCGAACTGCGCGAACGCGGCGAGCTCGCGGTACTGCGCGAGCGCCAGCTTCACGCCGCCGGACAGCTTCTTCACGATCTTGGTCTGGGCCGCGCCACCGACGCGCGACACCGAGATGCCCGGGTTCACGGCGGGACGGATGCCCGCGTTGAACAGGTCGGTCTCGAGGAAGATCTGGCCGTCGGTGATCGAGATCACGTTGGTCGGCACGAAGGCCGAGACGTCGCCAGCCTGGGTCTCGATGATCGGCAGCGCGGTGAGCGAGCCGGTCTTGCCCTTGACGGCGCCGTCGGTGAACTTCTCGACGTAGTCGGCGGAGACGCGCGCGGCGCGCTCCAGCAGGCGCGAGTGCAGGTAGAAGACGTCGCCCGGGTAGGCTTCGCGACCCGGCGGACGGCGCAGCAGCAGCGAGATCTGGCGGTAGGCCCAGGCCTGCTTGGTGAGATCGTCGTAGATGATCAGCGCGTCTTCGCCGCGGTCGCGGAAGTACTCGCCCATGGTGCAGCCGGAGTAGGGCGCGATGTACTGCATCGCGGCCGACTCGGAGGCGGCGGCGGCGACGACGATGGTGTGGCCCATCGCGCCGTGCTCTTCCAGCTTGCGCACGACGTTGGCGATCGAGGAGGCCTTCTGGCCGATCGCCACGTAGATGCACTTAATGCCGGTGCCCTTCTGGTTGATGATGGTGTCGATCGCGAGCGCGGTCTTGCCGGTCTGGCGGTCGCCGATCACGAGCTCGCGCTGGCCGCGGCCGATCGGGATCATCGCGTCGACCGACTTGTAGCCGGTCTGCACCGGCTGGTCGACCGACTTGCGCCACACCACGCCCGGGGCGACCTTCTCGATCGGGGCGGTCTGCTTCGCGTTCAGCGGGCCCTTGCCGTCGATCGGGTTGCCGAGCGCGTCGACGACGCGGCCGAGCAGCTCCGGACCGGTCGGCACTTCGAGGATGCGGCCGGTGGTCTTGACGGTGTCGCCCTCGCGCAGGTGCTCGTAGTCGCCGAGGACGACGGCGCCGACCGAGTCGCGCTCCAGGTTCAGCGCCAGGGCAAAGGTGTTGCCCGGCATCTCGATCATTTCGCCGGACATCGCATCGGCGAGGCCGTGCACGCGGCAGATGCCGTCGGTGACCGAGACGATGGTGCCTTCGTTGCGGGCTTCCGCCTGGATCTTGAACTGCTCGATGCGGGAGCGGATCAGTTCGCTGATTTCGGAGGGATTGAGACTGGTAGCCATGTGCCGTTTTCCTTGGACAACGCCGCTTGCGCGAACGTGCGAGGTGAAATGAAAGCTGGGAATGGGGAATCGGGAATGGGGAATCGGAGAGCGTCGCCGCGCTTCAAATCCCCATGCCCAAGCTCCACTCCGGTCGACCGGGCGGGGCGTCGGGAAGCATCGGCCCCCGAATCCCCGTTTCCGATTTCCGTCCTACTGCGCCAGCGCCTGCGCCATCCGCGCCAGCCGGCCGCGGACCGAGCCGTCGATCACGGTTTCGCCGGCGTCGATCACGGCGCCGCCGATCAGCGAAGGATCGACCGCGGTCGCAAGCTCGATGTCGCGGTTGAACCGCTTGCGCAATGCCGTCTTCAACGCCACCGCCTGCGCCGATTCCATCGGCACCGCGGTCCGCACCACGACCTTCAGCACCGCCTCCGACTCCCGCTTCAGCGCCAGGAACTGCTCGGCGATCTCGGCGAGGTAGCCCAGACGCCGGTTGGCGGCCAGGGTGGCAAGGAAGTTGCCGTAGGTGCTGTCGGTGGCGACCCCTTCCGGCGCCAGCAGCCGGGTGAGGTCGGACGCCGACAGCCGCGGGTTGCCGATCAGCGGCTTCGCCTGCGGGTCGGCCGCGACGGCGGCCGAGAACTGCAGGTGGGCCGACCAGGTCGGCAGGGCCTGGGCAGCACGGGCCAGTTCGAACGCCGCGCGGGCGTAGGGACGGGCGATGGTGTGCGCGCTGCTCATGCTCAGATCTCGCGGGCGAGGTTGTCGAGGAGGTCGCGATGCCGCGCCGCGTCGATCTCGCGGCCGAGGATCTTCTCGGCACCCTTGACCGCCAGCGCCGCCACCTGACCGCGCAACGTCTCGCGGGCACGTTCCGACAGCGAGGCGATCTCGGCTTCCGCCGAGGCCTTCTGCCGGGCCGCTTCCGCGACCGCGTCTTCCTTCGCCTTGTCGACGATCTGGCTGGCCTGGGCGTGGGCGCGCTCGGTGATCTGCTGCGCGTCGACGCGGGCCTTGCGGATCTCGTCGGCGACCTGCGCGTCGGCCTTCGCCAGCTCGTCCTTGGCGCGGTCCGCCGCGGCGAGGCCGTCGGCGATCTTCTTCTGACGATCCTCGATGGCCTTGATGATGTGCGGCCAGCCGAAGGTCATCACCATCCAAGCCACCGCGAAGAACGCGAGGCCCTGGATGATCAGCGTCAATCCGATACTCATGTTGGACTCCTGGTAACGCCGTCAGCGCAGTGCCGACGGCGGAACGAAGCGGCTGGGCCGCTTACTTCATGCCCAGGGCCGACAGGAACGGATTCGAGAAGATCAGCAGCAGCGCGATGGCGACGCCGATGATCGGCACCGCGTCGAGCAGGCCGGCGACGATGAACATCTTGGTCTGCAGCATCGGGGCCAGCTCCGGCTGCCGCGAGGAACCCTCGAGGAACTTGCCGCCGAGCAGGGCGAAGCCGATGGCGGTACCCAGCGCGCCGAGGCCGATCAGGAGACCCGCAGCGATGAGCGTGTAGCTCATGACCTGGGCGATAAGGGCAGCGTTTTCCATAGCACTCTCCGTGAAAAGAACAAGTTGAAGGATGAAGACGAAACGAAATCAGTGACGCTCGGACGCCATGCTCAGGTACACGACCGTGAGCATCATGAAGATGAAGGCCTGCAGGGTGATCACCAGCACGTGGAAGGCGGTCCAGATGAAGCCCGCGATCAGCTGCATCGGGGCCATCACCCAGGTCATCCCGTGCGACAGCGAGGAACCCAGGGTCATCGCGGCGATCAGGATGAAGATCAGCTCGCCGGCGTACATGTTGCCGAACAGACGCAGTGCCAGCGACAGCGGACGCACGCCTTCCTCGATCAGGCGGAGCAGCAGGTTGGGGCCGGCCATCACGATCTTGCCCGGGACGCTGTGGGCATGGAACGGGGCGGTGAAGAATTCGCCGAAGAAGGTGACCACGCCCTTGTGCTTGATGCCGAAGTACTGGATCAAGAGGAACACGGTGATCGACATGCCGAAGGTGGTGTTGAGGTCGGCAGTCGGGACGACGCGCAGGAACTCGACCAGACCGGTCTTCTCGCCCACCGCCGGCAGCAGGTCGACCGGCAGCATGTCCATGAAATTCATCATGAACACCAGGCAGAAGATGGTGAGCGCAAGCGGCGCGATCAGCTTGCTGCGCCCGTGGAAGGTCTCCTTCACCAGGCCGTCGACGAACTCGACCACCATCTCGATGAAGCACTGCAGCTTGCCCGGCACGCCCGAGGTCGAGCGCTGCGCGACGCGGACGAACACCAGCACGAACAGCAGCGCGATCGAGACCTTGAACACGATGCTGTCGAGGTTGACCAGGACGTTGGTGCCCGGCAGCTTCACCTGCAGATGGTGCAGGTGATGCTTGATGTACTCGGTCATGTTCGCCGGAGCGTGACCTGCCTCTTCTTCGATGCGCGTGAGCAGCATGAGGGATCCCAAAGCGTCATTTGATTCGTGTCATCCCGAGCCAGAACGCGACGTTCGCCGCGATCATCCCCACGATCAGGGGCAGGCCCGGGAGTTTCAGTTGGGTCAGCGCGAACCACAGCGCCAGGACCGTCAACAGCCATTTCAGGACTTCAGCCGCATACAGCGAGCGCGCAAGGCGCGCCACCGGTGCCACGCCCGGCGCGAACAGCCGCCAGCCGAACACCGCACTGCCGAGCGCGACGACGAGTCCACCGTACGCCGCAGCCGCCATCGACCCGAGTCCGGCCATTCCGAAGGCGAGTGCGGCCAGCACGGCGGCGCCGAGCTGCCAGACCACCACCCGGGCCACCAGTCGCCTGCCGCTTGCAATGCTGTTGTTAGCGCCGCGCACGACAGGAACCTTCGGACCATCCGGAAGCCGCCGGACGAAAATCCGGGCGACAGAGCCGCGGGATGATAGCCGCCGCTCCCGGCTGTCGCAAGATTCATGGCGATCGTCCGAACGTGATTTCGGGCAAATCGAGGGCAGGTCGCGGCCCAGGAGAGCCGACGGAGAGCGATCGGGACGAAAACCGCCCGGTCGTGGGGCCTCAGGCGCGGAGTTGCTCCTGCGCCAGCGTCACCCACTCCTTCTGGGTGCGCTGGTAGTACTTCGGCGCCGCCTTGACCCGCTTGACGATCTGCTCGAACACCTGGCGCGCCTCCTGCAGCTGGCCGGAGCGCTTCAGCAGCAGCGCATAGCGGGCGCGGCCTTCCTCGCCGGGATAGGACAGCGACAGCGTCGAGTACTCGTGCAGAGCCCCCTGCACGTCACCCAGACCCTCGAGGCTGCGGGCGTAGAGCAGGTGCCCCTCCTCGGACTTGAAATCGGGGTTGGCGGCGATCAGTTCCTGCAGCGACTTTTTCGCCGCCGCCGCGTCGCCGCGCCCGAACTGCGCCTTCGCGAGCCCGAGCAGGATGTCCGGATCGGTCGCGTGCGGGCCCTTCAGGCAGGAGCCGAACAGTTCTTCCGCATACAGCATGTCGCCGAGCTCCAGGCATTCCTGGGCGAGCCTGATCCGGTTGCTGACGGTGTCGGCGACCTCCAGCTGGGCGGCGATGCGCTTGCGGTCGCGCTCCGGGTCGAGCTTCTTCTGCACGTTGCGCACCGCCGCCCGCGCCATCGGGTCGTGGCGCAGTTCCGGCAGGATCTGGGTGAAGAAGTACACCGCCACGCCGAGATAGGACCCCAGCATGATCAGCCAGATCCACCAGTACGGCTTGCCGCTGCGCACCATGTGCACGAGGCAGACGAACTGCAGGACCAGGGACAGGTAGACCAGGGGCATGGCGGACAACCGGACGGAAAGGGACTTATTCGAGCGGAGGCCGATGACGCTGTAAAGCGGCCCGCCGCGGTTCGACACTGGGGAAACGTCCGTACGGATCGATGCGATCAACCCTTCCGGGACGAGGACGGTACGTCGCGGCCAGTCATCTTGCGGTACCAGGTCTCCTGCAACCATCGCGCGATCGACAGCCGGGGGGACAGCAGCAGGCTGCCCGCGGCGAGCTCGGCGTCGAGTTCGTCGATCGAGAACCAGCGCGCGTGCTCGAGCTCGCTGCCGACCGCGATCGTGCTGTCGACCGCCTCGGCGAAGAAGCCCAGCATCAGCGAGGCCGGAAACGGCCAGGGCTGGGAACCGGCGTAGTCGACCCGCCCGACGCCGACGCCGGTCTCCTCGGCCACCTCGCGGCGCACCGCGTCCTCCAGCGTCTCGCCCGGCTCGACGAAGCCGGCCAGCGTCGAATAGCGCCCGGCCGGCCAGGAGGCCTGGCGACCGAGCAGGCAGCGCTCGCCGTCGGAGACCAGGACGATGATCGCCGGGTCGGTGCGTGGGAAATACTCGACGCCGCAGGCGGCATCGCTGCACTGCGCACGGTGGCCCTGCTCGATGATCCGGGTCGGCGCTCCGCAGCGGCCGCAGAAGCGCTTGCGCGACTGCCAGTGCAGCAGCGCCCGGGCGTAGGCGGCGAGCCCGGCCTCGGCGCCGGGCAGGCGGGTCGCGGCACTGCGCAGGTCGATGTAGGTCTCGCCGGCGGCGAGCGTCGGCTGGATGTCGGTGTCGAGCGCCGCGAACAGCGCGGCCTCGCCATCGATCCCGAGAAAGCTCGCGGTCGCCGTCCCGGGGGTGGGCTGACGCCAGGCCAGGCGCTCGGCGCCGGTGTCGACCAGCACCTGGCCGTCGGCGCGCAGCACCAGGCAGCGGCTGTTGCCGGCGACCCAGGCGGCGCGCAGCCAGTCGCCATCGGTGCGGCGATGAGTGGCGCGGTCGAAGCCGCGGCCGGCGAAGACGTAGGGCCGCTCGCGATCGGGATAGGGCATCAGCGACGGGGAGCCGGGATCAGGCCGAGAACGAGGAGCCGCATCCGCAGGTCGTCTTGGCATTGGGATTGCGGATCACGAACTGCGCGCCGGTCAGGGACTCGCTGTAGTCGATTTCCGCGCCCATCAGGTACTGCAGGGACAGCGGATCGACCAGCAGGGTGACGCCGTCGGTCGACACCGCGAGGTCATCCTCGGCCGACGCGTCGTCGAACGAGAAGCCGTACTGGAACCCGGAGCAGCCGCCGCCGGAAATGTAGACGCGCAGCTTCAGCGCCGGGTTGCCTTCCTCGGCGATGAGCGCGGCGACCTTCGCCGCGGCGGCGGAAGTGAACACCAGCGGCGCCTCGGTCGCGTCCTGGTAGCTGGGGGTCTCGGTCATGCTCGCCATGTGGTTCTCCGGCGCGTGAATTCAAGCGCGCTTCTTGCTGGCCTTCGCTTCCTCGCCGGCCGCTTCCGCCGGTCCCTCGCCGACCGCGGACAGGAAGTCCGCGCGGCCCTCGGGACTCGGCGCCGGCTTCGCTTCCGGCTTCGGCAGCTGCTTGCGCGGCTCATCTTCGCGCACGATCTGGCCGTTGACCTGGGCACCGGCCTGCATTTCCAGGATCTTGTAGTAGATGTTGCCGTTGACCCGGGCCTGGGCCGCGAGTTCGATCCGCTCGGCGGCGACGATGTCGCCGCGCACGGTGCCGTTGATCACCACGTGCGGCGAGCGCACCTCGCCCTCGATCACGCCCTTCTCGGAGATCACCAGGACCGCCTCGGCGCCGGACTCGGCGACCACGGAACCGAACACGGTCCCGTCGATGTGGAGGCCGCCGGAGAAACTGATGTCGCCGCGCAGCGTGGTCTTCTGTCCGATCAGGGTGTCGACATGCACCGACGGCCGCGCGGGACCCTTGTCCTTGTTGCTACCGAACATCGTCCTTCCTCCCCACGTTGATCGCCTCGGCCCAGGCGAACTCCTTGTTGATCGCCTGGCCGTCGCTGGCCTTGGCCAGCACCTTGACCTTGCTGGGCTCGAAGCCCGGCGGCAGCATGAGGTTGCCCTCCAGCTGCTGAAAATACTTGAATCCGAAGGCGAGCGACTTCGCGCCGTCGTTCTGCACCAGCGACGGCCAGTCGAGCGTGACCAGCTGGTTGTTCCTCACGCCGTCGACCGTCAGGTCGACGTTGCCGTCGATGCGGTCGCCCTTCTTCAGGTTCTGCATCAGGGTCAGCCGGAACGAATAGCCGCCGCTCTTGCCGATCGGCTTCAGCCCGAGCGAATGCACCGCGAGTCCTTCGCGCGGGGCGCTGCCGCCGACCAGGCGCTGGTAGAACGCCAGGTCGGAGCGCAGCGAGGCGATCTCGTCCTCGCGGTCCTTCAGCGTGCTTTCGAGGTCGGAATTGGCGGCGCGCGACACCTGGTCGGCCCGCTCGACCACGGCGAGGCGGGTCTTGGTGCCGTCGAGCTCGCGGCGCAGGTCGCGGATCTCGGCGGCCTGGCTCGCCACCGTGGTCAAGGCCTCGTCGAAGTTCGGGGCGGCGTGGCGGATGCCGAGCATGAAGGCGATCGTCACCGACAGCACCCAGGCGATACCCAGCACCCAGCGCAGCCGCCGCGCGTAGCGCGCGTCGTGCGGTTTCAGGGTGAGCAGGGCATCGTAGGGACGTGGTTTCAGCATGGCAGCCGGGTTTTATAGCGGGGAGGCGAAGGCGCGGTCAACGCGGAAACGCGGGCGGCGCCAGGGTGGATCGCGCAGCATGACCGCGCGGGTGTTAGCGGTCCGGTAAGCGGAAAATGCGGGCTATACTCGGCCCGAATGCGGTCAGGACGAGGTCAGGCGGCGTGATACTGGGACTGGGTCATGGCTACCCGGCGGATGCGGTGGAGCGCACCCTCCCGGACGTCGACAGCGCACGCGCGCTGCTCGCCTCCCGTCGCCCCGACATCATCGACCTGCTGCGCCGGCGCCGCTCGATCTACCACGAGGTCTATGGCGATTCCGCGCTGACCTACCTCGAGCGCGCCGAGGGTGCGCTGCAGCTGGCGCTGGCCCGTTTCGGCATGCGCCACGGAACGCTCGGCGACGACTTCCACCACTACCACAACGAAGACCACGCGCTGGAGATCCTCGATCGCCGCCTTGGCCGGGTGCTGAACCAGGTCGGGGTGGAGGCGCTGCCCGGTCCCGACTGGTTCGCGCTGTCGCTGTTCGCCGCCTGCCACGACCTGCGCCAGCGCGAGCCGAGCAACGGACATGGCCATGGCCAAGGCCAGGTGATCGGCAACAACGAGGCCGCGTCGATCGCCGAGACCCATCGCATCCTCACCGCCGCCGGCTTCGGCCCGCAGGTCGACCGCGCGCTCTACATCGCGCTCGAGGTGATGATCGCCGGCAGCACCTTCGACGTGCCGCCGCGCCCGCCCGGCGTCGAGCCCGGCACGCCGATGCCCGACGGCGGCCCGCTGGCACCGCGGCTGGTGCGCGAACTGGAGCGCGAGGGCGTCCCGAACCGGGAAGCCCCGGAGGTCCGCTGGGCCCTGAAGCTGGCGCTGATCGCCTCCGACCTCGATACCGCCAACGTCGGCGAGCGCTTCGTCGACTTCGCCGCCAGCGCCTCGCGGCTCGCCAGCGAACGCGAGATGCGGATGCACCGTTCGCTGCACGACCCGTCCAGCGGTCCGCCGGTGCTGTCCTTCCTGACCGGTGGTCAGGAACGCTACTTCTTCGAACTGCACCGCTTCTGCTCCGACATCGGCCTGCGCGTGTTCGGGCCGGGCAAGGACGCCAACGCGGCCCGGGTGCGCGCGCAGTCCGAGCGCCTGAACCAGCGTTTCCCCGATCCCGCCGCCGGCTACACCGGTGCCGAGGTGATCGCCGCGCACACGCGCTTTGCCGAATTGAAATAGGCCGACCGGCCGCCATCGCCATGAACGACAAACTGCTCAACATCGGCCCGAAGTCCGCCGCCTGGCTGCGCCAGGTGGGCGTGCGCACCCACGCCGATCTGTCGCGCGAAGGCGCCCTCGGCACCTTCCTCAAGGTCAAGCGGGCCGGCTTCAAGCCGAGCCTCAACCTGCTGTACGCGCTGGCCGGCGCCGAGAAGGGCTGCCACTGGACCGCGCTGTCGGCCGACGAGAAGAGCACGATGGTGCTCGCGGTCAACGCCGCGGACGACGCCGCCAAGCAGGCGAAGAAGTTCGTCACCCCGGCGCGCGACATCGTGGTCGAGCGCGACGCGTCCGACGAACGCGCCGAGGCGCCTGAACCCGTCGGCCTGTTCGACGATCCGGGCGGCGCCGGATCCGATGCTTCTTCCAGCGGTCACGGCGACGGCAGCCACGGCGACTGACGCCGGGACGCCGGCCGCCGGGCCGACGCAACGACAACAAGAACCCCAGCCCCGGAGGTCATCATGAAGAGGAATCTGCTTTTCGCCGCGTTGCTCGCCCTGCCCGGCCTCGCCCATGCCGACGGCGACTCGGTGTTCCCGCTGCTGCGCGACATCGCCGGCGACCGGGAACTGCCGAAGCCCTATGGCGTCAGCGCCGACTTTGTGACGATGTACCAGAACTACGACATCCAATCGCTGGCATTTCAGCTCCCGGGCGTGAGCCTGTCCGACCCGAACGTGATCGGGGTGAAGAATTCGGTGCGCGAGGGCGACCTCAAGTTCGATGCCTGGGTGCTGCCCTTCCTGAACGTGTTCGGCGTCTATGGCCACGTCTCGGCCGACACCCGGGTCGACCTGTCGCGTGTGCCGATCACCGGCCTGCCGTTCAACCTCGGAACGCTCAACATCAGCTACTCGGGCCAGTCCTACGGCGGCGGCTTCACCCTGGTCTACGGGGTGGACAAGTTCTTCGGCTCGGTCACCGGCACCTACGTCGACACCAACCTGTCGGGCGATTTCGACTCCTCGGTGCATTCGAAGAGCTGGCAGCCCAGGATCGGCTACGCCGACGGCGCCTGGGCCTACTGGGTCGGCGGCCTCTACCTCGACCTGTCCGAGCACCACCACGGCAACATCGTCCTGCCGGTGGTCGGCGGCGTGCCGTTCGACGTCCGCCTGCGCGAGGAGAAGAAATTCAGCCCGACGGCCGGCGCGCGCTATCGCTTCTCCGATTCGTCCGACATCCACGTCGAGTTCGGCGGCGGCGATCGCAAGGTCACGATGATCAACATGGCCTATCGCTTCGACTAGGGGATTTCGCGCCTGCGGCGCGAAATCCCCCTGGAAGAGCGGAATGCGGTTGAACAGCATCGCTCGATTGCTCGGCTCTGCGGGCCCACGTCTCCGGCGACCCCGGACGTGGGCCTTGTCATTGGGGGCCATCGCGTTCGTCGCCCTGGCGACGACCGCGATGGCCTATGAGACCGACCAGTACAGCCATCGCCGCGAGCCGCTCGCCGATTCGACCGCGGTGATGAACGCGCACGTCAACGCGGCGCTGGCGAAGATCGTCGCGACACGGCGCGTGCCGCACGACCGGATGAAGATGGTCGACGCCGTCTACCATGAGCTCGGCGGGCTCTACTGGGTGCATCACATCGAGGCCTGGGCCTGGGACTCGCCGGCGGTCGACAAGCAGAACCTCGATCGCTACCGCTCGATCTACAGCGGACTGCCGCTCCGGGTCACCCGGGTCAACAAACTGTTCGGCGTCGGCCCGACGCTGATGATCAACCACCAGCGCCTCGGTACCGACAAGCTCGGCCATTTCATCGCGCAGGGCCGCAAGTTCTTTCGCCGCTGGCTGAAGTCGGGAAGCGAGGCGGAGGCCGCCCGGCAGTCGGCCTTCACCGAACGCGCGATCTTCGGCTCGGTCACCACCGGCGTGTATTCCAATGCCGACCTGGTCTCGAACTACGAGGGCCACCGCTTCTTCAGAAGCCTGTTCGAGGCCGGCATCAACGCGGACAAGCCGGCGATCCTCCACTGGCACGACGACCACTGGGAGATCCGCCGGCCATTCGACTTCGCCGACTACGTGAACGCCTACTGGGACGAATCGCTGAACGGCAACGGCTACGACCGCTTCCTCCGCCCGTACATGCTGGAGCGGGTCGCCGGCTATTGCGACGACTACCGGCAGGACCCCTCGGCCTACGACATCGACCCGGCGGTCGATGCGGAGCTCGCCATGCGCTATCGGATCCTCGACCTCGAGGACAACACGGCGACGCGGGTGGCCGAGGTCTGCCGGGAGGCCGGGACGCGTTGACGGGGTGGGCGTTCGGGAAATGGAGCGGGGTCAGGACTCCGGGCCCGGAAGGCGTCCGTCATTGCGGGCGCAGCGAAGCAAGCCCGCGCCCTTGCTGTCGCGCGTGGCAGAGCAGCGGCGCTGGTTTGCTTCGTCGTCGCCGCGCTTCTCCTCGCAATGACGGGGACTGAGGGAACACGGCCTTTCCTGAGCCCTGGGCCCTGGGCTCCGATCCCGGACCTCCAACTCCGTCCCGCCCGGACACCCCACCATCACCGCCCATAGATCCGATCGGGCCCCGAGCCCTTCTCCCGGAACGAGAACCGCTTGTAGGTCCACTGGTACTGCGCCGGACACACGGCGACGCAGGCTTCGAGGCCGCGGTGCAGCGCGGCGACCGCAGCGACCGGGTCGGGATCCGCGATCGCCGCCTCGGCCGGCACGAAGTGCACGACATAGCCGGCGGCGGCGGGCAGGCGCTCGGCGAAGCCGAAGATCACCGGCGCGCCGGTCTTCTCGGCGAGTCGCGATAGCAGGGTCATGCTGCGGGTCGGCTGGCCGAAGAACGGCGCGTCGGCGCCTTCGCCGCCCTTCGGTCGCTGATCCGGAAGGATGCCGACCATCCGGCCCTCCTTGAGACGCCGGAACAGGAGCCGCACACCCGCCGCCTCGGCCCGCACCGCCTCCGCGCCGAGGCGGCTCCTGGAACGCACCAGCAGGTCCTCGAATTCCGGCCGCTGCGGCACCCGGTAGAGGATGGTGAGCGGGCCGATCGTCGACAAGTAGAGATTCAGCAGTTCCCAGGCACCGAGGTGCGGCGCCGCGATCAGCACGCCCCGGCCGGCCGCGAGCGCGGCGTCGACGTGTTCGCGACCGCGCACCGCGTGGATCCGCGACAGCGCGCGCCGCGGATCACCCGCCCACACCGGCGGCAATTCGGTGAAGCTCTTGCCGGTCTCCGCCAGCGTCGCGCGCAGGAACTGCCGCTGCTCGGCAGCCGACTTCTCCGGATACACCAGCTCGACGTTGCGCTTCGCCACCCGGTACTCGCGGGTGCCCGACAGCGCCACCAGACGCGCCAGCACCGCGCCGGCGACGTGCAGCAGACGCAGCGGGAGGGCGGCGGCGAGTCGGAGGCCGATCGACGCGATGCGGACGCGCAGGGTCATCCGGCGATTGTGCGGATAATGGCGGGTCGCGCCAACCACGCGCGCCGCGGCTCGTCCGCGCCACCGGGAAGAACTCCACGATGATCTCGCTGATCCAACGCGTCACCCGCGCCGCCGTCCATGTCGACGGCGAACTCGTCGGCGCCATCGAGCGCGGCCTGCTGGCGCTGGTCGCCGTCGAACCCGGCGATTCCGAGGCCAGCACCCGGCGGATGCTGGAACGCCTGCGGGGCTACCGGGTGTTCGAGGACGAGGCCGGCAAGATGAACCGCTCGCTTGCGGACATCGGCGGCGGCCTGCTGCTGGTCTCGCAATTCACCCTCGCCGCCGACACCGCGAAGGGCATGCGCGCCAGCTTCACCTCGGCCGCGGCCCCCGAGGAGGCGCGGCGCTGGTTCGACCGGCTGGTCGAGCTCGCCCGCGCGGAGCACCCCATCGTCGCCACCGGCCGCTTCGCCGCGAACATGCAGGTGAGCCTCGTCAACGACGGGCCGGTCACCTTCTGGCTCGAGGCGAGGGCGTAGGGCGCGCGGCGCGCCTGCGCCGAAACGCATCGCGCAGGCGCGCGGAGCGGGCCCTACGGGGTAGCGTCGAGGTAGGTGTAGGCGGTCAGGCCCTGCTCCAGCGCCGCCTTCAGGCGCTCGTTCATTCCCGGCGTCAGGTCGGCGCGCTCGACCTTGGCGTTGAGGCGACGACGGAGGTCGGCGAGGTCGTAGCCGACCATCGTGAGCACGCGGTCGATGGTGTCGCCGCGACGGGCGTGCTCGAGCACCGCGCCGTCCGAACCGATGCGGACGTCGACGGAGTCGGTGTCGCCGAACAGGTTGTGGATGTCGCCCAGCGTCTCCTGGTAGGCGCCGACCATGAACAGGCCGAGGCGATAGGTCTCGCCGTGGCGGAGCTCGTGCAGCGGCAGGCTGGCGTCGACGCCCTCGGAGTCGACATAGTGGTCGATGCGACCGTCGGAGTCGCAGGTGAGGTCCGCGATCACGCCGTGGCGGGTCGGGGTCTCGGCCAGCCGCTCGATCGGCACGATCGGGAACACCTGGTCCAGCGCCCACACGTCGGGCACCGACTGGAACACCGAGAAGTTGACGAAGTACTTGTCGACCAGCTTCTCGTTCAGCTCGTCCAACGCCGCGCGATGGCTGCGCTCGGTGTCCTTCAGCCGCGAGCGGACCTGGTGCGAGATCGCGTAGAACAGGTCGTCGAGCTGTGCGCGCTGGTCGAGGCCGAGCTGTCCCAGCGCGAACAGCGCCTGGCCCTCGGCGAGGTGGTGCTGCGCCTCGTGGTAGAGCTCCAGCGCCGGACGGCGGTCGAGTTCCGCCAGCACCTCGCGCAGGTGACGGATCGCTGCCGCCTCGTCCTTTCCTTCGGGTGGCAGCGCGCCGGTCGGCGCCTGCTCGACCTCGCTGACATTGGCGATCAGCACCGCGTGGTGCGCCGTCAGCGCGCGGCCGGACTCGGTCAGCACGCGCGGCGGTGTCAGCTTCTCGGCGGCACAGGCCTCCGCCAGCGGACCGACGATGGTGGCGGCGTACTGGTCGAGCCCGTAGTTGATCGAGCATTCCGAGCGCGAGCGGGTGCCCTCGTAGTCGACGCCGAGACCGCCACCGACGTCCATGTAGCGGATATCGACGCCGAGCCGCGCCAGCTCGACGAAGTAGCGGGTCGCCTCGCGCATGCCGCCGGCGATGTCGCGCACGTTGGAGATCTGCGAGCCCATGTGGAAGTGCAGGAGCTTCAGCGTGTCGAGCTTGCCGGCGGCCTTCAGCGTCTGGACGAGGTCGAGGACCTGGCGCGGCGACAGGCCGAACTTGGCCTTGTCGCCGCCGGTGTTCTGCCACTTGCCGGCGCCGAGCGAGGCCAGCCGCATGCGCACGCCGAACAGCGGCTCGACGCCCAGTGCCGCGGCCTCCTCGAGCGCGACCTCGAGCTCGGAGGGTTTCTCGATCACGATGAAGGTGTCGAGGCCGAGCTTGCGCCCGATCAGCGCCAGCCGGATGAATTCGCGGTCCTTGTAGCCGTTGCAGATCACCGTGCCGCCGGTCGAGAGCGCCAGCACCGCCATCAGCTCCGGTTTGGAGCCGGCCTCGAGGCCAAAGCCCAGCGCCGCACCTGGCGCGGACTTGCCCTGGTCGACCAGCTCGCCGGCCACGCTCATGTGCTGGTTGACCTTGATCGGATAGATCGCGGTGTAGCCGCCGGCGTAGTCGTATTCGGTCATCGCGCGGGCGAACGCGCCCTGCAGGCGAGCGAGCTTGTCGCCCAGGATGTCGGTGAAGCGGATCAGCAGCGGCAACTGCATGCCGCGCTGGTGGGCGGCGGCGACCACTTCGGTCAGCGCCACGGTCGGCCCCTCGGCGCCGCGCGGTCGCGCGACCACCCGGCCGGCGGCATCGACATCGAAATAGCCCTCGCTCCAGTGCGCGATCGAATACAGGTGACGCGCGCGATCGATCGCGGACTCGTTCATCCCGAAGACTCCAGCCGGAAAAAAGGGGCGCGTATTGTAGGGACTTTGCGCCGCTACAATGCGCGCCCCCTTTTTCCGCCCGACCCCGCGGGAGTGCTGCCATGACGCTCGACCAGAACTGGTTCTCGGAACCCTTCGAATTCTCCGGCTCGGCGATCTCGTTCCGGATCACCGGCAAGCTGTGGGAGGAGAAGACCGCCTTCCAGCACATCGAGATCTACGACACCACCGACTGGGGCAAGCTGATGGTGATCGACGGCGCGGTGATGCTCACCACTCGCGACAACTTCCTCTACCACGAGATGATGTCGCACCCGGCGCTGTTCACCCATGCCCATCCGCGCAACGTCGTGATCATCGGCGGCGGCGACTGCGGCACGCTGCGCGAGGTGCTGCGCCACGCCTCGGTCGAGACCGCCGTGCAGTGCGACATCGACGAGGGCGTGACCCGGGCGGCGTTGAAGTACTTCCCGGAACTCTGCGAGTCCAACGGCGACCCGCGCGCGACGTTGATGTTCGACGACGGAATCAAGTACATGCGCGAGCTGGCGCCGGACAGCGTCGATGTCGTGATCGTCGATTCGACCGATCCGGTCGGGCCGGCGGAGGGCCTGTTCAACGCCGCGTTCTACGCCTCCTGCTTCAGGGCGCTGCGCGACGGCGGCATCCTCGTCCAGCAGAGCGAATCGCCGCTGATCCACCTCGACCTGATCCGTTCGATGCGCGAGCACATCCGCGGCGCCGGCTTCGCCGCCGTGCGCACCCTGCCATTCCCGCAGCCCTGCTACCCGACCGGCTGGTGGAGCTGCACGATGGCGCAGAAGAACGGCACGCTCGCCACCTTCCGGGCCGAAGCCGCCGCCCGCAAGGCCTTCGCCACTCGCTACTACAGCGCCGACGTGCATCGCGGCGCGCTGGCGGAGATCCCGTTCGTCGCCGCCGCCCTGTAGAGTGGCGCTCGCGCCGCGCTGTGCACGCCGGACGGGCCAAAGCAGCGACCACGATCCCCTCTGCCCGCGGCGGCGTCCGGACGTCAGTCCGAACGGTCAACCGACGGCCCCGCAGCGCGTTGCCGTTCGATTGGACGGTCGTTTTCGACCCCCAGCCGGTCGACATCGGATGTTCCGGCACTTGAGCTGGTGCACAAATTTCAAACAATGGTAAACGTACCCTAGACCCCCGTTCGACAGGATTCGCAGCAACCGATCACCATGGGCACACCGCTGGTCTACTTCCTCTCCACCGGCCGCTGCGGCACGCAGTACGCGACCGAGCTCTTGACCCGTGCCGCCCCGGAAAACGCCGTCGTGCTGCACGAGCCGCTCCGCGAGCGCTATGCGTCGCGCAAGATCCTGCGGGCGCCCAACCTCGCCAATCGCCTGCGCGAGTATCCGGCGGCGCGCGACCAGTTCGCCGAGGTGGAGAGGATCCACGCCGAGGGCCGGATCTACATCGAGACCGGCTGGCCGGTGTTCGGTTGGCTGCCGCTCCTGAAGGAGCGCTACGGCAACGACCTCGTGATCGTGCATCTGGTGCGGGAACCGATCCGCTTCGCCCATTCGATGGCCTCGCATTACCTGTACCGGCCCGAGTACCGCAAGGACCGCTACACCGAGCTGGCAGCGATCATGCCGACCGACCCGGGCTGCCGTTTCGACGCCTACGCCGAACACTGGCCGGGCTTCAACGACGTCGAGAAGTGCCTCTACCTGTGGCTCGAGATCAATGCCTGGGGCGAGGAACTGAAACAGCGTTTCCCGACCGGCTGGGTCAACGTACGCTCGAAGGACCTGTTCACCAAGCCGCTCGCCTTCCTCGATCGCCTGCGCGCCTCCCACCCCGGTCTGCGCTTCCTGCGCAACCCGACCGACCTGCCGGGCGAGGTCGACCAGTGGCATTTCCCGTTGACCTTCGATGTCGACGGCGTCCGCGGACCGTCGGAAGTCGCCTCGCTGGCGGCGCACTACGGCTTCGAGGGCCCGACCTCCGCGGACGTGCTGGCACAGCGCTTCGACGCCGCCGTCGGACACTGATGTAGGAGCGGCGTCAGCCGCGACCTCCGCGGGGCGGCAGCCGCGACGTCCGAGGGGCGCGAGCCCCGAGTTCGAGGCGTCGGCCGTCTTGGCTCAGGGCGCACCCCGCTCACACGAGGGGCAATCGCCCCTCCAGCCACGCTCGCCGGTCCGCATCCAGCGGCCCCGGCGCATCGAAGATCGGGTTGTCGGAATTCTGTTCGGCAAACAGCCAGTGGTAATGCACGTGGACCAGGTTCGTGAAATCCGGGCCGATCCGCTCGGGATCGAGGCTGTCGTGCAGGTGCAGCGGATAGTTGTAGCGCGGCGAGAGCTCCGCGACACCGCGGGTCGCCGACCACAGCGCGACCGACAGAGCGGCCTGGTTCGAGCCCCAGTAGCGACCGACGTCGGAGGTGACCGCGCCGGCACCGGCCCGGAACGGCTGCATCTCGCGGTAGGGCCGCAATCCTTCGCGGACCGAGCGGAAGAACACCTCGGCCCAGCGCTGCATCAGCCCGAGTCCGCCGCGCGCCACCACCAGGCCGCCGTTGTAGCTGGCCTTGATCGGCCGTCCGTCGACGAAGGTCCTCGACCACGGGACGACCTCGTAGTCGACCGCGGCGGAGCGGCACAGCGCGCGCCAGTACTCGTCCATCGGATCGCCTGCGCCGGTGCTGGCGGAGCCCTTGAGATCCACCGGACGCAGTGCCGCATCCACGCCGTCGGGCAGCAGGAATTCGAGCGGCTCGCGCAGGAACACGGTGTCGCTGTCCAGCACCACCAGGGTCGAATGGCCGTACTGCGCCTCGACGAAGGCCGCCGCGGCGACCCGGTTGGCGGAGCCGTAGTCGGGGGCGTCGCGGTTGAGTTCGCGGTCGTCGAACACGACCTCCAGGCGGTCGAGTTCGCGGCGGGTTGCCGCCGCCAGGGGCGGGCCACGGCGGGGCGACAGTGCATGGATCGGCGCGTCGCGGAAGCGCCCGCCCCAGCGGCGGATGCTGTCGAACAGCAGCAGCGCCTGCGCTTCGAGCGCGTTGCCCTCGATACAGGCGACAAAGGCGAGGTCGGGACGGCTCACGCGCTCGGCTCGGCTGACGGGTTCGGATCGGTGAGCCGCGCAGCGTAGGCGGGCGACGGCAGCCCGACAAGCCGGCATACTGGCGGCGGCGCGCCGCCGCCATTGATTTCCCGCCCGGCGGCACCCACTGAGGGGCGCCGCGACAATGACGGGTCGGATCGACCGCGCAGGCGGCCGCGCCGGTCGAGGTCGCGAGGAGTTTTTTTGGCGTTTTCGGCGAGGTTCAGGTCGGATGAGCGAGCAGGGCTATCAATTTCCAGGAAGTTTCGAGGTCACCGCGGTCGGCAACGCCGACGTCGACCTCGAGGCGGTGCTGACCGCCGCCGTCCACCACAGCGGCCTGACCGTCCTGGCCGGCTCCAAGCGCCAGCGCCCGTCGCGCGGCGGCCGCTTCGTCGCGGTCAGCCTGTCCTTCCTCTGCCCGGATCGGCCGCACCTGGAAGCGGTCTATGCCGAGGTCCGTCGCCACCCGGGCGTCCGCTGGACCCTCTGAGCGCGCCCGCCATGACCTCGCGTCGTGTCGTCGTGCGCCGTCTTGGGCGGCAGCCCTACGTGCCGGTGTGGCGCGCGATGCAGGCCTACACCGACCGCCGCGACGGCGACAGCGCCGACGAACTCTGGCTCACCGAGCACGATCCGGTGTTCACCCTCGGCCAGGCCGGCAAGCCCGAGCACGTGCTGGCGCCCGGCGACATCCCGGTGCTGCCGGTGGATCGCGGCGGCCAGGTCACCTACCACGGCCCTGGCCAGCTGGTCGCCTATCCGCTGTTCGACCTGCGCCGGATGAAGCTCGGCGTACGCGAGCTGGTGGACGGCATCGAGCAGGCGGTGATCGACACGCTGGCCGGCTGGAACATTGCCGCCGCGCGCCGCGCCGGCGCTCCCGGGGTCTACGTGGAACCGGCGAAGGTCATGGCCCTCGGGCTGCGCGTCCGACGCGGCTGTTCCTTCCACGGACTCGCCTTCAACGTCGATATGGATCTTTCGCCTTACGACCGGATCAACCCCTGTGGCTACCAGGGGCTGGCCGTGACCCAGGTGCTAGACTTGGGCGGCCCGGCGAGCCTCGCCGTGGTGGCCGATGCGCTGCTCGCCCGCCTGGCGACGCAATTCGATTTCGTACCGCACTTCGAGGCGGTTCCGCCGCCCGAACTGACCGCTGTCGCCGAAGCCGCCCATGTCCAGTGACGCCCCCCTGTCGAAGTCGATCCCGCTCGCCGTGGTCGACGCCGGCGCGCCCCCGAGCCTGACTCCGGGCGCGCGCCAGACCGGCCACGAGAAGACCTCGCGCAATCCGGTCACCTTCGATCCGTCCCGGCCGCTGCTGCGCAAGCCCGACTGGATCCGGGTGCGGATCCCGCCGACCAACGCGGTCGCCGAACTGAAGAAGCAGCTGCGCGCCAATTCGCTGGTCACCGTCTGCGAAGAGGCGTCCTGCCCGAACATCCACGAGTGCTTCTCCAAGGGCACCGCGACCTTCATGGTGCTGGGCGAGGTCTGCACCCGGCGCTGCTCGTTCTGTGACGTCGCCCACGGCCGGCCGAAGCCGCCGGACGCCGAGGAGCCGGCCAAGCTGGCCCGCACCATCCGCGACATGAAGCTGCGCTATGTCGTGATCACCTCGGTCGACCGCGACGACCTCCGCGACGGCGGCGGCGGCCACTTCGCCGAGTGCATCCGCCAGGTGCGGGCCGCGAGCCCGGGCATCCAGATCGAGATCCTGACCCCGGACTTCCGCGGCCGCGGCAAGTTCGAGCGCGCGCTCGCGGAGCTCGCCACGGCGCCGCCGGACGTGTTCAACCACAACCTCGAGACCGTGCGCCCGCTGTACCGCGAGGTGCGCCCGGGCGCCGACTACGACTGGTCGCTGCGCCTGCTCGCCGAATTCAAGGCCCAGCACCCGACGGTGCCGACCAAGTCCGGCATCATGCTGGGCCTGGGCGAGACCCGCGAGCAGGTCGAAGAGGCGATGCGGGACCTGCGCGCCCACCGGGTCGACATGGTCACCATCGGCCAGTACCTGCAGCCCTCGGTGCACCACCATCCGGTCATCCGCTACTGGACGCCGGCGGAGTTCGACGAGCTCGCCGCCTACGGCAAGACACTCGGTTTTACCCAGGTGGCGTCCGGACCCCTGGTCCGTTCGTCCTACCATGCGGACCAAATGGCACATGCGGCGGGCGTCGTCGCCGTGCCAGCCTGATCCGGGCGGGAACCTTGGCCGCGCATTTGCACTCCAAGCGCGACGCTCCCGTCTGGATCGGTTCACGGCTGCATCATCCGATCTGGATCACCCTGTTGTTCGTCGTCGTTTCCACCGAGGTTTCGCCACTCATGAACGCACTGCGCATCCTGCTCCTGGGGACCCTGATCGCTCCGCTGGCGCTGTCCGCCAAGCCGGTCCCGGTCGAGGCGCTGAAGGCCGACCTCGGCGAGGGCGAGGCCGCGATGTGGGCGACCCGGTACCTCACCCGCTGGCACTACAAGCGGGTACCGCTCGACGACGCGATGAGCCAGCAGATCCTGAAGCGCTACCTCGACACCCTCGATGGCGAGAAGCTGTTCTTCACCCAGGCCGACTTCGACGCGTTCAACACCTACCGGAACACCCTGGACGACGCGATCTACCAGGAGGATCTGACCCCGGCATTCGCGATCTTCAAGAAGTACCGCGAGGCGGTGAACGAGCGCAGCGACTACGCGCGGGGCCTGCTGCCGAAGGGCTTCGAGTTCACCGTCGACGAATCGCTGCAGGTCGACCGCCACGACGCGCCGGCGGCGAAGGACAAGGCCGAGCTCGACGACCTGTGGCGCCGCCGCGTGAAGAACGACTGGCTGCGCCTGAAGCTCGCCGGCAAGTCGCCGGAGGAGATCCGGAAGACGCTCGACAAGCGCTACAAGCAGTACCAGGACCGGATCACGGAGATCGACAACCGCGACGTGTTCCAGATGTTCCTCAACTCCTACGCGATGGCGATCGAGCCGCACACCAACTATCTCGGCCCGCGCGCCGCCGACGCCTTCTCGATCCAGATGAAGCTGTCGCTGGAGGGCATCGGCGCGGTGCTGAACAAGGAAGACGACTACACGACGGTGCGCACCGTGGTGAAGGGCGGACCGGCCGACAAGAGCGGCAAGATCCACGTGGGTGACCGCATCGTCGCCGTCGGCCAGGGCGAGAAGTCGACGACCCAGGACGTGATCGGCTGGCGCATCGACGACGTGGTCGAGAAGATCCGCGGCAGCAAGGGCACCATCGTCGCGCTCGACGTGCTGCCGGTCGGCGCCGGCGCGGATGCCAAGCCGGAGCGGGTCGAGATCAAGCGCGACACCGTCAAGCTCGAAGAGCAGGCGGCGAAGAAGTCGGTGATCGACCTCACCGTCAACGGCCACAGCCGCAAGATCGGCGTGATCACGCTGGCGACCTTCTATCACGACTTCGAGGGCCAGCGCCGCGGCGATCCGAACTACGTCAGCTCGACCCGCGACGTCGCCCGCCTGCTGCGCGAACTGAAGAAGGACGGCGTCGAGGGCGTGGTGATGGACATGCGCGAGAACGGCGGCGGCGCGCTGTCCGAGGCGACCGAACTGTCGGGCCTGTTCATCGACCGCGGTCCGGTCGTGCAGGTGCGCGACTCCACCGGCCGCATCGAGGTCAATGAAGACACCGATGCCGGCGCGGTGTGGGACGGCCCGCTCGCGGTGCTGGTCAACCGCAGCTCCGCGTCCGCCACCGAGATCTTCGCCGCGGCGATGCAGGACTACGGCCGCGCGATCATCCTGGGCGAGAACACCTTCGGCAAGGGCACGGTGCAGAACCTGATCGACCTCGACCAGATCGCCAACAACGACACCCCGAAGTACGGCGAGGTGAAGCTGACCATCGCGCAGTTCTTCCGCGTCAACGGCGGCTCCACCCAGCACAAGGGCGTGGTTCCGGACGTCGCCTTCCCGGCGACCTACGACCCGAAGGAATGGGGCGAGAGTTCCTACGACAACGCGCTGCCCTACACCGAGATCGCGGCGGCGAAGTACTCCGGCCGCGGCGATTTCCATGAGCTGGTGCCGCTGCTGTCGGGTCGCCACGAGGCGCGCGTCGGCAAGGACCGCGAATTCCAGTGGTGGCTGGACGACCTCAACGAATACAAGAAGCAGCACGCCGACAAGACCATCTCGCTGCTCGAGACCAAGCGCAAGGCCGAGCGCGACTCGCTCGAGGCCCGTCGCTCCGAGCGCAAGAAGGAGCGCGACGCGTGGCTCGCCGAGCAGGCGAAGGCGCGCGGCGAGGACGGCGCGAAGAAGGACGACAAGGACGACCGCTTCGCGCTGGTCGACGACGGCCTGTCCGCCGACGAGCGCGCGCGCAACGCGCCGAAGTCCGACGGCAGCGACGACGACACGGCGAAGAAGGACGAGAAGGCCGACGTGCTGCTGCGCGAGTCCGCCAACGTGCTGTCCGACGCGATCGACTTCCTGCGTGCCGACAGCAAGCTCGCCGCCCGCGTGCGTGGCTTCGCGCTGGTCGACGAGCCGAAGAAGGCGATGTAGAGCGGGCCCCGGCCCGCTGCCGTTGCTCCATGCCAGGAGCGGCACAGGCGCCGCCCTGGGATGAGCGGCGGTCCAGGTGCCGCACGACGACGCACGACGGCGGCCCCTGGGCCGCCGTTTCGTTTCGAGCGCAGCGAAACACCCCGGCCGCTCCCACGACCGCCCCGACTCGTCCACGACGTCCAACGGTCGTGGCTCCGCGTCGGGCGGCACGATTCGCGTGACCAGACTCTCCGGAGGCTCATCTGGCGCTGCGGGCGCCCCACTTCACCTCTCGTCCGGACGAAGGAGTGAGAGCGCGGACCTCGGTCCGCCCTAGGGCACCGGCGTCCGATAAAGGTCCATGCTGACCGCATCGGTCCGCGCGTAGTACAGCCACTGCCCGTCCCTACCGATCGCGAGCGCGGGGCCGACGGCATCGGCGACGAGGTCGGTCGCTTCCACCCGACGATCTCCGTCGCCGGCGAGATCCAGCGACAGCACGGTCCAGTGGCCGTCCACGTAGGCGTTGACGTAGATCCGCGATCCGGCCACCGTCCAGCCGAAGCGCGACAGCAGCGGCACATCGTCGAGCAGCGTGCGCTCGGCGCCGCCGGCGAGATCGCGCACCCGGATGCCGCGTTCGCCGATCCGTGAATAGACCAAGCGGCCGCCGCCGACGCGGTACTGGTCGATGCCGTCGGTGCCTGCGACCGGTTCCGGCTCCGCCATCGTGAATGCCCCGGAAAGCTCGTCAGACCCGGCAAGCGGCCAGCGCATCAGGTGCGGGCCGCCCGGGTCGCGGCGCACGAAGTACACGCTGCGACCGTCATCGTCGGCCTGCGCCGAGCCGGGCATCGTGCCGCTGCCCGCCAGCTCGTCGAGCGCCCCGTCCGCGAGGCGATAGCGGTACAGGTGGGTATGCGATTCCCGGTCGTAGCAGGTGAGCAGCAGACCCTGGCCATCCGGCAGGAAGCTGGGCCGGGTCCAGCGCACGTCGCCGGGGAGCTCCAGCAGCCGCTCGTGACGGCCGTCCGCGTCGGCGAGCCACACCTGCTCGTAGTCGTTGCGGGTGGAGACATAGGCCAGTCGCCGGCCGTCGGGCGACAGCGCCGGGCTCGCGTCGTAGCGGCTGGAGGCGACCACCTTCACCGCCGCCGCGGCGTTGCCGCCGATTCCGACCCGCCAGATGTTGGCATCGATGCTGGACTGCTCGAAGACCACGCTGCCGTCGCGCGCGCGCCGCGGCCAGGCGCCGCCGCGGGCACCGAGCAGGGTCTGGCCGCGGCGCGGCAGGTCGAGCGCGATGAGGGCGCGGAAGCCGAGTGCGTCGCTGGCGAGGATCAGGTGATCGTGATCGCTCCAGGCGTGGCCCTGCAGCCGGTTGGCGTCGTCGACGAGAGTGGCGAGGCGGCCGCCATCGCGCTCTACCGACAGCAGCACCTGTTCGCCCTCGAGGCCGCGAGCGAAGCTGATCTCGTTGCCGCCGGGTCGCAGCGCCGGGTCGCTGTCCGGTCCGCCGGCGCGCGGCGGATGGGTGAGCTGGACGAGGGTGCCATCGGCGAGATCGATCTGCCACAGCGCGGCGGCCTCGCCGGCGGCAGCGGGCGGCGCGGTGAAGACGAGTCGGCGCGCATCGTCGACGAACAGCGGCGCCGAGCGCGGCTGCCGCGCGCAGTCGGCAAGCTCGCGGGTGCTCCGCCCGCGAAGGTCCCGGAGCAGCAGCCGGCAGCGTCCCGCCTCGAGATGCAGCCAGGCGAGCAGGGTGCCGTCATCCGACAGCGCCGGAGCGTCGTTGTCGGCACCGCGATCGTCGATCAGCTCGCGCGCGCCGCCGTTCACGGACTGCAGCACCAGGTGGCCGTAGTCCTCGAGGTCGCGCTGCTCGAGGTAGGCCAGCCAGCGGCCATCGGCGGACAGCGCCGGGCGGTTTTCCAGCCCGGCACCGCTGGTCAGCGGCCGCGCGGCGGCGAACTGCGCGACGGTGGCGGCCCGTCCCGCGCCGGCCGGTCTCAGCAGTCCGACGACGGCGACCGCGGCCAGCAGGGCCGCGCCCGCCAGCAGCCCAGGGGCGCTCCGGCGCCGGGCGGCGCCGTGGCGGCGACCGCCGGGGCCGCCGGCTCAGTCGCGTCGACGGCCCGCACCGTCGCGCACAACCGGTAGCCGGACTTCGGGATGGTCTCGATGTAGGCCGGCTGCTTCGGGTTGTCGCCGAGCGCTCGGCGCAGCTCGGCGATCGCGCGCGACAGCACGTCGTCCTCGACCACCCGCCGCGACCAGACCTCGTCGAGCAGGGTCTGCCGCGACAGCACCTGCCCCGGTGCCTGCGCGAGCCGGAGCAGCAGCAGCGACTGCTGGCGCGGCAGACGCACGACCTCGGCGCCGCGCGCGAGTTCGTGGCGCTCGGCGATGAAGTCCCAGTCGCCGATACGCAACCGGGCCGATGGGGGGGCGGGAGTCGTCGGCGCCATCCGGGAAAACTAGCGGATTCCGCGCCGCGACTCGCGCCGTAGCCACCTGCCAGCCCAAAAGGGAGAAAAAACGGAACCCGCCGACCCGGAAACGGAGGCCCGGTACGACCACCCTGGGGCATCCCTACCGGAGACCGCCATGCCGTTCCCCGCCCTGCGCCCGCTCTTGTTCCGTCTCGCCGCCCTCCTCGTCGTCGCCCTGTCGTTGGCTCCCGCCGATGCCGCCGCCCGCTGCGCCGCCGGGAGGATGCTGGTCAGCGGCTATTTCACCAACGTCTACGTCTACGACGCCTGCACCGGCGCGTTCCAGCGGCTTCTCGACAGCCAGAACCGCATCCACGGCGCGATGGCGACCCAGGCCCGCCCGGACGGCAAGCTCTACGTGGTCAGCGAGGAGACCGGCAAGATCCTGCGCTACGACGCGGAATCCCTCGATTTTGTCGACATCTTCATCGACACCGGAACGACCTTCCACCCGACCAGCCTCGCGTTCGCGCCGAACGGCGACCTGTACATCGGCGGCTTCAACGCCGACGAGGTGCGCCGCTACGACGGCCGCACCGGCGCGCTGCTCGGCACGCCGGTGCCCGCGCGCACCGCGGGCCTCAACGGCCCGGACAACGGCATGATCTTCGGCTCCGACGGCAAGCTCTACATCCCGAGCTACAACAGCAATTCGGTTCTGCGCTACGACCCCGCCAGCGGCGCGACCACCGTCCTCGTTCCGGCCGGCAGCGGCGGGCTTCGCCACACCCGCGCCGTTCTGTTGGAGCCGGGTGGCCAGACGATGCTGGTGTCGTCCGAGGGCACCGGCCAGGTGCTCCGCTACAGCACCGTTTCCGGCGCGTTCCTCGGGGTGTTCGCCAACCCCGGTTCGGCGCTGGGACTCGCGTACACCAACGACAATCGCCTGCTCGTCGCCGGCGACGGCGACCTCGTCTCGGTGCTGGAAGCGAGCAGCGGCCGCCTGATCGGCACACTGCCCCCGGCCGGCGAAGCGCACGGACTCGCCAACAGCGTCTACGTCAGCCTGCTCACCAGCAATGCCGACCTCGCGCAGATCGGCAGCCAGTACTGGGTTGTCGGCGCCGGCAAGGTCAGCGGCCGCAGCATCGCGATCGACATGGTGTCGGCCACCGGCACCGTGTTCGGCAGCGGCTTCAATCCCGCCGACGTCGTCCGCAAGCGCTGGGGTTCGATCCGCATCGACTTCACCGGTTGCCAGTCCGCCAACTACAGCTGGGATTCGACCGGCGACAGCTCCGCCCGCTTCGGCACCGGCGGCTATCCGCTGCAGCTGCTGGTCGCGACCGCCTTCACCGACCAGTGCCAGCAGGCCGGCTTCGCGCAGACAACCACCAGCCATTTCATGAACGGCACCTGGTTCGGCGGTGATCCGCGCAGCGGCGAGGGCCTGCTGATCACCGTCGATGCCAGCGGCACCGCCTTCGTCGCCCTGTTCACCCACACGCCGCCCGGCATCTGAGTCTCGATCGTCCTCTCGGGTGCGTCGACGACGCACCCCATCGCCCGTCGCGCGCAGATGCTGCGGCCACGGATGTCGCATCGACCCCCATTCCCTCGCCATACAAATGGATTTCTAACGCGTCGTCTCGCTAGTTTCAGCGCATGTCTGGCCGGTGCTACCGGCCGACCGGGGACGGGAATGATTGGTCCGGATTCCAGCCAAGGGATGGCAAGCACGTTCGGCACTCGCGCCATCGTGTCAGGCAGCGCATTGCGCCCTGCGGCCGTCACCGCCGCACGCGCCGCACCCCCGCACTCCCCCGACAACGACCTGCCGACAGGCTCTCGCGGAACGCACGTCCGCGAGGAGGGATCCGCCGGTTGAGGCCCGGTCACACCGTCCGATCCGCCACGCCCGGCCGATCGTGATGCGCTCCCCGACCGCACGGAAGCCGCGGGGACATCGCATGGATGCTGCTGCAACGGACCGCACCCGCTCGACGAGGCGCGGCCGCACAGAACGACGCTCCCGCCGGGACGACCCCGGCTTTCGAATCAGGAGAAATCAGCAATGAACGGTAAGCGACTACTCGCCTTGCTGGCGATGCTCTTCATGTTCTTCGTGGCGTGCCTCGAGGACGCCCGATCCCAGCCGATCCAGACCGGCACCGCGCGCCCCCTGCCCGCCCAGGGTCCCTGGTGGAATCCGGCCGAGCACGGCATCTACTACCATGTCGATGTCGGGCCGACCGGCTTCCTCACGGTCATGATCACGCTGTACCGGCCCGACGGCACACCGACCTTCCTGGTGATGCAGGGACAGTTCCAGGAGTCTCCCGGAACGATCGACTCGCACGAGCGCATCCCCACCGGACGGCTCGACTCGCCGCTGTACAGGATGGTGGGCGGGGCCTGTCTCGGCTGCGACTACCGCAACCCGCGCACCGTCGACGCCGGACTCGGGAGCGCGTCGATCCAGTTCTACGACGACGGCACCGCCGAGTTCCGCCACGGCGAGCGGGTCACGCCGATCGAGCGCTACCCGTTGTACACCTCCGCGGCCGGGCTCCCGCGCAACCGCCTCGACGGCCGCTGGATCGCGTTCACCACCGGCACGATCGACAGTACCGGTTTCTCCACGGGCAAGCTCGACCTGATCGACATCGGCCGCCCGTACACGTCCGGCTGGCCGCTGCTGCTGCCCTCCGACGAGGTGTCCCGCTTCGACTGCGTGCACTGCGAGTCCGAGCCCCTGAACTACGGCGGGAACCTCTACTTCCGCGCCCGCACTCCGGCCAACTTCGAGGAGGACACCTACAGCTGCAATATCGGCGGCTGCATCGCCAGCGGGCGCGTCTCCCGCCGGCTCAACGAGCGCGACGGCTCGCTGCAGACCGACAGCGGCTTCATCGATTTCCTCGGAGGAGGCCATCCGGCAGTGACGGTGATGCGCCGCGTCGGCCCGCGTGCCGGACAGACCGACACGCCGCACCACGACGTCACCAACCCCTGGCTGCCGCAGCAGGGCCTGTGGTGGAACCGCGCCGAGCACGGCATCTACTACAACGTCGCCGTCGGCCCCGACCAGTTCGTGATGGTGACGATCACGCTGTTCGACGAGGCCGGGGAGCCGACCTTCCTGGTGATGCAGGGCCAGCTCAACGTCGCGCCCTACAACGGCTGGGCGGCGACCGACGTGATCGGCTGGCTCGACTCGCCGCTGTACGAGATGCGCAACGGCCAGTGCCTCGACTGCGCCTACCGCAACTCGCAGACCGTACCGAGCCGCTTCGGGTCGGCGTCGCTGATCTTCCTGTCCGGGCGCCACGCGGAGTTCCGCTGGCAGGGTCGCCGCATCCCGATCGAGACCTATCCGCTCTACGCCGACGTCGGCGGACTGCCGCAGCAGCGCCTGCTGGGCCGCTACTTCGCGCAGCTGCGCGGTGCCGGGAACAGCATCGAGAGCGGCGTGATCGATATCGTCCCCGGCAGTGCGCCGGGCACCGGCAACGCCACGGTTCCGGCGCTGGCGCTGCACTGCGAGCGCTGCGACGCCGGCGTCGCCGGACTGGTCGCCCGCGGCGATGCCCTGCTGACCGGCGAGACGACGCTGCGCTACGTCCGCGCCGATGCCGCCAGTCCGACCGGCAGCGTCGACGTGCTCGACTT
This sequence comes from Ahniellaceae bacterium, assembly GCA_044221335.1. Lineage (GTDB taxonomy): Bacteria > Pseudomonadota > Gammaproteobacteria > Xanthomonadales > Ahniellaceae > JBGAPI01. The sequence continues at coordinate 41,391 of JBGAPI010000043.1, forward strand.
CCATGAGACCGACCGTTCGCTGTCGGGGCGCCCGTCGCGCCCCGGCGCGCCGGATGCGCTGCCCCGCGACAGCGGCCTGCAGCTGGAGCTGTACCGGGTCGGCGACGTGCCGTCCCCGTCGAACTGATTCCACCGGGGCGGGCGCGCCGGGCGCGCGTCCGTCCCCGTTCGTTGCGGCGGTCGATGCGCGACCCGGAAGCGGTCGCAATGCGCCACGCCCCTGGCGACCGGCGACAATGCGGCCTCGACCGACGAGGACCGCTCCCCATGAACCTGATCGCCCAACGCATCGCCGCGCTCGGCCACACGCTGCCGACCCTCGGCGCCCCCAGCGCCAATTTCGTCCACCACACCCAGGCCGGCCGCCTGCTCTACCTGTCCGGCAAGATCGGCGAGGTCGGGGTGACGGCGAACGGGCCGGTCGGCGCCGGCGTCAGCGTTCAGGAAGGCCGGCGCCAGGCCGCCATTGCCGCGCTCGGCCTGCTGGCCGCGCTCGACGCCGCGATCGGTGGCGACGACGCCCGCATCGTCCGCGTGCTGCGTCTCGGCGTGTTCGTCGCGTCGTCGCCGGACTTCCGGGCGCACAGCGAGGTCGCCAACGGCGCCTCGGACCTGTTCACCGAGGTGCTCGGCGAGCGCGGCCGCCATGCCCGCACCGCGATCGGCGTGGCCAGCCTGCCGGCGGGTTGTGCGGTCGAGGTGGATGCGATCGTCGAGGTGCTGGAGGGCTGAATGGTCCTCCCGTCATGGCGAGGAGAGGCGCAAGTTCGACGAAGCAGGCGGGCGCGTAGCCTCTCTCGCAGCGACGTGACCGGAGCGGAAGTCGCTGGGCTGCTTCGCTGCACTCGCACTGGCGGGATCGCGGCGGGTGATCGAGCCCGTCAGCCCTGCGGAATCTCGATGTGGTACGCCGGGTCCTGCTGCGCCGGGGTCAGCAGGCGCGAGAGCTGGCCGGCGGCGAGTGCGGCCTGCAGCACCGCGAGGAAGGCCGCCGGACGCGCCAGCGAGGGCGGCGCGATGTCGAGGATGTTGGTTCGCGTCGGGTCGGCGCAGTGATGACTCACCGTGCCCGGCCCGACCGCGACGATCTTCGCGGTCATCGCCGCCAGCGTCGCCGCGCGGTCGAGGCCGGCCGCGTGGCAGCGCTGGTACTCGCCGATCACCGCGTCGCCCGGCGCGCGGTACAGCGCGAGCTGGCTGTCGACTCCGAGACGCTCGATATTGGCGAGCATCGCCGCGGCCTGCTCGGCCGGCGTCCGGCTGGTGCTGGTGACGAGGCAGGACGGGCAGTCCGCCGCGACCAGCCAGCGGCGGATCAGGGCGAGCGATTTCTCGGAGACCACCGCGCGGTTGGCGCTCGGCGCGAAGTCGATGCGGGGATCGCTCATCCGCGGGACTCCGTCGCCGGCGTGCGCAGTTCGATCAGCGCGATCCCCGCCAGGGCGGCCAGCGCGACGTCGATCGTCGTCGAATTGAAGGCGGCGAGCAGCAGCCCTGGCGTCATCAGCGTGGTGAAGACTTGCGCCGCCAGCATCGCCACCAGGGTCAGCTGCCACACCCAGCGCTGCCGGTAGCACAGCCAGAGCAGCACGCCGAAGGCGATCTCGCCGACGCCGGCGGCGCGCGAAATCCACGGCGTGATCGTGGGACCGAGGCCCAGTACGCTCGCCATCGCCAGTTCGTCGGCGTGCGGCCCGAGCAGCTTCGGCACCAGGCCCTGGTAGATCCAGATGAACGCGACCGACCCGCGGCATATGCCGAGCGGGGTCATCGGGCGGCCGTCTCGCGCAGCTCGGCCAGCGCCTGACGGAACCAGTCAGCGCTGTCGACCTCCGCCCGGCCCGCGCAGCGCACCCGATAGGCCTTGCCGGAGCTGCTGCTGGAACTCGCCATCGTGGCGATGAACTGCTCGGTGTCGACCGCCTTCGTGTGCCGGACGTAGTAGCCGTACTTGTCGCGCAGGTGCGCCTCCGCCTTGCCGGCGTCGTACCAGCTGCCGTTGCGGTTGAACTCGCAGCCGGAGGTCCTGAGCCGCGTCAGCAGCCCGTCGATCTCGCCACGTGCCGCCGCGTCGTCGGCGTGCGCGGGCACTGTCGCAGCCAGGAGCGTCAGGACGACCGCAGCCGCGAACCTCGGACCAAGTCGCATCGGTGGATCCTGCCTTGCCAGCACGGAGGCGCCATTGAAGCATTCGCGCGACGCCGCGACCAGCGGTCCGCGGCCGCCCCTGTCCGGTCCGCTGTCCGCGGACACCCCTGGACGCCGCGGCTGCAGCCCGCCGCCCCCGTACCCGCTGCGCTCAGCGGCTTTCGCGTCGTTGGTGGCGCTGGCGCGGAGCTTGCTTCAGTGGGTCTTCCACCTCCGGAGTGTCCCCATGAAGCCGCTCGCCACGACCGTCGCCGCGCTCGCCCTCCTCGCCGCACCGAACGGCGACGCCGCCGAGCAGAGGATCGCCCCCGGCAAGACCGACGCCAACATCCACCTCACCGCCGGGCCGGGGGTGACGCCGGAGATGGTCGACGGCGTGATCGCCGCCGACCTCGCGGTGTTCCGCGCGGTATTCGACACCTGCGACGTCGAGGCGCTGTCCGGGCTCGTCACCGACGATCTCGAGTTCTTCCACGACAAGGGCGGACTCACCTCGACCACCGGCCAGGCCTTCCTCGACTCGATCCGCGACAAGTGCGAGCGGCAGAAGTCCGGCACCGATTTCCTGTCCTCGCGCGAACTCGATCGCGACAGCGTCAGGGTCTACGCGATCAACAACTACGGCGCGATCGAGATCGGCAGCCACCGCTTCTACGCCCTGGTCGAGGGCAAGCCGAAGCGGCTGACCGAGACCGCGCAGTTCACCATGGTGTGGAAGAAGGACGGCGAGCGCTGGCGGCTGGCGCGAGTCCTGTCCTACGACCATCGCCTCGCGCCGTAGGGCGGCCACTGGCCGCCGTCGCGAGGCGCCTCCACCCGGCGAGGTAGGGCGGGCATTTCCCGCCGTTGCGAAGCGCTCGGCGATGGCGGCCGGTGGCCGCCCTACGTATGACGACGACGACGCTCCGCCACCGCCCCGGCCACCAGCTTCTCGAGCACCGCCCGATCGACATCGGCCAGCGTCCGCAGGTACAGGCACGCCTTCGCCATCTTGTGCCGGCCGAGCTTGGCCGGTGGCCGCCCTACGTATGACGACGACGACGCTCCGCCACCGCCCCGGCCACCAGCTTCTCGAGCACCGCCCGATCGACATCGGCCAGCGTCCGCAGGTACAGGCACGCCTTCGCCATCTTGTGCCGGCCGAGCTTTGCCAGCAGCGCGTCGCGTCCGGGAAAGTCGGCCGTGAGGTAGACGCTGATGTCGCCCTTGCGCGAGGAGAACCCGACCACGCACATGTCACCCTCGCGGCCGGAATCGTAGACGTAATGGTAGGAGTCGAAGCCGACGATGCCGGCGCCCCACATCGTCGCGGGGCAGCCGGTAGCGGCCTCCATGATCGCGACCAGCGCCGCGCAGTCGGCGCGCCGGGTCGGATCGGCGATCGCGGCGAGGTAGGCGGCGACCGGCGCCGCGGTGGCGTTGGTCTTGTTGTTGGCAGCGTAGGGCTTCGGCGTCGACATGGTCCGTGCGCCGCTCGCCTTCTTCGCGGCGGGCGTCTTCTTTGCGACGGGCGCCTTGGTCGCCGCGGACGCGACCGCCGGCTTCCGCGCCGACGCTGCACGTTTCGTCGCTGCTGCCGGCTTCGTCGGCATGGTCCGTTTCGCGGCGGCGGCCTTGCGCGCCGTCGCCACCCGAGCTTGCTTCGCCGTCGTCGCCATGTTCGCTCCCCTTCCGGTCATCGTCACAGAATACACAGGCGCTGCGCCTACACTAGACCCTTCTCCCCTGGACTGATGCCATGCGCCCGTTTCGAGTCGCCGCCCTCTGCGTCGCCGCCGCACCGTTGTTCGCCTCCCCGGGCGCTCACGCGAGTTTCCACCTGATGAAGGTCGTCGAGGTGTTCGGCGGCACGCCGGCGGCGCCGAACGCACAGTACGTGGTGATCCAGATGTATCTCGGCGGCCAGAACCAGCTCAACACCCACAAGATCACGGTCTACAACGCGACCGGAACGCTCACCAATACCTTCACCTTCACGGGTGCGGTCGGCCTGGGCGCCAATCAGGACAAGATCCTGATCGCCACCCCCGAGGCGGCGAACTTCTTCAACATCTCCGCCGACCTGTCGATGAGCGCCGCGCTGATCCGGGCCGGCGGCAAGGCCTGCTTCGACGCGATCCCGGAGGACTGCGTGGCCTGGGGCAACTGGAGCGGCGGCACGCCGGGCGTCAACACGCCGTTCAACATGAACGGTGGCCTGATTCCTGGGAAGGCCGCGATCCGGCGCCTCAACATCAGCGGCGGCGCCACCACGCTGGAATCCGGCGACGACACCGACCACTGCGACACCGACTTCGTCGCCGGCACTCCGGCGCCGCAGAACGCCGCGCATGCGAGCGGCACGATTCCGGCCTCGTCCTGCGGCAATTCGGTGATCGAAGGCCTCGAGCAGTGCGATGACGGCGACGCGACCGACGCCGGCACCTGCAATGCCGACTGCTCGGCCCTGAACGTCATCGTCGACCCGGTATTCGCCGACGGCTTCGAGTAGAGCGGCGCTCGCGCCGCGGCCCTGTGGGAGGGGCGCAAGCCCCGATGCTCTTGCGTCGATCGAGCACTC
>JBGAPI010000044.1:0-42417 GCA_044221335.1 Ahniellaceae bacterium
CGAAGTTCCAGGAGCGCGACGCGATGGTGCCGTCGCTGTCGGTGGAGCTGTCGGTGAAGGTCGCGGTCAGGCCCGAGGTCGTCGCGCTGAAGTTCGCCACCGGCGGCACGTTGGTCGGGGCCGTCACGGTCACCGACTTGGTCACCGCGTTGGTCGCGCCCTGGTTGTCGGTCACCGTCAGCGTGACGCTGTAGGTGCCGGCCGCGGCGTAGGCGTGGCTCGGGCTGGCCACCGTCGACGAGGTGCTGTCGCCGAAGTTCCACGACCGCGAGGCGACGGTGCCATCGCTGTCGGTGGAGCTGTCGGTGAAGTTGGCGGTCAGGCCCGAGGTGGTGAAGGAGAAGTTCGCCACCGGCGGCACGTTGGACGGCGCCGTCACGGTCACCGACTTGGTCACCGCGTTGGTCGCCCCCTGGTTGTCGGTCACCGTCAGCGTGACGCTGTAGGTACCGCCCGCGCTATAGGCGTGGCTCGGGCTGGTCGCCGTCGACGAGGTGCTGTCGCCGAAGTTCCAGGAGCGCGAGGCGATGGTGCCGTCGCTGTCGGTGGAGCCGTCGGTGAAGGTCGCGGTCAGGCCCGAGGTGGTGAAGGTGAAGTTGGCGACCGGGGCGTTGTTCGCCGCCGGAACGAGCTCCCACACCGAGCGGCCGAAGGTCGCGGCGCGCACCAGCGAGGCGTCCGGCGCGATGTACAGGTCGGTGACGCTGACCAGCGGCAGGTTGGTGCCGAAGCGGGTCCAGGTCGCGCCGCCATTGGCCGAGCGATACACGCCGAGGTGGGTGCCGGCGTACAGGACGTTGCCGTCGGTCGGGTCCGGCTGGATCGAGTTCACCGGCACGCCGGCCGGGAAGCCGGAAGCGCCGCTGTCGATCGCGCTCCAGCTGGCGCCGCCGTTGGTCGACTTCCACAGGTGCGACTTGGTGGCGTCCGGCGCCACCGAGGCGATGTAGACGATGCTGGTGCTGGTCGGATCGAAGGTGATCGCCGAGAGGCTGTTGCCGTTGCCCGGGAGCAGCGTGCCGCCGACCGCGCTCCAGCTCGTGCCGCCGTTGGTCGTGATCGACGCGCCGCCGCCGCTGGTGACGACACCGAGGACGCTGCTGCTGGTCGGCGCGATGCCGAAGCCGCGGACGATGGCGCCGGTCGCGATCATTCCGGTAGCGCCCACCGCGGTCCAGGTGCCGGCATAGTTGGTCGACTTGTAGACCTTGGTCGAGCTGAAGGTGAAGACGGTATTGCCGGTGGTGTCGCCGGCCCACGGGATGATCCGGGTGACGAAGCTGCCGGTGGAGTTGTTGTTGCACTCGGTGATGCCCGAGCAGGCCTGGGTGAAGTTGAGGCCGCCGTCGGTCGACTTCTGGATGCGGTTGTAATACAGGCTGCCGAGCATCAGGCTGGCATTGCTGCGATTGATGTTGCAGCCGAAGCCGTCGCCGCCGATCTCCTGGTTGAACGTCGAGGTGGCGCCGGAACGCACGCGGGTGCCGTTGTCCTGCAGGCCGGCGATCACCGCATTGCGATTGCCCAGCGAGGAGCCGACCTGGTAGACCAGGTGCGACGCGATGCCGATGTTCAACGTGTGGGTGAAGGTCGCGCCGCTGTCGGTCGACTTGAAGATGCCGCCGTCGGTGCCGAAGTACAGGTCGCCGTTGCTGGCGATGTGCGCGGCGTGGAAGTCGGCATGCACGTAGGGCAGGCTGAACTGCGCCAGCCAGTTGCTGACCTGCTTGAAGGTGCTGCCGCCGTCGCTGGTCTTCGCCGCCAGCAGCTGGCCGCCGAAGTAGGCGATGTTGGCGTTGGCGTTGTCGACGATGACCGCGTGGTTGTACCAGCCCTGGCCGCCGAGCAGGGTCTTCAGCGTGCTCGATTCGCTGTTGGTCGTCGTGTAGCTCTTGTAGGTCGCGCCGCTCTTGCCGATGCCGGTCCAGGTGGCGCCGCCGTCGGTCGACTTGAACAGGTTGGCGAGGTCATTGGCGTCCGCCGGATTCGGCACCGCCGACATCGCGTACATCGTGGTGCGCAGAGAGGGCGCGGAGGCGATCGTCGTGCGGCCGATGCCGAGGGTGTCGGTGAGGCCGGTGCCCTTGGTCCAGGTCGCGCCGTTGTCGGTCGACTTCCAGATCTGGCCGTCGGTGGTGCCGCTGGTCGCCGCGTGATTGGACTCGAGGCTCAGCGCGAAATTGCTGCCGCCGCCGTAGGCGATCGACCACACGTAGGGGTCGCCGGCGCCGCCGGTGGCGATGGTCACCTTGGTGAAGCTGGTGCCGGAATTGGTCGAGCGGTACAGGCCCTTGTCGGTCGCCGCCATCACGATGGTGGAGTTGCCCGGCGCGACCTGGATGTCCAGGATCTTGGTGGAGTCGCCGAGCAGGACCGGCGTCGACCAGGTGCCGGCGCCGTCGCTGGACTTCGCCATGCCGACGCCGGTGCCGTCGAACGGGTCGCCGAGGCCGAGGTAGAGGGTGCTGGAGTTGTTCGGGTCCATCTCGAGCGAGCCGACCGACAGGCTGCCGAGGGAATCGGTGGTCGCGGCCCAGTTGGTGCCGCCATTGGTGGTCTTCCACACGCCGCCGCCGGAGAAGCCGACGTAGATCGTGCCGGTGTTGACCGGGTCGGTGACGATGGCGTTGACACGGCCGGAGTCGACCACGTTCAGCGTGCCGCCGTTCTCTTCGTAGTTCGCGTTGGTCGGGCCGATGTTGGTCCAGCTGGTGCCGGAGGCGGCCAGCGGCAGGGTCGAATCGATCGGACGCGAGGCGTCGTACTGCGGCAGGCTCGCGCCGTAGCGCTTGCGCTCCTTCTCGGCGGCGTCGCGCAGGAAGACCTCGTAGTCGGACGAGAACAGCGGCTTGCCGTGGCCGTTGGCGAAGCGGGCGAGACCGTTCGAGCGATTGCGGTAGGTCTCGTTGTACCACTCGTCCATCGCCTGGCGACGGGCCGACGCATCATCTTCTTCTTTTTCCCGGGCTACGGACGGCGTCGGCGCGGCCGCGGCCAGCGCCAGCGCGATGCCGCCGAACAGGGCGACAGGCTTGAACGACATGCTCATGAGAATCCCCAGTGAATGTGGCAACGCACCCCGGCCCGTCCACCCGAACGGGCCGCCCTGCATCCATGCCCCGGCTTCGGCACGCACTCGTCCTGGCGCCCGTTTCCGGGGAGCCGATGGACGATCCTGGGTGCCTCGCGGCAGATCGATTGTTCCGTCTCCAGACCGAGGCCATCCCCGCCATTGGTCCGAGAGCGGCGCGGATATTTGACGAATTGACACAAGGCTGCACGCTGCAGCGCGGCAAAAGATCCGCCGCAGGGCGGGGTTTTTCCCCGTCAGAGGGCGGACATGGGGAAATGGAATGAGTCGGGACACGCGATCACAACGGATTCCGCCCGGTTCCCGGCAAGCCCGCTCGCCAGCCTTGCCGGCGGGTCGCTGCCCAGGGGGCGGATTGGGCGTGCGGGCGCCGAATCGCCGGCGCAGGAGCCTCCTGCACGTCGATGCGGTGCCGCTGTCGTCGGCAAGTGAAGCGGCGGTGCCAGTGCCCGCATGTTGAGGGGGCGCTGCGCAGCACCGGCCCAGGGGTGTAGGCGTCCGGCTCCATGTTCGAAATCCGGGCAGGAGCCAGGCACCACGGACGGTTGCTCGCCACGCCCGGGGCAGCGGGGCCGTCGCCCCTCCCGCGACGACGGATCAGCGCTTCCTCAGCGCCACCTTCGCCCAGACGTACCGGCCGCCGTGGCCGTCCTCCGCGCCGTCGACGGCGACGATCTCGAGCCGGTCGCCTACCCGCGCGATGCCGGTCACCGGAGCGGCGGAGTAGGGCGGCTTCGATCCGACGTCGCGCACGTAGACCTCGTCGGACACCGTGACCTCGGTGGCGGGTTTCAGCGGCAGGGAGGCGTTCGTGGTGACCGGTTCGGCGTCGGCCCAGCGCGTCATCGCCCCATCGGCGTGGCCGAGGTAGACCCATCCGGCATTGGGCACGGTCTCCGGTGCGACCCGTTCGGCGACCTTCAGCGCGCGCGACAGGACGGCATCGAGCGGCCGCCGGCTGGCCTCCGCCGGCGGCGCGTTCGGCTGCGCCTTCGCCTCCTTCGCCAGCTCGGCGCTCAGGCGACCGCGGGCGCTGTTCACCTGGTCTTCCGCCTCGTCGGCCTTGATCGACACGCCGAATGCGGAGAGCTCGTCGAGATGGCTCTCGGTGAGGAACCAGCGAATGCTCGCCGGGTGGAACAGGCAGACCAGCAGCGCCAAGGTCAACGCGGTGTCGCGGACCAGGGCGATGAACTCGCGGGCGGTCGCGAAGCGTCCGCCGCCGGGCGGCGGGCCGGTCTCCGGTTCTGCGGCTTCATCGCCCATGCGGCGGCTCCCGTCGGTCGGTGTCCGGAGTGTGTCGCGCCGCCCGCGGAACGCCAAGCCCGCCCGCCGCGCGCTCCGCCGTGCAGCCCCGGCTCAGGTAGTTGAGCCTCGCGTGAACGGCCTCGGGCCGGTTCATCGGCGGTTGTCCGATCCGCTCACAAGCTGGCTGCGCAGTTCAACGCACAGTGAAGGAGGACTTATGCGTCTGCGTCCACTCTCCATCCTGCTGTCCGGCCTGGTCGGCCTGTCGTTGATCGGCCCTGTCGCGGCCGGCGAGCCGCAGGACTGCCGTCCGGGCTCGCGCGAGCGCTGCATCACCCAGACCCCGGACCCGGCCTGGGCCTACCGCGGCGACGGCGACCGCTGGAATCGTCACGATCGCTACGACGACCGCTACTCCGACGCCGCCATCCATGACCGCGTGCAGCGCGCCCTGTGGCGCACGCTGGGACCGCGTGCGCAGCGCATCGACGTCCGCGTCCGCGGTGGCAGCGTGTTCCTGTCCGGGGTGGTCTTCTCCCGCGGCGACCATGCAAGTGCCGCGGTGGCCGCCTATCAGGTGCGCGGCGTGCGTTTCGTCAACACCTACGAGCTCGTCGTGCGGCGTGGCTGAGGAGCATGAGGTCGATTCGACGGCGCGCAGCGCGAGCTGACTTGGCGCCGACCAAACGGCCCGCGAGCGATTCACGGTCCATTCTCCCGCCGACGACGAGCCTGGACCCCAGCAACAACGACGGAGGCAGCATGCGAATCCAGCACTCACTCTCGATGTTCATCCTGACCGCCAGCCTGGGATTGTTCGGCAGTGACGCCGCCACCGCGGCGGACTCCGGTGCCGGCAACCGGGCGCCGGGCACCGTCCAGCTCGCCTACGGCTATGGCTATGGCGATCGCGACGACGACCGCCGCGACTGGCGCGACCACGACGACGATCGCCGCGGCTGGCACGACCATCACCGCTACGACGAGGTCGTCCGCGAGCACGTCAAGCGAGGGCTGTGGCGAACGCTGGGCGAACGGGCGCGTTTCATCGACGTCGGCGTCCGCGGCGGCTATGTGGTCCTGACCGGCCAGGTCGACTACCGGCGCGACCGCGACTACGCCTACAACGTTGCCTTCAATACCCGAGGCGTGCGGGCAGTCGACAACCGGATCTACGTCCGGCGCACCTATCGCTAGGTGTTTCGCTACACGCAGGGGGGCGCGGCGGGCGATTCGCAGGGGACGAGGCGCGGCGGTGTGTCCGCCGCGCCTCAGCGAAGGGCCAGTCGATGCGACACGTAGGCGGCGAGGCCGCCGAAGACCGCGGTGATCGCACCGTCATCGAGCACCAGCGGCCAGGGCACCATTCCGTCGCCGGAGAGGACGTTCATCGCCTGCAGGAAGCAGGGCACGAAGGCGCCGGTGATCAGCGCGCCGGCCAGCGCCACCTGCAGCGGCGGGACATCGGCGAGGCGGCGGCCGCGGAGCAGCAGCGCGAACAGCGCCGCGAAGGCGAGGCCCGCGACGAAGCCGATGATCGCGAACTTGATCGGGATGACCAGTGCCGGTGCCCACGCGGCGAGGCTCGCTTCCGCCGGGCGGCGGACGACCAGCAGTGCCGCGGTCACCAGCGCCGCGATCGCGAACCAGCCGAGCGACCAGAGCAGCGCGCTGCGCACGACCGCGGGCAGGCGCCCCAACGCGTGGATCGGATGCATCGCGCGCTCCCGTTCGAATCGCCGCATTCTCGACCGCGGGTGCCGGCGGCACAACCCGCCGGACGTGGCGAATCCCGGGCGCTCCCGCCAGGGCCAAGGGGGCCGCCGTTCCGCCACCACCCACCGGCGGCCGTCGCCGGGGGGGCGGGCATGAATCCCGACTGGGGCGACGCTGCCAGCGACACCGGCTATCGTCGCGGACGTCAGCCTCCGTCGCGCCCGACCCGCATGAAGACCAGTGCCCGCCACGAATTCACGACGACCGCCTTCGCGCCAGCGCCCGACGAAGACGATGCGACCAGTCACCGCGTCTACGGCCGCGCCCTGGCGACCTGGCTGGCGGGGCAGTTGCGCGCGCAGGGCGAGCGGGTCGAGGAAATGATCGCGAAGAAGTTCGGCTGGTGCCTGCTGCTCCGGCGCGAGCCCTATCCGCTCTGGATCGCCTGCTCGAACCGTGCGGGAGCGGCGGACCAGTGGGTCGTCTACGCGATCGCCGAGACCAATTTCCTCCAGGAGAGCTTTGGCCGTGCCGAGGTGGACGCGAGTCTCGCCGCGCTCGCGCTGCGGCTGGCGCGGATCATCCCGACCGTGCCCGGCCTCTCGGCGCACGACGTGGTGTGACGTCGACGCGACGCCCCGCTCCGCGCGGCGGCGAGCGGCAGGGGACGGCGTCTAGCTGGTCGGCCCGGACGTGTCCGCGGGGCGCCGGCAGCCCAGCGTCATCCGGGCGCCGCCGAAGTCGCCGTCGCCGATCGTCACCGCGAAGCCGTGCAGGTGGACGATGGCGGCGACGATCGCGAGGCCGAGGCCGTGGCCGGGCAGGTCGCGGGTCGCGGCGCCGCGCTGGAAGCGCAGCAGGATCGCGCGGCGCTCGTCGTTGGCAATGCCGGGGCCGCTGTCGTCGACTTCGAAGCTCGGCGCGCCGTCGAGCACCGTCACCCGCAGGCGCACGCGGCCCTGCGCCGGGGTGAACTTGATCGCGTTGTCGACCAGATTGGACAGCGCCTCGAAGATCAGGTGGGGATCGGCGTGCACGGCCGGCAGCTTGGGGGGAATCTCCACGTCGAAGCGGATCCCCCGGTCTTCGGCCAGCGGCGCGTAGAACTCGTGGATCTGGCGCGCGGTCGGCGCCAGGTCGACCAGCCCGAAGCCGGCACGGCGTTGCATGTCCTCGATCTCGGAGATGCGCAGCAGCGCGCGGAAGCGCACCAGCAGGCCGTCGGCGTCGGCGATGCACTGCTCCAGCATCGCCTGCTGGTCGGCTCCCGCCCCCTGGTGCACGCGATGCAGCTGCGCGCGCAGCCGGGTCAGCGGCGTCCGCAGGTCGTGGGCGATGCTGTCGCAGACGCCCTTGACTTCGCTCATCAGCCGCTCGATTTCGCCCAGCATCAGGTTCACGATGCCGGCGAGCAGGTCGAGTTCGTCCTTGCGCGGCGACAGCGGCAGGCGCTGCTTGAGGTCGCCGCGCATGATCGGCTGCACCGCCGCCTCGATCGCGTGCAGCCGCTTCAGTGGCCCGCGCGAGAGCAGGTAGCCGCCGAAGATGCCGGGAATCAGGATCAAGGACAGGCCCAGCATCAGCGAGCGCTGCAGGATGTCCTCGACCTCGTCGACCAGACTGGCCACGCGCTGGACCACCAGAACGGTGCCATCGGGCCTGCGGGTCGCCAGGGTGTGGGTCGTACTCTCCTGAGGCATGCCGTCGCGCATCACGGTGTCGTGCAGAGTCCGCACGATGCCGTCCGCCGCGACGCCTCGCGGGATCTGCACGAGGTTTCCTGCGAGGTGGCCTCCATCGGCGTCGAACAGGCCGCAGAACATCGTGTCCTTGCGGTCGATGGCCACCACCATGTCCAGCGCTTCCGGCAATTCGGCGCGCTCGATGCCGGTGAGGAAGCTGGAGCGCAGCTTCAGTGTCTGCACCCCGCGGGTGGACAGCAGTCGCGAGGTGTCCCACTCGATCAGTCCGATCAGCAGGACACTCCAGACCGTGAAGAAGGCGCCGTAGACCAGCAGCAGTCGTACGGTGGTGGAGCGCCAGTGGTCAGTCAACCGCAAGCACGTAGCCTTGGCCGCGCACGGTGCGGATCAGCTGGGGCAGCTCGGGCGGGTCGACCTTGCGGCGCAGGTGGCCCATGTGGACGTCGATCACGTTGGTGCCGGGGTCGAAGCTGTAGCCCCAGACGTTCTCGAAGATCATCGCGCGGGTGATCACCTGGCCGGCATTGCGGACCAGGAATTCGAGCAGCTTGAATTCGGTCGGCAGCAGGTTGAGCAGGTTGCCGCCGCGACGCACTTCGCGGGCGACCAGGTCGATCTCGATGTCGGCCGCGCGCAGCCGGGTCTCGCGGTCGTGCTGACGGCGCCGCAGCAGCACCTCGACGCGAGCGGCCATCTCGTTCGGCGCGAACGGCTTGGTCAGGTAGTCGTCGCCGCCGGCCCGCAGTCCGCGGATGCGCTCGTCGACGTCGGACAGCGCGCTGATCATCAGCACTGGCGTCTGCACGCCGGCCTGGCGCAGGCGGGTGAGGAGGGCCAGTCCGTCGAGGCTCGGCAGCATGCGGTCCAGCGTGATGGCATCGAAGCCGCCGCCGAGCGCGCGATCGAGGCCCCCCGCGCCGTCGCGGATCAGCTCGACGTCGATTCCGCGCGCCGACAGCTCGGCGGCGATCTCCTGAGCAGTGACGGTGTCGTCTTCGATGGTGAGCACGCGCGGCATGGAGATCGTCGGTCGTGGAAGCGGCGGTCGATTGTACGCGGGTCCGGATGCGCCGGTCCGCGGTCCGCCGTCGAGTCGAGCATGTCGGTGGCCCGTCGAACGAGTCTATCCGTGGGGCCGGAGCTCGGACTGCAGGCCGGAGCTCCGGGCCGGTCGCGGAGAATCGATTCCCGCGGGCGCCGCCGGAGTCGGGCCGGAAGCGCCGACGGTGCGGCGCACCCCGGGGGACGCTCAGGCGGAGCGCATGCTCATCGCCGCCTCGAGCAGCCAGTCGCGCAGAGCCCGCGCCGGCGGGCGCAGGCTCAGCGCGCGGTGGTGGACGACGAAGTAGCCATGGGGAACCGGCAGCGCTTCGTCGAACGGACGCACCAGGGTGCCGGCGGCGAGCTCGTCCCCGACCAGCACCGGGCTGCTGATGACCACCCCCTGGCCCTGCTTCGCCGCCTCGATCGCGACCGTGGCCTGGTCGAAGTGGACCTTCGGGATCGCCGCGATCTCGCCGTCGGCGAGACCGGCGTGGCGGCTCAGCCATTCCCGCCACAGTGCGAGCACCTGGGTCTCGAGCAGGGTGGTACGCACGAGATCGGCGGGCCTGCGCAGGCGCTTGCGGCGCGCGTAGGCCGGGGCGCAGTACAGCCGGGCCTCGTCGCGGAACATCAGGTCGGCGATCAGGTCCGGATCGCGACCGTCGAAGTAGCGCACGGCGAGGTCGATCGGGTCGCGTTCGAAGTCGACCAGGGTGGCGCTGGCGGACAGGTGCAGTTCGATGTCGGGATGGCGGGTGAGGAAGCCGGACATCCGCGGCGGGAACCACTTGGCCGCGAAGGCGGGCGGCATCGACAGCGCGACGCTGCGGCTGCGCTGGGCGCGCAGTCTCTGGCTGGCGTCGGCCAGCTGGGTCAGCGCGGGCTGGATCTGGCGCCAGTAGGCCAGTCCGTCGGCGGTCGGCGTGACCTGCCGAACGCCGCGGCGGAACAGCGCCACGCCGAGCCAGTCCTCCAGCTTCTGGACCTGCTGGCCGATTGCACCGGGGGTCACCGACAACTCCGCCGCCGCAAGAGAAAAACTACGCTTGCGAACGGCGGCATCGAACGCAGGCAATGCCTTCAGTGGAGGAAGTCGGTTCATGGAATAGGAAAACTATGCCATGGCGAACGATAAATGACTTGTCGCGCGTCCGCGTGCGGCGACAGCATTCGGCACCCCTCCGGGAGTTCCTCGTGTCACCTTCCCTCCGCCGAACCGAGTTCCTCGCCGTGGCGCTGTCGGCCGCCGGCATCCTGATGATCACGATGGGAATCCGGCAGTCCTTCGGCCTGCTGGTCAATCCGATCAGCCGCGACACGGGCGTCGGCATCGCCGCGATCAGCTTCGCTCTTGCCGTCGGGCAGTTCGCCTGGGGTGCCGTCCAGCCGGTCGCCGGCGCGATCGCCGACCGCTATGGACCGCGGCCGGTACTGTTGTGGGGCGTGGCGACGCTGGCGACCGGCTGCGCGCTGACCGCGTACTCGAAGACCGGCATGGAACTGGTGGTGTCGCTCGGCCTGCTCGCCTGCATCGGCTCCGGTGCCGGCAGCTTCTCGGTGCTGATCGGGGCCGCCGCGCAGCGGCTGCCGGCGGAGTCGCGGGCGATGGCCTCCGGAATCATCAACGCGGGCGGCTCGCTCGGCCAGTTCGTGTTCGCGCCGGTGCTGCAGCTGCTGATCCAGACCTCGAACTGGATGATCGCGATCGGCGCGATGAGCGCGGTCGCGCTGGCGGCGCTGCCGCTGATCGGTCGCCTGACCGCGACGACGGCGGCACCCGCCGTCGCCGTCGCTGCGAACCCGGGCTCGCTGAGGCAGGCGGTTCTCGACAGTCTCAAGGACCCGAGTTACCTGCTGCTGCATGCCGGCTTTTTCACCTGCGGATTCCACATCGCCTTCCTGGTCACCCACCTGCCGACCGAGATCGACCTCTGCGGCCTGCCGGCGTCGGTGGCGAGCGTCTCTCTCGCGATCATCGGACTGTCCAACGTCGCCGGCAGCCTGCTCGCCGGCGCCGCGATCGCGCGCTGGCGCAGCAAGTGGGTCCTGGCGCTGATGTACGGGTCGCGTGCGCTGCTGGTGCTGGCCTACCTGCTGATGCCGCGCACCGTGGCGACCTACTACCTGTTCGCCGCCGGCCTCGGCCTCACCTGGCTCGCCACCGTGCCGCCGACCGCGAGCCTGGTGGGAAAGCTCTTCGGCACCCGCTACCTCGCGACGCTGTTCGGCCTCACCCTGCTGTCGCACCAGGTCGGCGGCTTCCTCGGCGCGTGGCTTGGCGGCGTCGCGCTGACGAAGACCGGCAACTACACCTGGATGTGGATCGCCGACATCGCCCTGGCGTCGCTCGCGGCGATCGCCAACCTGCCGATCCGCGAGGCGCGCGTGGCGCGGCTGGTGCCGCAACCGGCGTAGAGCGGGTCCCGCCCGCCGTAGCCTCGACATCGCTCCCGGCCTCCGCCCAGCGAATCACCGATTCATCGGCGCGCTGAGCCCTCCGTGCTGCCGGTCACGTCGATAGCGCGACGGCCTTCAGTGCCGCGAGCGATCCGCGATCGGTACGGCGAGCAGCGCCGGCGTCGCATCGCCGGCGCGGACGTGGCGCAGTACGGCGACCAGCTGGCCGAAGCGGCGCGCCAGCTCCGCGAACAGTGCGGCGTAGCCGGCGCGCGCCGCGGCGGCGACGCCGTGGTAGGCATTGCCGCCGAGATCGATGTAGTAGGCGTCGCTGACCCGGCGGCGCCGCGCCAGCTGCGGGAACAATCCGGCGATCAGCAGGCAGCGGTCGCCGACGTCGCGCAGGGCGTCGGCGCGCGCCACGGCGCGCTCCTCGTGCGCGGCGAGCCAGTCGAGAGCCAGCACGTGGCTCGCCAGATGCTCGTCGCGCAGGTAGCGGATCAGGACGAAGCCGAGGTAGCTCTCCGCATCCGGATCGAGTCTCACGCCACCGCGCTGCGCTGCTTCGCGGATCAGCGACTGCCACAGCTCGGTCGGGGTGCCCTGTCGCAGGTCCATCGCGTGCTCCGTCGTCGCGCGGGTCGGCGCCTCGCCCGACGCTATGCCACAGCGGCGCGGCAAACGGAAATCAGCACCCGCCGGAGGCGGCTGCCAATCGCCGTCGAACGCCCTGCCGTCGGGCGCGCCCGAGCCGGCTCAAGGCACCTCGAGGACCGCGAGCAGGACGATCAGCAGCAGGGTCGGGCCGACCTGCAGGAGGCGGTCGATCGCCGGGCCGCTGCCACCGAGCGACCGGGGTTCGAAGTCGCGATGGGTGAAGAACGTCATCCCGGCCCCGATCAGGATCAGGACCAGCGACTGGAATTCTGCGGAGGCGGGCGACGTCGGTCTGCCCCGTGAACTGAACAGATGGTCGGCCGACATGCAGCCGACCAGGCAGGCGGCAGTCCCGAGGAGCACCATTACAACGGTCACGCCCGGCTGAAACTCCGGGGGCTTGCCTCGCCGGAGAGCAGGGCGGAGGCGAGGTGCCAGCACTCCTGCGAGGAGCAGCAGGGCGATCGCGATGAACTTCATGGGTTGTGACGCCGTCGGCTGCGCCCGCGGAGCGCGGGCGAGTCGACAGTATGGCCGGGGACACCCGGCTCAGGGCAGCACGAACCACAGGTTGAAGCGGGCGCCACTGGCCATCGCGACCGGGGAGTTGGTCAGTTCGTAGATCACCCAGCGGCCGTTGGTCGGGCAGTTGCCGTTGGCGACGTCGCTGTAATAGAGGCCGAAGGTGACGCCGAACGGCGGGCTGGTGCCCGCGCTGCGCAGCCCGAAGTTCGGCGTGAGCACGATCACCGCATTCGGATTGCCGTTGAGCAGCGGATGGTCGATCACGGTGCGGCTGTTGGCGACGCCGCTGCCGCCGTCGCAGGTATTGGTGGCGGTGTTGACCTGGTGGGAGAAGGCCGGGCTGGTGGTGCTGTTCACGCCGGTGCCGGCCCAGCGCAGTCCGCCGGTGGCGCGGAAGGCGACCTGGTTCGGTCCGTTGGTGACGAAATCCGTGTTGACGCTGGAGTCCGCCCAGATGAAGCTGCCCTGGTCGCCGGTCGCCGGTCGCCGTCGGAGCAGCCGGCGTGCAGGCCGGATTGACCGCGGTCGATGTCGAGCGCACTCGCGCACGATTGCCGCCCGCGAACGAGAAGTCGCTTCCGACGCAATTCTGTGTGCCACCCGCCGCGGTGGCGAACCTGCCCTCCACGGTGTTTTGTGCACCTCCCGCGATCGTCGAATACTGACCCTTCGCCGCATTGAACACACCGCCGCCGACGGTCGCGTTGTCCTGGGTCGCGGAGTTGTTGGCGCCGCCCGCGATCGTGGTGGCAACGCCGCTCGAAGAGTTTGCGCTGCCTCCGCCGATGGCGTTGCTGGGGCCGTCGGACTGGTTGTGGGCACCGCCTGCGATCGTTGCCGCGATCGCGGTCGCATGATTGCCGAGCCCGCCGCCGACCGCCGCCAGATCGCCGGTCGCCTGGTTGTTGCACGCCGGACAGTCGAACAGATCTTTCGTGCCGCCGCCGCCGGAAACGGTCGCACCGGTGCCCGATGCGACGTTGCCGGGCGCGCCCAGGTTGACGCTGGCGGACTCGCCGAAGGTCGACGGGGCGCTCTGTGGGCTGAAATCGGCCGTACGGCGGTTGTTGGTGCGGATCAGGAAGGGCTGGTTGTCCAGCGTGCCGAGGAAGTCGGTCGCAGGATTGGTGCCGGCATTGCCCTGGGTGTCCCAGCACACGCCGGCCAGCACCGACTTGGCGTCGAAATGGGTCGGTGCTCCGAGCGCGACGAAGCCGCCGCCGGTGTCGGCGACCTCGGTTTTCAGCGTCATCGGCGGGGCGTTCTCCAGATCGAGCCCGAAGTCGACCTCGACCGCGAAGTGGCCATCCTTCACGTTCACGCCGGAGAAGGTGGCGGGTGCGACGACGCTGCGGGCGCCGGAGGCGTCGAGCAGGGTCAGGCGCAGGTCATAGCGGCCGTTGGCGGGCTTGCCGCCGTCGCTGAGGGTCCCACGGTAGGTCCACGACTCCGCGTGGGCGGAGCAGGTCATCAGGGCCAAGGCGATCAGCAGACCGAGTCGTGACGTATGCATGGTGGTTTCCTTTCTCATTCGAAGCCGTCGTTGAACAGGGCGTCACTCGTCGTGCCGCACAGGGTGGTCGCCGCGGTCGCCGCCTTGCCGCCGGGGGCGAGGCGGGCATTCAGCTGGAAGCGCTCGGCCGCTTTGCCGCGGTCGTCGTGGACGAGGTCCGCGGCCACCTCGAAACGGTGGTCGGGACTCGCGGCCGGCGCCGGCGCAAGGGACCCTTGGCCGGAAAAGCGGGGCGTGTCCGGAGCGGCCGCGAGCGCGGCGCCGAGGACAAGGTCGATGAGCATGGCGGTCCCTCGATCGTCGATCCGGGCCGCGAGATGCGGCCGTCGTGATCAGGGACGGGATTTCCGGGACGATCCGGACATTGCCTCGCCGCGGCCGCGAGGCGACAGGGAATTCCGGCCGGAGAGCCGCGCCGCGGAGCGGTCGAGCGAGGCCCGGAACCTGCGCGGGAGCTAGGCGTGAAGCCGTTCCGGGAACAGAGCAGAGCCGCCCGCGACCTTCGACAGCGCGGAAAAGCCGAGTGCCCGCGCCAGCTGCTCGTAGGTCGCCACGAACTGGGTGGCGCGCTTCTGCAGGTTGTTGCGGCGCTGATCCTTGACCGTGTGGGAGGGTGCGAACACCTCGGTCACCAGGGCGAGGTCGAGGAACATCGACGGTAGCCAGTCGACCGAGGTCGTATAGCCCGAGCACCACTTGGCGCCGGTAGCGTCGAGGATGCCTTGGTGCGTTTCCCGGCGCGCTTTCGGGTCGATCATCTCGCAGCAGCCGAAGTGCACGAAGTCGATGGCGCCGGGCTTGGCGTGGCCGAGCGCGATGCACAGTTCGGCAGGCGAGACCGCCGACTTGTGACCGGCGGGCATCAGGTAGGTGTCCTTCCCGTGGCAGGCGAAGTACAGCAGCGCGCCGGCGTTGGTCGGGATCTTGTTGACGTAGTAGGCGATGTCGCGGGCGCCCCGGATCGTGCGGTAGGCGATGTCGATCTCGCGATGGCTGATCGACAGGGCGTGGAAATAGGGAAGCACCAGCGGGAATTCGTGCCCGCTCCACCAGGCTCCCTCGAGGACGACGACCGGTGCCTTTTTCGCCATGGCGAGCTGCTCCCTGTCCGGGATTCATCCTATCCCGAACGCAGCGCGGATGCAGAACGGCGGATTCCGGGACGCCGCCCCGGTGCGTTTGCATGCCGTGGTGGTTCACCAATGTCGAACCTGGGCCACCCATGCCGCTTCGGTCCGGCGGTGCTATTTTTCCGCGACCTCGAGGACCACAGATGCGGATCCCCGCCACACTCATCACGCTCGCTCTCCTCCTGGCGCCGACGCCGGCCCTCGCCGATCGCTTTCCGAGCGAAACCTATGTCGAGGCTGCCGACCAGACGCTCGCCCCGCCCCCGGCGGATCAGGCGCAGATCGTGTTCCTGCAGCCGGCGAAACCGATGGGCATCGCGGCACAGGTGGCGCTCTACGAGGTCGTCGACGGAGAAAGCCGGCTGCTCGCGATCACCGGATCGCGCTCCCGGACGGTGCTGCAGTTCAGCCCGGGGCATCATGTCCTGATGAGCAGTTTCGGGGTTCATCGGGCGTTCTTCCTCGACGCCACGGTGGAGGCGGGCAAGCGTTATTTCGTGCTCGAACGGTTCATCCCCACGGCGGGCTACCAGCTGCGCCCGCTGCGACCGAACGGTCCGGGGGAGTATTCCCTGGCCAACCCGGACTTTCCGAAGTGGATGGCGACGACCCGCGTCTTTGAACCCTTCTCCGCCAGCGAAGGCTGGTACCGGGAACACAAGGCGGACACCGTCGACAAGAGCCAGGCGGCGGCGTGGTCGGAGTGGCTGGGCAAATCGGACGCGCAGCGGGCCGAGTTGACCCTGAACCCCGAGGACGCTCAGGCCCCCTGATCGGACGGGCGGGGCGCCGTCGACCCTTCGCACCGTCCAGTGGGTCGGGGCCGCCTCCGCCGGCTCCATCGCGCTACGATTCCGGTCCTGACCGGGGACCCTAGCTCTGCAGCACCGGCGGAACCTCCGGGTTCCGCGGGTCCCCTCCTGTCGCTCACCGCCGGAGGCCACCCGATGACCACGAACTCGAAGATCTACTACACCCTCACCGACGAGGCCCCGCTGCTCGCCACCCATTCCTTCCTGCCGATCGTGCGCGCGTTCGGTGCGCCGGCCGGAATCGACTTCGTCGCCGCCGACATCAGCCTGGCGGCGCGCATCCTCGCCGTGTTCTCCGACGTGCTGCCGGAGGCGCAGCGGGTCCCGAACACGCTCGCCGAGCTCGGCGCGCTGACCCAGGACCCGAGCGTCAACATCATCAAGCTGCCGAACATCTCCGCGTCGGTGCCGCAGCTGCAGGCCGCGATCAAGGAGCTGCAGGGCAAGGGCTACGCGCTGCCCGACTATCCGGAAGCGCCGGCGAACGACGAGCAGAAGGCGATCCGCGAGAAGTACGGCAAGGTCATCGGCAGCTCGGTGAACCCGGTGCTGCGCGAGGGCAACTCCGATCGTCGCGCGCCGGCCGCAGTGAAGCGCTACGCGCGGAAGAACCCGCACTCGATGGCGAAGTGGAGCCCGGCCTCGCGCACCCACACCGCGTACATGCGCGGCGGCGACTTCTACTCGAGCGAGAAGTGCCTGACCCTGGACCGTGCCCGCGACGTGAAGATGGACCTCGTCACCCGGTCCGGCGAGGTGATCCTGCTGAAGAAGAAGGTCTCACTGCTGAAGGACGAGATCATCGACAGCATGTTCATGAGCAAGAAGGCGCTGGTGAAGTTCTACGAGGACTCGATGGAGGACGCGCGCGAGACCGGCGTCATGTGGTCGCTGCACGTCAAGGCGACGATGATGAAGGTGTCGCATCCGATCGTGTTCGGCCATGCGGTGAAGGTGTTCTACAAGGAGGCCTTCGAGAAGCACGGCGAGCTGTTCAAGAAGCTCGGCGTCAACCCGAACAACGGCATCTCGAGCGCCTACGACAAGATCAAGGACCTGCCGCAGAAGCAGCGCGAGGAGATCGAGCGCGACCTGCACGCCTGCTACGCGCTGCGCCCCGAACTCGCGATGGTCGATTCGGTGAAGGGCATCTCCAACCTGCACGCGCCGAACGACGTGATCGTCGACGCGTCGATGCCGGCCATGATCCGCGTCGGCGGCAAGATGTACGGTCCGGACGGCAAGCTGAAGGACACCAAGGCGGTGA
This sequence comes from Ahniellaceae bacterium, assembly GCA_044221335.1. Taxonomy (GTDB): domain Bacteria; phylum Pseudomonadota; class Gammaproteobacteria; order Xanthomonadales; family Ahniellaceae; genus JBGAPI01. Next base: position 17,104 of record JBGAPI010000044.1, read on the forward strand.
TGCCGGAGAGCACCTACGCCCGCATCTATCAGGAGATCATCAACTTCTGCAAGACGCACGGCGCCTTCAATCCGGTGACCATGGGCAGCGTGCCGAACGTCGGCCTGATGGCGCAGCAGGCCGAGGAATACGGCTCGCACGACAAGACCTTCGAGATTCCCGAGGACGGCGTCGCGCGGATCGTCGACCTCGACGGCACCGTGCTGCTCGAGCAGAACGTCGAGGCCGGCGACATCTGGCGCATGTGCCAGGTGAAGGACGCGCCGATCCGCGACTGGGTGAAGCTCGCGGTGACCCGCGCGAAGCTGTCGGAGACGCCGGCGGTGTTCTGGCTGGACGAGTACCGCCCGCACGACGCCGAGCTGATCAAGAAGGTGAAGAAGTACCTCGCCGAGTACGACCTGACCGGTGTCGACATCCAGATCATGTCCTACACCCGCGCGATGCGCTACTCGCTGGAGCGGATCATCCGCGGCAAGGACACCATCTCGGTCACCGGCAACATCCTGCGCGACTACCTCACCGACCTGTTCCCGATCATGGAGGTCGGCACCAGCGCGAAGATGCTGTCGATCGTGCCGCTGATGGCCGGCGGCGCGCTGTTCGAGACCGGCGCCGGCGGCTCCGCGCCGCGCCACGTGCAGCAGCTGACCCAGGAGAACCACCTGCGCTGGGATTCGCTCGGCGAGTTCCTCGCGCTGGCCTGCTCGCTGGAGGATCTCGGCATCAAGACCGGCAACGCGAAGGCGAAGCTGCTGGCGAAGACCCTGGACGAGGCGACCGGCGCGCTGCTCGACCACAACAAGTCGCCGTCGCCGACCACCGGCGAGCTCGACAACCGCGGCAGCCAGTTCTACCTGTCGCTGTACTGGGCGCAGGCGCTGGCGGCACAGACCGAGGACGCAGAGATGGCAGCGCACTTCAAGCCGATCGCCGCAGCGCTGGCCGCGAACGAGGCGAAGATCGTCGAGGAGCTGACCACGGTGCAGGGCAAGGCGGTCGACATCGGCGGCTACTATCGTCCGGATCCGGCGAAGACCGGCGCCGTGATGCGTCCGAGCGCGACCTTCAACGCGGCGCTCGGCACGGCCTGACCGGGTCGGAGGGCGGGCCTGGGCCCGCTCTCCCCGCCGGGATTCGGCCAGGAGTCGCCCGTCGGGCGCGATCGATGGTCGCGACGGACGCTACGATGCCGCCTTCCGCGGGCCGACGGTGGACTGCTGCCGATGAGAACACTGGAGACGGGGCGTCTCCTGATCCGCCCGATGACGCTCGACGATGCGGACTTCATGCTGCGCCTGCTGAACGAACCGGACTGGCTGCGCTTCATCGGCGACCGCGGCGTGCGCAACCGCGACGATGCGCGCGACTACATCCGCAACGGCCCGATCGCGATGGTCGAGCGCCACGGATTCGGCTTCGGCGTCGCCGTCACGAAGTCGGACGGTGCGCCCATCGGCATCTGCGGTCTGGCGCAGCGCGACTACCTCGATGCTCCGGATATCGGCTTCGCGCTGCTGCCGGAGTTCCGCGGCCAGGGCTTCGCCTTCGAGGCCGCCGTGGCCGTGCGCGACTTCGCTCGCGACGAACTCCGGATGCCGCGACTGCTGGCCACGACCCGGCTCGACAACCATGCGTCGCAACGGCTGCTGGAAAAGCTCGGGCTGCGCTTCGAGCGTCGGATCCCGCATCCCGACGGCGATCGGGAGCTCGCCGTGTACGCCCTGGGCTGAAGTCCGGACCGCCGGGCGCGTCCGGTCAGCGTGCGGCCGTCGCCAGCAGCTGATCGCGAAAGGCGGCGGCCGCGGGCGACAGTCGGCGGCCGGCCGGATGGACCAGGTGCCAGCGCGAGGCGATCGGGAAGTCGCGGGCATCGACCACGGCGACGCCGTGCTCGCGACGGCGGCCGTGCAGCGCGTGCGAGGAGATCACGCCGATGCCGAGTCCGCCCGCCACCGCCTCCTTGATCGCCTCGTTGCTGCCGAGTTCCATCCGGAGGTCGGGCTGGAAGCGCAGCCGGCGGAAATGCCGATCCACGGCCATCCGCGTGCCCGATCCCTGTTCGCGCAGGATGAAGCGGCGACCCGCGAGCGCGTCGACGGCGACCCGCTTCGCCTTGACCAGGGAGTCGCGGACGGCAGCGATCAGCACCAGCGGGTTGTCGCGGAAAACGATGTCCTGGAGGGCCAGGTCGGCCGGCGGCATCGACATGATGTAAAGGTCGTCGCGCTGCTCGCGCAGGCGCTGCACCACGCCGTCACGATTCAGCACCTGGAGCGCCACGTCGATGCCGGGATGACGGCGGCAGAAGTCGCCGAGCAGGCGCGGCATGAAGTACTTCGCGGTGCTGACCACGGCGACGCGGAGCTGGCCGCGCTCCAGTCCGCGAACCGCGTCGACTTCCTGGGCGAAGGCGTCCCAGCTCTGCAGCATCCCGCGCGCGGTGCGTGCCAGCGCCTCGCCGGTCGGAGTCAGGCGCACGCGGCGCGCGACCACCTCGAACAGCGGCAGGCCCACCCGTCCGGCGAGTTCCTTCAGCTGCATGGAGGCGGTCGGCTGGGTCACGTGGCAGCTGCGGGCGGCGGCACTGACGCTGCCTTCGTCGGCCAGGGCGAGAAACAGGCGCAGCTGGCGAAAACTGGCATGCATAGATGATTATCGATATGAATTGGATCAAGTATCGATTTTACCTCGATATCCGGGCGCACTAGCCTGTCGGTCGAGGTGACCCCATGAATCCACTGCTCGATCCCGCCGTCCTCTTCTTCGTGTTCGGCGTCGTCGCCGGCCTGGTCCGCTCCAACCTGGAGATTCCGCCGGCCATCGCCCGCTTCCTGTCCCTGTATCTGCTGATGTCGCTCGGCCTGAAGGGCGGTTTCGCGCTGGCCCATGCGGGACTGTCCGGCGCGATCGCCGGCAGCCTCGGTGCCGCCGTGCTGCTGGCGATCACGGTGCCGCTGATCGGCTGGGCGCTGCTGTCGCGCGTCGTCGGGCGCTTCGACGCGCTGGCGGTCGCCGCGACCTACGGCTCGGTCAGCGCCGTCACCTTCGTCACCGCGGTCCAGCATCTGGAGGCCGCGGGAATGTCGCCGGGCGGACACATGGCGGCGGCGATGGCGCTGATGGAGTCGCCCGCGATCGTGTTCGCGGTGCTGATGGCCAACGTCCTCCGCCAGCGCGGAGCGGCGGCGACCGGAGACGCCACGGGCGGCGTGATCGCGCTCGGGGAGGGGCCGGGGGCGGGACCGATCCCGCTGGGCAAGGTGCTGCACGAGTCGCTGACCGACGGCGCGCAACTGCTGCTGCTCGGGGCGATGCTGGTCGGCGTCCTCACCGGCGACGCCGGCAAGGCCGCGCTGCAGCCGTTCGCCGGCGATCTGTTCAAGGGCATGCTGTCGTTCTTCCTGCTCGAGATGGGACTGCAGACCGCACGCAGCCTGCCGGCATTGCGCGGCACTTCGCGGGCGCTGCTCGCCTATGCCGTGCTGGCGCCCCCGATCCATGCCGCGCTCGCGCTGGCCCTCGCGGTCCTGCTGCGCCAGCCCGCCGGCGACGCGGCGCTGCTGATGGTGCTGGCGGCGAGCGCCTCCTACATCGCGGTCCCCGCGGCGCTGCGCTTCGCGATCCCGGAAGCCCGTCCTTCCCTGTACCTCGGCCTGTCGCTGGGAATCACGTTCCCGTTGAACCTGATGTTCGGCATCCCGACCTATGCGGCCATCGCGCGTGCGGTGCTCGGGTGAGAAGGAGTCGGCGACCCCGACGCACCGCGGCGACCGGCGCGGCAACGCGCGAGCGGCGACGCGCGGAGGGCCGCGTGGCGGAGACCCAGCGCCGGACGGGACCGTTCGGGCGGGCGCCTCGGCGTGCGCATGGACGTCTTGTGCCTAGGGGCGGCGCAGGATCGAGAACGCGAAGCCGCGACCGTGGCCGAGCCGGATCGCCATCTGGATCCAGGTCATCGCGAAGGGCTCCAGGTAGCGCGCGGCCGTGAGCGGGCCGAGGTCGACCGCATCGAATCCGAGGGTGGCGGCGAGCGCCAGCACCCGCACCCGCCGGCGCGCGTCGGCGTCGTCGCCGCAGACCGGCATGAACGGAAGACCGCCCGGGTAGGCCGGATCGGACAGGTTCTCGGCGCCGGTCGTGTTGAAGGCCTTCACCACCCGGGCGCCGCGGGCGAGCTTCGCCAGCTCTTCGGCGCCGGAGGTCGTCGTGCCGACGGTGAGTCCGGCCAGCCCCGGCGCGAGCGGATTGGTGGCGTCCACGAGGATCTTTCCGCGCCAGTCGCTGCGGCTCCGGGCGATTTCCGCCGTCGCGTCCGCCGGCACGGCGAGCACGACCAGATCGGCCGCATCGATCGCCTCCGCGGGGATCGTCAGCCGGGCGCCGTCGCCGAGGGCGCCGACCTTGGACTGGTACCTGGCGGGATCCGGGACACCGAACACGACCGTTTCGCCGTGGCGCAGCAGCGCGCGGCCGAGAGCGAGGCCGACGTTGCCGGCACCCAGGATGGTCAAGGACATGGCAGAGGTCTCCGAAAGGGGGCGACCGGCGCGCGCGATCGAGCGCCGGCGCGACGTGATGTGGTCGGTGTCCGGCGTCAGCGGCCGAGGGCCTCGACCACCAGGCGGGCGGTCTCTTCGCCGGAGAAGTTCTGCTGCCCGGTGACGAGGTTCCCATCGCGCACGGCGAAACGTTTCCAGGGCCCGGCCTGGATGAAGTTGGCTCCGATCTCGCGCAGGCGGTCCTCGATACGCCAGGGCATCACATGGCGATCCCGCGGCAGCAGGCCGAGGTCCCAGACCGCGCCGTCGGCCGCGTCTTCCTCGCAGTTGGCGAAGCCGGTGACCGTGCGGCCCTCGGCGATGAAGCGCCCGGCGCCGTCGCGGGCGAAGGCCAGGACCGCGACGCCGTGGCACAGCGCGGCGGCGATCTTGCCGGCCGCGTGGAACTCGGCGAACTTGGCGTGCAGGCGGGGCGCGGTGGCGAAACTGAACATCGGCGACTGGCCCCCGGCGACCAGCACGGCGTCGAACGCGTCGACCGCGATCGCATCGACCGGACGTGTCAGCGCGACCAGGGCCCGCAACTCCGGCGTGTGGAGGAATCCCCGACTGACGAGATCGGAGCGACTGTAGCCGCTGGCGTCGTCGGGATCGCTCATCGCGTCCCCTTCGCAGGCGCCACCGTCGGGACTGAACACTTCGACCTCGAAGCCCGCCTCGGTGAAGACCCGGTAGGGATGGGTCAGCTCGCTCCACCAGAAGCCGACCGGCCAGCCGGTGCTGGTCGACACGGTCGGGTTGGCGACGACGATCGCGATTCGCTTGCGGCGGGTCGGATGGACGATGTTGGGGTCGCCAAGGCTCATGGGCAGCGTTCCGCGGGTGGGATGCCAGTATCAGTGATGCCTCCGTGAGCAAAAATAGTCTAGATTGTCACTCACTGTTGCGCTGAGAGAGACAATGGATTTCTCCGCGATCACCGCCTTCGTCAAGGTGGTCCAGCTCGGGAGTTTCACCCGGGCGGCGGAAGCGCTCGGGACGCACAAGGCATCCCTGTCCCGGACCGTCAGCCAGCTCGAGCAGTCGCTCGGCGTGCGGTTGCTCCAGCGCAGCACGCGATCGCTGTCGATGACCGAGATCGGGCGGGAGTTCTACGAGCGAGCCGTCGGCATCCTCAGTGCGGTGGACGACGCAAGGGACGCCATCTCGAAAGCGCACGGCGAGCCGCGCGGCGTCCTGAAGCTCACCTGCGGTGTCGAATTCGGGATGATCGCGGTGAGCGCCTGGATCAACGACTACCTGGCGTGCCATCCGAACGTGCGCGTCGAAGCCGAGTTCACCGGACGGCTCGTCGATCTGGCCCACGAGGGCTTCGATCTCGCCATCCGCGTCGGCACGCTGGCGGATTCCACGCTGGCGGCTCGCAAGCTGGGCGACCTGCATTACGGCCTGTTCGCGGCGCCGTCGTATCTCGCGCGTCGCGGAACGCCGGCGGACTCGGCGGCACTGGCGGAACACGACCTCGTGGCGTTTTCCGGCGGCCGCCACGCGTCGGCGTGGCAACGGTTCACCGGCGATGGCTCGCCGCGAACCGCGAAACGGCCACGCTTCGCCGCCAACAACATGTTCGCGATCCGGGATGCGGCGGTCGGTGGCCTCGGCATCGCCCAATTGCCGCGGATCGTGTCGGATCCGGCCGTGCTCGGCGGTGCACTGGTTCAAGTCCTGCCGGACTTCGCGCCACCGGTGGTGCCGGTCCACGCGGTCTTCGCCAGCGCCCGCTACCTCACGCCGAAAGTGCGAACGTTCATCGACCTGGCGATGGCCCGGATGAACCCGGCGCCGGTCACCGCGATCGCCTGACGCGATCGCGGCGATCGGCGACCGCGTGTCATGCCAGGGCCGCCGGGCAGGCGGGGCTGCGGCGCAGGCCGAGGAACTGGATCTCGGCGAAGGCGACGACGGCGAGCGCCTGCACGACGAGGAATCCGGTCCCCACGGGCGTGGTCTTCTGCCCTGCGGCGAAGGCGAGCTCGAGACAACCCGCCGCCCAGCCGAGGTTGCCGATCACCACGGCCCAGGCGCCGGCCGCCGGCAGGCGCCGACGCGTGCTCATGAACGCGATCATCGCCGCGTAGCCGACGCAGAACAGGCCGGCGCCGAGCAGCAGGTCGGACGAGAGTCCGAACAGCGATGCCAGCGATCCGGGGACGGCGGCGAGTGCGAGGCCGGTCGCGGCGCTGGCGGCGGCGTCGAGGCGCAGGCCGAAGCGGAGCAGGGGAGAGACGTCGATGCGGTTCATGGCGGTTTCCTTGGGTGGGAGGTGCCGGTGCATCCTGGGCAGCGGGAGGCCGCGCGTCGATTACCTCCGAGGTCATGTCGTGGCCGCCGGGGACGGACTAGGATCGACGCCATGACGACCGCGACCGCCGGCCCCACCGTGGGCACCCTGCTGCGCGACTGGCGGCTCCGCCGGCGGAGGACCCAGCTCGATCTCGCCTGCGACGCCGAGATCTCGACGCGACACCTGAGCTTCGTCGAGACCGGCCGCGCCCAGCCGAGCCGCGACATGCTCGTCCACCTGACGGAGCTGCTGCAGGTGCCGCTGCGCGAACGCAACACGCTGTTCCTCGCGGCGGGATACGCGCCCTGCTACCGCGAGCGCGCCTTCGACGACCCGCAACTGACGGCGGCGCGCGAGGCGCTGGCGCTGGTGCTGCGTGGCCACGAACCCTATCCCGCGGTCGTCGTCGATCGCCACTGGAACCTCACGCTCGGCAACCGTGCCGCGCATCGCCTGCTGGCGGGCATCCCCGAGCACCTGCTGGCGAAGCCGATCAATGCGCTCCGGCTGTCCCTGCATCCGGAGGGGCTCGCACCGCGCATCCTCAATCTCGGCGAGTGGCGCGTGCACCTGCTGGCGCGCCTGCGCGCACAGGTCGCGGCAAGCGGCGACCCGGGCCTCGCCGCGCTGCTCGCGGAGCTGTCGGCGTACGCGCCGTTGCCGGGCGAGCAGGTGGCCGGCCGGTCGACGCCGCGACCCGACGTCGTCGTGCTGCTCCGCCTGGCGATGCCGAGCGGCGAGCTCGCGTTGTTCTCGACGATCACGGTATTCGGCACGCCGGTCGACGTGACGCTGGCCGAGCTCGCTCTGGAGTCGTTCTTCCCGGCCGACGAGCGCAGTGCGGCGATGCTCCGGCAGATGGCGGACGAAGACCGCTCCGGCGAGCGATAGGGAGTAGGATGATCCGGCACGACGCTGCTCGCGCGTCTCGGTGACAAGCCAATGTCGTCGTCTCGCATCACTCACGCGCTCGCCCCGATTCCACGGCGCGACGCAGATCGGGAGACGGCGCCATGCCGGGCTACAGCACTCGCGAACTCAGTCTGTCCATTGGCGGACAGATGCTCCGCATCCGTGCCCTGAGCGATCGCCAGCAGTTCGCCGATCCGCACGGACTCGCCCGCCAGGCGGGCATCTCGTCGGCGCAATGGAGCCTGTTCGGCCAGGTCTGGCCGGCCGGCGAACGTCTGGCGGAGCTGATGTGCGACTACCCGATCGCCGGCAAGCGGGTGCTCGAGATCGGCTGCGGCCTGGGGCTGTCGAGCCTGGTGCTGAAGCGTCGTCGCGCGAACATCACCGCGAGCGATCACCATCCGCTGGCCGGCGTGCTGCTGGCGCACAACGCGAAGGTCAACCGGCTGGCGCCGATCCCCTACTGCGACCTGCCCTGGGGCGGACGCAACACGACGCTCGGTCGCTTCGACCTGATCGTCGGAGCCGACATCCTCTACGAGCGCGGCCAGGCCGAGCTGCTCGCCGGCGTCGTCGCGCGGCACGCCGGTTCCGGCTGCGAGATCGTGATCACCGATCCGGGGCGTGGCAACAGCGCCGAGTTCAGCCGAGCGCTCGCGCTGCAGGGCTTCGCACTGACCTCGAGCGCGATGCCCCCCGCGGTCGCTGGCGCACCGAATGGCCGCGGCCACCTGCTGGCCTTCCTGCGGCTCGCGGAACGTCCGGGATCGTGAGGCCGCGACGGCGTCCGATCCTGATTGTCAACAATCATTGACGGATGACAGTCGGGCCGGCGGGGATTCGACAGACGTGGGTGTAGGAATTCGTTGCCTCACTGCCCCGGTGCTCCGCGGGGCCGGATCCGTCCGGCCGAAGCGCGGTCCCGCCGGCAGCGCATCCACGGAGGATTTGCATCATGCGCTTTCGAATCCAGCGACTCGCACTCGCGTCGATCGTTCTTGCCCTGGCCGTCGTCGCGGGGGGCGCGCGGGCACAGTCGCCGGCGAACGACGCGTGGGCCAACCGCACCGTGATCGGCAGCCTGCCGTTCACTGCGGCGGAGACTCACATCGTCGACGCGACCCTCGACGTCGGCGACCCCCTGCCGCAGTGCCTGCCGGCGAGTTCCATGGGCGCGCCGCTGCGCAACACGGTCTGGTACAGCTACACCACCGGCGCCGAAGTCGAGTACGTCAATGCCGACGCGATCGCCGACACCTTCACGATCGTGTTCGCCGTGTACTCCGGCGCGCCCGGCACGTTCCGCCTCGAGACCGGCGGCTGCGCCGGGAGCGGCTCGCTGTTCGACGCGGCGCGGGTCTCGGGACTGCGCCTGAAGCCCAACACCGAGTACTCCTTCCTGGTCGGTTCGCTCAACAACGTCAATGGCGGGACCCTGAGCTTCCACATGCAGCGCGCGCCGACCTACCTGGTCACCAAGGCAGCCGACGGCGACGACGGCACCTGCGACGCCGACTGCTCGCTGCGCGAGGCGGTTCGCGCAGCGAATGCGGTTCCGGGTGCCGTGCTGATTCCCGTCGGCACCTTTCCGCTCCTGGTGCCGGGAGCCAACGAGGACGCCGCCGCGAGCGGCGACCTCGACGTCGTCTGCGGCATGGGCATCTACGGTGCGGGGATGAACAACACCACCATCACCGCGCTGGCGACGGATCGCGTGATCGACTTCGATCCCGGCAATCTCGGCCACTGCACGGTGATCCTCGCCGATCTCACGCTGACGGACGGCAGCGCGACCACCGGCAGCGGGGCCGCATTGGACGGTGGTGGTTTCCGGATGCGCTTCGGCAGCAGCGCGCCCTATGCGGATTTCGTCGGCATGGAGCGCGTACGGATCACCGCCAACCATGCGAGCACGAACGGTGCCGGCGTCCTGCTGCTGTGCCCCGCGCAGATCCGCGACAGTCGTATCGATCACAACTCCGGTACGCCGTTCGGTGCGGGTCTCGCCTATTACGCCGACCCCAGCCTGACCCTGGAGATCAGCGGCTCGACCATCGACGACAACAGCTCGGTGCAGACCGGTGGCGGCCTGTTGCTGCAGGGAAGCGCGACGATCACCGACAGCACCATCAGCGGCAACCACGCGACCTTCTATGGCGGCGGGATCTACTTCAGGTCGCCGGCGGGATCGCTGTTCATCGGCAGCTCGACGATCGCGTTCAACACCGGCGCGACCAACCCGAACTCGACCGGCTCCGGCGCCGGCCTGCAGGCCGACTACGCGAACACCATCACGCTGCAGAACAGCGTCATCGGCAACAACACCGTGGCCAATCCGGCGGATCCGCCGGACTGCACGATCGGCACCGGCACGCTGACGTCGCACCACAACCACGTGCAGCGCCCGGGCGCGAACTGCGTGATCAATGGCATCGGTGACGTCAGCGGCAGCGACCCGGCGCTCAACCCGACGCTCGCCGACAACGGCGGCCCGACGCCGACCCACCTGCCGGTCTTCGGCAGCCCGCTGATCGATGCGGCGGACCCGACCGGCTGCAGGGATTCCACCGGTGCCGCGCTGCCCTTCGACCAGCGGGGCGCGCCCTACGCACGCGCCTTCCCGGCGGCCTGCGACAAGGGTGCGGTCGAGTTCCGGGTGGCGATCTTCGCCGACGATTTCGAGTAGACGACAGGACGGCCCCTGGCCGCCATCGCGAAGCGTTCGGGCGGTGGCGCGCAGGGCGCGTCGCGACTGCGGGGTATCCCGACGTTCGGACGTCACCCATGGCATCGTTAGCAGTTCCGACCTCGTCGATGGAACTGCGGATGATGCTGCGCCAACTGCTCGCCCTGGTGGTCCTGTGCTGCGGCCCCGTTCGGGCAGCGGTGATCGACGTGCGCGGCGACTACGGCGACTTCAAGTCCGCCGAGCTCGCGATCGTCGATGGCGGGCGCTCACTCTGCACGCTGAAGCCCGCTCCCGAGGGTTATGGGACGCTGTGCCGCTTCGAGCTGCCGGCGGGTGTCCGCACGCTGACGCTGCGCGGCCGCTACACGCCGGATGGAGGCCTGCGGGCGCGCAGCGGCGAGCGTCGCTACACCGTCCTCGATCTCGGTCCCGCGACCCGCGAGCTTGCCGCGACCGGGCGTCCCTACGGCGAGAGCGTCGCCGCCTTCCTCGGGAAGTTCGACCAGCTGACCGGGCACGATCGGGACGTGGCGACTCGCAACCCGCCGTTCCGTGCCTCCGACATCGCGGCGGCGGAGAAGCGCCTCGGCTACCCGCTGCCGGTCGAGTTCGCCTCGCTGCTCGGCACGGTGGGGTCCCTGTCGCTCGGCGACGACTGGCTCAGCAAGCCGGACGAGATCGAGAACGCCTACGACCAGATGATCCACGTCTGGGGCACGCCCGAAGAGGCGATGGCCGAGGACTATTCGGAGTCGATGCGGGCGTCGCTGAAGAAGAGCGTGCTGCTGTTCAACGAGGCCGGCGACGGCTACGGCGGGTTGTTGTACCGCCCCGGGCCGACGAAGTCCTGCGGCGAGCACGGCGTCTACTACTGGACCTCGCAGGAGGGCGGCACCGACCGCCTGAAGAACGCCGACGGCAGCTGCATGGACTTTGCCGCCGCGTTCCGCTGGCTGCTCGAATGGCGGCTGCTGGAATCGGAATCCGAGAACGCCGCGGAAGAGTCCGACGCGCCGTCCCTGGTGATCGACAGCGCCGCCGCGGTGATGCAGCTCCGGCTCGAGGTCGACGGCAGCGCGGACGCCTTCGCGGCGACGCTGCGCGGGCACTGGAAGGGGCCCTACGACGGCGATTGAGCGTGCGTCCGGGCGACGTGCGTCGGGGGGCAGGACGCGGGAGGATGATTCGGGACGTCGTCGAACGGCGGGATCGGCCGGCCGGCCGCCGCCCCCATTGCGCCCGGATCACTCATCCACAAGGCCTCGAGTCGCCGATCCGGCGGCGCCGCGCCGCGCTCCAGCAAGCGCCGGAGGCAGTCGGGGCACGTCGGTCCGTCCCCCGCCTTCGCGGGTGGACGAACCGGGACACGCGTACGGCACTGGCAGTGGCCAGAGGTTGGCCGTCGCGCCGCTCAGCGCGGCGGAGGTCGGATTGTCCGCGCGCTGCTCGAGCGCGTCGCGGACGCGCTGCAAGACGCCGACGTCTCCGGCGGTCCTGTTGTTCACCGCGCTGCCCGGCGTGCCTGAATCTTCCATCGGAACCCGACGAGGAATCCCCATGTCCCCCGCGATCCTGTTCGCCGCCGCCTGGATGCTGTGGGCGGTCTCGTGGCTCGCCGCCGCGTCCTGGAGCGCGCCGACCGAACGCCGCGTCGCCGCGACCAGCCCCGCGGTCTGGAGCTATCGCGCGTTGCTCGGCATCGCCGCCGTGCTGATCTATCACCGCACCAACGAGGCTCTGCACGCCGGGAAGCTCTGGCACGTCGACTCCACCGGGGCCTATGTCCTGGTCGCGCTCGCCGTCGTCGGCTTCGGCTTCGCGTGGTGGGCACGCCTACACCTCGGCCGACTGTGGTCGGGCGCGGTCACCCGCAAGGAAGGGCACCGCGTCGTCGACACCGGTCCCTACGCGCTGGTGCGCCACCCGATCTACACCGGGCTGCTGCTCGCCGTCATCGCGACCGCTGCTGCCGTCGCGACGCCGCCGGCGCTGCTCGGTATCGTCTTCGCAATCGCGGGCCTGTGGCGCAAGGCGCGGCTGGAAGAGCGTTTTCTCGGCGACGAACTCGGCGCCGAGGCCTACGCGTCGTACCGGGCGCGGGTGCCGATGCTGTTGCCGTTCTGGCCGGCGGCGGGGGGCGACCGATGAGCGCGGCGCCGAAGCCGGGAATGGTGATCTTCGCGAAGGACGTCGCCCGCGTCGCGCGCTTCTACGAGCGGGTGTTCGCGCTCGCGGTCACCCATGCCGAGGGCGGCGACATCGTCCTCGAATCGGAAGTCGTGCAGCTGGTGGTCCACTCGATCCCGGCGCGGATCGCGCGTGGCATCACGATCACGTCGCCGCCCGAACTTCGCGAGGACACCGCGCTGAAGGTGTTTCTGCCGGTCGCGCGGATCGCCGCGGCGCGCGCTCTGGCCGCCGAGTGCGGCGGCCACCTCGGGCCGCCCGAGCGCGAATGGTCAGCGCGCGGATTCCGGGCGTGCGATGGCTACGATCCCGAGGGCAACGTGATCCAGGCCCGCGAACTCGCGACGCCGTAGCCCGGAGGGATCCGCTTCCCGCCGGTTGACAGATCGTCAACCGGCCATGCCCGCGCGCTGACAGTTTGCCGATTCCGGGAAATCCCCGTCCCGCCAACACTTCCCGTGCAGCCGGATGGTCCGGCCCGCGCAGCGCCGGAGCGCATCCGGCAGGAAGATCCGTATGAAGGTTTGGCAGATCCACGACGGCGGCGACACCCAGCTGGTGATGGTCGACGACGAATCCGTATTCTCCGAGTCGGGACCGCGCGCGCGCATCGCGGGCATCGCGAAGGCGATCGAGGGCGGCGCTTCGCCCGGCCGCACGTTCACCGCGGAGGCGAAGCACGTGGTGCTGCGCGACACCCGTCGCGTTCAGCAGACCTCCGGCGACCAGGACATCGACTTCGTCCTGGGCGAGGGCAAGGAGGAGAAGACCATCTCGGTCGGCGTCGCCGACGGCGGCATGCGCGACGACATCTTCGCCGCCGTCGAGAAGGCGACCGAGGGACGCCTCAAGCGCTACGAGGACAGCCTGTCGCGGCCCCGCGCCGCACTGCCCTCGCTGATCGCGTTGACCGTGTTCGGCTTCGGCACCGCCATCGCGATGCGTGCCGCCGCGGCGCTGCAGGCGGCCGACGAGGTCGTCGTCTCCGGGCGCAAGAAGGGCATCAAGCAGCTGTTCGTGTGGATCCTGGAATTCCTCGGTCCGACCGGCGTCGCCGTCATCGGCGGCCTGATCTGCGCGCTGTGCCTGTGGAACCTGCAGAGCCGCCTGCGCACGCCGCCGCACCTGCAGATGCTGCAGTCGACTCCCTACCGTGCGCCGGGCACGATGGTGACGGGATTGAAGTACCTAGCCCTGATCGCGGTCTGGTTCCTGTTCGCACCGGGCCTGTTCCGGTGAACGAGGCGCTGCGGAGCCCTGTCCGGCGCCGGCGGTACTCGCCCGCGCCGGTGACTCGCGGTAGGGTGTGCGGCCTTTCGCGCCGCTTCCACGCTGCCATGCCGGGTGACGGATTTCCGCAATTGCTGAGCCGCTACATGCGCCGCATCCGGGCGAGCGCTGCGGACGTCGGGGCCGAGATCGGCCTCAGTCGGGAGTCGGTGAACAACTGGCGCAATGGCGATGCCCAGCCCGCCCGCAAGGCGCGCGACAAGGTGCTGGCCTGCGCGCGCTATCTGCGCCTGACCGAGCTCGAGACCAATGGCCTGCTGCAGGCGGCGGAGTTCGCTCCGGAGTTCGCCATCGAACATGTCGCCGCCGCGGCCGGCGTGTCGGACGACGCGCCGGCCAGCGTGCGCCGGGTGTTCGACCGCCTGCACGCCCTGCGTCCCTATCCGATCCTGATGCTGCTGTGTCCCGCGCACCTGGGCCAGCCGCCGCTCCGCGCCGAGATCCTCGCCGAGGCGCAGCGCCGCTTCGGCGCCGACCAGGTGCTGCACCTGCAGCCGCCCTACAGCCTGGCGGCGGACCCGGCGGCGTATTTCAGCGCCGTCGCCGCCGCCTGCGGAATGCAGGGCGTGGATTCCGATTTCGCGTTCGAGTCCGCGCTGGCCGGGCGTCTGCGCGGCAGCAAGCCGCTGTTCTGCCTGGTCAGCCGCTTCGAGCAGGGCGACCCGGTACAGCGCGACAGCCTGGCCGGCATCCTGCGCAGCCTGTCGGAGATGCACAGCGGCCGCCTGTACCTGCTGATCTGCGGCGGCGCGGCGCTGGCCGACCTCAAGTACCGCGGCGGGGACCTGTCGCTGCTCAACATCGCGCTGGCCGAGCGCTGGCCCGAGGCGACCGCGCAGGATCTCCTGCCGCGGGCCGCGGCCCTGGGGCTCGATGCGGCCGCGGCCGAGCGCGCGCTCGCCGCCAGCGGTGGGCATCCGCTGCTGATCGACGAGGCGCTGGCACTGCTGGCGGCGCATCCGCAACGCGACCTTCACGACCTCGAGGTCGAGCTCGGTCGCCACGGTCCGCTGCTGCAGAGCTTCCAGCCGCTGCTCGCCGACGCCGCGACGCGCGACGCGCTGGCGCACGCGCTGCAACGGGAGCGGCTGGCAGCGGCGCGACCGTGGATCGCCGACCCGCTGCTGCGCGCGCTCTACTGGTCGAACCTGATCGTCGAGCGCGGTGCCGAGGTCGATCGCCACTACGCCTGGCGCTGCACGGCGATCCGGCACGCCGGCGCCGACCTGCTGCGGCACCACGCCGACGCATGAAGGGCTTTCCGCTCGCGCGCCCGCCGCTGTGGCGGATGATCGTGCTGGCCGTGGCCGCGTGGCTGGTCGGAAGCGCCGTGCTGTTGCCCGGTCTCAATCCGCTCTTGCGCTTCGCGCAACCCCTCGACGCCGAGGTCGGCGCGATGATGGGCATGGTGCGCTTCAACATCGGGCAGGCACGCGTTTCCGCGGAGGAACAGTTTCGTCGCGACGGCAGCTGGCCGGCCGACGCGCGGGCCGTCGACCGCCCCGACGACGACGGGCTCCTGCTGCTGGACTTTCCGGCGCCGCAGCAGATGCGATTCCGCTTCAGCCAGGGCTTCAGCAGCGACACCGGCCTGCGCGGCACCGCGCTGCTCTGGCGCTTCGATCCGAAGAGCGGCGAGTGGCAGTGCCGTCCGGGCGAGCCCGCGCCGCCGTCGCGCTGGCTGCTGCCGGAATGCCGGCCGCCGTCGCAGGGCCTGGGCACTCGCCTCGTGGCCGTGCTGATCGTCGTCGTGCTGGTCGCGACCGCCCTGCTGATCTGGCTCGGCGCGCTCGATCCGGCGGTGCGGGCCGTGCAGTCGGCCCCCCTGCGCCTGCGCCGGCTGCCGGTCGCGAGCCTCCCGGGACTCGATCGCCGAATGCGCCTGCTGAGCCGCCGCGCCGGCGCACTGGCCGCCGCCGAGGTCGCGGAGGAAGACTGGCGCGAGGCGCTGGGCTATGCGACGGCCGATGCCGAGCGCCGCGCCGTCATGCTCGCTCAGCGGATCGGCGCGGCGATGACCCGGGTCGGTGGCGACGTGCTGCCCGGCCCGCTGTTCGACTGGGCGCTGCCGATCGATCTGCCGATCGCGCTGGACCGCGTGCTGGTGCTGATGGCCGATCCCGCGGTCCTGCCGCGCGACCTGGTCCGGCAGCTCAGCACCCAGGCGGTGGGACAGGATGTGCTGCTGGTGGTGAGCCCCTCGCTGCGCTGCGACGCGGCCCTGATGGCCTTTGCCGGCGACCCGCGCAACCTCTGCGTGGCCGTCGACCAGTCGAGCCTCAGCGACTGGCTGCTGAATCCGGCGCCGGTCGACGTCTTCATCGCGCTGCTCGCGCGGCAGCTGAAGATCACCCGCATCTCGCCCTACCAGACCCGAGGCGGCGTGACTCGCCCGGCGGCCTTCTTCGGCCGCAAGCACGACCTCGCACGGGTGATCCAGCGCGAGCCCGACAATTACCTGCTGGTCGGCGGCCGCCAGCTCGGCAAGACCAGCCTGCTGAAGGCGATCGAGCGGCGCTTCGTCGGCCATTCCAGGGTGC
Organism: Ahniellaceae bacterium; assembly: GCA_044221335.1. Lineage (GTDB taxonomy): Bacteria > Pseudomonadota > Gammaproteobacteria > Xanthomonadales > Ahniellaceae > JBGAPI01. Next base: position 33,568 of record JBGAPI010000044.1, read on the forward strand.
GCTGCCACTACCTGTCTCTCCGCGACCATCGCCTCGCGCCCCGACTGGCGCAGATGGCGGCACTGGCGGTGGACAGTCCGCTCGAGGTCTCGCTGCGCCGCCTGGCGGAACTCGGCGGCACGCAGCGCCTGCTGCTGCTGATCGACGAGACCGATCTGTTCCTGCGCGACGACGCGCGCCAGGGCTACGCGCAGCTGGCCCAGCTGCGCTCGCTCTCCGAGGAGGGGGTCTGCCACTTCATCCTGGCGGGCTTCTGGGACCTGTACGAGGCCATCGCGCTCGACTTCGCCTCGCCGATCCGGAACTTCGGCGAAGTGATCCGGCTCGGTGGCCTCGAGGTCGAGGCTTGCCGGGAACTCGCGACCGAGCCGCTCCGGCGTCTCGGCGTCCGTTTCGCGACCGACGAGCTGGTCGACCGGCTGGTGACGGCCTGCGGTCAGCGCGCCAACCTCGTCGCGATGGCCTGCCAGCACGCGCTCGAAGGGCTCGAGCGCGGCGAGCGCGTGATCAGCGCCGAGGCGATCGAACGCGCGCTGCGCTGCGACGCGATCGCCGATGCCCTGGCCGGGTGGTCGCGGCTGACCCCCGAGCCGCGCGACTGTGCGCTCGACCGCGCGATCGTCTACCGCGTCGCGCAGTGCGGGCGGCAGGCCGGCGCCGGCCTCGCCCTCGCGGACTGGATGGACGAGCTCGATGCGGCCGCGGCGCGGGTCCCGGCCGAGTCCGTGCGCCGGGCCTTCGCGCGCCTGCAGCTGGCCTTCGTGCTGCAGCGGGACGAGTCGTCCGAGCAGTGGCGCTTCGCGGTGCCGCTGCAGGCGCTGCAGTTCGAGGCGGCCGAAGTCGACGCGCTGCTGCAGCGCGAGTTGCGCGAGCTGGGCGGCAACGCGGCCGCGCCCTAGGGCGGCGACAGGCCGCCATCGCGAAGCACCCGATGAGCGCCGAGTCAGGGTAACGAGGCGACGGCACATCGGGCACAACCGATCGACGTCCCGTCGAACCTCGGCGAACGAGAGCGCACGTCGGACGGGCTGCTATCGTGTCGTGCTTGGTCCCGCCGATGTGCCCATCGCGGGTGTGCCGCTTCCGCAATTCCAGGACTTCCCGGATGAACAGCGCCATCGCGTTGCTTGCCGCCAGCACCCTTTCGTACACGCTCAATCCCTTCGCCACCTTCCCCGACGACAAGCGGGTGGAGTCGGCGGAGCAGACGCTCGCGGCGCCGCCGGCGGACCAGGCCCAGGTCGTCTTCCTGCAGCCCTCGGAGTTCATGAAGAAGAACAACCAGCCGGTCGCGCTGTACGAGGTCGTCGACGGCGTGCCGCGACTGCTCGCGGTGACCGGGTCGCGCTCGAAGACGGCGCTGCTCCTGAGTCCCGGTCATCACCTGCTGATGACCAGTTTCGCCTTCACCCGGGCCCACCTGCTCGACGTCAACGTCGAGGCCGGCAAGCGCTACCTGGTGCTCGAGCGCTCCATCTTCAGCCAGGGCTTCCAGCTGCGGCCCTTGCGCCCGACCGGGGGCGGCAACTTCAGCGTGAACGCGCCGGACTTCCCGAAGTGGATGGAGGTCACTCGCTTCTGCGAGCGCTTCCAGGTCGCCGAGGCCTGGTACGAGCACCACAAGGTCGACATCGTCGACAAGAACTACGAGAAGGCGTGGAAGGAATGGCAGGGCAAGTCGGACGCGCAGCGGGGCGAGTTGACCCTGAATCCGGAGGATGCGGTCGACCTGTGAGGGTCGGGGCTTGCGCCTCCGGCTCGAGAGAATCGTGGCTTGCGCCCCTCCCGCAGCATCGATGCGGTGCGGCGATGGCGCGCGGTGCGCGCCCTACTTCAACTCGAACTCGACGAGGATGCCCGGCGCCTTGCCGCTGTTGGTATAGGTGTGGGTGAGCGCGGTGTCGACCCAGTGCAGGTCGCCCGCTTCGAGGTCGTCGTTGGTCCCCGAACCGTCGGGGGTGGTCGTGCGCAGCCACATCGCGGTGGCGGCGATCAGCACGTAGGGTCGCGCGTGCGCATGCGTCGGCGCGCTCGCGCCGGGAGCGAGTTCGTAGCGGTACATGCGCATCGTCGGGTTCTCCGCGACGGGCGTCGTGATCGCGGCCGTGGCGGCGCCGGGCGGGCGGCCGAGGATCTGGACGTCGATCACGTCGAACAGCGTCTTGCCGACGTTGCGGACGCGATGGATCGTCGGCCGGGTCTCGTTGTCGCGCGCCGAGACGAAGCCGATCACGGCGTCCTGCGGCGGCCCCTCGGGCTCGCCCAGGTTCTGCGAGGTCGACGTGTTGTTGCTGAGTCGGACCGCCGCATCGTCGTGCTCGTGGCGATGCATCAGCGAGACCTCGCCGGGCGCGAGCTTCACCCGGAACGCCTGCACGTAGTCGTTCTTGAAGAAGGTCTTGTGTTGGGGTTCCTGTTCGACGGGGACGGAGTCGTTTCCAGCGGCACGAGCGATGGGGTGCGCAGTCAGCAGGAGCGCAAGCACGAGGAATTTCGGGTTCATGGGACTGGCCAGGAGGGGCGCGGAGCCTGATCTTGCCGCAATCCCGTCGGCTTGTACGGCCCCGGAATCCGCCGCCGCTGTATCCGGGCTACGGGCACGGCGGGTTGTCGTAGATGATGCGCATTGGCGGCTGGTTGTGGGAGAAGGCGCCGACCACGTCGCGCCAGGTCGGGCCGCCCGGCGGGCCGGTGTCGAAGGTCGAATTGTTTGGTGTCAGCGTGTGATAGACGTCACCGCTCGAGAACAGCCACGGTGCGACGCCGAGCGCGGCGGTCATCGCGCAGCGCCACTGTTCGCGTGCCGGATCGGCGAGATCGGTGAGGTCGAGGCGGGTCGTCGCGACGGCATCGAGCGTGCTGTTCTGGACGAGCACCGCGAGGCCGAGCCCGTTCGCGCTCGAGCTGAGGTAGGGGTAGTAGATCGGCCCGAACGTGCACAGCGCCGGATCGAGGCCGTGCTGGACGCGGTCGCGCTCGCAGAAGGTCTCGTAGTTGCTCCGCCAGAAGCCGCGGTTCTGCTGGGCCACCGTGTCGCTGGAGGTCAGGGAGCTCGCGCCGATCGGATGATCGGGCACGTCCCAGCCATTGAGCGCGAAGGCGCCGTCGACGACGAGGCGGATGTGGCTCGCCGCGCGCGTGACCGGCAGGCCGGTGACCATCGCCTCCGCGTTCGCGACCAGGCCGAAGCCGCCTGCCGAGGTGCCCACGAACAGGACGCGCCGGCTGCCGTCGTCGACCAGGCCGTGGTCGCGGATCAGCGATTCCAGTTCGGCGCGCGCCGCGAGGCGTCCCGAGAACTGCCAGCCGCAACTGCCGTCGTCGACCGCGCAGTGCGGATTGGCCGTCGTCCGGCGGAGCTCCGCGGTCGCGCCGCTCCACTGGTCGGACGAGCAGTAGTCGAACCGCACGAGGTTGGCCTGGTAGAAGTCCGGATTGACGTTCGGATGGGTGCTGAGGATGCCGCCGTGCTGAATCGCGGTCCATGCGCCATCGGGCACCGCCGGGCTGGTGGTGAGTGGCACGCCACGCTCGGAACAGATCAGCGTCGAGTCGTCGCAGCTGCCACCGCCCTCGAACAGGATCACCCAGTCCTTCGAGCCGGTCGGCGAGGGCCGGAGCTCGTAGGCCGCGGGCGAGCCGTCGTTGCAGCGCACGTCGAACCACGCGGGATCGTGCTGCGCAGGCTTGACCGTGAGCCAGCAGTCGGGATCGCCGACACAGGCGTCGAGGCCGTCGGCGAAGACCGGATCGACCGGTGGGCTCGCGGCGTGGCCCGGCAGGGAGGCGACGGCAAGCAGTCCCGCGAGAGCGGCGAGTCGGTGGCGCATGCGCGTGAGTTCGAACGAGGACGCGCAAGTAACGGTCGGGCGCGCGGCGCGTTGACGACGCCCGCTCCGGCCCGGGCCGTTCGGTGCAGCGGACGCGCGTTGCGGGTGCGCTACTTCTTCGGCGCGAGCGAGAGCCCGCGACTGACGATGGCGAGGCCGTTCTTCTGGTTTTCGGCGGCGAGGTTGTCGACCGACAGCGTGAACGTGCAGTAGATGCCGTTCATGCTGAACGCGCCGACCGTCACGTGGGCGAATGCGGGAATCGGCTTGCGCTCGCGCGCGCTGAAGCTAGCGTAGCTGCCACTCCCGGTGGATGAAGTCATCTGCTTGAACTCGATCTTCCCCTGTACCGACCCGGGCAGGTGTGGCTGGCTCGCACGCGTGACTTCTTCCTCGAGGATCGCGTCCGAGGCCGGCTTTCCGCTGGCATCCGGCGAGAACGTCAGTGCCAGCTCCGCCCGTCCGCCCGCGCCGTAGGTCTTCAGCACCATCGCCGCCGTCTGCAGTTCGCCGCCGTGCTGCACCTGCGCACCCCAGCCCGCAGGAACTCGGACCACCACGTCGCCGACCGGCGGGACCTGCACGCGGACCGGTGTCGACTCGCCCTTCGGCGCGCCGGCGGGCGCGGCGATCTCGCGCTCGGCCTTCTGCGTCGCCGCGCACGGGCGATCCTGGAACACCACGGTGCCGTTCGCATCGCGGCACTGGTAGATCGCCCAGGCGTCGCTGGAGAAGGCGAGCAGCAGCAAGGCGGCGAAGGTGGGTGCGAGCGTTCTCATGGATGGGAAGCCTCGGGGTCGATGAACGCGACGCCGGGAGCGGGAAGCAACGGACTCCGGGCCGCACCTGAGATCTTGCCGCAATCGTACGGGCCTGTACGGCGTCGGGCGATCCCGGCCGTCGGAACCAGACCGCGAGGCGATGTCGCCCCACTGCTTCACGGCGGCCTCGCAGCGGGGGGGGCGCGGTCGAATTCGACCCCGTCACCTCGCGGCCCGGACGCCGCGGCGGATATGCCCGCCTGGCACCTCTCGCGGCCGCGTTGCGATGAAGGCAGCGGGCGCATCGCGGCAACGGCGCGGGGCGGCGGCGCCGCTTCGACGTCGACGACGCCCGCGCTTCGACGAGTCCTGCGAGCCATACAAGGAGATGTACGCGTGAATGGATTGTCCTGGTTGAAACATCGCTCCCGCATCGCGGGATGCGGGCGGGGAGTGGTGTTGGGTGGGCTGTTGATGGCGATGGCACTGGCCGCGCCACACGCACGCGCCGACGAAACGATCGGCAGCGGCAACGGCTGGACGCTGGTGCTGCTGCAGGGGTCGGCGGTCGCCAGCGGTGCCGGCGCGGCGCCGTCCGCCGTCGTTGCCGATCCGGCGCCGGTGGTGATCGTGTCGTCGGCGCAGGGCCTGGCCGGAGCGCCGTTGCCGGAGTCCGTCAAGCAGACGCTGGCGTCGTCGTTCAGCGACCCCGCGTCGGTGTCGCCGGTGTACGTCTCCTACGACGTCGCACAGGCGATCGACAACGGAACCGCGCAGGCGCTGTACGCGAGCTACCTCGAGCCCGACTCGGCGATGGCCCAGACCAGCGGCTCGCCGTGGTGCGACACCGCGGTCGTGCACGAGGGGACCATCCCGTTCTCGAAGAGCTACACGACCACCGTGCTGAACCCGAACTTCAGCCAGGGCGGCTTCAGCGGCAGCCTGACGATCAACGCGCCGGTGAACCTCGTCGGCAACGCCGAGCTCAAGTACAGCTACCACAAGACGGCGTTCTGCCTGCCGATCGACTTCCGGCCGGAGTCGGTGCGGGTCAACGGCTCGGCGACGCTCGGCAACACCGTGGTCGATCTCGCCGGCAGCGCGAACTTCAACTGGAACGGGCGCACCGTGCTGGTGTCGCCGTCGGTGGCCGCGGAGATCCCGATCGGCCCGTGGAAGCTCGGTGTCGGTGTCACCTTCCCGATCGGCGCCGGTCTCGACATCGAGGCATCGGCGGCCGCGCAGCTGTCGGTGCGCAACGAGGGGGGCGGCACGCTGGCCTTCGATGTCACCTGCAAGTTCGACTTCACCTGCGCGGCGACGCCGGGCGGCACCAACGTCAACAACATCAACCTGACGACCGTCCGCAACAACTCGCTGAACGGCCAGGTCACGCAGCAGGCCTCCGCGAAGCCCTACGTGTTCGTCGAAGCCAAGGCCTACGTCGGATCTCCGGACGCGCTCTCCGCGGGCGCCGGATTCGAGCTCAGCGCGCCGGCCCGCCTGTGGATGTACTACGGCAACACCTGCGGCAACGGCACCGGCGCGGCGACGAGCGAGATGGTCGGCGGCGGATTCTTCGACTGGAATGCCCAGCTCGAGTTCTACTACGACTGGAAGCTGCCGTTCGCGCCGCCGGCCTGGACCGGCATCGCGCAGCAGGGCTTCAAGTGGATCGACTCGCCGATCCCGCCCGCCTTCGGATTCCGCAACGCGTCGGTCAACCATCTCCTGCGCGGCGGCAATCCGCACCTCGCCTATCAGCACAACATCGCGTTCACGGCGTTCTCGTTCGCCGGCAACGCGAGTCCGTTCTCGCCGGTCTTCAGCGGCCCGACCACGCTCGGCATCGGACAGACGGGCAACTACACGCTCGCGAAACGGCCCTGCGTGCCGCTGGATGCGCCGATCAACTACCGCGTCGACTGGGGTGACGGCGTATCGACGCCGTTGCCCGCGGGCGGCGCGCTGGCGGCGAGCCACGCCTACATGACGTCCGCCGTCCGCACCGCGTCGGCGGTGACGGTCAACGACGTCGACGGCCGGGTGATCAACGCCGCGACCAGCAAGACCGTCACGATCCAGCCGACGCCCTGGCAGCCGGCCAGCATCACGGTGCCGCCGGCCGATGGCGACGGCAGCTTCGCGGTCAGCTGGGCGGCGAGCACGGACGCGACCAGCTACGAGCTGCAGCGCATGAACAACGGCGGCGCCTGGAGCGCGCTGGCGACGCGCTCCTTGACCTCGATCAGCCTCGTCGGCGAGCCGACCGGCATGGACCGCTACCGCGTTCGCGCCTGCAATCTTTCCGGCTGCAGCGGCTGGATGGAGAGCACCGACGTGGCTGTCGGCATCGCCCCGGCCGTGCCGACGCTGTCACTGCTGCCGGTGCAGTGCGCGAACGAGCTCAGCTGGACGGTGTCGTCCAACGCGACCCACTATCGCCTCTTCACCAGCACCGGCACCGACCCCAACCTCGCGACCCCGATCTGGACCGGCACCGCGACCGGCTACGAGATCGTGGTCACGAAGACGACCAACGTCTGGGTGAAGGCCTGCACGGAGAACCTGTGCAGCGCGTTCTCGAACCGGAAGAGCGTGGGAGTGAAATCGGCCTGCCAGTAGCCGGTCCGGCGTACGTCCGTGCGACGCGCGCTGGGCTCGCTCTACCGTAGGGCGGCCACTGGCCGCCATCGCGAGGCGCTGAGGCAATGGCGCGCGGTGCGCGCCCTACCGTAGGGCGGCCACTGGCCGCCATCGCGAGACGGCAAGGCGATGGCGCGCGGTGCGCGCCCTGCCGTAGGGCGGCCACTGGCCGCCATCGCGAGGCGGTGAGGCAACGGCGCGCAGTGCGCGCCCTACCGTAGGGCGGCCACTGGCCGCCATCGCGAGGCGGCAAGGCGATGGCGCGCAGTGCGCGCCCTACCGTAGGGCGGCCACTGGCCGCCATCGCGAGGCGGTGAGGCAACGGCGCGCGGTGCGCGCCCTGCCGTAGGGCGGCCACTGGCCGCCATCGCGAGGCGCCGAGGCAATGGCGCGCAGTGCGCGCCCTACGACCGGCGCGATCTCGAAAATGTAGGCGGGCTCGGCGCTGAGGGAAGCCCGACGGGCTCCGCGCTGCCTTCGGAATCGTGGGGGATTCCGCGATCGTTCCGGCAGCAGGGCGCCAGGTGCGAATTCGAATCGACCCGGGCCTGCCGTGGTGAAGGTGCGGCACTGCCGTGCGAAACGCATTGGGAACGAGTCGCGACCAACATCCGCCGGTGGGGATGTCGTGGGCGATCGGATGGCCTACGGCTTCGGTGCCTTGGCGACGATGCCGCGACTCACGATGTTCAGGGCTCTCCGGTGGTTGTCCGAGCCGAGGTCATCGGCCAGCAGCGTGAAGGTGCAGACGAGTCCCTTGGCGTTGAACAGCCCCGAGGTGACGTGGGCGAACTTCGGCTTCGCCTCCGGCTCCCGCTCGCTGAAACTCGCATAGGCGCCGATGCCGTTCGCGGAGTCGAGACGACGAATGATGGTCCTGCCCTGGACCGATTCGGATGCGAACGCCTGACTGGACGCCGTCAGGGCCGCATCGATGCCCTGCGCCGTGCCGAGCTGGCCGCTGGCGTCCGGCATCAGCGTGACCCGCAGTTCCACCCGAGTTCCGTCGCTGCCGGTCGTCAGCAGCAGGGTCGGCGGGACAGTCCCGTCGTTGTTGCTGACCTCGTGGCGCCAGCCGCTCGGGAACGACACGCGCACGTCACCGATCGATGGCACCGAGAGATCGACCCCCGACGTCCCCGCCTTGTCGTTGTCGGAGGGCAGGCTGATCTCGCGCTCCGCCTTCTGCGCGGCGGTGCAGGGGCGATCCTGGAACGACACGGTTCCGTTCGCGTCGCGGCATTGGTAGATCGCCCAGGCGTCGCTGGAGGCGGCGAGGAGGAGGGTGGCGGCGAGGGCGAGCGGGTTCGATTTCATGACCTGGCTTCCGGACGGGGCGCCCGGAAGCCGCATTCGCGGTCCGGGCTCGGCCGGCGATGTTGCCGAAAATGGCGAGTCACGCAAGGCCCGGAATTCCTCGTCGACGCCGAGTTTCCGTCTGGTCGCTTTTGGCGATACAGGCCGAGTTGCGGCAATGGCGCGCAGTGCGCGCCCCACGTAGGGCGGCCACTGGCCGCCATCGCGAGGCGCTGGGGCAATGGCGCGCCCTGCCGTAGGGCGGCCACTGGCCGCCATCGCGAGGCGGCAAGGCGATGGCGCGCAGTGCGCGCCCT
>JBGAPI010000045.1:0-42271 GCA_044221335.1 Ahniellaceae bacterium
CTTTGAGCGACCCAGCAAAAACTCACTACTAGCTATTAATAGCTTTGTTCTTGTTGAGCGCCTCTATTCTCATCGGCTATCCGATGGGCGCCCACACAAGTCACCTGCGCACACTGTCAAAGAACCTTGGCCTTCCGGCCTCGCTTCCGCGTGCATCGCTGCGCCGCTTCTGCGTTTCGATCACCGCGCGTTTCGCGTCAGTGAGCCGCCTATTATAGGGTGGTTTTGCAGTGCGTCAAGCACCTTTCGAAAAAATTTTTGGACCTCAAAAACCTTTCCGACCACCCCCCTTGCGAGGGGCGCGCACCTTATCCGAAGTGCCGGTCGATTTGGAAGCCCTCCATGCAAAAATTTTTCGCCCCGGGGCCGTGCGCGCAATACTGCCGCGATGCAGATCGATTCCACCCCCCGCATCGCCGCGGCAGTACACGGCGCCGTTGCGCGCATCCGCGCACTGGCCGACCAGTGCGTGGCCTGCGGACTGTGTCTGCCGCACTGCCCGACCTATCAGCTGACCCGTCGCGAGAGCGAGTCGCCGCGCGGCCGCATCGCGCTGATGCGCGCGATCGCTGCCGCCTCCGAAGCACTCGATGCGACGAGCCGCGAGCACTGTCTCGCCTGCGGTCGCTGCGAGCGCGTCTGCCCTGCCGACGTCCGCTATCTCGACCTGCTCGATCTCAGCCGCAGCGCGCAGCGCCCCGCGCGACCGCGCTGGCTAGCGCTTGCGTCGCGGCTGCGCCGGCGCATCGCGACGTCGCCGCTTGCGGCGACACTGGCGGCGCTCGGCGCGGCAGCCCAGCGCTCGCCCCGACTTTCCAGCGCATCCGCTGCACTGCGTGTCGCGCGCAGCTGGCGTCGACCGCCGGATCCGACGACGGCCGTCGACACGACGCCGACGCCCGCACTGTTCGTGCTCACCGGCTGCGGCAGCGGCCTGCAGGACGACGCCGTGGATGGCGCCCTCCGACTGCTGGCACGCGCCGGCGTCTCGGTGACGGTCGCGCCGCCGCACGCCTGCTGCGGCGCGCTGGAGCGCCATGCGGGTGACGCGGAGGGCGCCCTGCGCTCCCTGCAGCAGCTGACCGACGCCGTCGCCGCGTCCGGCGCCGGCCGCATCGCCGCGCTGGACAGCGGTTGCACGCGCGAACTGCGGCGGCATCGACCCGGCGCCGATGTCACCCCGACCGATCTGCTGACGGTCCTCGCTGCCGCCCTCGACGCCAACGGCCGGCGCTTCCACGGCGGGGGGCGCCGCGTCGGCGTATATCGCCCCTGCACGCTCGACGCGACGGGCGCGATCGCGCTGGATCGCCTGCTCGGCCGCATCGACGATCTCGAGGTCGTGAGTATCGAGGCCGGTCACGGCTGCTGCGGCGCCGCTGGCGAGTACTTTCTCGACCAGCCCGCGCTGTCCGCAAGGCTGGCGGCGCCGCTGGCCGAGGCGATCGCCGCGGCCCGCGTGGACGCCGTGGTCACGGTGAACCTCGGCTGCCGCCTGCAGCTCGCGGCGCGGATGGATCACCGCGGCGACCGCACACCGGTCCTTCACCTGCTGGGCTTCATGGCATCCTTGCCGGGATGAGCGCCGCCGACCCTCGCCTCCTCTCCCCGCTCGATCGCCTGCTGATCGGCGTGCAGTCCGCGCTCGCGAGTTCGATCGGTCCCGCACCGGCGGCTTCGACGCCGAGCCCCGCCCGCGGCCAGGCCGCCGCGGAGCTCCGCGAGCACGAGCGCCAGCATGCGGCCGGGCTGATGCGGATCAACCACACCGGCGAAGTCTGCGCCCAGGCGCTCTACCTCGGTCAGGCGCTGCTCGCGCGGACCCCGGAGACCCGCCGGCACCTGCTCGAGGCCGCCGCCGAGGAGGCCGACCACCTCGCGTGGTGCGAGGAACGCCTGTCGGAGCTCGACGCGCGGCCGAGCGTGCTGAACCCGCTGTGGTACGCGGGATCGTTCGCGATCGGCGCCGCCGCCAGCGTCGGGGGAGATGCCCTCAGTTTCGGCTTCGTCGACGAGACCGAACGCCAGGTCGAGGCCCATCTCGAGGAGCACCTGCAGACACTGCCGGCCGCCGACGCGCCAAGCCGCGCGATCCTCGAGAAGATGCAGGCCGACGAGGCCCGCCACGGCGCGGCCGCGCGCGCGGCCGGCGGCAGGGCACTGCCGGCACCGATTCCGCGGCTGATGGCGATCGCTTCCGGCGTGATGAAGGCGATCGCCTACCGCTACTGAGTCCGCTCGGGCGTCGCCAGTACCGCGCGCCGCAGCGCGGGACGTTCCTGCAGAGGCCAGTCGAGATCATTGGCGACCTGCGCGTCGCCGCGGTGACGCTCGAGGGCGCCGCGGTCGACCGTGGCGACCGCCCAGCGGGAAGCTCCCGTCGTCTCCGCCAGCACGCCGTCCGCCGGGAATCCCCGATCCATCGGCGCGTGGATCGCCGCGACGCCGGCATTGACGTCGATGAAGGCGGAGTCCGGCAGGGTGCCGGCGGTCACCGCGCGGGCGACGAAGCCGCGATTCTCCAGCGCGCGGGCGACGCAGGAGACACGCACGCGTTCGGCGCCCGCGGCGGTGTCGGTGCAACTCGGCACCAGCCAGATCCGCGCGCCGGCCTCGTACTGGTGGCGCACCGCCAGCGGGAATTCGATGTCGTAGCAGATCGACACCGCGAGGCGATGGCCGCGCCAGTCGAATACGCCGAGCGCGTCGCCGGGCTCGATCACGCCCAGGCCGCGCTCGAAGCCGGTCAGGCACAGCTTGTCCTGCCGGACCACGCCGCCCTCGGGCAGATATACCGAGCAGCGGTTGCGGAAGCGGCGCGGGCCGAGCTCGACAAGGAAACTGCCTGCCGCGATCGCCAGACCGTGGCGCGCCGCCAGCCCGACGAACAGCTCGTCCCAGGCCGTACGAAAGCGCTGCAGCGCCGCCAGCGTCGAGGCCGGATCGCCGCGCTCGGACGGCGCCAGCGCGCCCTCGAGCTCCAGCGCCAGGTATTCGGGCAGCACCGCGACTTCCGCGCCTGCGGCGGCGGCCGCGGCAATCCCCGCTTCCTGGCGAGCGGCGAATTCGTCGAAGGAAGCGACCGGCGCGACGTCGTAGCGCGCGGCGGCCAGCGTCAGCGGCGCGCTCACGTCGTCCATTCCCGCATCCAGAAGGTCAGCGTCTTCGGCGTCGCCTCGACCTGCCCGGTCTCGCGCCAGGGCAGTTGCATCGCGAGCCCGGGCTGGCGCGCATAGCCGCGGCGCGTCCACAGCGACTCGTTGCCGATGTGGCCCGCCGGCCGCCGCGGATCGTCGGCGGCGCGATCGACCGCGCAGAAGGTCGTCCAGCGGATGCCCGGGAACGACAGCGCATGCGCTTCGCGGGCATCGAAGAAGCGCCCGCCGACACCGGCACCGCGATAGTCGCGAAGCAGCACCGATTCGCCGAAGTAGAAGATCGCGTCGAGCGGCAGCCCCTGCGCGCGGAACGGCGCCTGGAATTCGTCGCTCTCGTCGGCGAGCGCCAGCGCGGTGGATGCGCCGACGACGCGCTCGCCGTCGAGCGCCAGCACCACCAGGCTCGAAGCGGCCCGCAGATAGACGCCGAGATAGGCGCGCTCATAGTCGAGATCGCCGTCGTAGCAGTAGGGCCACTCGCGGAAGACGGCGATCCGCAGGGCGGCAACGGCGTCGAGCTGCGGCGCGAGTTCGGCGCCGCGCAGGCTGACGAGACGCAGGTCCGGGCGCATCGCTCCTCCGTGCGGATCGACGGATCGGACCCGGATCCGGGCGGTTGCGGTCGCGCGGAGGCGCGACCCTGCCGCACGGATCAGGCCGAGACCTGACGGATCCAGTCGTTCAGGTTGTAGTAGTTGCTGATCCGGGTGATGGCGCCGTCGCGGATCTCGAAGAACGCGCCGCCGGGCAGCCGGTAGCGTTGGCCGCGGGCCGGCGGCAGGCCCTCGTCGGTGGCGCGGTACTCGCCGAGCACGACGTACTCCGCCGCGGCGCGGCTGCCGTCGGCGCCGACCATCACGACCACGTCGACGAGCTGCTCCGCGTAGTGGCGGTCCATCCGGTCCATGAAGCGCCGGAAGGTCGAGCGGCCGATTTCGCGCCCGCCCTGGTTGAGATCGTGGGCGACGTCATCGGCGAGGCACGCGACCATCGCGTCCCAGTCGCCGCGGTTGAACGCGGCGTAGTAGCCCTCGATCAGAGCGCGCGCGGCGGCGACGGCGGTCATCGCGGCCCCACTCACATCAGGTTGCGGCCGTGGAACAGCTCCTCGATCTCGCGCTTCAGCTGCTGCTCGATCTTGCCGCGCTCCTTGAACGACAGGTCGTTCGCGCTGGCCTCGAACAGGTAGGTGTCGAGATCGAACTCCTTCACGTGCATCTTGGTGTGGAAGATGTTCTCCTGGTAGACGTTGACGTCGAACATCTCGTACTTCTTCTTGATGTGCTTCGCCAGGTAGTCCTGGATCGAATTGATCCGGTGGTCGATGAAGTGCTTGCGGCCCTTCACGTCGCGGGTGAAGCCGCGCACCCGGTAGTCCATGATCACGATGTCGGACTCGAAGCTGTCGATCAGGTAGTTCAGCGCCATCAGCGGCGAGATCACGCCGCAGGTCGCGACGTCGATGTCGGCCCGGAAGGTCGCGATGCCGTTGTGCGGGTGCGTTTCCGGATAGGTGTGCACCGTGATGTGGCTCTTGTCCAGGTGCGCGAGCACGGTCTCCGGGATCATGTCGCGGCCGATCTTCTCGACGATCGGGTGCTCCGAGATCAGGATGGTGACGCTGGCACCCTGCGGGTCGTAGTCCTGCCGCGCGACGTTGAGGATGTTCGCGCCGATGCGGTCCGCGACCTCGGTCAGGATCTGGGTCAGGCGCTCGGCGTTGTAGGCCTCGTCGATGTAGTCGATGTAACGGTCGCGCTGCTCCGGCGTCACCGCGTAGCAGAGGTCGTAGATGTTGAAACTGAGCGCCTTGGTCAGGTTGTTGAATCCCTGGAGCTTGAGACGCGGCAACGGCTTGACCATGGCGGACTCCTCGGCCGGGCTGATCTTTCTTGGGGGGCGCGCATTATCGGCAGTGGGGGCCCCGATGCAAGCGGCGCATTGTAGGCCGTTCACGTTGCAGCCCGTGGGTGGGCCCCGGAGGCCTTGAAACGGCCCCGGGTTTGCACTTACTTGCAATTGTGTCCGTCACAGCCTAAAAGTGCGGATGACGCAACGGCCTGCCGTGGGGAGCAGCGGTGAACGTATTGGAAGCTGATCGACATCAGGCCCTGTTCGAGGACGCCCGGCGCACGCTCGCGCCGCCTTCGCTCGCCCTCAATACCGAGTCGCTCGACCGGTTCCTCGGCGCCTGCCACCGCCGCCGCTACCCGTCGCGCACCGCCATCTTCCGGCCGGGCGACGGCGGCGACACCCTCTATTACGTGATCGACGGCGCGCTGTCGGTGGTGAGCGAGGACGACCAGGGCCACGAACTGATCCTCGCCTACCTCAACAAGGGCGACTTCATCGGCGAGCTCGGCCTGTTCGTGAACACGCCGAAGCGCGAGGTGCTGGTGAAGAGCCGCTCGCCCTGCGAGCTTGCCGAGATCAGCTACGAGCGCCTGCTGCAGCTGTTCGACGGCCCGCTGCGCAACGAGTGCCCGCGGATCCTGTTCGCGATCGGCTCGCAGCTCACCCGCCGACTCCTCCACACCAGCCGCAAGGTCTCGCGCCTGGCCTTCCTCGACGTCCGCGGCCGCATCGTCCAGGCCCTGCTCGACCTCACCCGAGAGCCCGACGCACTGTCGCACCCGCAGGGCACCCAGATCCGCGTCTCCCGCCAGGAGATCTCGCGGATCGTCGGCTGCTCGCGCGAAATGGCGGGCCGCGTGCTGAAGCAGCTCGAGGAAGAGGGCAAACTGACGGCGCGCGGCAAGACGATCGTGGTGTTCGGGACGCGCGGCTGACGGAGCCCACGGAAAGGGCGGAAGCCCCGACGGTGGGCCGCCCTGTTGTTCCCGTTCGAAGCGATTCGCACAGGCGCGCACGACGCGCCCTACACCGATGCCCGCCGATCCGCAGATCCGAGACGCCATCCCCGACGACGCCCCGGCCGTCGCCCGCCTGCTCGGCGTTCTCGGCTACCCGGCGAGCGCCGACGCCACGCGCGAACGCATCGATCGGATCGCTTCCGACGCTGCACTCGCGCTGCGCCTCGCCGAAGTCGACGGCGCTACCGTCGGCCTGATGGCCCTGCAACGCTATTTCTATCTGCCGCTCGGTGCGACCTGCGCCCGCATCCAGGCCCTGGCGGTCGACGCAGGGGTGCAGCGCGGCGGAGTCGGGCGGGCGCTGGTCGCTGATGCCGAGCGCTGGGCCGCGGCGGCCGGCGCGGTCCGGATCGAGGTGACCAGCAACAAGCGCCGCGCCGCTGCGCATGCGTTCTACAAGGCACTGGGTTACGACGAGTCCTCGCTTCGATTCCTCAAGACCTTGTAGAGCGGGACCCGGTCCGCTGCTTTTCGCCGTGGCGATGCGCCGAGCAGAGCGGCCCCGGGCGCCCCATGTGCGCTTGGACCGCGGCGCACAAGGACGGACCCGCGCCCGCCCGACGTTCGCCTGACCCAGGTCAAGGCGCACCTGCCCCCACCGCCGCAGCATGGCCTCCGACGCAATGAAGGAGTCTTGTCATGCAACACCAGCGACGACTTTGGTGGGCGCTCGGCGCACTGCTGATCGCCTCGTTTTCGGTCCTGCTGTTCCTCGGCAACGAGATCTATCGCACCGCGCCTCCGGTCCCCGGGCGGGTGGTGACGACCGACGGCACGGTCGTGATGAGCCGCGCGGACATCGATACCGGCCGCTCGGTCTGGCAGTCGATCGGCGGCCAGGAGCTGGGTTCGGTGTGGGGTCACGGCGCCTATGTCGCGCCCGACTGGAGCGCGGACTGGCTGCATCGCGAGTCGCTGGCACTGCTCGACCTGTGGGCACAGCGCGAGCATGACGGCCGTGCCTTCGCCGACCTGCCGGATGGCAACCAGGCCGAGCTCCGCAAGCGCCTGCTCGGCGAGATGCGCCGCAACAGCTACGACCCGGCGACCGACACCCTGACCCTGTCGGTCGACCGCGTCGCCGCGATGGCGACGGTGGCCGCACACTACGAGAAGCTGTTCTCCACCGACCCGGCCCTGGCCGAACTGCGCGTCCACTTCGCGATGCGAGATGCCACGATCGACACTGCCGAGCATCGCGCCCGCTTCGCCGACTTCATCTTCTGGACCGCCTGGGCCGCGGCCGCCAATCGTCCCGGAAGCGAGATCAGCTACACCAGCAACTGGCCGGCCGAGGAGCTGGTCGGCAACCACCCGACCCCCGGCACCTTTCTGTGGACCGTGTTCTCGGTCCTGTTCATGCTGGCCGGCATCGGTGCGCTGACCTGGCACTACGTCGCCAGCCACGGCCGCGAGCCCGAGGCGGTGCCGCCGACCGGCGACCCGCTGCGCGGCCTGCTCCTGACCCCGTCGATGCGCGCCACCGCGAAGTATTTCTGGGTGGTGGTCGCACTGTTCCTGACCCAGATCCTGCTTGGCGCCTTCACCGCGCATTACCAGGTCGAGGGCCAGACCTTCTACGGGATCAAGCTCGCGGACTACCTGCCGTATTCGCTGACACGCTCCTGGCACACCCAGATCGGCGTGCTGTGGATCGCCACGGCGTGGCTCGGCACCGGGCTGTTCATCGCTCCGGCGATCTCGGGCCATGAACCGAAGTTCCAGCGCGCCGGCGTCAATTTCCTGTTCGCCTGCCTCCTGCTGATCGTGGTCGGCGCGTTCTCCGGGCAATGGTTCGCGGTAATGCAGAAGCTGGGACTCGCCGCCAACTTCTGGTTCGGCCACCAGGGCTACGAGTACGTCGACATCGGCCGCTTCTGGCAGTGCTTCCTGTTCGTCGGATTGATGCTGTGGCTCGTGCTGATGGGTCGCGCGCTGTGGCCGGCGCTGAAGCAGGACAACGAGACCCGCTCGATCGTCATCCTGCTGTTCCTGTCGACCATCGCGATCGGTCTGTTCTACGGCGCCGGCCTGATGTGGAACGAGCACAGCCACCTCAGCATGGTCGAGTACTGGCGCTGGTGGGTGGTGCACCTGTGGGTCGAGGGCTTCTTCGAGGTCTTCGCAACCGCGGTGATCGCGTTCCTGCTGGTGAAGCTCGGCCTGGTGCGGGCGAGTTCCGCGACCGCGAACGTCCTGTTCGCCACCATCGTGTTCCTCGGCGGCGGCGTGCTCGGCACCCTGCATCACCTGTACTGGACCGGCACCCCGACGGCGGTGATCGCGGTCGGCGCGAGCTTCAGCGCGCTGGAAGTCGTGCCACTCGCGCTGATCGGCCGGGAGGCCTTCGAGACCTTCAAGCGCGCCCATGCGACGCCGTGGATGGCCCGCTACCGCTGGCCGATCCTGTTCTTCGTCGCGGTGGCGTTCTGGAACCTGGTCGGCGCCGGCCTGTTCGGCTTCCTGATCAATCCACCGCTGGCGCTGTACTACATGCAAGGCTTGAACCTCACTCCCCTGCACGGCCACACCGCGCTGTTCGGCGTCTACGGAATGCTCGGCATCGGGCTGATGCTGTTTTGCCTCCGCGTGCTGAAGCCTCGGGCGCTCTGGAACGAGGTGCTGCTCGCACGGTCGTTCTGGCTTCTCAACATCGGCCTCGCCGGGATGGCGCTGCTGTGCCTGTTGCCGATGGGCGTGCTGCAGCTCACCGCGGCGCTCGAGCACGGCTACTGGTACGCGCGCTCGGCCGAGTTCATGGGCCAGCCGATCTTCCAGCTGCTGGTCTGGCTGCGCGTCCCCGGCGACACGCTGTTCGCCGCCGGCGCGCTGCTGCTGGCCTGGTTCGTCGCGCGGCTGTGGATTGCCCCGCGGGAGCAGCGGGTCGGTGCGGACGACGGTCAACCGCTGACGGCATGAGGCGTTGTCGGGTCCTGCCGCCGCCGGGAGCGACGACGGCGGCGGGGTCTCCACCCAGTTTTCGGCGGGCCGGATTGGCCCGCCGTTTCTTTCGGCACAGACGTGAGGCGCACTGGCGGTTCGACATCGCAAGCGCAGCGAAGCAAGCCCCGAGACATCGGCTCTCGCTCGGACGCATTGAACCGCAAGGGCGCCGGGTTGCCTCGCGGCGCTCGCCATGCCGGGCTTCCGGGCCATGGGCCTGCCGGAAATTGATCTCCGTCATGTCCGCCTCGCCTCGAGCGACTATCGTCACCCCATGGCGATCTACTTTCTCCAGGTCAAGTCGGTCCACGTCCTCGCGGTGATCCTGTCCGGGAGCCTGTTCGCGCTCCGCGGCGCGCTGATGGTCGCCGGCTCGCCGCAGGCGAACCATCCGCTGCTGCGCTACTTGTCCTACACCATCGACACCGTGCTGCTGACCGCGGCGCTGATGCTGGCGACGATCCTGCAGCAGTTCCCGTTCGTGAACGGCTGGCTGACCGCAAAGGTGCTGCTGCTGGCGCTGTATATCGTGCTCGGCTCCATCGCACTGAAGCGCGGCAAGACGCCGCGCGCGCGGTTGCTGGCCTTGGCCGGGGCGCTCGTCACCTACGGCTACATCGTCGGCGTCGCGCGCTCGCAGCACTGGCTGGGTTTCCTGCATGCCGGGAGCGCCGGATGAGTCGGTCCCGACTTGTCGATTCCGCGTGCCGGATGCCACCATTTCGGCATCTCCCGGGAGATCGGACGATGACCTCGATGACGCGCTGTGCCCTGACGATCCTCGGCCTGTTCGTCGCGTCGACCGCGCACGCCGCGCTGGTCGCCGACTACCAGTTCCAGGGCAACCTCATAAGCAGCGTCGGGAGTGCTCCGCCGCTGGCGGACGTCGGGATCGGGAACGGCTTCGCCACCGAGTCGGTTCTGGGCTCGATCCGGACCGTCGGCACCTTCCCGCAATTCAACGGCTATGCGCTGTCGCCGACCACCGGCGTGATCGCGAACGGCGGGCCATACACCCTCGTCGTCACCGCGCGGATCGCGACCCAGCCCGGCTATTCCAAGCTGGTCGACTTCAGCAACGGCACCGTGGACGCGGGCTACTACGAGCACGACCACGCCGCCCAGTTCTACCCGAACGGCGCCAGCGCCGGGATCGTGTTCGGCTCCAACGCCTATTTCCAGCTGGCCCTCGTGCGCGACGCCGGCGGCGTGCTGACCGGCTACGTCAACGGCAGCGCCGTGACCAGCGACGCCGACGCCGTCAACCAGTACGGCGTGATCAGCGCCGCCAACACGCTGCGGTTCTTCGTCGACGACTCGACCACGAGCGGCAACGAGGCCACCGGCGGCGCGATCGCCCGTCTGCAGATCTACGACACCGCACTGACGTCCGCCCAGGTGCAGGCGCTGTCGCCCTTCCCCACGTCGGTGCCGGCGCTCGATCGGAACGGGCTGGTGTTGCTTGCGCTGCTGCTGTCCGGTCTCGCGGTTTCCGCACGGCGGCGCTGAATCCGTGGGACGGCCGCACGTCCACAGCCCTGCAGAGCTGCACCCGGCGTCGCGGCGGCCGGCGACGAACGCCAGGATGGCCGGCGGCGCGCCCCCGCGGCACGGATGATCGAGTTCGACGGCCAGACCCTCCAGGGCCTGATCGCCGCCGTCGGCGGCGGCCTGCTGGTCGGAGTCGAGCGTGAGCGGCGCAAGTCCGAGAGCCAGCAGCGCGACCCGGCCGGCGTGCGCAGCTTCACGCTGGTCGCCTTCGCCGGCGCGATCGCCGCGCTGCTCGGCAGCACCGCGTTCGCGGTCGCGGGCGTAGGGGTGGTCGGCTTCGCGCTGGTCGGCTATCTGCGCAGCGAACAGCAGGACCCCGGACTCACCACCGAGATCGCGATGCTGGTCGCCTACCTGCTCGGCGCGCTGTCGATGCAGTCGGCGGCGCTGGCGGCCGCGCTGTTCGTGGTGCTGACCGCGCTGCTGGCGAGCAAGCCGGCGCTGCACCGGCTGTCGAAACAGCTGCTGTCCGAGCGCGAACTCGACGACGCGCTGGTGCTGGCGGGCTCGGTGCTGATCGTGCTGCCGCTGCTCCCGGACCGCGCGATCGACCCCTGGCAGGTGCTGAATCCGCGCAAGCTGTGGCTGTTCGCGGTGCTGGTGATGGGCCTGCAGGCCGGCGGCTACGTTGCGTTGCGCGCGCAGGGCCCGGGACGCGGACTCGGGCTCGCCGGCTTCTTCGGCGGCTTCGTGTCGTCCGTCGCGACCATCGCCGCCATGGGCCGGCGCGCCCGCGAGCGGCAGGAGCTGCACCACGGCGCGCTGGTCGGCGCACTGCTGTCGAACGTCTCCACGCTGGTCCAGCTGGCGCTGCTCCTCGCGGCGATCGCCCCTGCGCTGCTCGCGCACTTCGCGCTGCCGCTGGCCGCGGCGGCGCTGGCCGCCGCGGTGGTGGCCGGGGTGGTCGTGCTGCGCTCCCGGGATGCCGGCGGCGCGGTCGCCGACGAAAGCTACGGGCGGCCCTTCGACCTCCGCCACGCGCTGATGTTCGCCGCCGTGGTCGGCGCCGCACTTCTGGTATCGGGCCTGCTGCGCGAACACGCTGGCGCCTACGGCGTGATCGCGGCCGGCGCCGCCACCGGCCTCGCCGACGTGCACGCGGCGGCGGTGTCGATCGGCCAGCTGGTCGCCTCCGACGGCCTCGACCTGCACGATGCCGCCGTGGCGCTGATGATCGCGTTCGCCGCCAATTCGGTGATGAAGTGCATCGCCGCCTGGAGCAGCGGCGAGCGTCGATTCGCGTGGTCGATGACGGCGGGTGTGGTGGCCATCAACACGGCGCTGTTCGTGGCGGTGCTGCTGAGTTGAGCCGTCCCGGGCGCGCCCTGGCGATCCTACGGACTCGCGGCCCGCAGCTCGACCTCTGCGACCGACAGCGCGCGAAGCGCCCGTCTTTCCTCGCGCGACTCCCAGCGCTCGTACAGCAGCACCTCGGCCGGCCGCCACAGCGCCACCCATCCCAGGATCAGCAGGCCCTCGCCGACGAAACCCGCGGGACCGCCGAGCGCGTCCGGCAGCAGGCTCCGGAGCAGGGAACAGACCGCGAGCACCAGCAGCGCGATCAGCAGCGCGACCCGTCCCTGGCGCATCCGCCGGCGCAGGTCGCGCTCGAACTGCTCCAGCTCCAGCCGGAAATGGTGATGCAACGCGACCGTGATGTCGGCCGCCGCGGCCAGCGCGTCGTCCGGCACGGCGAGTCGGATCCGGAGGCCCTCGTCGTGCTCCATCTCCAGAGCGCAGGCCAGCAGATAGCGATGAGCAGCGGGGTCGAGGGTCTTCTCACGGAAGGGCGACGGGTCGAGAGACTCGAACAGCTGGGCGACGCGGGTGAGGCGGATGTCGATCGTCGGAGCCATGGACGATTGTAGACGCGCAGCGCGTGCGGAGAGTTTGCCCTGAAGTCTTCGGCCGGGTCGACGCGCCTCGCCGTCGGGACTCGCGCCCCTCCCACATCGCGGCTTGCGCCGCTGCCACCGCGCAAGCCAAGTGTTTCGCGATGTTTCCACCGCATTGAAGCCCCAAGCCAACGGCGTATCCTCGACCGTCGATCCAGTCATGAGCCGGCCGTCATGATCCGCATTCTCCTGCTCGCTCTCGGCGTTTCACTGACCTCGGCCGCGCCAGCGGCCGAGGTGCCGTTCGTGAACTTCGAGAACCATCCGGTGCACGCGCTGGACCTCAGTCCGGACGGCCGGACGCTCGCGATCGCGCACACCGCCGACAACCGCGTGCAGCTGTTCGACCTCAGCGGCGACACGCCGCATCCGGCCGGCAGCGTGATGGTCGGCCTCGATCCGGTGTCGGTGCGCTTCCGCGGCAACGACGAGCTGTGGGTCGTGAACCACGTCTCCGACTCGGTCAGCATCGTCGATCTGCCGAACCGCCGGGTGAAGGCCACGCTCGCGACCGCCGACGAACCCTGGGACCTGGTGTTCGCGAACGGCCGCGCGTTCGTCAGCTGCTCCACCGACGCGAAGCTGCAGGTGTTCTCGCAAGCCGATCCGGGCGCCGCGCCTGAGACGCTGGCGCTCGCCGGTCGCGAGCCGCGCGCGCTGGCGCTGTCGAAGGACGGTCGCTCGGTCTATGCCGCGTTCTTCACTTCCGGCAACGGCACCACCATCCTCGCGGGCGGCTTCCGCCAGACCGCCATCGTGCTGCCGAACGCGGTCAGCGACACCCGGGGGCCCTACGGCGGACAGAACCCGCCACCCAACAACGGCGCCGTGTTCAATCCGCCGCGCGACACCAGCGCGACGCCCCCGGCCGTCGGCCTGATCGTGCGCCAGGGCGGCGACGGCCGCTGGCGTGACGACAACCGGGCCGACTGGACCGATTTCGTCTCCGGCCCCCTGGCGTCCGCCTCGGGCCGCATTCCCGGTTGGACCCTGAACGATCGCGACCTCGCGATCGTCGACGCGGCGAGCCTCGCGGTGCGCTACGAATCCGGCCTGCTGAACATCGGGATGGCACTCGCGATCAACCCGGCCAGCGGCGAGGCGACCCTGGTCGGCACCGAGGCCACCAACGAGATCCGCTTCGAGCCGATCGTCAACGGCAAGTTCGTCCGGGTGAAGCTCGCGCGGGTGGGTGCGGACGGCGCGCACCGCGGCAACGACCTCAACCCGCAGCTCGACTACAGCGTGTCGACCGTCGCGAAGGCCACCCGCGACCAGGCCCTCGGCGACCCCCGCGCGATCGTCTGGTCGGCCGACGGCAGCCGCGGCTTCGTCGCCGGCATGGGCTCGAACAATGTCGCCGTGATCAATGCCGACGGCAGCCGCAACGGCGCGCCGATCCTCGTCGGCCAGGGCCCGGCCGGACTGGCACTCGATCCGGCGCACCACGCGCTCTACGTCTGGAACCACTTCGACGCCAGCCTCTCGGTCGTCGACACCGACAGCCGCGCCGAGCGCGACCGCATCGCCGTGTTCAACCCCTTGCCGGCGGTGGTGCGCAACGGCCGACCGCTGCTCTACGACACCCACCGCACCTCCGGACTTGGCCAGGCCGCCTGCGGCTCCTGCCACGTCGACAGCCGCACCGACGGCCTGTCGTGGGACCTCGGCAATCCGGCGGCGCCACCGGCGGCCTTCGACCAGAACTGTGGCACCACCGTCCTGGTGACGCCGACCTGCGAGGCCTACCACGCGATGAAGGGGCCGATGACCACCCAGACGCTGGAGGACATCATCGGCCACGAGCCGCTGCACTGGCGCGGCGACCGCGCGGGCATCGAGGCTTTCAATCCGGCCTTCGTGGGCCTGCTCGGCGGCGAGCGCCCGCTGAACAGTGGCGAGATGGCGGACTTCAAGCGCTTCCTCGCGACCATCACCCTGCCTCCGAATCCCTACCGCTACTTCGACAACAGCCTGCCGGACCGGATCGCACTGCCGGGCCAGTACACCAGTGGCCGCTTCCAGATGGCCGGGCTGCCGCTGCCCGACGGCAACGCGCGCAACGGGCTCAACCTGTTCTCGCGTTCCTTCCTCGACACGCCCTTCCAGTGCGCCAGCTGCCACACGCTGCCGACCGGCATGGCGGTCAACGGCCCGCTGCTGACGGCGCTGCTCGGCATCTCCGCCGGCGGCAGCAAGATGGCCTTGGGTCCGAATGCCGAGAACCACCTCGGCATCGTCAGCGTCGACGGCTCCACCAACGCCTCGATCAAGGTGCCGCAGCTGCGCACCCAGTACCGCAAGACCGGTTTCGAGCTGCGCAAGCCCGAGAGCAAGGCGGGCTTCGGATTGCTTCATGACGGCTCGGTCGACTCGCTGTCCGACTTCTTCTCGGCACGCGCGTTCTCGGTCCGCTCCGACCAGGACGTCGCCGACCTGGTCGCGCTGATGCTCGCGTTCTCCGGCTCCGATTTCGGCGACAACAATCCTAGCCTCGGCGCGGAGCCGCCGACCTCGAAGGACGTGCCGGCGGCGGTCGGCAACACGCTCACCTACTCCGGCGGCGCGCTGCCGTTCCGGGTCAGCGAGATGATCCAGGTGGCGAAGGCCGGCCGTGTCGATCTCGTCGTGCGGTCCGGCGCCGAGGCGCACGCCTACAACCCGGCGAGCGACCGCTTCATCGACGGCGCGGGCACCGCACGCAGCCCGGGCGACCTCGCGGCGCTCGCGTCGGCCGCGCGGCCCCTGTCCTACGAGGTCGTGCCGAAGGGGCTCGCCACCCGTCTCGCGCTCGACCGCGACGGCGACGGCATCAGCGACGCGGCGGAACTGGCGCAGGGCTCCGATCCCACCGACGCCACCTCGACGACGCTGCGGCCGGCCGCCGGACTCTGGTACAACGCCGCCCGCAGCGGCCACGGCTTCGACATCGAGAGCGTCGGCGATCAGCTGTTCGTGCTCTGGTACACCTACGAGGACGACGGCCGTCCGACCTGGTACGAGGCCGACGGCCGCGTCGGCGCGACGTCGAACGGCAATCTCTACCGGGTCACCTGGAATCCGACGACGCGCCGCTTCGTCGTCGCGACCGTCGGCACGATGAACTTCACGTTCGCCGATGCCAGCCACGGGCAGGTCAGCTGGCGAATCGGAAGTCGCAGCGGCAGCGAGCCGATCACGCCGATCGCGCCGACCTCGAGCGTCGCGCTCGACCGCACCGGCGCCTGGTACGACAGCGGCGAGCCGGGCTGGGGCATCTCGATCGACACCCGCGCCGGCGTTCGAACCGCCATCCTGTTCTTCTACGACGGCGACAACCAGCCGCGCTGGGCACTCGGACAGGACGAGGGCAGTGCCGGGACGCTGCCGATGTTCAGCTACCGCGGCTTCTGCCCCGACTGCGCCTATGCGGCGCCGACCCGCAGCGCCTCCGGCAGCATCGACCTCACCTACGACGCCGACCGTCGCGCGCGGATCCGCACCGACGTGTTCGACGCCAGCCAGCCCGCGGCGCCGTGGCGACGCGACAACGCGGCGATCGCGCCGCTGACGGATGCGCCCGCGCATTTCGAGCGCCGGTGACGGCGCTCGGAGTCACCCGCCCCGCGCTGCAGGAGCGGCACAAGGCGCGATGTGGGAGCGGCGCAAGCCGCGACTTTGGAGCATCGCAAGCCGCGATGCCCCCCTCGCAAGCCTGAACCGGCGAAACTCCGCCACAGGCTTTCACGCCTCCCGCCCGTCGCGACCGACGCCGCCCCGGCCCGCCGCCAGCCACGCGTGCAACTGCCGCGCCGCGTGACCCGTCGGAATCCCGTCGACCGCCAGCGCGTGCAGGCTGAAGCTGCCCAGCACGGTGGCAAGCAGGTGCGCCGCGCAGTCTTTCGGCCGGGCGAATCCTGCAGCTCGGAACGCCCGCTCCAGCCGGGTGCGATCGGATGCCATCCAGGCCTTCAGGCGCTGTCGCACCGGCGGCAGCGCTGAGGCCTCGCCGAGCATCATGACCCAGGCCGCGACAGCCGCCGCGTCCGCGCCGACGCCAAGGCCGACGCGGGCGTCGACGTAGGCGGCGAGCCGCTCGATCGCTGTCGGCGCCGCGAAGGCCTGCTCCGCGCGGCGCTCGGCATCCGCGATCAGCCCCTCCAGCAGGGCGAGCAGGATCGCCTCCTTGCTGTCGAAGTGGTAGTGCACGAGGCCCGGCGCCAGGCCGGCGCGGGCGGCGATCGAGCGCACGCTGGCGCGGGCGTAGCCGACCTCGGCCAGTTCGGCGAGCAGGGCGGCCACGATCTGGCCGCGGCGCTGGTCGGTGTTCGGTCGTCGTCCCATCGGTATCGATAGTTGGTCGGTTGACCAATATTCTATTGCATCCGCGCCGGATCGGCGATAGCCTGCACTTACTTGGGCATTTGCCCAATAAATCTCATCCCCCATGACCGACCTGCTTTCCCGCTGGAACGCCCTCGCCCGGCAGAGCCTCGGCGCCAACCACGCTGAACTCGGCCGCGCGCTGATCGCCCGCTGGTCCGAGCCCGGCCGCCACTACCACGGGACGAGCCACCTGGCGGCGATGCTGGACCTGCTGGCGGAATGGCAGTCCGACGAGGACCTGCAATTCGCGGCGTGGTACCACGATGCGATCTACCGCCCCTGGCGCCGCGACAACGAGGCCCGCAGTGCGGCTCTCGCGCGGCGCGAGCTGCGCCGGGCCGGGCTGGCCGACGACCGCTGCAATCGCATCGCCGCCGCGATCCTGGCCACCCGCCGCCACGTCGCCGAGGACCCGGCCGTGGCGATGCTGCTCGATGCCGATCTCGCCGTCCTCGGCGCCGCACCCGACGACTACCGCCGCTACACCGCGGCGGTTCGCGCGGAATACGGCCATGTGCCCGGACCGCTGTTCCGCATCGGCCGGCGGCGCTTCGTCGAATCCGTGCTGGCGCGGGAATGGATCTTCGCCACCCTCCCAGCCCGCGATCGTTTCGAAGCCGCCGCTCGCCGCAACCTGACGGCCGAACTCGACGGACTCTGTGGGGCCCGCGGAGGAGACCGATGCGCCTGATCCACCGTCGACGTCGTCCGGTCGACCACTACGTCCTCGTCGCGGGTCCCCGCGACGCGCCGTCGCGGCTGCTGCAGCGTGCCGAGCGGATTGCCGCCCTGCTGTCGGATCGCAGCGTCGGTCGCCCCGACGGCTACACCCTGATCCACAACGGCTCCGGCGTGGCGCGTTGTGCGACGCCGCATGTCCACATCGTCTGCAGTGGGACGCGAGCGGCGAAGGGCCTGATGTACCTGCTGATCGGACTGCGGAATCTGCTCCTGTCGGCGCTTCCTGGGAATTTCCGAAGCGGATCGCGTACCATCCGCCAGCAGTCGGATGCCGACCCCGAGACGCGCCCGCAATGAGCAAATCCCGCATCGCCACCATCGCCCTGGTCGAAGACGATCCGATCCACGCCGAGCTGTATTCGGCCTGGCTCACCACCTCGGGGTTCACCGTCAACGTCTACAACTCGGCCGGCGATTTCCGTCGCCGCTTGGGCGCCGAATCGGTCGACGCGATCGTGCTGGACTGGGAACTGCCGGACACGCCGGGCATCGAACTGCTCGACTGGCTGAAGCACTCGCCGCACACCCGCATTCCGGTGATCTTCCTGACCGCCAACCAGGACGAGGCCGACGTGGTCGCCGCCCTGCGTGCCGGCGCCGACGACTACGTCTCCAAGCCGGCCCGTTCCGGCGAGCTGGTCGCCCGCGTCCAGGCCGCCCTGCGCCGCTCGACGCCGTCGGTGTCGCGCGACCCCGTGATCGAGGCCGCGCCGTTCCGGCTGGAGCTTGTGACCCGCCGCCTGTTCCTGCACGGCGAGCTGCAGGAGCTGACCGACCGCGAGTTCGAGCTGCTGGCGTTCATGTTCCGCCGCGCCGGCCGGGTGATCAGCCGCGAACTGCTGCTCGCCGAGGTCTGGAACCTCTCCGGCGACGTCACCACCCGCACCATCGACACCCACATCTCGCGGCTGCGCAAGAAGCTGGGACTGAACGGCGATTCCGGCTGGCGCGTCGCGTCGGTCTACCTGCACGGCTACCGGCTCGAGCGCGTGGTCGGCACCGACGGCGTGTCCGCGGAGTCGAGCGAGAGCGTCGCCGAGGATTGATCGCGGCGTCGCCGCGATTGCGGGTGGGACACCCGCTCCGCTGCTGTCCGTTTCGGAGCGCGGCGGGGTTGGGGTTCTGCCCCGCCCGGTTCAGTGCGACTGGCTGACGAGTTCGGCGTAGACCGACGCCGTCTCCGGCCGCTTGCCGTGCCAGATCGCGAAGGCCTCCGCGGCCTGCTCGACCAGCATGCCCAGGCCGTCGCAGACGTGCTCGGCCCCGGCGGCACGGCCCCAGGCCAGGAAATCGGTGGCGCTGCGGCCGTAGTTGAGGTCGTAGACGAGGCTGCGCGGGCCGACCAGCGCGAACGGCAGGTCGAGCCGGAGGCGCGCATGACCGGCCGAGGTCGCGTTGACGATGAGATCGAATCGGCCGGCTTCGGCCAGGTCGTTCCAATAGCAGGTCTCCACCCGCGCCGGCTCGCCGATGCGGTCCGACAACTGGTCGGCACGGGATGGGCTGCGGTTCGCGATCACGACGGAATGGATCCCGGCGTCGAGCAGCGCCGGCAGCACGCCGGAAGCGGCTCCGCCGGCGCCGAGCACCAGAGTGCGACGACCGCGCAGGTCGAGCCGCAGGCGTTCGCTGATGTCCTCGACCAGACCGGCGCCGTCGGTGTTGTGGCCGGTCACGCCGTCGGCGGCGATCGCCAGCGTGTTGACGACGCCGGCCCGCGCCGCGCTGGCCGCGAGCCGGTCGCACAGCTTCAGCGCCGCGGACTTGTGCGGCAGCGTCACGTTGGCCCCACGCCCGCCGCCGCCCCGGAACGCCTGGAAGGCCTCGGCGAACTGGCTGGCATCCACCTCGATGGCGCTGTAGGTCAGCGCGATTCCGGACGACTCCGCGAAGCGCCGGTGGATGGTCGGCGACAGCGAGTGCGCGATCGGCTGGCCGAACACGGCGAAACGCGCCACCACGGGCTCTTTGGCGATCGGGACTTCCGGAGCTTCGAACATGGCGCACTCCCTGAGACGCTGGGCCCATTCTAGAACCGTTCCGACCGGACTTCGCTGCGCGAAGTCCGCAATTGGAATCCTGGCTACGGCGTTCGCGCGTCGCTGGTTGCAATGGTTGGAATTCGCTTGATTCCAGTCAGGCGAATCGGAACGCGACGGCGTACGCTTGCGGCTTGCCGGTTGGAGATGTTCCGCGCATGAGCTGCCGCACTGAAACCGCGATCGACACCGTGGTCGACGCCATCCTCGCCCACGGCGGAAATGACCTCCACCTCGCCCTGCCGCTCGGGCTCGGCAAGCCGAACCGGCTGGTCAATGCGCTCTACCGGCGGGTCGCCGCGGATCCGCAGCGGCGACTGACGATCTACACCGCGCTGTCGCTGACCCGACCGAAGCCCGGCAGCGACCTCGAGGCGCGTTTCCTGACGCCCTTCCTCGAACGCCAGTTCGGCGCCGACTATCCGGACCTCGACTACGCGACGGCGCGGCGCGACGGCACGCTGCCCGCGACAATCCGGGTGATCGAGTTCTACTACCAGTCCGGCAGCCTGGTGCGGGTGACCGGGGCGCAGCGTGACTACGCCTCGATCAACTACACCCACGTCGCCCGCGACCTCGCCGCGCGGGGCATCAACGTGATCGTGCAGCTGGTCGCGCGGCGGGGCGAGCGACTCTCGCTGTCGTGCAATCCCGACGTCAGCTTCGACCTGCTGGACCGGCTCGCCGCCGACGGGCTGCCGACGCCGCTCCGGATCGGCGTCACGCACCCCGACCTGCCCTTCCTCGGCAACGACGCCGAAGTCGGGCTCGACTTCTTCGACCTGCTGCTGGAATCGCCAGACGAGCACTCGCGCCTGTTCGCGCTGCCGCGCGGCCAGGTCGCCGATGCCGAGTTCGCCCTCGGACTCCAGGCCAGCGCGCTCGTCCCCGACGGCGGCACGCTGCAGATCGGCATCGGCGCGCTGTCCGACGCCATCGTCGCCGCGCTGTTGATGCGCCAGCAGGACAACGCGCGCTACCGCGGACTGCTCGGCGCGCTCTGGCCGGGCGGCGAGATGCCGGCGCTGATCGCCCGCGACGGCGGCGTCGCGCCGTTCGAGCGCGGCCTGTACGGTGCCAGCGAACTGGTGATGGACGGCTTCATGCACCTGCGCACGGGCGGCGTGCTGAAGCGCCGGGTCTACGACGATCTGGCGCTGCAGCGCCTGGTCAATCGCGGGCTCGTCGGCGACGAGCTCGATCGCCCGGCGATCGAGGCCCTGATCGACTCCGACTGGCTGTCGACCGCCCCGGACGACGCGCAGCTGGCCCGGGCCGCCCACTTCGGTGTCGTCCCCGCCGGCACCCGCCGCAGCGGTCCGCTGATCGCGTTTCCGGATGGCAGCCACGTGCCGGCCGACCTGCGCGACCCGTCCCACCGCGCCGCGCTGGCGGACAAGCTCGCGGGGCGCAAGCTCACCCACGGCCGCTACCTGCACGGCGCGTTCTACCTCGGCTCGAACCAGCTCTACGACTGGCTCCGCGGCCTCGCGGGCGAGGACTACGACGGCCTGTGCATGACCCGGGTCTCGCGGATCAACGAGCTCTACGGCGGCAGCGAGGAGCTCGACCGCGCGCAACGCCACCACGCGCGCTTCTTCAACACCTGCATGATGCAGACCCTGCTCGGCGCCGCCGTCTCCGACGCGCTCGCCGACGGCGAGGTCGTCTCCGGCGTCGGCGGCCAGTACAACTTCGTCGCGATGGCGCACGCGATTCCGGGCGGCCGTTCGGCGCTGATGCTGCGCTCGACCCGCGAATCGTCCGCCGGCGCGTCGTCCAGCATCGTGTGGAACTACGGCCACGTCACCATCCCGCGCCACCTGCGCGACGTGGTGGTGACCGAATACGGCTGTGCCGACCTGCGCGGCGCCACCGATGGCGAGGTGGTCGAGCGGCTGCTCGCGATCAGCGACGCGCGCTTCGTCGACGGGCTAGCCGACAGCGCCCGCCGCGCCGGCAAGCTGCCGCGCGACTTCGTGATCCCCGACGCCTGGCGGCGCAACACGCCGCAACGCCTCGCCGACACGCTGAAGCCGCACAAGGCGGTCGGCTGGTTCAAGCCCTTCCCGTTCGGCACCGAGCTGACCGACGACGAGCTGCGTCTCGGCAAGGCCCTGAGGAAGCTGCAGGCGGGAATGACGACCGTCGGCGGCAAGCTGTCGCTGCTGGCGGGCGCGTTGTCGGCGCCGCCGGCGAACATCGATCACGATCGACTGATCGCGCGGATGGGGCTGGATCGGCCGACGTCGTTCAAGAACAAGCTGGTGGCGAGGATGTTGCGTCGCGCGCTGTAGCCCGCTGTTGTGGGAGGGGCGCAAGCCGTGCTGTCGTGGGAGGGGCACAAGCCCCGACCGCGGTGCCAATGCCATTCGCCAGGGCATGGGGCTTGCGCCCCTCCCACGGGTCACCGCGACCAGGGCAAGGCATCGAGATCGACATTTCCCCCGGACAGGATCACCCCCACCCGCTGTCCGGCGAGCTCATCGCGCCGCTTCAGCAGACCCGCCCACGCCACGGCCGACGACGGTTCCACCACCAGCTTCAATGCCTCCCACAACTGCCGCATCGCGGCGACGATCTCGGCTTCGCTGACCAGCACGATCGGCACGCGGTGCGCGCCCAGGATCGAAAAGCCGATCCGACCGAGGTAGCCGCGCAGGCCGTCGGCGATCGTCGACGCGCTGCGGTCGGTGAGCCGCACGCCGCCGGCGAGCGAGTCGTGCGCGTCGCGTGCACCCTCGGGCTCGGCGCCCCACACGCGCGCGGCGGGAGCCGCGGAAGTGATCGCCAGCGTGGTACCGGACAGCAGCCCGCCGCCACCGACCGGCGCGATCACGACGTCGAGCGGACCGGCCGCGTCGATCAGCTCCAGCGCCGCGGTGCCCTGACCGGCCACCACCTCGGTGTTGTCGAAGGGGTGGACCAGCGTGCCGCCGGTCTCAGCCACCAGCGCCGCCGTCGCGGCGTCGCGCGCCCCCATGTTCGCCGCGCAACGCACGATCCGCGCGCCGGCATTCGCGATGTTGGCGAGCTTCACCGCCGGCGCGCCCTCGGGCACCACGACGTGGCAATCGATCCCGCGCAGTCGGGCCGCCAGCGCCAGCGCCGCGCCGTGGTTGCCCGATGACTGGGTCACCACGCCGCGCCGCGCGGTTGCCTCGTCGAGCGCGAACACGGCGTTGCAGGCCCCGCGGAACTTGAAGGCGCCGATCCGCTGCAGGTTCTCGCACTTGAATTGCACCCGGGCGCCGAGCACCGCGTCCAGCGCCTCGCTCTGCAGCACCGGCGTCTTCCATGCATGAGGCGCGATGCGTGCCTTCGCCTGCTGGACATCGACGAGGGTGGGGATGCGCGGCATCGGATCACTCATGGCGGGGCTCGGTCGGGTCTGGCGGATTCAGGGAAAGCGGCGCTGGAAGCCGCTCATGATGGCGGAGCGGCAGCGCGCGCAGCGCAGCTGTCCCGGGTCGGGATCGCGCGGATGATCGTCGGGCTCCTGCCACACGACGCCCTCCGGGGCGCCGAAGGAAGCCAGCGCCGCGGGGCCATCGATCCGGAGTTCGCTGATCACCGCCAGCGGAAAGCCGTACACCGGCTTCAGTCGCGGATCGGCCGCGCGCAGGGCACGTTCGATCGGCTGCAGGTGCGCACAGGTGAGCAGCAGGGCCGGGTCCTCGCGGTAGTCGATCTCGAGATCGGCCGGCTGCTCGCCGGCGAGGGCGCGCTCCGCCCAGTGGCGCCGTTTCGGATCGGCAAGGAGCTGCTGGTAGCGCCGTTCCCACTGCTGGATCAGCGGCGGGTAAGCGGTCTGCAGCCGGGTCGCCAGCGGCAACCAGCGCGAGAGCTGCCGGTCCCGGCCGAGCGCGGCGAGGTCGCGCGCCAGCCGCCGCTCCCAGTCACGCCGATCGCGCCGGCGGCCGTCGAACCACGGCAGCCGGTCCGGCCAGATCGCGACCGCGGTGACCGCGACGATCGTCAGGCACAGCCCGACGACGCCGATCGCCGCGGCGACGTTCTCGCCGGCCTTGCCGCCGATCACGCGGTTGGCATGGTCGGCGGCCCGGTAGGTCGCCCAGCCGCCGCCGACCAGCACCGGGATCGACGCGGTCACGGCAGCGAGGCCGATCAGCCAGCGGGGAGCGGACATCGACACCTCGGGAAATGGAAACGGCCCGCAGCGCGGGCCGTTTCGTGGACACGCACGGCGCGGATCAGAGCCCCTTGATCAGCTCGTCGGCGAACTCCGAGCACTTGATCTCGGTCGCACCCTCCATCAGCCGGGCGAAGTCGTAGGTCACCCGCTTGCCGGCGATGGCGCGGTCCATCGCGGCGATCAGCGCATCGGCCGCCTCGGTCCAGCCCATGTAGCGCAGCATCATCTCGCCGGACAGCACCACGGAGCCGGGGTTGACCTTGTCCTTGTCGGCGTACTTCGGCGCGGTGCCGTGGGTCGCCTCGAACACCGCGTGGCCGGTGAGGTAGTTGATGTTGCCGCCCGGAGCGATGCCGATGCCGCCGACCTGGGCCGCGAGTGCGTCGGAGAGGTAGTCGCCATTGAGGTTGCAGGTGGCGATCACGTCGAACTCGTCGGGACGGGTCAGCACCTGCTGCAGCGTGATGTCGGCGATCGAGTCCTTGATCACGATGCGGCCGGCCGCGACTGCCGCCGCCTGCTCCTCCATCGCCGCCGGTTCGCCCTTCGCCGCCTTGGTGCGTTCCCACTGGTCCCAGGTGTACACCTTGTCGGCGAACTCGCGCTCGGCGAGCTTGTAGCCCCAGGAGCGGAACGCGCCCTCGGTGAACTTCATGATGTTGCCCTTGTGCACGATCGTCACCGACTTGCGGCGATTCACGATCGCGTACTCGATGGCGGAGCGGATCAGCCGCTCGGTGCCCTCGCGCGACACCGGCTTCACGCCGATGCCGGAGGTCTCCGGGAAGCGGATCTTGCCGAATTCCTTCGGGAAGTTGGCCTTCAGGAACTCGAGCACCTTCTTCGCGTTGTCGGAGCCCGCCTCGAACTCGATGCCGGCGTAGATGTCCTCGGTGTTCTCGCGAAAGATGGTCATGTCGACCTTCTCCGGATGCTTCACCGGACTCGGCACGCCACGGAACCAGCGCACCGGGCGCAGGCAGACGTAGAGGTCGAGCATCTGCCTCAGCGCCACGTTCAGGGAGCGGATGCCGCCGCCGACCGGCGTCGTCAGCGGGCCCTTGATCGACACCAGGTAATCGCGGCAGGCCTGCACGGTCGCGTCCGGCAGCCAGGTGCCGAACTGGTTGTTCGACTTCTCGCCGGCGAAGATCTCCATCCAGTGGATCTTGCGCTTGCCGCCGTAGCACTTCTCGACCGCGGCATCGAACACCCGCACCGAGGCGCGCCAGATGTCCCGACCGGTGCCATCGCCTTCGATGAAGGGGATGATCGGATTGGGCGGCACCTCGAGCTTGCCGTTCTGGATGGTGATCTTGGCCCCGCCGGCGGGGACAGTGAGCGTGGGTTCGGCCATGGTTCCTCCCGATGCGCGGACGGTCCGTCCGTGGTGGTTGCGACGTTGCTCCGAGTCGCCGCGCCGTGTCGCCGGGCGACGCCTGCGGAGACTCCGGAGTGTAGCGGCCGATGCCGTCGCGGGGCGTTACTCCAGTGCCCGAAACGGAAACGGGGCGGTTCCGTTGCCGGAACCACCCCGCGTGCATTTCCTGGAGCGGCGGAAGTCGCGGCGCTCGTGTGGAAGGGGCGCAAGCCCCGATGCTCTGACGCTCCTTACTTCCTCCGCGATCGGGGCTTGCGCCCCTCCGACAACAGCCGGCTATCGGCTCGTCACCGGCTCGGCTGCCTCCGCCTTCCGCCAACTAGGAAACCGGATCTTCTCGAACACCAGCATCACCGCGAACAGCACCAGCGCCGCGCCGGCGAGGTCGATCAGGCCCACCGAATCGCCGACCAGCAGGGCGCCCCAGCCCAGCGCGAACACCGGCACCAGCAGGGTTACGGTGGTGGCGCGCTCCGGACCGGCGTCGCGCAGCAGGCCGAAGTAGATCGCGTAGGCGGCCGCGCTGCAGACGAGGCCGAGGAGCAAGAGCGCGGTGCCGGCCGGCAGCGTGAAGGTCGCGTCCTTGAGGTCGAGCAGGGCCAGCGGCGACAGCAGCAGCGCCGACGCCGTCAGCGTTCCGGTCGCGACGACCAGCGGGTCGGCACCGGCGAAGCGCTTGCGGTTGTCGATCGAGGCCACTGCGTAGAGGAAGCCCGCGGTGAGGCCACCGGCGAAGCACAGGATCGTCTTGACCGTCAGCGGCACCGCGCCGAAGCCCGCGATCAGCCCGACGCCGACGATGCCGACCACCACGCCGGCCCACTTCGAGGCCGACGGTCGCGCGCCGGCGAGCACGGTCAGCAGCACGGTGAACATCGGGGTGGTGGCGTTCAGCACCGCCGAGTAGCCGGACGGCAGCGCGTGGGCGGCGTTGGCGAACAGCCAGAACGGGATCGCCGAATTGATCGCGCCGAGGATGGCGTAGTCGCGCCAGCGTTCACGCCAGTTCAAGGCGCGGCCGGTCAGGGCCAGCACCGAAAGCATCGCCGCGGCGGCGATCGCGAGGCGACCGAAGGCGACGAGGTTGGTGCCGAATTCCGGCACCGCGATTCTCTGCAGGGCGAAGGACCCACCCCAGATGGCGCCGAGCAGGAGCAGGCGCAGGACGATCGAGCGGTTCACGGGAAAGCTCCGAAAAAGTCGGCACCGCCAGGGGGGCGGTGCCGGGGGAGTGCAGCATGTTCACCGGGGAGGATGCTGGGGAGAAATGAATCGATCGCATCCCGCTTCGATTCATTCCGCGTGGCTAGCCCGCGGCAGGCTTGATCGTTCAGCAGGTCGCGCAATTCGCGGCGACGTTGGCGGGTTGCGATCGAGTGGCGCGGTCGCGAAGAGTGACCGGCGCGGACGCCGACTCCTTGCGGGCCGAGCCATCGTCGAGCAAACCGAGGTCGGCCAGCGCCTTGGGACTCACGAAGTGCCCCAGCGCGAACAGGGCGGCAATGGCATCGTTTTTCATGGCGGGCTCCGGGAAGGGGGATGTCGATGGATTCGACGGAGGCCAAGATACGCGCGGGGGGGGGTCCGGAAAAAGCGAGGGTTTTGCAAGCGAGGTTTGAGGGCGCCTCAACCCAGATCGTAGGGCGGGCACGGCCCGCCGCTGCGTCACGGCCGCGGGACGTCGGTGGTAGCGACGGACGCCGCGACCGTCACACCAAAGCGCCTCGCGACGGCGGGCAATGCCCGCCCTACTCGAGGTTCTGGACCTGCTCGCGGATCTGCTCGATCAGCACCTTCAGGTCGACGCTGGCCTGCGAGGTGCGGGCGTCGACCGACTTCGAGCCCAGCGTGTTCGACTCGCGGTTGAATTCCTGCAGCAGGAAGTCGAGGCGGCGGCCGGCGGCTTCCTTGCCGGACAGGACGCGGCGGGCTTCGATCAGGTGCGTGGCGAGTCGGTCGAGCTCCTCGTCGACGTCGATCTTCTGCAGCTGCAGCACCAGCTCCTGCTCGATCCGGCCGGGGTCGAGCGGCTGCTTCAGGTCGGCGAGACGCGCGTCGAGGCGTGCGCGCAGCGCGACACGGATCTCCGGCAGCAGCACCTTCAGCCGCGCGACGACATCGTCGATCGCGGCCATGCGCTCGCGCATCAGCTCGGCGAGCCGCGCGCCCTCGCGCTCGCGGTTGGCGATGAAGTCGTCGAGCGCGCCGTCGAGCAGCGCGAGCGCGGCCTCGTGCAGGCTGGCAAGGTCGCGGTCGGGCTCGACGATCATCCCCGGCCAGGCCAGCGCCTCGAGCCGCGTGCCGTGGCTGAGGTCGGGCTGCAGGATCGACAGCTCCTTCTGCAGCTGCGCCAGCTCGCGCGCGAGCGGCTCGTTCAACTTCAGTCCGAGGCCGGCGCCTTCCGCCGCACGGAAGCGCAGCGCGAGATCGACCTTGCCGCGCTGCACCCGCGCGGCGACCCGCTCGCGCAGCTTCATCTCCAGCGCGCGGAATTCCTCCGGCAGGCGCAGAGACAGCTCGAGGAAGCGGTGGTTGACCGAGCGGATCTCGATGGCGAGTCGGCCCTGGGGGGTATCGGCTTCGCGCGCGGCGAAGGCGGTCATGCTGCGCATCATCGGTTTGATCTCGTTGGAATCAGGGGATGGTAGCGCCTGGGTCTTGAATGAACCTTCGGATTCGGTTCAGTGCTTCGCTTCGATCCGAAGCGGCGTCTCCGGGCACAGGGTCCAGGGCACCGTTCGACTGCGGCGAGTCTGCGCTGGACATCCGCACCAGCACGGCGCTGCAAGGCTTGCGACAGCTCTACTGGACCCTTTGCCCTGAACCCATCCGACAACGCCGAGACAGAGCGCATCCTGTTCGGTCGCCTCTCCCGGAACCGAAGCCGTACACTGCGCCACCGCCACGCCCGCGAGCCCTGCGCATGACCCACCCTCAACGCCCCAGCGGCCGCGCCGCCGACGAGTTGCGCGCCGTCCGTCTTACCCGCCGCTATACCCGCCACGCCGAGGGCTCCGTGCTGGTCGAGTTCGGCGACACCCGCGTGCTGTGCACCGCCAGCGTCGACGACAAGGCGCCCGGGTTCCTGCGCGGCAAGGGCGAAGGCTGGGTGACGGCCGAATACGGCATGCTGCCGCGCGCCACCCACCAGCGCAGCGCGCGGGAGGCCGCGACCGGCAAGCAGGGCGGTCGCACCCAGGAGATCCAGCGCCTGATCGGCCGTGCGCTGCGTGCGGTGGTCGATCGCCGCGCGCTCGGCGAGCGCACCATCACGCTCGACTGCGACGTGCTGCAGGCCGACGGCGGCACCCGCACCGCGGCGATCACCGGCGCCTACGTCGCCCTGGTCGATGCGGTGGCGAGCCTGCGCCAGCGCGGCGTCCTGAAGAGCGACCCGATCCACGGCGCGGTGGCCGCGGTGTCGGTCGGCATCTTTCGCGGAATGCCGGTGCTGGACCTCGACTACGCCGAGGACTCGTCCTGCGAGACCGACATGAACATCGTGATGAACGACGGCGGCGGCTTCATCGAGGTGCAGGGCACCGCCGAGGGGCATGCATTCCGGCGCGGCGAGCTCGATCAGCTGCTCGGGCTGGCGGAAGCCGGCATCGCGCGCTTGTGCGCGCTGCAGCGCGAGGCATTGGCGTAGGGCGGCCACCGGCCGCCATCGCCCGAACGCATCGCGACGGCGCGCGGTGCGCGCCCTACTCCGTCACGGCGATACCGAGTTCCGCGATCGGCCCGACCATCTTGCCGGTCTCGGCCGCCATCGCGCTCGACGCGTTGCCCTGCTCCGCGCGCTTGGCGACGCCCTGCGCGATCGCGGCGAGTCGGAAGAAATTGAAGGCCAGCGCGAAGCGCCAATGGGTCGCATCGACGCGGCCGCCGTGGGCCTCATAGCGCGCGACCAGTTCCTCCTCGGACGGGATGCCGAGCGCCGCCCGGTCCATGCCGGCGAGACCCGGCAGCACCTTGTGGCGCGGCAGGCGCAGTGCCATGCAGAAATACGACAGATCGGCGAGCGACTGGCCCAGGGTCGACAGCTCCCAGTCGACGATCGCGAGCACGCGCGGTTCGGTCGGATGGAAGATGAGGTTGTCGATGCGGAAGTCGCCGTGCACCAATGCCGCGCGACCGTCGTCAGCCGGGCAATGCGACGGCAGCCAGTCGATCAGTGCGTCGACGGCGGGAATCACGCCGGTCGCCGCCGCCTTGTACTGCTCGGTCCAGCGGGTGACCTGGCGCTGCCAGTAGTTGCCGGGCTTTCCGTAGTCGGCGAGCCCGACCGCGGCCGGGTCGACCGCGTGCAGCGCGGCCAGCACCCGCATGATCTCGTCGAAATAGGCCGCGCGGGCGGCAGTCTCGATCTGCGGCAGCGACGGGTCCCAGAAGATCCGGCCGTCGACGAAGCCCATGAGATAGAACATCGAGCCGATCACGCCGTCGTCGCGACACAGGTGCAGCGGCTCGGCGACCGGAACGCCCTGTCCGTGCAGCGCCTCGAGCACCCGGAACTCGCGATCGACGGCATGTGCCGACGCCAGCAGCTGGCCGGGCGGCTTGCGGCGCAGCACGTAGGTGCCGGACGCGGCGTCGATCCGGTAGGTCGGATTCGACTGCCCGCCCTTGAACTTGGTCGCGGTCAGCGGGCCACGCAGGCCGATGCCCTGCGCTTCGAGGTAGGTCGCGAGGGCGGCTTCGGGGAGCTGGTTGAGGTCGGCCACGGTGTCCGTCTCGTGCGGGGGCTGGGCTCGATTGTGCCCGATGGCCGGGGGGAGGGTTCAGGGCTCAAGGCTCAAGGAAATCGTCTGTCATTGCGAGCGCAGCGAAGCAATCCAGCGCCTTCGCTCTCGGCGTGTCGAGCAGCAAAGGCGCTGGGCTGCTTCGTCGGAGCTGCGCCCCCCTTCGCAATGACGAGCGTCTTCTCGGACTGGGGCGCTGTACCGCTGGTGTGCCGGGGCCGATCGTACGCCCTCTCGACGACGGCGGATTTCTCAGCCCTCAGCTCTCAGCCCGCTCGCCAGGCCGCGATTCGAGCGTCGCCAATCCCGCCGCTAGTAGTACGTCCACATCCCCCGCTGCCCCGGCGCCCCGAGGTGCGGCAGGTTGTTCCAGCTCATCAGGTTCCAGGCGCCCTCGATCAGGCGGAACTCGGAGAGCGCGGAATTGCGCAGCGTGAGATTCATCTCGGCCGCGCGACGATTGTCGAAACCGAGCGCGTGCTGCGCCCATTGCGACGCGACGCCGCCGGAGCTCACCACCAGCACGCGTTCGCGATCGGCACCCGCACGCAGATGGTCGGCGCCGCGGCGAACGCGCTGCTGGAAGGCGGCATAGGGCTCGTCGAGATGCGGCTCGAGCTCGCCGGAGGTCCACGCGTAGAGTGCGGCGCGAAGACCGAGATACATCGCCTTCAGGTCCTCCTTGCTCGCCGCGTGGCTGCCGCCCTTGGCGCCGGCCAGCGTGCTGCCGCGACGGCCGGCATAGGCCAGCAGCACCTGGTGGTGGTCGAACTCGTCGAGCTCGGGCATTACCTCGGCGACGGGCAACGGGATCGACGCCGCGGCGCAGGCCGCCTCGATCGCATCGAGCGTCGCGCGATGGCGCGCCATCCGGCCGACCACGACGCGGTCGAAGCCGCCACCGTGCGACGCCAGCCAGGCCCCGAGCAGGGCCGACTGCTGCTGTCCCAACGGCGACAGCTGGTCGTAGTTCTCGCTGCCGGCGCTGGCCTGGCCGTGACGGACGAAGACGACTTCGGTCATGAGCGGACGCTTCCTACAGGACGGCCGGGACGCCACCGAGCCCGGCGGCCGCGAGGGCCACCATGCGCAGCGGGATGCGGATGATCAGCTCGATCGCGAGGATGGCGATCGCCGGGGAGAAATCGAAGCCGGCGATCGCGAGCTTCATCCGGCGCAGCGGCACCAGCAGCGGCTCGCACATGCCATAGATCAGGCTGACCGCCGGGTTGCGCCAGTTGGCGTCGACCCAGGAGAACAGCACCAGCAGGATCATCATGTAGACGTAGATCCGGAGCGCGAAGATCGCGAGCGTGACGAGGCCCATCAGCAGCTGCCCGACGAGCGCGGACGGCGCGCCGACCACCCAGGCGGTGGCGACGCACCAGAGCACGGCGACGATGTAGGACACCAGTATGCCGGCGAGGTTCCACCCGCGCAGCGTCGGCAGCAGCTTGCCGAGCGGCATCAGCACCGGATTGGACAGCTTGTACACCGCCTGGCTGATCGGGTTGGAGAACGCGGCGCGCTGGCCCTGCAGCAGCACGCGCAGGACGAACAGGAACAGCACCGTGCCGACGACGAAATTGACCAGCAGCAAGGCGGAGTCGGTGAACATGCCCAAGCGTTTCGCTCCTCAGTCGAATGCGGTCGACAATTCCACGCCGCGCTCGGTCGCCCGGCGCACGGCGGCGGCGGCCAGCGCGCGGAAGCCGCCGGCCTCGAAGGTGTCGATGGCGGCCTGGGTGGTGCCGTTCGGCGAGGTGACGCGCCGGCGCAGCTCCGCCGGCGGCTCGCCGGCCTCGCGCGCCATCCGCGCCGCGCCGAACGCGGTCTCCAGCACCAGCGCGCGTGCCGCGTCGGCCGGCAGGCCCTCGGCGATCGCCGCCGCCTCCATCGCTTCCATCAGCAGGAAGAAATAGGCCGGGCCGCTGCCGGAGACCGCGGTCACCGCGTCCATCAGCCGCTCCTCGTCGATCCACACCACCGGCCCCGCGGAGGACAGCAGCGCCTCCGCCAGGGCGCGCTGGGCGTCACTGACCGCCGCGTTCGCGTGCACGCCGGTGATGCCGGCGCCGATCAACGCCGGCGTGTTCGGCATCGCCCGCACGATCGCGGCGCCGCCGCCGAGCCAGCGATCCATCTGGTCGATGCGGATGCCGGCGGCGATCGACACCAGCACCGGCCGCTGCGCGCGGACCAGCGGCGCCAGCGGTTCGCAGACCGCGCGCATGACCTGCGGCTTCACCGCCAGCACCAGCACGACGGCGCCGTCGGCCGCGACGGTGTTGTCGGCGGTCGCGCTCACGCCGAAATCCGCGACCAGCGCGGCACGCAGCGCCTCGACCGGCTCGGAGACCCGGATCGACGACGCCGGCATGCCGCGGGCGATCAGGCCGCCGATCAGGCTGCGCGCCATGTTGCCGCCGCCGATGAAGGCGATCGGGCCGGTGTTCACGGACAGCTGCTCGGGTTGCTGGGACATGATCGTCGGAGTTGAGGGCGGGTCGGGCCCGATCAAGCGGAGGCCGCGGCGGCCGGCAAGGATAGCGGCCGGCGTGCCGCCGCGCTGCGGGGGCGCTCCGCCGCGGGTTCCGCCGCCGGGCGGCGCCACCGCCGCCCTCACCGATGCGATGATTCGCCCTCCGTCCGCCGCGCGTCGATCGTGCAGAACCCCTACGCACCGCCGAAGTCGCAGCTGATCGAGCAGGTCGTCATGGACGCGCCGCTGGAACTGGCTGACCGCCGGCAACGGCTCTTCGCCGCGCTGATCGACGGCACGCTGCTGCTCGCCGTCCTCGGCGTTGTGCTGTTCCTGGAATTCCGCTTCCTGCTCGCGCCCTCGCACCAGTTGCCGGTCGGCAGCGAACTGCTGGCGATGCAGGCCGCCAACTCGATGATCGGATTCGCGAGCTACCTGCTGATGAACGGCCTGCTGCTGCAGCGCTACGGCCAGACTCTCGGCAAGCGCCTCCTCGACATCCGCATCGTGCGCGTCGACGGCTCCCCGGCGTCGCTGTTCGACCTGCTGGTGCGCCGCTACCTGTCGCTGCTGCTGGTCCAGTACGTTCCCTACGTCGGCATCATCGTCGACGTCGTCGACCCGCTGCTGATCTTCGGCGACCAGCGCCGCTGCCTGCATGACTACCTCGCCGGGACGATCGTGGTGAAGTGTTGACGACTGTGCGCTGGACGCAGGGGGCCTCTCGGACGCCGCGGCGACAAGGCTCGAACCTGTGCAACGGAGCCACGGCAAGAGGCACACAGCCCAAGCTCGGAATATCCTCTGTCATTGCGAGGAGGAGCGCAGCGACGACGAAGCAATCCAGCGATTTTGCACTGGCGTCGCGAAAATCGAAGGCGCTGGATTGCTTCGCTGCGCTCGCAATGACGGAATCGCCCGGGCGACAGCGATCGACCGATCAGGATACGCACCAACGGAACCGCGATGACAGACACCAACCCCTATGCCCCGCCGCAGTCGACGCCCATCGACGCCGCCGAGCCCCCGCCCGCCGGTCCGCTGGCGCTCGCCGGCCTCAGCCGGCGCTTTGGCGCCGCGCTGATCGACGTGCTGGTGTTCGCGGTCCCATACATGCTGTCCGTGACGGTGTGGGTCGCCGTACTCGGCGCCCACGACTTCCAGGGAATGCGGCGCCTCGGTCCCGACAAGCTGCTGCTGTTCGACGCCGGCAACTCGCTTTCGTGCGTCTTCATCTACGTCGTGCTGAATGGCTGGCTGCTCCTTCGCAACGGGCAGACCATCGGCAAGTACCTCGTCGGCATCCGCATCGCCAAACCCGACGGTCGCAAGCCGTCGATGGTGGACCTGGTGTTGAAGCGCTTCGCGGCGTTGCTTGCGTCGCAGTTCATTCCCGGCGGCCGCCTGGCCCTGATCATCGACCCGCTGCTGATCTTCCGCGCGAATCGCCGCTGCCTGCACGACGAGATCGCGGACACCATCGTCGTCCTCGTCCAGTCATAGCGGCGTCGGGGGAATCCTCCGGGAGTACAGCTCCCGTCATTGCGAGGAGGCGCGCAGCGGCGACGAAGCAATCCAGCGACTTTGCTCTTGCCCTGGCGTCGCGAGAAGCGAAGGCACTGGTTTGCTTCGCGTCGCTCGCGATGACGGGCATCGGCCACCCGTTGCGACTCCTCCGCCGACTCGCCTCATCCGATTCAGGTTTCGATCGCTCCAGCGATCGACACCCGGAGCGCCTCGATCATCGTCGCCAGCGCCATGCTCGGCATGTTCGGCCGCTCGCGCGCCTGCTGCGGCAGGTAGGGCAGATGGATGAAGCCGCCGCGCAGCTCCGGCGCGTGGTGGGCGATGTGGTGGCAGAGCGCGAACAGCACCGCGTTGCAGACGAAGTTGCCGGCATGGTGGCTGATCTCGGCCGGGATGCCGGCCTCGTTCAGGCGCGCGACGACCTGCTTCACCGGCAGCGCGGCGAAATAGGCGTGCGGCGCGTTCGCGATGAGCGCGCTGTCGACGGGTCGCATGCCGGCGTTGTCGGGGATGCGGGCGTCGGCGAGATTCAGCGCGACCCGCTCGACCGACACCTGCGCGCGCCCGCCGGCCTGGCCGACGCAGAGCACCAGCTGCGGACGCAGCTCCTCGATCGCGGCGGCGAGCACGTTCGGCGCGCGGGCGAATTCCGTCGGCAGCTGGCGCGCGACCACCCGGTGACCCGCGATGCGCTCGCCGTCGAGCGCGCGCACGGCTTCCCAGGAGGGGTTGATCGCCTCGCCGTCGAACGGGTCGAAGCCGGTCAGCAGGACGCGGCGCCGGGTATTCGTCGGGATGTCGGCGGTCATCGGAACAGCACCTGGGTCATCAGCAGGATATTGAAGGCGAGCAGCGCGATTCCGGTCGGCGCCTGCGCGCGGATCACCGCATGCGGGTCGCGCAGTTCCAGCAGGACCGCCGGCACCACGTTGAAATTCGCCGCCATCGGCGTCAGCAGCGTCCCGCAGTAGCCCGACAGCATGCCGAGCGCCCCGAGAGCGGCAGGATCGGCGTGGTGGAGGCCGACGAGCAGCGGCAGGCCGACGCCACCCGTCATCACCGGGAAGGCGGCGAAGGCGTTGCCCATCACCACGGTGAACACCACCATGCCGAGCGCGTAGGCCAGCACGCAGGCGAAGCGAGAGTCGGTGTCGATCAGCGGTTTCAGCGCCGCCGCCACGGCATCGCCGACGTGGCAGGCCGCGAACACATTGCCGAGCATCGCGAGCCACAGCGGCAGGATCAGTGGCCAGGCGATCGCGTCGGCGATGCCACCGGCCGCGCCGAGGCTCTCGCCCGGCGGGCGGCGCAGCATCGCCAGCGCGAGGGCGAGCGCGGCGACGCAGCCGAACGCAAGGCTGTAGAGCGTCTGCTGCTGTGCATCGAGCGCCAGCCACTGCCGCTCGGCCGCCGTCCGCACCGCCAGCACCGCGACCA
This sequence comes from Ahniellaceae bacterium, assembly GCA_044221335.1. Classification (GTDB taxonomy): domain Bacteria; phylum Pseudomonadota; class Gammaproteobacteria; order Xanthomonadales; family Ahniellaceae; genus JBGAPI01. Next base: position 35,291 of record JBGAPI010000045.1, read on the forward strand.
GGGTCAGCGCCGGGATCGCCAGCGCCGGCAGGAACAGTTTCAGTCCCAGGCGCGCGATAACCCGCTCGCGTTCGGCCGCGACGGCGGCGGTGTCGGTCGCGGCACGCCGCCCCACCCCACCGGCCGCCGCGATCAGGCTGATCAGGACCACCAGTGCGCCGACGCCCCAGGTCGGCAGCAGTTCACCGACCAGGAAGATCGCGGCGAGCAGCCCCCAGAACGCCGCCTTGCTCCAGCGCATAGGATCGCCGCGGTCCTGCGCGATCCGCACGGCGATGCCGGCGATCAGGGCGCCGATCAGCACGTACAGGGGCGTGAGCGCCGTCGTCATCGCCCGCCGTCCGCCGCGGGCGGTGGCGCGCCGCGGCGCCGCAGCCGTCGATCGAGCCACCACAACCGGAACGCGTGGATCAGGAAGGCCGCGACGGCGGTCGGTGCGGCCCACAGCGCGATCGACTGCGGCGCCCGCTCGATGCCGGCGTCGTGCAGGAAGGACTGCACCAGCAGCACCGCGCCGAACGCGATGAAGACGTCCTCGCCGAAGAAGAGACCGACGTTGTCGGTGCCGGCGGCGAGCGCCTTCAGGCGGTCGCGCTCGGCGTCGTCGAGTCCGGCGTGGTCGCGTTCGGCGAGAGCGACGCTCATCGGTGCGACCAGCGGTCGCACCGTGTGCGGCTGGCCGGCGACGCTGGTCAGGCCGAGCATCGCGAGGACCTGGCGCAGGCCGAGGTAGAGCATGAGGAAGCGCCCGACGGTGAGCCGCCGCTGCCGCGCGATGAACGCCTGCGCCGCCTCGCGCAGTCCATAGCGCTCGAGCAGGCCGACGACCGGGAAGGTCAGCAGCAGCACCAGGAGGAAGCGCGCCTTCAGCACGCCGGTGCCGATCAGGCCGAGCGACTCCAGAACGCCGTGGCCGCTGGCGAGCGCCGTCGCCAGCGCCGCCACGATCACCACCAGGAGACCGTTGATGCGCAGCACGAAGCCGGCGACCACGAGGCCGATGCCGAGCCACGCTGCGAGTCCGGTCATCGGCGGCCTCCGACGCGTTCCTTGCCCACGCCGCTCAACGCGACTCGCCGGGATGTGCCCCGGGCGCGGCGATGCGGACGCCGGCGGCGTCGAGTGCGCCGCGCAGCGCCGCGGCGAACGCAGCCGCGTCGGGACGGTCGCCGTGCAGGCAGACGGTGTCGGCGCGCAGCGTGAGGAAGTCGCCGTTGCGGGTCGGCATCTCGCCACTGGCGAGCCAGCCGGTCAGGCGGGTCGCCGCCGCGGTCGCCGACTCCAGCACCGCGCCGGCCTGGCCGCGCGGGGTGAGTCTGCCGTCGGGTTCGTAGGCGCGATCGGCGAAGGCCTCCTCGGCGACCGCGAGTCCGGCCTCGCGCGCGGCCACGATCGATTCGCTGCGGGCGAGGCCGAACAGGATCAGCGTGCGATCGGCGCTCTTCACGGCGTCGGCGATCGTCACCGCGATCGCGCGTTCGCGCGCCGCCATGTTGTACAGCGCGCCATGCGGCTTCACATGCGACAGCGGCACGCCCTCGGCGCGAGCGATCGCGGCCAGCGCGCCGATCTGGTAGAGCACCGTGGCATGCAGCTCGTTCGGGGAGAGCCGGAATTCGCGCCGGCCGAAGCCCGCGAGGTCAGGCAGCGACACGTGGGCGCCGACCGCGACGCCATGCGCCTTCGCCAGGGCGACGGTGCGGCGCATCCGCATCGGATCGCCGGCATGGAAGCCGCAGGCGATGTTGGCGGAGCTGATCTGCGCCATCACGCCGGCATCGTCGCCCATGTCCCAGGCGCCGAAGCCTTCGCCCATGTCGCAGTTCAGATCGATGCGGCTGTTCATGCGTCGAACTCTAGCGCAGCGACCTGCCGCGCTCCTTCCCGCGCACGCTGCAGGTCGATGGCCGCCGCGCGATTCGCCGCCAGCGCCGCGCCGGCATCGACCCGGCGCAGGCGCAGGCGCGCGCCCGGGGCGAGCTGCGCCAGGAGCGCGAGATCCGCCGCGATGACGTGGGCGATCCGCGGGTAGCCGCCGAGCGTCTGGCCGTCGACGCCGAGGATCACCGGCTGACCGCCCGGCGGCAACTGCACCGTGCCGGGCAGCGCCGCGGCCGACGGCAGCTCGCCGACGCCGTCGAGCCGCAGCGAGGTACCGGCGAGCCGCAGGCCCATTCGGTCGCTGTCCTGGCCGACGGTCCATTCGGTGGGGCCCCCTGCCGCGGGACCGCGCTCGCCGAGGGCGTCCGCGTGCGCGCCGGCGAGGACCCGGAGCTCGACGATGGCATCGCGCGCCGGCAGCGGCGGCAGGCGCATGCCGAATCCGAACAGGCGCGGCGGGTCGTCGTCGCGATGCGGCCGGGAGCGTCGCGGCGCCGCCGCGAGCGGCAGCCGGTCGCCCGCGAGCAGCGCGCGACCGTCGAGCCCGCCGAATCCGCCACGCGGGTCGGTGGCGCGCGCGCCGAGCACCGGCGCGACGGCGATCCCTCCCGACACCGCGAGCCACAGCCGCACGCCCTTGCGCAGCGCTCCGACCACGAGCTCGCTGCCGGCCGGCAGCAGCGCCGGGCGCCCGCGCGGAATCACGAGCTCCCCGACCTTCACCTCGGCCTCGGCGGCGCCGAGCCACGCGACGACCCGCGCATCGGCGAACGCGAGGCGAGGACCGCGCAGCAGGACCTCCAGTCCCGCCGCCTCCGGCGCGTTGCCGACCAGGAGGTTGGCGAGCTCCAGCGCCGCCGGATCGGCCGCGCCGCCGGGCGTCACGCCGATCGCCCGATGACCGGGGCGACCGAGATCCTGCACCGTCGTGCGGGCGCCCGGATGGAGGACGTCGACCCGGGACGACGCCGCTGCAGGAGTCGCCACTGCGGCCAGGACCGGCGTCGCTGCGCTCGCCCCGGTGCTTTCCTGCGGCTCGCCGCACGGAAACGGGAACGTCGCGTCGGGAATCGCGCGGACCGGAGTGTCGGCAACTTCGTCGTTGCGACGGCGGTCCGTCGCCACCCGGAACCGGACCCGATCCCCCACCGCGAGCAGGCTCGCCGGCACCCGCCGGGGATCGAACAGGCGCTCGGCGATCCTGCCGAGCAGTTGCCAGCCGCCCGGCGACTGCACGGGATACACCCCGGTCTGCGCCCCGCCGATCCCGACCGATCCTGCCGCGACCGCGCTGCGCGGCGTGCGGTGGCGTGGCATCGCGAGCCGCGGATCGAGGCCGAGCAGGTAGGGAAAGCCCGGCTGGAAGCCGATGCAGGCGACGGCGTAGTCGCCGCCGGCGTGCGCCGCGATGGTCGCCGCGACGTCGAGACCGGCGTGCGCCGCGATGGCATCGAGGTCGGGACCGTCGGCGCCGCCGTAGTGGACGTCGAGTTCGACCCGCCGCCCCGCTTCGACATCCGCGATCTCCACGTCGGGATCCTGCGTCCGCTCAAGGGCGCGCTGCAGTCGTTCGCGCAGGCCCGGAAGCGCGAGTGGCGTCGCCGCGATCATCGCGACACTGGCCATGCCGACGACCCACTCGACATCGTCACCCGAAAATTGCGCCGCGAGCCGGGTGGACAGGCGGCGTGCGGCGGCGTTGGTACCGGCATCGACTCCAGCGCCGAGGACGACGAGGACGGCGCGGTCGCCGAGAGCTTCGAGGCGCGGGTAGGTCACGGCGTCGATGATCGCCGAAACCACGGCGCAGGAGCGGCGTGAACCGCTACCGGCGAGGTCTCGCACCAGGGACTCGCGTCCCCCGGACATCGCAGCCGTTGGTCCTAGCTCGACCGCAAAGCAAAAGGCCCGGTTTCCCGGGCCTTTGCTGGTCGTACGACGCGAGCGTGCTTACTTCTGCACGTTCAGCTCGGTACGACGATTGCGCTGACGGCCTTCCTTGGTGTTGTTGGTGTCGATCGGCTTGGCCTCGCCGTAACCCTTCACCGCGGAGAAGCGCGAACCGTCGACGCCGTGGGCGGTCAGGTAGTCCGCCACGATGCGGGCGCGACGCTCGGACAGGCCCTGGTTGTAGTCGTCGGAACCGACCGAGTCGGTGTGGCCGGCGACTTCGACGCGGATCTGCGCGTAGCGCTTCAGCACGTCGACCGCCTGGTCGAGGACCGCGATCGACTCGGACGCCGGCTCCTTCAGGGTCGGCTCGATCGCCTTCTCGCCGGTCTTCGGACGGTCGAACTTGAACTCGACGCCCTTCAGGTCGATGGCGACGGTGATCGCGCAGCCATCCGGACCGACCTGCTCGCCAGCCTTGGAGGCCGGGCACTTGTCGTCGCAGTTGTTCACGCCGTCATGGTCGTCGTCCATCTTGTGGCAGTCGGCGGGCGGCTGCGTCGGCGGCGGGGCCACCGGCGGCTTGCCCGGGGTCGCCGGCGCCTGCGCGGCTTCGCCGAGAGCCATCGACACGCCGAAGTTGAGGATCACGTCGCCGTAGCTGTCGGCGATGCGGCCGGTCGCCGGGTTGCCGGTCGACTTCGAGTCGAAGTCATAGCGGTAGGCGAGTTCGGCACGGAACTTGGTCTTGTCGTTCAGCGCGCGCGACAGGCCGACGCCGAGCTGCACGGCCGGATCCCAGCCCTCGTCCAGGCCGCCGTGGTGGTAGGAGGCGCCGACGCCCGCCATCACGTACGGGTTCCAGCTGTTCCAGTCGGAGAAGTAGTGGCGAACCGCGCCGCCGATCACCGTATTGGCGAGCGAGTTGGTGCCGCCGCCGGCCTGCTGGAACGCACGCTCAGCCGCGTCGAAACGACGGGTGGTGCGATCGAGGAAGATTTCGACGCTCGACTGCGGGGCGACCATGCGGCCGATCGAGATTCCGAGCAGCAGCGAGCCGTTATTGGCTTCGCGGTCGCTGTCGTTGTGGTAGTAGCCAACCGACGGCGTGACGTACCAACGGCTGTCGTAGTCCTGCGCATGGGCAGTGGCGACGCCGCCAAGCGTCAGCGCGATCAGCGCACACAGGTGCTTGCGATTCATCTGCTTCTCCTTGGTGTTTCCCCGAAAATTGAGACGCGGGCGGTTCCTCCGCCAGCGGCCCCGCGAGTATAGACAACAACAACTAACAAGTCTTTAACGTCGATGGGCGCCGTTCAGCTACAGGGCGAACAGGTCCATCAATTCATGCACCGGCGTCGCCTCGAAGCGCGACACATCTTCAACCAATTCAAGGATTTGCTGCACACGACGCTTCGGCAGATGGGTATGCAGCGCCTGCCGGAACTTGGCCAGCAGGACCGGAATGCCCTCCGCGCGCCGTTCGCGATGACCGATCGGGAAGTCGACCGCGACGCGCTCGGTGCTGCTGCCGTCGTTGAAGAACACCTGGATCGCGTTGCCGATGTAGCGCTTGTCCGGATCGAAGTAGTCCTTGGTGAACTGCGGGTTCTCCTTGACCTCCATCCGTGCGCGCAGCGCGTCGATCCGCGGGTCGGCCGCGACATCGTCGTTGTAGTCGGCGGCGGTCAGGCGGCCGAAGATCAGCGGCACGGCGACCATGTACTGGATGCAGTGGTCGCGATCGGCATAGTTCGCGAGCGGACCGGTCTTGTCGATGATCCGGACGCCGGCCTCCTGGGTCTCGATCACGATCTTGTGGATCTGGTCGAGCTTTCCGCGCAGCTTCGGGTGCAGCGCCATCGCGCATTCCACCGCGGTCTGCGCGTGGAACTCGGCCGGATAGCTGATCTTGAACAGCACGTTTTCCATCACGTAGCTGCCGAAGCCGCGCTCGAACTGGAAGGTGTTGCCGCGGAACATCACGTCGTAGAAGCCCCAGCCCTTGGCGGTCAGCACCGAGGGATAGCCGACCTCGCCCTTCATCGCGTTCAGCGCGTGGGTCACGGCGCGACGGCAGGCGTCGCCGGCGGCCCAGCTCTTGCGCGGGCCGGTGTTCGGCGCATGGCGGTAGGTCCGCATCGCGCCGCCGTCGACCCAGGAATGCGACACCGCGTTGATGATGTCTTCCTTGGTGCCGCCGAGCATCGCGGTGGTGATCGCGGTGGACGCGAGGCGGACCAGGATCACGTGGTCGAGTCCGACACGGTTGAACGCGTTGCGCAGCGCGTAGATGCCCTGGATCTCGTGGGCCTTGATCGCGTAGGTCAGGAGCTGGCGGATCGTCATCGGCTTGTCGCCGTTCGCACGCGCGTTGCGCGAGACGTAGTCGCCGACCGCGAGTAGCGCGCCGAGGTTGTCGGACGGGTGCCCCCACTCGGCGGCGAGCCAGGTGTCGTTGAAGTCGAGCCAGCGCACCTGGGTGCCGATGTTGAACGCGGCCTGCACCGGATCGAGCTCGTAGGAGGTGCCGGGCACCTTGACGCCGCCGGGCATCTGCGCGCCCGGAACGACCGGGCCCAGCATCTTCGTGCACTCCGGGAAGTGCAGCGACATCAGCGCGCAGGCCAGGGAATCGAGCAGCATGTAGCGCGAGGTCTCGAAGGCCTCGGACGAGGACAGGTAGTAGTCCTTGACGTAGTTGGCGATCGCGACCAGCGGCTCGTCCGGCTCCGGCCGGTTGGCCGAACGCATGTCGTAGTGGGCCATGGCGATTTGCTCCTCGCGGGAAAAAAGGGCGGTGATTTTGCCAGACGGGACGGGGTCGCCGCGACCCCGGCGTGGAGCGGCCCCCCGGGCCGCACGGTCGGAACGCCCGCATCGAGAGCGGCGGGCCAGGGCCCGCGCTACGCCGGCCCGACATAGCGCAGCCCGACGCCCGGCTCCGTGGCGATCCAGCGCGGCTCGGTCGCCGAATCGCCGAGCTTGGCGCGCAACCGGGCGACCAGGATCCGGAGATAGTGGGTGTCGGCGACATGCGTCGGACCCCACAGCTCGGCGAGCAGCTGCGGCTGGGTCAGCACCCGGCCGGGATGGCGCAGCAACGCGGCCAGCAGCTGCCACTCCTTGCGGGTCAGCGCGATCGCGACGCCGTCGCGTTCCAGTGTCCGGCGCGCGAGGTCGATCGCGAGGCCGCCGGATTCGATCCGC